>NZ_AKIW01000009.1 GCF_000282635.1 Variovorax sp. CF313
GTGGGCCGCGTGCTCGACAAGATCGGCATGAAGGCGCAGGACACCTCCGAGCTCTTCTTCGACGACGTGCGCGTGGGCGCCGACGCGCTGCTCGGCGGCGTTGAGGGTCAGGGCTTCTTCCAGCTCATGAGCGACCTGCCCTACGAGCGCACCATCATCGGCCTGAGCGCGCTGGCCACCATGGAAGGCGCCTACCAGGCCACGCTGGACTACGTGCGCGATCGCAAGGCCTTCGGCAAGCCGATCGCCGAATTCCAGAACACCCGATTCAAGCTGGCCGAGATCGCCACGCAGATCAAGGTGGGCCGCGCCTTCATCGATCGCTGCGTGGAAGACCTCGTGGCCGGCAGGCTCGACACCGCCACCGCCTCGATGGCCAAGCTCTGGGGCTCGGAGGCGCAGGGCCGCGTGGTCGACGAGTGCCTGCAGCTGTTCGGCGGCTACGGCTTCATGAACGAGTACATGGTGGCGCGCATGTACGCCGACGCGCGGGTGCAGCGCATCTACGGCGGCACCAACGAGATCATGAAGGAGGTGATTTCGAGGGCGCTGTGAGCAGCGCGTTCAGGACAGCCGTCGGATCTCCGCCCGCGCAATTTCGCGGTGGTGGTACGACGGCGAGAGGCCGATGAACTGCGTGTACTTCTCGCGCGCCGCATCGGGATGGCCCGCGTCTTCCAGCTCCAGCGCTTCCAGCGTGAACTGGGTGAAGAGCCGGTTGGCATCGTTCTCGCGCGGCGAAGCGGCCAGCGACCCGGGCTGCAGCTCGGGCTGCGCGGTGTAGATCTTCCGCTGTACCTCGATCACCTCGATCAGCGCGCGGCCGATGCGCTGGATGTTCTCGTCCACGGGACCGAGATCGGTCGCCCGCACATCCGCCGCGGCCTGGTCCAGCAGGTGCGAGGCCACGCGCAGCAAGCGGTGAAGCTGCTTGTATTTCATGGGCGGGCCGCTCCGTGCATGCGGCTGCCACTGGTTTTCGCCGCTTCCGCGAAGCCGTTTTCTTGCAACACTCTCATCCGCCGGCCCGTTTCGCGCCGGAGGCCGTGCGCTGCGAGGCCGCAGTCGCCGCGGCTTCCTCGGTGCGCTGCTTGTCGGCGAGCTGGCGCTCCCGCTCGGCGATGGCCAGGCTCTTGGCCACGTCGGTGCCGTGCACCTTCACCGAGAACGCCTTGCTCACGCTGCCCTTGCCCGTGGTGTAGGTGATGGCCAGCCAGTAGCCGGGATGGTTCGGCTTGGGCGTCTTGAAGTGGACACCGCTCACGCCGCTGGTGTTGTTGCGCCGGGTGATCTCCGACTTCGAGCGCTTGGCCGTGCGCGGCCCGGGCGCATGGGCCGACAGCCCCATGCGGATCGCCTCCTCGGCCGGGTGTATGCGCGCCAGCCCCGTCATGCGCTTGAGCTGCTGCGCGCGCTCCTGGACCGCCAGCGCCTGCGCGGCGTCGCCCAACTCCGCGACGGGGAAGTCGGTGCGAAGGATTTCGTCCGGTGCGATGTAGGTCTTGGCCATCCACGCCCGCACCCGGCCGCCCGGTGCCAGGTGGTGGAACACGCCTGGCACACCGGTGCTGTTGTTGGCGCGGCGCTTCTCGGCCCGCACGCGGCGCGCCTGCGGCGGCACGTTGCGCACGATGAAGTCGCGCCAGTCCTGCGCTTGGAGCAGCGCCTGCTCCGCGCCGCCATAGCTGGCCTTGCCGAACAGCCTGTGGTGGCGAACACCGTTGCGTACGATGGAAACTTCGAAACCCCAGGGCCTGGAGTAAATGCCATACATGGCTGCCGGATTGGGGATTCCTTTGGGCATTCTCGACGTGATGCTGCTCTCAGCGGTGCTGATTCCGATGGACTCCCCGAGTTGCCTGCCGCTCGTTGGCGCACGCATTTCGCAGCTATTTTGGCCGAAGCGCAATGACAACTCCGCGGAGGCAGTCATGCACCGAAAAATGCAGAAAAAGGGCCTCACCGCTGCGGCCTCGCCTCGACGGCGGCCTGGCCGTGCCGGCTGGCCTCCCGCCGAAGGGAAGGGGCGAGCGTGCCGGTGTCAGGCATCAACTTCTGCTCGAGTTGGCGCTCGCGCTCCTCGATGGCCAGCAGCTTGGCCTTCTCGGGGCCGTGCTCCTTGATGGAGAAAGCCTTGCTCACGCTGCCCTTGCCCGTGGTGTAGGTGATGGCGAGCCAGTAGCCCGGGTGGCCGGGGTTGGGCGCCTTGAAGTGCACGCCGCTCACGCCGCTGGAATTGGTGCTGCGCTTGATCTCGGACTTCGAGCGCTTGGGCGACAGCAGCCCGGCGGGAAAGGCCGGCGGGCTCTTGCGGATCGTTTCCTCGGCCGGATGCAGCCTGGCCAGCCCGGCCATGCGTTCCAGCTGCCGTGTCCGCTCCTCGACGGCCAACTCCTGCGCGGCCTCACCCACCGCGTTCACCGGAAAGTCGGTGCGCAGGATCTCGTCGTGCCCGATGTAGGTCTTGGCGACCCAGGCCCGCACCCTGCCGTCCGAGGCGACCTGGCAGAAGACGCCGGACACGCCGGTGGTGTTGTTGATCCGCAGCTTCTCGGCCCGGGTGCGCCGCGGCACCGGCGGCACGCTGCGCACGATGCCGTCGCGCCAGTCCTGCGCCTGCAGCAGCGCCTGCTCCTCGCTGCCGTAGCTGGCGCGGCCGAACTGCTTGAAGTAGCGCGTGCCGTTGCGCACGATCGACACCTCGAAGCCCCAGGCACGGCGATAGATGCCGTACATGGCGGCAGGATTCGGGGTTCCTTTGGGCATGGTGGCTCCGGCTTTCGCCGCTCCCTTACTCGCTATCTGTTGCCTGCTGTCGCGGCAGTTGGAAGACTCTGACCTCTGGAGGAATCCTAGGGATTGGCCAATGGCCGGGGAATCACCGGAATCAGTAGTAATCGAGGGGCGCCGGAGTGAGTCATCCTGGACAAGGTCGCCGGCCCTGCAAAACGGCCGTGACGCACGGGCAGAGTCCGCCTAGCGGATCACCCCGAGCTTGCGCGCAATCGCCACCGCCTGCGTTCGGCTCTTCGCATCCAGCTTCATGTTGATGTTGCGCAGGTGCGTGCGCACCGTGCTGTCCGACACGAACAGCTTTTCCGCCATCGCGTTGTTCGAGTACCCCTCGGCCAGCAACTGCAGCACGCGGATCTCCTTGCGGGTCAGCGGCTCCTTCATCGCATCGGCCGCGGGTGTTTTCACCTCGCCACTGCCGGCCGGCCCGGCCGCCTGCAGCAGCCGCTGCAGGTGATCGGCGAGTATCGGATCGCTGCTGCCGCGCGTGCCCTCCTGCATGGCCGCCGCATAACGGTGCAACAGCGTGCCCACCACCGGGCCTTCATCGAGGATCAGCCGCATGAATCCTTCCTGGCTCGCCGCCTGCAGCACCTCGCCGATCTGCTCGATCGCGGCGGCCGCGTCGCCGATGCGTTGCAGCGCCAGCGCGCGCAGCACCCTGAGCTTGAGCGCGCGCCGGTTGCGGGCCGAGGCCAGCGCCGCATGCAGCTCGGCGTCGAGCGCGCCCAGTGCCGCGCGCGCATCGCCGAAGGCGATTTCCCAGCGGGCCTTTGCCAGCGCGAGGTAGTCGAGGTCGTGCGCAGGCAGGCGCTGCCGCCGCTCGCTGTCCCACAGCGCGGGGTCGTCGGCGCGCAGCAGTTCGTCGCGCGATGCGGGACCGTTGCCCTGCAGAAGCAGCATGCGCGAGCGCTCCAGCTTCGCGCCCGCCACCACGCGCGGCAGCTGCCGGTGGTGGCCCAGGTATTCGAGCTCGGTCAGCGCCTGGAACGCGGCGTCGATGTCGCCCGCATGGAACGCGAGCCGCGAGCGCATCACGTGGCTCAGGATCATGTGGTCCGGCAGGCCCACGTCGCGCGCCAGCGGCAGGTACACGTTCAGCAAATGCTCGGCCTGCACCAGCTGGTTGGTTTCGTACACGGCGCCCGCGTAGAGCACGCCCGCCCACGCATTGCCGTGGCTGTGGTTGTACGACACCGCATGCGTCGAATCGACCGCCATGCGCAGCCGCGCGGTGGCCTGCCGCAAGCGGCCTTCCTGCAGGTCGAACAGCCCGGCCAGCGACTCGGTGTACATGCGGTTGAAGGTGCTGTTGCCCTGCTCGCGCCGCGCCGCGTCGAGCAGGCGCCGCGCCTCGTGTGGGTCGCCGCGCACGGCCAGGATGTGGGCCATGGCGTTGAGAAGCACGCTGTCGGCGAAGGCCAGGCCGGTGGGCAGGCGCGCCAGGCTCTGGCGGCCGGCCTCGTAGGCCTCGTCGTGGCGGTCCTGCATCGCCAGCAGCAGGGGCACCAGCGTGTGGGCGCTTGCACGCACCTCGGCGATGGGGCTGTCGAGGCAGCCCGACTTTTCGAGCTGGCGCATCGCGTCCCACGGGCCGTGCGTGAAGCAGGTGGCCCACAGCGAGATGGGCTGCAGGAACGGATGCTCGCGCAGCTGGTGTTCGGGAATGGCGGAGAACCAGCGTGCCAGCATGCGCATGCGGCCCTGCTCCAGGAACTGCGTCGCGTAGCTGTCGAGCAGGGTCAGCGCATACGGATGGTCGCCGCCTTCGATCGCGTGGTCGATGGCGGGCACGGGGCGGTCGTGCGACTCGTACCAGCCCGAGGCCGCGAGGTGCAGGCGCTCCAGCTCGCCGGGCAGTTCGCGCGCCAGCTGCGCGCGCAGGAAGTCGGCAAACAGGCTGTGATAGCGCCACGCACCGCCGTCGCCGCTCACGGGTGTGAGGAACAGGTTCGACGCGGCCAGCCGTTCGAGGATGGCTGCACAGTCCACGCGCGGGCACAGCGCCTGGCACACCGATGCATCGAGCTGCCGCAGGATGCTGGTGCGCAGCAAGAAGTCGCGGATGTCCTTCGGCTGGTGCGCGAGCACGTCTTCGGCCAGGTAGTCGGCCACGGCGCGGTCCGAGCCCGAGAAGCGTTCGACAAAACCGGTCCCGGTGCCATGCCGCTCCAGCGCCATCGACGCGAGCCAGATCGCGGCCACCCAGCCTTCGGTCTTGCGGTGCAGCTGCGACAGCATCTCGGCCGGCAGCACCTGGGCCGCATGCAACTGGCGCAGCCCGAAGAAGGCGCTGGTCTCCTCGAGGCTGAAGCGCAGGCGGTCGGTGTCGATCTCCATCAGCTGGCCGCGCGCGCGCAGCCGCCCCAGGCCCAGGTCGGGCAGGCTGCGCGAGCCGATCACGATCTGCCCGCCGCGCGGCAGGTGCTCGACGATCTCGCGCACCACGCCCAGCACCGCCGGCTCCTGCACCCTTTCGAAGTCGTCGAGGAACAGCGTGAAAGGCGAGTCGTGCGCGGCCAGTGCGGCCACCGCATCGAAGGGCGCGTTGGCGCGCGGCTCTTCCACGCCCATGCGCTGCACGGCTTCGGCCAGGCAGTGGAGAAAGCGCGAGACGTCGTTGTCGGCGCGGTCCAGCGTGAGCCATGCCGTGGCCACGCCCTGCGCCTCCCTGCGCTCGCGGATCTGCGCCATGGCCGTCGTCTTGCCGAAGCCGGCCGGCGCCCGCACGAGCACCAGCTTCACGGCCGCCGCAGCGATCTCCTCGCCGATGGCCGTGCGCGGCACCTGCGTGGCGACGAAGGCCGGTGGGTTGAGCTTGGTTTCGAGAATCCGGGGTGTGGGGGACTGCATGCGGAGGCGAAATCCCGTCGTTTCCGACGATGTGTGCGGTCGATTCTGCTTCCTAAACTGGCGGGGGACAAACCCGAAAAGACACCTCAAGGACATCCAGAGATGCAACTCGATTCCAGCATTGGCGCCGTTGTCACCGGCGGTGCCTCGGGCCTCGGCGCCGCCACAGCGCGCCGCCTTGCCGGCCATGGCGTGAAGGTCGCGCTGTTCGACCTCAACGCCGAACAGGGCGAGGCCCTGGCGAAGGAACTGGGCGGCGTGTTCTGCAAGGTCGACGTCACCTCCGAAGAGCAGGTCGATGCGGCATTCGCCAGGGCGCGCGCGGCGCACGGCCAGGAGCGCGTGCTCGTCAACTGCGCCGGCACCGGCAATGCGGTGAAGACCGCGAGCCGCGACAAGACGACGGGCGAGATCAAGCACTTTCCGCTCGCGAACTTCGACCGCATCATTCAGATCAACCTCGTCGGCACCTTTCGCTGCATCGCCAAGTCGGCGGCCGGCATGCTCACGCTCGACATGCTGGAAGACGGCGAGCGCGGTGCCATCGTCAACACCGCCTCGGTGGCTGCGCAGGACGGGCAGATGGGACAGGCCGCCTACACCGCATCGAAGGCCGGCATCGTCGGCATGACGCTGCCCATCGCGCGCGACTTGATGGGCGAGGGCATCCGCGTGAACACCATCCTGCCGGGCATCTTCGACACGCCGCTGCTGCAGGGCGCCCCCGACAACGTGAAGGCCGCGCTGGCGGCATCGGTGCCGTTCCCCAAGCGGCTGGGCAAGCCGGCGGAGTACGCCACGCTGGCGGAGCTGATGATCACCAACGGCTATTTCAACGGCGAGAGCGTGCGGCTCGATGGGGCCATTCGCATGGCGCCGCGCTGACCCGAACCAGCTTGCGAACACAGGAGAACCCCATGCCCGAAGCATTCATCGTCGCCGCCGCCCGCACCGCCGGAGGCCGGCGCAACGGCCGCCTTGCCGGCTGGCACCCGGCCGACCTCGCCGCGCAGGTGCTCGACGCCCTGGTGGCGCGCACCGGTGCCGACCCCGCGCTGGTCGAGGACGTCATCATGGGCTGCGTCGGCCAGGCCGGCGAGCAGGCATCGAACATCGCGCGCAACGCGGTGCTGGCCTCGCGTCTGCCCGAGTCGGTGCCGGCCACCTCGGTCGACCGGCAGTGCGGCTCGTCGCAGCAGGCGCTGCATTTCGCGGCGCAGGCCGTGATTTCGGGCAGCATGGACATCGTCATCGCCGCCGGCGTGGAAAGCATGACGCGCGTGCCGATGGGCCTGCCCACCACGCTGCCGCTGAAGAACGGCCTGGGCTTCTACATGAGCCCTTCGATGCAGAAGCGCTACCCCGACGTCCAGTTCAGCCAGTTCACCGGCGCCGAGATGATCGCCAGGAACTACGGCATCGAGAAAGACGAGCTCGACCGCTATGCTCTCGAAAGCCACCGGCGCGCCATCGCCGCCACCCGGGCGGGCCACTTCGAGCGCGAGATCGTGCCCGTGGCGGTGCGCATGGCCGACGGTTCCGAAACCGGCGAGCAGCACACCACCGACGAAGGCATCCGCTACGACGCCACGCTGGAGAGCATCGCGGCCGTCAAGCTCATCGCCGAAGGCGGGCGCTGCACGGCGGCCACCGCCAGCCAGATCTGCGATGGCGCGAGCGGCCTGATGGTGGTGAACGAGCGCGGCCTGAAGACGCTGGGCGTGGAGCCGCTGGCGCGCGTGCACCACATGAGCGTGATGGGCCACGACCCGGTCATCATGCTGGAGGCGCCGCTGCCCGCCACGCAGCGCGCGCTGAAGAAGGCGGGCATGAAGATCGACGACATCGATCTCTACGAGGTAAACGAGGCCTTCGCGCCGGTACCGCTGGCCTGGCTGCAGGTGCTGGACGCCGACCCGGCCCGGCTGAACGTGAACGGTGGCGCGATCGCGCTGGGCCATCCGCTCGGCGCGTCGGGCACCAAGCTGATGACCACGCTGGTCCATGCGCTGGGCCAGCGCGGCAAGCGCTATGGCTTGCAGACCATGTGCGAAGGCGGGGGGATGGCCAATGTGACCATCGTCGAGCGGTTGTGAACCTGGGGCGAGCGCGTCATTCGCGGTTCCGTTCGCATGTTGCATATGGCTCCGATTGGATGGCATCGACAGCTTCGGCCAGCACCCAATCGTCGTGACCGGGTTCCACGGTGATCCTGGTCACACGCATCGTGAGTCCGTGCATCAGTTCATCGCAGAGATGCGCATAGTTGGCCCAGAACCGATGCATGCCGCTCTCGCCTCGCAACCCATGGCGATGCGCGTAAGGTGTTTGTTCCAGGTACGCGGCAACCTTGCGCGTCCAGTCCGAACCACGGTGCGCTGCAGTCGCGCGCGAGTGGCGCTCTGCGTCCTCCGGTCGCAGGTAGATGAAGACCGGCCGCAGGGGGCTCAGGATTCCCTCGAACCTCCCGAAGTAATCGTCGATGTCGGTCCGGTTCTGCTCCATCATGAACCGCACCGTGCTTTGGAATGCACTGCCTTCAAGGATGTTCAAGGTGCTGTCCGATCGCACCTCGTCAGCGAAGCGTCGCCAACCCTGGAGGCAACGCGAGGGATAGTCCGCCTCCAACCTTGCCGCATTCAGCGAATGGGGATGCACTGGATGATCCGCCGCCTCTTCCAGATACCACCTGCTCGCGCAGCCTTCCTGCAACGCGAGTGCGCACAGGCGTTCCGCCAGCGTGGTCTTGCCCGTTCCCGGCAGGCCTTCGATGAGCACCAGGCGCATGCTGCGATCACTTCGCCAGATACGCCTCGACCGCCGGGCCCCACAGCCCTTGCTGCACGATCAGCATGTGCCCGTTCGTGCCGGGCTCCAGCGCATAGGTCTCGAAGGTGCCCTTGCCGCCAGCTGCCGTGAAGGCTTCGAAATTCTTCCGGCTGTGCGCCATTGCATAGAAGCTGTCTTTCTCGCCATACAACCAGAGCGTGGGACGGGGAAAGGCAGCGCCGCGCGTGAAGCTCACCGGGTTGATCGCATCCGCGGCGTCATTGGGGCACTGGTCGCTCATCCAGCCGCCGACGAAATTGATGGCGCCCTGGAACACGCCGGGTCGGGTGCCGGCATAGGCGATCGCGAGGATGCCGCCGCGCGAGTGGCCGGCGATCTCCATGCGCTTCGTGTCCACGTCGGGGTTCTTCTGCAGCGATGAGACGGCGGCGTCGACATCGGCAAGCGCGTGGTCGAAGCCGGCCAGCGACAGGGCCGGGTCGCAACTGTAGTGCTCGCGCTTGGGGGTGAAGCCTTCGTCATACAGCCCGTCCGACTGGCCACGTCCGCGCCGCTGTGGAAACGCCACAAGCCAGCCTCGCTGCGTGAACCACTTGGCGAGGCGCTCGGGCGCCCAGGTGTCCTTGAACAGCGCCGGCTTGTTGCCCATGCCCGTGGAGCCGTGGTTGAACACCACCGTAGGAAAGGGCCCTGCGCCTTCGGGCTTGTAGATCACCATCTCCAGCGTGACGGGCGCCCCGCCTTCAATGAAGGGCGTGGGCACGCGAACGGTGCTGCGCTCCTGTGCCCAGCAGGATGCCGCGGCGAAGGCGAGCGAGGCGGCAAGGAGAATGAGCTTTTTCATTGGCGTGCACGTCCCTGGTGTTTCGCCGCATTCTGCCCGTGCCGCCTGAAGCCTCTATGCCGATGGCCGCGCCGCCTCCTTCGCGCCCCATCGAGCCACACCACTCGCCAGCACGATCCCCGGCACCACCAACGCCAAAGCCAGCAGCACCGCACCGGTGACCGGCTCATTCATGCAGGCCGCCGCGCCCAGTGTGGTCAGCACCGGCACCAGCGCCGCCGATAGCGAGGCGCGTGGTGCACCCAGCCGCACGACGGCCGCCATGTAGACAACCAGCCCGAGCAGTCCCGCGACCACGCCTTGCGTCGCGGCTTGCAGCGCGACATCGGGCCATGGCGCACTGAGCAGCCGCGGCGCGCCGACGGTCGACAGCACAGGCAACAGCAGCAGCGCCGACCATCCGTTCACGAACGCCGCGCCCTGCCACGGCGTGAGCCCGCAGTGCGCGAACGCGAGCGAGTGCACCGCCCACAGCATGGCCGCGGTCAGAAAGAGCAGGTCACCGCGCCAGTCGAGCGAGCCGCCGCGAAAACTCCCCGCAGCAAACAGCGCCATGCCGATGGCAATGCACGCCAGCCCGGCAAGCCTGATGCCTTCGACCTTCTGCCCCTTGTGCAGCCACGCGCCGATGGCGGTGAAAAGCGGCAGGCTGCCCGCCATGAAGATGCCCATGTGGCTCGCGGGGGCCCATTGGGCACCGGCCAGCACCAGCAGCCCGAAGGGCAGGCCGCCGCCGGCGACGAGCAGCACGAGCGCAACGCGCGAGGCCTTCGGTGCGATGCGTCTCTTCTTGCCGAACCACAGCGGCGCCAGCAGCAGGGCAGGAATGCCATAGCGCATCAGCGCCAGCTCCATCGGCCCGAGCGTGGTGGTCACGCCGTGGCGCGAGACGAGTTGCCAGGCGCTGCCGATGACGGCTGCGGCCAGCGCGGCGAGCAGGCCGGCGAAAAGATTGCGATCCATCGTGGCGAGTCTCGCGACCGCGCCGCGCGGCGGCTATCAAATTCGTGCGCTGGCCAGCATGCGGCGGGCTTCGCCCATCGTGACGCCCACATCGCGCCGGAACACCGCGCCCAGGTGGCTCTGGCTGCAATAGCCGAGGTCGTGCGCGATGCCCGCGAGGTCGCGGTCGCCATCGGCCAGCCGCTCCATGGCGGCAGCGAGGCGCAGATGTTGCCGGTACTGATGAAGGCTCAAGCCAGTCTGCTGCCGGAAGCTGCGCGCCAGGTGAAACGGCGAGCGCGAGACCGCATCGGCCACGTCGCGCATCGAAAGCTTCGCCTCGCAGTCGGCGGTTTCCGCGAGCAGCCGCTTGACGCGTGCGACCGCACCCGTCAACGGCGCCTGCCGGCGTGACATGCCGAGTTCATCGACCAGCGAAAAGATGGCATCTGCAGCCGCGTCGCCCGCGCGAAGCTGCCGCTGCGCCGAATGAACGCGGTACAGCGACCGAGGTGACAGCAGGAAGAACGCCGGCGCTGCATCCGCGCGAGGCAAGCGGTGCCGGCTGACCACCATGCTGTGCCTGGCCGCGCGTGCCGCGAGCCGCAGCTGATAGACCATCGCGTCGTCGAAGTGCATGGCGGTGAGTCCGTCGACCAGCCATGTGCCGTCGCCCGAGCGTACGTCGAGCACGGTGCGGCCTGCCGGGAAAATGATGCGTCGCGATTCCAGGGTGTAGGGCGCGCTCCAGTCAGGTCCCTGCTGCGCATGGGAACGCACGTGCTCGACCGTGAATTCGTGTCCGGTGTAGAGGAGGGTGCGTTCCTGGGGCATGGCGGGATTTTGCGCGCCGAGCCATCACGCAAACGGAAACGGTCCGTCCATCGTCCCGATGTGGCTCACATGGCTCACCATGCCGTGCGCTTCGCTCCACAGATGCAGCATGCAGCCCGGTCGGCCCATGTACGAGGCAGGCGCCGCGCTGGCGTCCAGCTGCAGCGCGATCTCCGTCGTGCTGCTCGGGCACGAACACACGACCGTACCCGCCCAGCGCCGCAGCATGGTGCGGTGCACGTGGCCGCACAGCACCAGCTCGATGTTGTCGACGCTGCGCACGATGGCTTCGAGCGGCGCCGTGTCCATGCAGCGGTACGCGTCCATGTAGGGAATGCCGCTCACGAAAGGCGGGTGATGGAGCATCAGCAGCGTCGGCTTGATGCGGTTGGCTTCGAGCGTGCGGCGCAGCCACGCCAGGCCCCGCGCATCGACATTGCCATGGTGAAGCCCGGGAACGCATGAATCCAGCGCCACGATGCGCACGGGATGGTCGTCAATGCAGTAGTGCAGCGCGCCTTCGGACGGCAGGTAGGCATGGTCCGCGAAGGCTGCACGAAAGTTCTCGTGGTGGTCGTGGTTGCCGGGGATCACGAGATACGGAATCGACAGCTTCGCGAGCAGGCGCCGCACCTGCGCGTATTCCTCGGGCCGGCCTTCGTCGACGAGATCGCCTGTCAGCAATATCAGGTCGGGCCGGCGATCGAGCGCGTGCAGATGGTCGATGGCTTCCTCGAACATGCGGTTCGAATCGGCCACGCCCTGGTAGAGCTGGCCGGCGGGGCGGACGTGGGGGTCGGAGATCTGTGCGATGAGCATGCGGCGCCTTGCTTGCGGATGCCACATCATCAAGCACGATCCGCTCCCCCCGCGGATTCAGATACCGACGAACTCCGCCACGTCGGCCAGCGGCGCGCGTTCGGTCACCAGCGCATCGAGCGGCCGGCTGCGGTCCGCGTAGCCGATGGCCATGCCCGTGAACAGCATGCGTTCGGGCGGCAGCGCGATGAAGCGGCCCACGGTCTGCGGGTAGATCGCCCAGCATTCCTGCGGGCAGCTGTCGAGCCCTTCGCCGCGCAGCAGCAGCATCACGTTCTGCAGCATCATTCCCAGGTCCGACCACTGCGGCGGGCCCATGCGGCGGTCGACGCTGCAGAACAGCGCGAGCGGCGCGCCGAACAACTGGTAGTTGCGTGCAAACCATTCGCGGCGCGCGGCCTTGTCCTCGCGCGGAATGCCCAGGCGCGCATACATCGCCTCGCCCACGGCGAAGCGGCGGTCGCGGTAGGGCGCGACAAGCTCGCGCGGGTAGATGTCGTACTCGCTGCCTTCGCCGGCAGGTGCTTCCTGCACGCGCGTGCGCATGATCGCCTTGAGTTCGGCAAGCCTCTCGCCGCCCACCACGTGCAGGTGCCAGGGTTGCAGGTTGCCGCCCGAGGGCGCGCGCAGCGCCTGTTCGACAACGCGGCGGATGACGTCGCCGGGCACCGGCGTATCGAGAAAATCGCGCACCGAGCGACGGGTGGCGATAGCGTCCTGAACGTTCATGCAATGGTCCTCTTGAGGGAGATGCTAGGGGCAACCTTCGCGGGTCCTCAATCGTCCGTTTCGACGATGCGTCGCGGCAAGGCGCCTGCCTAGCATCGCCCCAGCGTACAGGAGACAAGACCCATGTTCGGATTGATGCAAGACCGCCCGCTGCTGATCTCGTCGCTCATCGACTACGCAGCCACCTTTCATCCGAAAGCCGAAGTCGTCGGCCGCACCGTGGAGGGGCCGGTGCACCGCACCAACTACGCGGAGATACAGCGCCGTGCCAAGCAGGTGGCCAATGCGATGACGGTGCTGGGCATCGAACCGGGCGACCGCGTCGGCACGCTCGCGTGGAACACATGGCGCCACCTCGCGCTGTACTTCGGCGTGTCGGGTTCGGGCGCGGTGCTGCACACGGTGAATCCGCGGCTCTTTCCCGAGCAGGTCGACTACATCGTCAACCATGCCGAAGACAAGGTGATGTTCTTCGACACCACCTTCGCGCCGCTGGTCGAGAAGCTGGCGCCGCAACTCAAGTCGGTGCGCGCCTTCATCGCGATGACCGACCGCGCGCACATGCCGGCCATCGACGTGCCCAACCTGCTGTGCTTCGACGAGCTCGTGGGCTCGCAGAGCGAGCAGTACGAGTGGCCCGAATTCGACGAGCGCACCGCCTCGTCGCTTTGCTACACCTCGGGCACCACGGGCAATCCGAAGGGCGTGCTGTATTCGCATCGCTCCACCGTGCTGCACTCGCTGATGGAGTGCGCGCCCGACACCTTCGGCGTCAACTCGCAGATGACGCTGCTGCTCGCAGTGCCGATGTTCCACGCCAACGCATGGGGCATGCCTTATGCGGCGGCGATGACCGGCATGAAGCTGGTCATGCCCGGCCCGCACATGGACGGCCAGAGCCTGTACGAGCTGATGCGCGACGAGAAGGTCGGCTTCTCGCAGGCCGTGCCCACCATCTGGCTCATGCTGTTCCAGTACTTCGACGCCCACCCTGAAATCGACACCCGCGCCATCGGCCTGAAGCGCATCGGCGTGGGTGGCGCGGCCACGCCGCGCAGCATGATCGAGCGCTTCGAGCGCGACTTCGGCGCCGACTTCGTGCAGGGCTGGGGCATGACCGAGACCAGCCCCATCGGCGTGATCGGCAACCTGCTGCCCAAGCACCTGTCGATGCCGAAGGAAGAGCAGACGCGCGTGAAGATGCGCCAGGGCCGAGGCGTGTGGGGCGTGGAGCTGAAGATCGTCGGCGAGGACGGCCAGCGTCTGCCGCACGACGGCAAGGCCTTCGGCCACCTGCACGTGCGCGGCCCGTGGATCGCGAGCGGTTACTTCAAGGGCGAGGGCGGCCCGGTGCTCGATGCCGAAGGTTTCTTCCCGACCGGCGACGTCGCCAACATCGACGAGGACGGCTACGTGCAGCTGGTCGATCGCGCGAAGGACGTCATCAAGTCGGGCGGCGAATGGATTTCTTCCATCGAGCTCGAGAACGCCGCGAGTACACACCCGGCCGTGGCCGAGGCGGCGGTGATCGGCATCGCGCACCCGAAGTGGCAGGAGCGACCGCTGCTCATCGTGGTCAGGCGCGCGGGTGTCGAAGTCACTCGCGAGGAACTGCTTACTTTCCTCGCGGAGCGCGTCGTGAAGTGGTGGCTACCGGATGACGTGGCTTTCGTCGACAGCCTGCCGCATACAGCCACCGGCAAGCTGCTGAAGACAAGGCTGCGCGAACAGTTCAAGGGCTACGTCGCGACGACATCTCTTTGACAGTTCGATGACTTGTTCGGGTTTTCTGTGGACAACTCTGTGAGTTGTGGGTGGAGGCGAAGAGGCGAAGCGAGAGCTGGCGTGGGTTCCCATCACGTTGCCTGTTGAATAGGCATCGCGCTGGCGGGGAAGGGGAAAGGGCGTGGATGTATGCAAAGAGAGACGGGCATGCGAGGGGCGATGCGCGCGGCGTTAGGCATTTCGTACTGATTCGACGAGGAGGGCTCGCGCCACCGCCTTCGATTGACAGCGGATGCCACTCACCGGACATCGCTTCGGCGATTCCTGAGCGCTTCGCTTGGGATGCTGCGCGCCGGCATCGAAGGCTGATGCGGCCCTGCGTATTCCCGATGCCGCGAAATTACTTGGTGCCCCGCGCAAGCTGCGCCCGCCCGAACGGCGTGATGCGCCGGATCACCGCCAGCTCCTGCGGCTCGCTGCTGCTCTTCCACGCCAGCGCGGGGCTGATCGCCGCATCGACGAACCCGGCCTGCTTCAGGGCCTCGATGCAGTTGATCTCCTGCGGGTCCTGCACGCGAAGCGGGAATGTCGATCGTTCGATCGTGCGCAGGTAGTCCAGGGGCTCCGGGCCTGTTCTTGCGGACTTCGGTGCGGCCCCGACCTTGCCGCGGCCGCGCAGGTTGCCGATCTCGGCATGCCCCTCGTCGGTGATGCAGACCACCAGCGCCGCCTGCGCCAGCCTGTAGCTGCCCCCGGTGTCGAAAGCCGGGTCGATGGAGGCCTCGATGAGGCCGGTCGCTTTCAGGACGGAAACGCGTCGCACGTCCTGCGCGTCGGTCACATGCATCGGCAGGCGAGCATGCTCCAGCTGGAGAAGGTAACTGAGTGGCACCGAAGATCCCCTGTCTACGTCCCCCTCCGCTATCGATGCCGCGTCATGCTGCCCAGCCGAACAGGGACTGCAAGAACTTCCCCTGATTCCTGGACAACTCAGGCGCCCCCGAACAAACCACCCCCCTCCGGAAGGGAGGTGGCCGAGAAGGGTGTGATTGTGAATATTTATTCTTTTCGGCGATTCTTGTGGACCGCCCGGGCGGGCGCCATCACCGAAACTGGGTATGCCCATTGGCCAGATGACGGGCGTATCTGGGGAGGGCCCGCGCCGGCGCTGCCGGGCTGGAGAATCAGGCGCGCCCACAAGGAAAAAAGCCTTGCAAGTCGTTGACTTGCAAGGCTTTTTCGTTTTGTTGGTGGCTCTTCACGGACTCGAACCGCGGACCTGTGGATTATGATTCCATCGCTCTAACCGACTGAGCTAAAGAGCCGTCAGTGCAGTTTTGCACCGAGCCCAAAATTATAGCCCAGGCTGAGGGCCCAGTTCAACTACCCGCTGGCAACTTGCCCAATTCTTCGGAAACGAGCCTCACGATCAGCCTGTCCAGCGTCTGCACCGAGTAGTTGCCGACGTCGTGCACGGTCTGCGTTCCGGGGCCGCTGGCCGGGTTCGCCGCCTCCTTGTAGGTGAGGAACACGAAGCGCCCGCCGGTGTACTGCGCGATCTGGCGCTGGATGTATTCGCCCTGCTGGTCGAGCCCCGATGCGCCTACGCTGAACACCTTGATGCCCTTGCCCAGCGCGGCGACCATGTCGTCGTCGTACTGAGGGCCGCCGTAGTCGAGGTGCGGCGGCGCATCGGCCAGCAGCACCACGAGGCGGGTGGTGCCGTTGCCGCGCCAACTCAGCTTGTGGACCGTTTCGTTCAGGGCCTCGTTCATCGCCTCGGGGTAGTCGCCGCCGCCCGCGGCGCGCAGGGCGTCGAGCACGCCCTGGAAGGCGTTCAGGTCATTGGTGAAGTCATGGCGGCGCACCAGGAAGTCGTCGTTGCGGTCGCGGTACGCCACCAGGCCGAAGCAGGTGTCGGGGCGGCTCGGCAGCCTCGCCACCTGGTCGGCGATGGTGCGCAGGGTGGTCTTCAGCTTGGCGATCTCGTCGTCCATCGAACCAGTGGCGTCGATCAGGAAGACCAGGTCGAGCCGGGCGCGCGCGGGTGCGGCGCCCGGCTTGCCTGGGAGCACGACGTCGACGGCATTCTTCTGGCCGCGCTGCAAGAAGGCGGTGCTCTGGCGGCCGTTCTTGCGCACGGTCACTTCGTACACCTCGCTGCGGGCCTTGTCGAAGGCGTTCGGGTGCAGCCACGCGCGCCCGCCCGCGTCGGTGCGCGCCCACATGGCGGCGCCGTTCGCGGCCTGCACGGCCACTTCGGCATCGGGCACGACGGCGCCGCGCGCATCGCGCACCTGGAGCAGGTAGCGCGCGCTGATGTCGCGTTCACGGTGGGCGACCTGGGTGCGGCCGCGGAAGGCGAGGTATTCGCCGAAGTCGGCGTTGTCGTCGACCATGCCGGCGGTGACGGGCTCGCTGGCCGGGCGCGGTGCTTGCGCCGGCGGCTGGACGGCGATGCGGGGAGCGGCGGATGCGGCGGGAGAGGGCATCGCCATCGCCGCGGGCGGGGCCTCGGCGATCGGCGCGGGAGAGGCGGCCAATGCGCCCGAGGCTTCTGCGCGCGACGGCTTGCGCAGCGCATCCGGCGGCGTGGCCGCGTCGGCGAGCGCGCGTCTTTCCCGCAGGGCGTGCCCTTCGAACTGGGCGTTGCGCTGCAGGCCCGGCGTCTCGTGCGTCTGGATCGGTCGGGCGCAGCCGGTGGCCGATGGCGCCTCGAAATTCGGCACGGTAAGCGTTGCCTGCGTGCGGCTGTCGGGCGCGGGCGTCGGCCATCTGACAGGGCCGTCGGCCATGGCCGAGGGCTCGGTGGCGCCGCAGGCCGTCAGGAGCAGTTGGGCGCACAGCAGCACGACGAGCGGCCGGCGGAAGCGGGGAGCGAAGGCGTGGATCATGGAAGGACTCCGGGTGGTTGGGTGCAGGCTGATACGGCGGGCCGCCGCCAACGGGGTTGAGCCCCGCCGCTTTTTTTGCCGCCCTGAACCCCGATGCCTTCCGCCGCCCGTACAAGCTCGGGTGAAAATCCGCCGATGTCCGCGCTTCCCCGCGCCCCTTCCGCCAAGAACGCCCCCGAGCGCCAGGCCATGCCCGACGACCAGTTGATGCTGGCCTATGCGCAGGGCGACGCCGCCGCGTTCGACGTGCTCTACGCGCGCCACGAAGGCGGGCTGTTCCGCTTCGTCAAGCGGCTGCTGGGCGCGCGGCTGGCGGCGCAGGCCGACGAGGTGTTCCAGGACACCTGGGTGCGGATCATCTCGGCGCGCGAGAGCTTCTCGCCGCAGGGCGCGACCTGGCGCACCTGGGCCTTCACCATCGCGCACAACCTCGCGATGGACCGGCTGCGCGTGAGCGGGCGCGAAGTGGCGCTCGATGCGCATGCGGACGACGACAGCGATCCCGTCCCCACGCTCGACCGCGGTGTGCGCGGCGCTGTCGATGCGGCCGCGCATCCGTCGGCCGAAGAGCTCGCGTTCTGGCGCGCCGCGGGCCGCCGCCTGCTGGCCTGCCTCGACGAACTGCCGCCCGAGCAGCGCGCCGCGTTCCTGCTGCACCATGAAGACGGCCTGACCGTTGAAGCGTTGGCCGCAAGCCTGGAGATCGGATTCGAGACCGTGCGCAGCCGCCTGCGCTACGGCCTGCAAAAGCTGCGCGCCTGCATGGAGCGCTACCTGTCGGTGCTGGAGCAACGGGCATGAGCGGCAACACCACCGGTTTCGAAGACGGCCGCGACGACGACCTGCGCGACCCGGCGCTGCGCCGTGCGCTGGACCACGCGCCCGACGGCGAGGCCACGCCCGATCCGCGCACGCGCGACGCGATCCTGAAGATGGCGCACAACCTGGCTGCGGCGCCGGCGTCGACTGCGGGCACGGCCGCCAACAGCGCGAGTGCTCGGCCGTGGTGGCGCCGCCTGTTCGGCGGTGGCGCAGAGCCGCATCCGCGCATGCCGTGGAACGCGGCCTTCGCAACGGTACTGGTGGCCGCGTTCATTACCGTGCTGTGGCGCAGCGAACCGGTGCCCGATGCGCGGCTTGACGGGGAGGCGCGTGTCGGCGGCGCCGCCGCGCCCGCGGCCGAAGCCCCCGCGGCTCCTGCGGCGCCTGCACCCGCGACGGCTGCCGCACCCGAACCCGCGGCGGCGCCGCCGGCCGCGGCGAAGCAAGCCCCGCCGACACCGGCCGCGCCTGCTGCCGAACAGCGCGCCAAGGTGCCGCGCGAAACGGCGCCTATCAAGGAAGCGGCACGCGCCCAGCCATCGCGCAGGGAGGCGGTGCCCGCGCCCACGCCCGTGGCGCCGGCGCCTCCCGCCATCGTCGCCGAGCAGGCCGCCCAAGCCCCCGCGCAGGACGAGCGTCGCGAAGAGCGCATGGAAAGCGAACGCCGGCGCGCCTACGCCCCCGCACCGGCCGCGCCCGCTCCATCCGTTGCATCGCCGCCGGCCGCCGCCCCGCTCTCCCGCCAGTCGCAGGACGCCTCGGCGCTTGCCAGCCAGAGCGGTGCCAGCGGGCAAGCCTCCGGTGCGTTGCAGGACGCTTCGCCGCGTGCGGCGAAGGCTGCGGCGTCTCGAGCCGACGGGCCGCCGTCCTTCTCCGCGCTGGAGCGCTGGACATCGTTCAGTTCGGACGCCGGCGCGCGGCGCGCGCGGGGCGACGTCGAAGGCTTGCCTGCCCTGGTGGGCACGGTGGCGCGCTCGGCCGCCACACCCGATGCGCCCTTCGGTGCCCCGGTGGAGGCGCGACTGTCGCTCTATCGCGGCGACACGCTCATCGCCGTGCTCGAGATTGCGGGCGACCAGGTGCGCTGGACGCCGCACCCCGGCGGCACCGCGCTGGTCGGCACGCCGCCGGCGCAGGCGCTCGCTGCGCTGCGCGCGCTGCTGGCGCGTTGAACCGGAGGCCCGATCGGGCGATCAGGCGTTCTTGAAGTCCGGTGCGCGCTTGTTCAGGAAGGCGTCCATGCCTTCCTTCTGGTCGGCCGTGGCGAACAGCGCGTGGAACAGGCGCCGCTCGAACATCACGCCGTCGCTCAGGCCGCCCTCGAAGGCGCGGTTGACCGATTCCTTGGCCGCCATCACCGAGACCTGCGAGTAGCCGCAGATGATCAGCGCCGCGCCCAGCGCCTCGTCGGCGAGCTTCTCGAACGGCACCACGCGGCTTACGAGACCGGCGCGCTCGGCTTCCGCGGCGTCCATCATGCGGGCGGTGAGCACCATGTCCATGGCCTTGCTCTTGCCCACCGCGCGCGGCAGGCGCTGCGTGCCCCCGGCGCCGGGGATCACGCCGATCTTGATCTCGGGCTGGCCGAACTTGGCGTTGTCGGCCGCGATGATGAAGTCGCACATCATCGCCAGCTCGCAGCCGCCACCCAGGGCAAAGCCGGCCACCGCGCCGATCACCGGCTTGCGGATCGAGCGGATGGTTTCCCAGTTGCGCGTGATGTAGTCGCCCTTGTAGGTGTCGATGAAGCTGTACTTGGCCATCGCCGCGATGTCGGCGCCGGCCGCGAAGGCGCGCTCGCTGCCCGTGAGGATGATGCAGCCGATGCTGTCGTCCGCATCGAAGGCCTTGAGCGCCTGGCCCAGTTCGGTCATGAGCGCGTCGTTCAGCGCATTCAGGGCCTTCGGGCGGTTGAGGGTGATGATGCCGACCTTGCCAGCTTCGGTCCGCACTTCGATGTTTTCGTAGCTCATGGTGTCTCCGGGGGAAGGGAAAAAACGCGCTTCACTATACCCAGCATGGCCCGGAGTTCCCGATGCGAGAACGCCGACCCAGCGCGGGGGAGGACAAAGAGGCGAGTTAACTGCCCAGCCAGTTCGCCACCTTGGCGGCGTCGTGCGAGAACAGGCGCCAGGTGGTCGCCCCGACGGGCAGCACCAGCGGCAGCCTGACCAGTTTGCGGTCGCGGGCCACGATGGCCGTGCACTTGGCCGCATCGCCCAGGTACAGCGCGAGGTCATCGAGCTTGGCGATGCGCCAGGCCTGCGCCGGCCGCTGCTGGCCCTTCCTGCCGACAGCGGGCAGCTCGATGCCGATCCACTCGTCGTGCGCGGAAAAACCGGCCTTCTCGGCCGCGCCACCACGCAGCACCACCTTCACCTGCACGCCGCCATTGGCCTCGGCCACGCGCAGGCCCAGCGCCTGCGCCTGCTGCGAGGGGTCTTCGAGCGTGGCCACGCCGTGCGCGCGCAGCAACTGCGCGAGCGGCAGCTCCTCGGTCGAATGCACCCAGCGTGCGAGTTCCGCCGCATACGAGCGGCCGCTCACGGCCTCGAGCGCGGCGGCAATGTCGGCCTCGCTGATCGGCCCGCCGCCGCTGTGCGTCCACAGGTGGCGCATCACGTCGTCGAGCGTGCCCTTGCCTTCATGGCGCAAGGTGAGGTCGAAGCACAGCGCCACCAGCGCGCCCTTCGTGTAGTAGCTCACCGTGCTGTTGGGCGTCTGCTCGTCCTGGCGATAGTACTTGACCCAGGCGTCGAAGCTCGCGTCGGCCACCGGCTGCACCAGCCGGCCCGGCGTCTGCATGACCTGGTTGATGGTCTTGTTGAGCAGGCGCAGGTAGGCCGCATCGTCGATGCGCCCGGCGCGGCGCAGCAGCAGGTCGTCGTAGTAGCTGGTGAAGCCTTCGAAGAACCACAGCAGCTGCGTGTAGTTTTCCTGGCTGTAGTCGTAGCGCACGAACTCTGCCGGCCGCATGCGCTTGACGTTCCAGGTGTGGAAGTACTCGTGGCTGATGAGCCCCATCAGCGTGGTGTAGCCGTCGGGCTGCTTCTTCTTCTCGCCGCGCTGCGGCAGGTCGCGGCGGTTGCAGATCAGCGCGGTCGAATGGCGGTGTTCGAGCCCGCCGTAGCCGTCGTCGACCGCGTTGAGCATGAACACGTAGCGGTCGATCGGCGGCTTCGGCCCGCCGCGCTTGCCGACCTTTTCGCCGTGCCAGAAGCGCATCTCTGCTTCGCAGATGGCCTTGGTGTCGGCGATCAGCTTGTCGCCATCGAACGAGGCCGCGGCACCCGCGATCACGAAGCGGTGCGGTACGCCGCAGGCTTCGAACTCGGCGCTCCAGAAGGCGCCCAGCTCGACGGGGCTGTCGGCCAATTCATCGTAGCCCGAGGCCTGGTAGCTGCCGAAGCCGTGCTTGTCGGCCTTCAGCGGCACCAGGGCAGTGGCGCACGACCAGCGCGCAGCGTCATCGGCCAACACGGGCGCGACGATCTCCAGCGCATGCGGCGCCTCGGTCTGGCCTTCGACGCGCAGGCACACGCTGGTGCCGTTGAAGAAGCCGCGCTCGGCATCGAGCCAGGCGGTGCGCACCGAGTTGTCGTAGGCGCAGACCCGGTAGTGCAGCATCAGCGGCTGCCCGGGCGTGCACTCGACGAGCCAGCTGCATTTGTCGAGCTGCGTGAGCGCCGGCTTGCGTCGGCCCTGCGTGGCGCGCAGGCCCTGCAGGTTCTTGGCGAACTCGCGCACCAGGTAGCTGCCCGGAATCCACACCGGCAGCGACACGCGCTGCTGCGCCGTGGGCGCGTCGATGGTGAGCGTGATGTCGAAGAGGTGTGCGTGAAGATCCGCACATTCGACGCGATAGCGCACGCCTGCGGCGCGATGCGCGGGAGCCTTCGCCGCCATCAGCTGGACGAAGCGGCGAGTTGCTTCTCGACCTGCTCTGCGGGAATGGCGCCGGGCGTGCGGGTGCCGTCGCTGAAGATCAGCGTCGGCGTGCCGGTGATGTTGTACTTGCGGCCGAACTCGACGTTGCGCTGCAGCGCGGTCACGTCGCAGCTGCTGGCCGCGGTGGCGGGTTTGGTGCTGGCTTCCATCCAGTCGCCCCAGGCCTTGCCCTTGTCCTTGCTGCACCAGATGTCGCGCGACTTGACGTTCGAGTCGGGGCCCAGCACCGGGTACAGGAACAGGTACACGGTGACGTTGTCGACCGTCTTCATGTCCTTCTCGAAGCGCTTGCAGTAGCCGCAGTTCGGGTCTTCGAACACCGCGAGCTTGCGCTTGCCGTTGCCGCGCACGATCTTGATCGAGTCCTTCAGCGGCAGCTGGTCGAAGGCGACGGCGCTGAGCTTTTCCACGCGCTCTTCGGTCAGGTTCTTGCGCGATTTCACGTCGATCAGGTTGCCCTGGATCAGGTAGTTGCCCTGCTCGTCGGTGTAGAAGATCTGCGCGCCGTTCACGCGCACTTCGTAGACGCCCGGGATCGGCGACTTCGAGACTTCGTCGATCGCCGGGAACTGCGGAATGCGCGCCGGCAGGTTCTTGCGGATCTCGGCTTCGCCGGCGGTGGCGGCCACGACCGCGCCCAGCGTGCAGGCGGCGAATAGGAGGTTGCGTACGAGTGTCATCGGGGGATCCGTTGGTTCGATTCGAGAATAAGTGGGCGCGTCAGGCCTTCAGGCCCATGGCTTGCGCCGTGATCCAGTGCTTGACGAGGCGCGTGCGGTCGAAACCGCGCATGCCCCAGTTGCGCAATGCAGGAAGCGGGCCGAGGTTGTGCGAGAAAAGCTGCTGCAGTCCATCGGTTGCGAGGCTCATCTGCAGCACGTCGGCACGGCGGGCGCGCTCGTAACGGCGCAGCAGGCGGGCATCGCCCACGCTGCGCCAGTAATCGCGGTTCCTGATCACCTCGGCCAGCTCGGCCGCATCGGCCAGGCCCAGGTTCAGGCCCTGGCCGGCCAGCGGGTGCACCGTGTGGGCGGCGTCGCCCGCCAAGGCCCAGGAGCGGGTCGGCTGGCCGGGCATGGCGCCGGTCCAGCGGTCGGCGATGGCGCGCGCCAGCGGCCATGCGCCGCGCTCGCTCGTGAGCTTGAGCGCGCCGAGCGCGTTGTGGCTGGCCTCGGTGACGGCGGCGTTGAATTCGTCGTTGCCCTGTGCGAGCAGGTCGGGCGCGCGCAGCTGGTCGACCGACCACACCAGTGCGACCGTCTTGCCGTGCGTGCCGCCGAGCGGCAGCAGCGCGAGCACTTCGCCCCTGTCGTTGAACCATTGGCGCGCGATGCCGTCGTGCGACTGCTCGGCCTCCATGCGCGCCGCGATCGCGTGCTGCGGATAGCGCGTGACCTCGTAGCTCACGCCAAGCGCTTCGCGCGTGGTGCTGGCCTTGCCTTCGCACACCACGGTGAGCGGGGCGACGACGGGCTCGGCCACGACCTCGATCTGGGGCTGGAAGCGCACCGCGTCGGCCAGCTGCTGCTCGAGCGCGGGCACGTCGACGATCCAGGCCAGCGCATCGACTTTCTGGCGTGCGGCGCTGAACTGCACCCGTCCGCCTTCGTCGCCGTGCACCAGCATTTCGCGCACAGCGGTGGCGTGGACGGCGTCGGGCCAGGCGCGCAGCGATTCGAGCAGCGCGCGCGAGGCGGTGTTGAGCGCATACGCGCGGATGTCTTCCTTGCCCTGCGTGGCCGGCGGCACCACCAGCGCGACGCGCACACGTTCGCGCGCGAGCAGCAGGGCCAGCGTGCGGCCGACGATGCCGGCGCCACGAATGCAAACTTCTGGGGGGAGAGCCATCGAACGATTGTAGGAGTTGCCCGTCCAGGGCGGGGCGTGGGCCTTTTCCTGCGGCGGGGAGTTTTCGGGGCGCCTCGATGCCGGACAATTGCCGCCGAATTCCAAGGAACCCCCACCGTGTCCCAGCCTGCTTTCGACCTCGAAGCCACCATTGCGCGCCTGTTCATCTACCCGGTCAAGTCCTGCGCCGGGGTCGAGCTTCCCGAAATGCTGCTGACCGAGACCGGGCTGGAGTTCGACCGGGCCTGGATGGTGGTCGACGCGCAGGGCGAGTTCGTCACCCAGCGGCAGCTGCCGCGCATGGCGCTGATCAAGCCACAGATGAAGCAGATGGAAGTGGTGCTGCGCGCCCCTGGCATGCTGGCGCTGCACCTGGCCTTCGACCGGGTCGAGAAGCCGGTGCGGGTGCGCGTATGGAAAGACGAGGTGCCCGCCTACGACATGGGCGACATCGCCGCCCAGTGGTTCAGCGATTTCCTCTCGGAGCCCGGCAGGCCGCAGACCCTGCGCCTCGTGCGCTTCGACCCCGAGCACAAGCGCCTGTCGAGTATGAAGTGGACCGCCGGCGTCGAGGCGCAGACCCAGTTCGCCGACGGCTACGCGCTGCTGGTGGCGAGCGAGGGCTCGCTGGCCGAGCTCAACGAACGCCTTGCGGCACAGGGCCACGGGGCCGTGGGCATCGAGCGCTTCCGCCCCAACATCGTGCTCGCGGGCATCGAGTCGCACGACGAGGACCGCATCGACGCGCTGCACATCACGACCGGTGAAGGCGAGGCCGAACTGCGCCCCGTCAAGCCCTGTACGCGCTGCCCGATCCCGGACATCGATCCGGCCACCGCCCTCAGCAGCCCCGAGGTCGGCGACACGCTGCGCACCTACCGCGCCGACGCGCGCGTGGATGGCGGCATCACCTTCGGCATGAACTGCATCGTGATCCAGGGTGTGGAGCACATGCTCAAGGTCGGCCAGTCCGTGGGCGCGAACTACAAGTTCGAATGAGCGAAGGCGCTCGAGCGGCGCCTCAGAACTTCACTCCGGCGATCAGGATGATGTTCGCGTAGGGCGTGCATTCGCCCGTGCGCACCATGGCGCGGGCCTTGGCGGTGCGGCGCTTGAATTCCTCGTGCGACACGGTCTGGGGCTCGATGCCCAGCGACTGCGGATACCAGCCCGGCAATTTTTTCGTGTCGCCATCGCCGTCGAGCGCCTCGTCGGCGATCACGATGCCTTCCACCTGCATCTCCGACAGCACCGCCTGCAGCACGTCGTCGAGTTGCGGCACGCCGCGTGCCACCGCGAGGTCGATGCGGCGCGGACCATCGGGAATCGGCAGGCCGGCGTCGCCGAGCACGAGCATGTCGCCGTGGCCCAGCGAGGCGATCACATGGGAGAGTTCGGCGTGCAGCAGGGCGGTGCGTTTCACAGCGTGATCCAGTCGGGAGGCAAGGGACTGCGCAGCACGGCGTCGCGCTGCGGGATGGAAGGTTGGGCGCCGGGCTGCTGGATGCACAGCGCCGCGGCGCGAATGCCCAGGCGCACGGCCTCGTCGAAGGAGTGGCCTTCGCCCAGCGCGACCGCGAGCGCACCCAGGAAGGTGTCGCCGGCGGCCGTGGTGTCGACCGCCTGCACCTTAGGCGCGGGATGATGGCGCGCGCCGTCGGCATCGACGGCCACGGCGCCGCGCGAACCCAGCGTGACCACCACGCGCGCGATGCCCTTGGCGCGCAGCGCCTGGCCGGCCTGCGCCGCTTCCTGCGGGCTGTCGGCGGACTGGCCGCACAGCGTCTGCGCCTCGATCTCGTTGACCACCAGCGTGTCGATCAGCGGCCACAGCGGCTCGGCGATCGCCTGCACCGGCGACGGGTTGAGCAGCACCTTGCAGCCCGCGCCATGCGCCACCGCGATGGCGCGCGCGACCTGGTCCATGGGGGTCTCGAATTGCGTGACGAGGAAGGCCGCGCCCTGCACCTGCTGTTTCAGCGCGGCTTCGTCCACCTCTACCCGGGCGTTGGCGCCGGGAATCATCACGATGCGGTTCTGCCCACTGTCTTCCACGAGGATCAGCGCCGTGCCGGTGGGCTCGTCGGCCACGGTGCGCAACGCGGCGGTGTCGATGCCGTCGTTCTGCAGCGCGTTGCGCAGAGCCGTGCCATGCGCGTCGCCGCCGACGCAGCCGATCATCTGCACTTGTCCGCCTTCGCGCGCACAGCTCACCGCCTGGTTGGCGCCCTTGCCGCCGGGAATGGTGGCGATCGAATGGCCGAGCAGGGTTTCTCCCGCGGCCGGCGCATGCGGTACGCGCAGCACCAGGTCCATGTTGAGGCTGCCGAGCACCACGATGCGCGGCGCCGGGGAGGGGCTGCTGGAAGAAGGCTTCGGGCTCACGGGGTGCGGGACTTTCGGGTTTGCGTTGCAGGCGTTTCGGTCGCAAGGGGCGCGGCGGGCTCGCGGAAGCTCGCATGCCGCGCGGTCGAGGCGCGCACGCGCAGCTCGGGCTGCAGCACCACCTTGCGTGCGTCGCGCCGCTTGCCGCCTACGCGTTCGAGCAGCATGTCGACCGCCAGCGCGCCGATGCGCTCCTTGGGCTGCGCCACGGTGGTGAGCGGGGGGCTGGTGTAGGCGGAGAGTTCGATGTCGTCGAAGCCGACGATCGAGAGTTCGTCGGGTACGCGCACGCCGCTTTCATGCGCCGCGCGCAGCGCGCCGATGGCCATCAGGTCGTTGCAGACGAACACGGCCGAGGGCTTGCGCTCGGTGCGCAGGATGGCGTGCATGGCCTCGTAGCCGCCCTGGCTGGTGAAGCCGCCGCGCCACAGCAGTGCGCTGGCGTTCGCGATGTCGGGCGTCGCGCCGGTCTCGGCCAACGCCATGCGCCAGCCTTCGATGCGCTGCTCGCTCGGCATCACGCCCGCGGGCCCGCCGATGCAGGCGATGCGCTTGTGGCCCAGCGACAGCAGGTGCCGCACCGCGAGCAGGCCGCCCTGCATGTGGGCGGTTTCCACCAGGTCGCAGGCCGGGTCGTCGATCTCGCGGTCGACCAGCACGGTCGGCACGCGCAGGCCGTGCAGCTGCTTCGCCAGCGAATCGTCGTCGGCGGTGCCCGCGCCGGTCGACACCACGATCAGCCCGTCGATGCGGCGCTCGGCCAGCACCTTCAGGTAGACGCTCTGGCGGTGCGGTTCGTCATCGGTGTTGCACAGCACCAGCGTGTAGCCGGCGCCGAAGCAGCGGTCTTCCACGATGCGCACGATCTCGGCGAAGTAGGGATTCGAGCTGTTGGGAATCAGCATGCCCAGCGTCGAGGTGGTGTTGCTCTTCAGGCTTCGCGCCATCGCGTTGGGCACGTAGCCCAGTTCGCGGATGGCGAGCTCCACGCGCTCGCGCACCTTGGCGCTCACGTGGCGCGTGTCGTTGACCACGTGCGACACGGTGGTGACGGACACATCCGCCTTGAGTGCGACGTCCTTGATGGTGGCCATGGCTTTTCCTGTTCCTGGTGGGGCGGGATGCTGTCGTCAGGCCAGGCGGCGGTCGGCACGGCGCTGGCGCAGCGTGTCGATGATGACGGCCACCACGATCACCGCGCCGGTGATGATGCGTTTGCTCGGCTCGCTGGCGCCCACCTGCGCCAAGCCGGCTTCGAGCACCGCGATGATCAGCACGCCGAAGAAGGTGTTGATCACCGAGCCGCGCCCGCCCATGAGGCTGGTGCCGCCGATGACCACGGCCGCAATCACCTGCAGCTCGATGCCGACGCCGGCGTTGGGGTCGGCCGCTTCGAGCCGGGCCGACTGCATCAGGCCCGCGAGCCCGGCCAGCAGGCCGGTGGCGGCGAACACGATGATGCGGATGGGGCGTGGGTCCACGCCCGCCAGGCGCATTGCTTCTTCGTTGGTGCCGATGCCCACCACGTGGCGTCCGAACACCGTGCGCGTGAGCACCATCTGCGCGATGACCACCAGCACCACCGCGAGCACGAAGGCGGCCGAGATGCCGCCGATCCACGGCGCGGCCAGGCCCGAGATGGCGTCGCCCACGTACTGCGTGCGCGAATCGGTCACGAGGTAGGCGCCGCCGCGCACCGCTTCGAGCATGCCCAGCGAGACGATGAAGCTCGGCAGCCGCCAGGCGACCGACACCGCGCCGGTGACCGTGCCGCAGACGAGCCCTGTCGCGAGGCCGAGCACGGCGGCCAGCGGCACCGAGAGCTTCCATTCGAGGATGGCGGCCGCCGTGACCGCGGCGCTCAGCGCCAGCACGGAGCCGACGGACAGGTCGATGCCTGCGATGATCAGCACGAAGGTCATGCCGACGGCCATCACGGCCAGGGCGGGGATTTCATTCGCGATGGAGACGAAGGTCTCGCGCGTCAGGAAGTATTCGCTGAGCGTTCCGAACAGCGCGATCATGCCCACGAGCACGACCGTCAGGCCGAGGTAGGTGCCGAGCTGGCCTTTGAGTGCGGAGGGCGAGGCCGGCGGGTTTTGTTTGGTGGAGGCTTCGGCGTTCATGGTGTGTCGGCGGTGACCGGGGTCGGATCGGAAACGGGAGATACCGTCGGCGGGCTGGCGGCGCGTCCTGTCGCGTCGCTGAATGCGGCGGCCAGCAGCGATTGTTCGGTCCACGCGCCGCGCTCGAACACCGCGACCAGCCGGCCGGCGCTCATCACGCCGATGCGGTCGCACATGGCCATCAGTTCGCGCAGGTCGCTCGACACCATCAGCAGCGCCTTGCCGGCGTCGGTCATGCGGTCGAGTTCGGCGTACAGGTCGGCGCGCGCGCCCACGTCCACGCCGCGCGTGGGTTCGTCGAGCAGCAGCACCTTGCATTCGCGGTGCAGCCAGCGCGCGAACACCACCTTCTGCTGGTTACCGCCGCTGAGCGTGGCGACCGGTTGTTCGATGCTGCGCGAGCGGACGCGCAGCAGCTCCACCAGCCGCTGCGCAATGCCGCGCTCCTTGGCGCGCTGCAGCCAGCCGGCATGGGAGATGGCGCCGAGATCGCTCAGCGTGGCATTGACGCGGATCGACTGCGGCAGCAGCAATCCTTGCGACTTGCGGTCTTCGGTGACCAGCCCGATGCCGGCGCGGATGGCCTGCATCGGCGAGCGCCAGCCCTTGCGCGCGTGCTGCGTGGGCTGGCCGTTTTCATAAAGGGAGATCTCGCCGCGGTCCGCGCGGTCGGCGCCGAACAGCAGGCGCACCAGTTCGGTCCGGCCCGAGCCGACCAGGCCGGCCAGACCCATGACTTCGCCCGCGCGCAGGTCGATGTCGACGTCGCGCACGGCCTGCGCCCGGCCGATGCCGCGCGCGCTCAGCAGCACGGGGCCCGCCACGCGGCGATCGCGGCCTTCGTGCTCGTGCACCGCGCGGCCCACCATGCGCTGCACCAGTTCGGATTCGCGCACGCCGGCCATGGCGCGCACGTCGACCAGCCGGCCGTCGCGCAGCACCGCCACGCGGTCGGCGATGCGCTGCAATTCTTCAAGGCGGTGCGACACGTAGACGATGGCCACGCCGCGCGCCTTCAGCAGGTCGATCTGCTCGAACAGGTGCGCGGTTTCGCGCGGCGTGAGCATGGCGGTGGGCTCGTCGAGCACCAGCACGCGCGTGTCGTCCTGCAGGTTGCGCGCGATCTCGACCATCTGCTGCTGGCCGATGCCCAGCCGCGCCACGGGCGTGGCCGGGTCGATGTTCTGCATGCCGATCTTGGCCAGCTGCTGCGCGGCCAGCTCGTGCAGCTTGCCGCGGCGGATCCAGCCGGTCTTGTTGGGCAGGCGGTCGAGCAGCAGGTTCTCGGCCACCGACAGTGTGGTGACGAGGCCGAGCTCCTGCATGACCATGCGCACGCCCAGCCGCTCGGCGTCGCGGCGCGAGGTGGGCGCAAAGGGCTTGCCGTCGAGCAGCATCTGGCCGCGCGTGGGCTGCACCAGGCCGCAGACGATCTTCGACAGCGTGCTCTTGCCGGCGCCGTTCTCGCCCGTGAGGGCCAGCACTTCGCCGGCATTGAGCACGAGCGAGACGTCGTCCAGCACCGGCGCCGCATAGTCCTTGCCCATGGCGCTCAGCGAGAGCACGGGTGCGCTGCGATTGTTATCAGCCATCGATTGGCAACCTTATTCCAGAAACACCGCGGAACCGGCTTCGCCGGGCCGCAGGTGTTGCCCCCGGTAGGGGG
>NZ_AKIW01000010.1:0-46110 GCF_000282635.1 Variovorax sp. CF313
GCGTCGTTGATGAAGTTGTGCGTGCGCAGGTCCGGCTGGGCGGTCTGGCCGACGTCGCCGGTGGACCTCAGGTGTCCGTTGGCGTCGTAGTTGTAGCCCATGATGCCTTGCGACAGGATCTGAGTGGTGCCGGCGCGCGCGGTCACGCTGAAACTCGAGCCGGTGCGATAGCCCTCGGCGCGCTCCACGGTGACGGCGGTGTTCGTGAAAGTGCCGTTGAGCGTGTCAGCCACCAGGTACGAGGTCGCGTTGCCCACGGCGTCATAGGTGTAGTCGACCACGCTCGCGGCGGCCATGTACTCGACCGTGCTCTGGTGGGTCAGACGGCCGTTCGCGTCATACTGGCTGCTCCGACCCTGCAGGGCGTCGGTGCCATTGACGGCGCGGTACTGGCGGTGTAGGTTGACGTAGTCCACACCCAGCCCATCGGGCATGGACTGGATGACGCGGCTTGCGCCGTCATAGCCACGCGTCTCCACCCGCGCGCCGTCGCGCCAGGTGGTGGTCAGGCGGTTGAGATTGTCGTAGTCGTACGTCTCCACCACATTGCCGCCCACGGCCGTCCACTGGCCGTTCTGCTGGATGATGCGCACACCGGCGTGCTCATCGCGCTTGCGGTTGCCGTTCTTGTCGTAGCTAAGGCGGTGGCCGTCTGCGCCCAGCACGCTGCCGTCGCCGGTGGCGGAATCCACAAGCGTCTGGCGGTTCATCTGGTCGTAGGCGAAGTAGCGGTCGCTCTCTTCGGCTTGCTCGATCTGTCCCACCAGGCTGCTCACGCCGCTGTAGTTCAGCTTGGTGTGGATGTGCGTGCGGTTACCGACCTTGTCGTAGTCGATGGAGATGTACGCGTTGGTGTCGGCCACCCAGCGCAGGCGACCGAGGGCGTCATACGCCATCTGGTTATCCTGGTAGGCGACTCCTCCTTGCGTGGTGGTCTCACGGACGTGACGGCCTGCCAGATCGTAGGCATAGGTAGTGACCTTGCCCACGCCCGCGTCGTCGATACGCAGGAGCTGGCCGGCCCTGTCGTACGAGTACTTGAGGTTCTGGCCCCGAGAGTTGGTCTGCTGCGTGAGCTGCCGCGCATTGTCGTAGGTGTAGCTGTAGCTTGCCCCGCCGATGTCGACGTGACCCGTGAGCTGCCCGAAGTAGTTGTAGCTCCAGGTGGCCAGCGCGCCGTTGGCGTCGTATTCGCCGACCTTGCGGTTCATCGAATCGAAAGCAGCGCGCGTCACCTGCCCCAGAGGCTGGGTGGTGCTGATGACGTTGCCGCGCAGGTCGTAGGCATAGCGCAGGATTTCGCCCGCGCCATTCATCTGGGTGAGTTTGCGTCCCGCTTGATCCCACGTGTTCGCCTCGATGATCGCCGTCGTCGAGGTCACCGATGGGCCGAACGGGCTTGCCCATCCCCAGATGTCGGCGGCCATGTGCGTGGTCGTCAACAGCCGGCCCAGGTTGTCGTAGGTAAAGCTCGTCGAGCGCCCCTCGGCGTCCACCGTGCCCACCTTGTCGCCGAAGACGTTGTAGTTGTTGTTGATCACACCGCCGTCGGCGTGCACTTCCTGAATCAGGTTGCCGCGCGCGTCGTAGACCTGGCCTTGCACATTGCCATTGGCATCCTTGACCGCCACCTGGCGGCCGAGCTTGTCGTAGAACAGCTGGGTGGTCGCGGCACCCGCTGTATCTTGGGCGCCGTTGGCGTCGGGTTGCTTCTGCTCGACGAGCTGATTGTTGGCGTTGTAGCGGTAGGTGGTGACCCAGGCGGCCGAGCGAGGGTCGCTGATCGAGATTACGTTGCCCCAGCGGTCCACGTTCTGGTTGACCGCCGGGCGCGTGGTGGTGCTCGCGCCCTGGATCGTTGGCGTCTGAGTTGCCGCCGCACCATCGGTGTTGTTTTCGCTGGCTGCGGCGCTGCCGGCTCCGGTGGTGTTCTGCGAGGCGAACAGCGGCGGAATGGCCGGCGTCCAGTACCCCGGCGTGTAAGGCGGCGTGGTGTCCTGGACCGAGATCGGCGTGGTCCCGACCTGCACTTGGTAGGAGTAGGGCACATAGTTGTAGCGCCACTCGTACACCGGCTGATATCCCGTGATGACGGGACGCTGCACCGGCACCTGCACTGGAACGGTTGTCGGCTGCCAGCCGACAACCGTCCAGACGTTGTCGTAGACCACGCGGTATTGCGTCTGATAGACCGTCTCGTACTGGATGTTGCCCCAGGCGTCGCGCACATAGATGGGGTTGTTCGACTCGTCGTAGCCGGAAATCATGGGGCCGCCCTGGACAGCGACTTGATAGGCCTCCACCCGTGGCACTTGTACCCATCCCCACACGGGCACTTGCTGCGTCTGGTACTGCGTCTCGTAGACGGTCTCGTAGATGATGTTGCCGCCTTCGTCCCTCGCGTAGATCGGGGTGGAGCCCACCTGGACCTGATAGGGAATCACGTTGACGCCCGAGCGCGTCTCCATGATGGGGGTGCGGGTGTTGTCCAGGATCCCCGTGGCCTGAGCAACCGATTGCGTGGTGCCCAGGGAGGTGTAGGTCGCCAGGATCTGGAACTCATAGCGTCCCGCTGGCAGGCTGGTGACATCGACGTTTTGCGTGCCAAGCGGCTGGCTTGACTCGTCGCTGCCGGCAACACCCTGAATAGGCAGTGTGCTCCAGGCACTGTTGCTGCCTTGGAGACGGTACCGGAACGTGACCGCGTTGCCTGCGCCGTCCGAGGCGACGTAGGGCCACTGGATCTTTGTCAGCGGGGTGCCGATGGGATTGTTGGACTCGTCGACTCCACCGGTACCAACGATCTGGACAGAGACCCCGGTGATTACAGGCAGGTTGACCGGCGGGACCCACTGAGGAAGCACCCAGCCCGTCGAACTGATCGGGCCCGTGGCGTGCGCATACGGCACGCCTTCGCCCGAACGGGTCCACAGCAACTCGTACTCGTAGTTGCCTGCGGCGATGGCCGACAGGTCGATCCCGTCGCGGCCGTTGCCGCGGTCGGAGACTGCCACCGTGGTCCAGGCACCGTTGCCGCCTGCGGCGCGGTAGCGGAACGTCTGCTCCACCGAGGCGCCTGGCGAGGGCCAGGTGAACAGCCCGCCCGTGTACAGGCTCGTCTGGTAGAAGCCCATGGGCACGCTGATCGTGGCCAGGGGAGGGGAGGTCAGCACCACCGTGCCGCGAGCGGTCACCGTCGCGACGCCCGCACTGGTCGTCTGGGTGACGCGGTACTCGTAGTTGCCCGGCGGCAAAGCGCTGGCGTTGTAGCGCAGCATGTCGCCGAAATTGACCATTGGCGCGTCGCTCCAGCCGGTCTCGCCGGTGCTGCCTGCGGCGCGGATCTGCAAGCGCATCGAACTGGACGGATCGGTCGGTGCGTCGATGTCGATCACCTGACCGCTGTAGCCCACCGTGCCGTCGGCGATCACGGGCTGCCAGTTGCCGTAGGTGTCCTTCTTGTAGATCGTGATCTTGGTGACTCGCCCGACGCCGCCATTCGCATCGTTCGCGGCGTCGTCCCAGCGCATCGTGAGGCTGTTGGTGTTCTCCGCCAGGTTGGTGACGATCTGCGTGCGGCTGCGCGGCTGGCCCGCGACCATTTGTGGCGGCGGCAAAGGCTGACCGTTCTCATCGGTTATGACGGGATTGCCGTTGGCGTCCAGCGGGACGGGCGTGACGGAGTACGGCTTTGTCGTGTACTCCATGACGACCTTGATGTCGCCGCTGCCGAGATTGCGCAGCGCCGACCAGGCCAGATTCACGACGTTCGTTCCAACGCTGCCGTTGGCCATGCCGCTTTCGTCGCGGGTGGGTGCGCTGGATCCGGCAATCGTGCCTTGGGTGAACAGACGGCTGACCTGCGCGCCACCGGTGGCGTCGCTGCGCTGCGGCGCGATGGTCGACGCCAGGTGACCCAGCAGGTCATAGACCATGTCGGTGCGGCGCAGATCGGCTGCCGCCACGGCGTCAGGCGTCGAGTAGCTGTTGAGCAGGTTGACATCGCCAGCTGTGCTGCCGTAGCTGGTGATGTTGGCCGTCTGGTTGCCTACGAGGTCGTACAAAGCGACCTTGTCGACCCCGTCGCCCGAGTTGGTGCGCCAGATGTGCCCGGCGTTGTCGTAGTTGAAATACTCCTGGCGCCCGCCGTTGACGCCCTTGCGGGTGACCTCGCCGAAGCCGTTGTATTCAAGCGCCGTGTCCACCAACCCAGCTTGGGCTTGCGTGACGGTCGTGACAGTGCCGCCGCTGACCTGACTGCGGGAGGCCGGGTCAATGACGTGCGTCTGCTGGCCCAACTTGTCGTACTGGTACGCCCGGAACAGCGTGCTCGAGGCGTTGTTTCCGTCGGTCACCAACTGCCATTCCTTGGCAATGTTGCCGCGCGCGTCGTACGAGCTGTAGTGGCTGTAGCCCGCAGCGTCTGTGCTCTGTGTGGCATGCCCAAGCTTGTCGTACTGCGTGTAGGTCACGCGGTCGGCATTGATTGCGGCATTGTTGTCGCCCCCTGTGTACCAAACTGCCGCACCGGCTGCGGTGTAGAGGACCAGGTTGCCATCGCCCTGCATGACCAGGCTGGCGCCACCCTTGGTAGCGGTCCCGGAGGACCAGATGGTTCCGCTCGGCCCGCTCAGAACCAGGTTGCCATCGGTTTGGAAAGTGAAACTGGTGGCGACCCTTCCGGAGGTCTGCGAATTCCAGACCGCCTGGTTGTTGTCGTGGCGATCGTAGACCACCAGGTTGCCGTCGGTCTGAAGCGTGAAGTTGTAGCGGCCGTCGGGCGAATAGATGCTCTGTCCTGGCGTCAGACTCTGACCTGGGGCCAGCGTCGTGGCGCCAACCGATGCATATGCGTCTGCGGAGGCGCTTGACTTGTAGACGTGCGTCTCGGTCTTGACGACGACGTTCCCATACGCATCACGCTGAAATCTCGTGCCGGCCACGAGGTTGCCGTTGGAGGTGGACGGCGAGACCGTCGCGCTCACTCGTCCGAGCGCGTCGTAGTAGCTGTAAGTGGCTCCGCCGTTCGCATCGGTGGTGCGCGTGAGGTTGCCGACCGCGTCGTACGCGTAGCTGGTCACCAGGTCCGCCCGTGAGGTGGTGCCGTTGCTGCTTGCGCTGTACTCCACATTGGCACGCGTCTCGCTGAGCTTCTGGCCCATGCGGTCGTACGCGTAGCTGGTCTTGCGGTCGTTGAGCACATCCGCGGTGGTTGTGGGCGGCGTCGCAGGCGCGCTGGCGGCGTTCCAGTTTGCGACCGCATTGGCGAACTCGGTGTGGACGCTGACCTTGCCGAAGGAATCAAAGGACTGGGTGGTCAGATAGCCCAGCGCGTCGACGCTGGCGATCTGCTGCCCGTTGAGGTTGTAGTAGTTGTTTGTGTAGATCCAGGTGTTCTGGGTCGCGTTCTTGAGCAGGCCGACGCGGGTGAGGTCGCCGAAGGCGTTGTACGTGTTGACCGTGGTGCGACCAGCACTGGCGTACTGCGACCCTGCCGGGGCGGAGGAGTCGTAGGTGTAGGTCTGAGGCTCAACGACCTTGGTCGCCCGCCCGGCACGGTCATAGGTCGTCGTGATCTTGCGGTCGGGGCCATGGTCGATGCCAGCCGCGTTCACTGCGGTGGTGACCTGTGTCGCAGTCAGGCTCGCTGGTGAACTGTCGGCCAGGGTGGTGGCGTTGGCGAAGCGCGTCAGCTCGATGACTTGCCCCCAGGTGTTGTAGACGTACCCGGTGACGAAGCCCAGCGCGTCGACGTCGTACTTGACGCGGCCCAGCACATCGTACGTCTTGTAGCTATAGCTGCCAGCCACGTCGCGGTTCGTGATGGCGTTGCCGAACACGTCGTATGTCGTGCGTGTCTCCAGCGTCGTAGCCACTTCGGTGCGCGAAGCAAGGCCGCCCGCGCCGTTCGTGGCGAGCGAATCGCCGGCGGGGCTGTACACGTTGACCGTCGGGAAAACCGTACGGACCTGATGTCCCACCGCGTCGTACTCATAGCTGGTGACGCGCTGCTCGGGGCGCCCCACAGCTTCTGTGCGCGACCTGAGGTTGCCCAGTGCGTCGTAAGTCAACTGGGTGATGACGCCCACGGTGGCGGAGTTCGCGGCATCGACGACCAGGTTGCCGTTGGCGTCCAGCTTGACCGCCGTCACTTCGACGGCTGGCGCGGTCTCCGTGGTCATATGACCCGCCGCGTCGTACACGTACGACCACACCGAGCTCTTCTTGTTGGTGAAGGTGACCTTCTGGCCCAGGCCGTTGTAGGTGTAGCTCTCGGTGTAGCCGAGTGCGTCGGTGGTGCTCAGCAGACGACCTGCGGCGTCATAGCTGAAGCTGGTGGTTCGGTCCGAAGTGGCTTGCGGCACGATGGCCGCAGCCACGGCGGCGGTCGTGTTGGCCGTGGCCGCCGGGATGGCATACCAGTAGTTGACCGTCTGGGTGATGCGATCGACGCCGTCGTAGACGTTCTTGCTCACGAAGCCCATCGGGTCGACGGTATAGACCAGGCGGCTGGCACTGTCGTACGTGCGTTTGACCGTGCGATCGTTGGCCGTATCGAGCGCGAGTAGTGCCTTGAGTGTGGCGTAGCTGGCGGTCCAGTTGTTCTGCAGCGTCGTCAGAACGATCGGCTTGGCATAGCTTGTCGTCTTGATCGCGTTGCCCGCGGCGTCGTAGAAGGTCTCCACCATCGCGCCTGTGGCGTCGACGTTCAGGATGAGGCGATTGGCTGCGTCGTAGGCAGCACGCGTGACGCGATCGCCGCCCGCGTAGTCGTAGACGCGCGCAGTTCTGGCCTGCGCGTCGGTCAGCTTGCTGGTCGTCGTAGGCACGGCCACCGGCTTCGAGTACGCATAGCGCGTGGTGACGTTGCCGTTCTTGTCGTAGACCGTCTCGGTGAGCGTGCCGAGTGCGTCCGTGACGAATGTTTGGCGGTTTGCCGTGTCGTAAACCGAGTCCGTGATCCGGTCGCCTGCAGTTGTAGTAACCGTCGTGAGCGACACCGCGCCGGTGATGGCCGTCGCGTACTGAATGGTCTTCAGTACATTGCCGTTCTTGTCGTAGACCAGCTGCGTGACCGCGCCGACGCCATCGGCGCGCCAGGTCAGGCGATTGGCACGGTCATAGACGAAGCGTTCGCGCACGCCGGTCGCCACTTGAACCACCGCTGCCGTGGTGGTGGTCGTGTAGCGGCTGGCAACTTCGGCCTGTTCCACCTGGAAGCCCGAGACGCGGAAGGCGCGAGCGTCATTCCCGGGGTACTTGAGTACCCCGAAATAGACACTTGCTGCCGGCGGTGCCACTCCTGTGACCGACACGCGATAGCGGCCCGAGCCCATGTCCTGGACCACATATTTCAGCGGATTGGTGGAGCCCATGAACAGCGCCAATCCGAACGAATTCGCGGCATTCGTGACGCTCGCGTTGCCGAACGACGGCGGCAGACCATCTTCCATCTCCACGATCACGGACAGCGTATAGCTCACGCCGGGGACTGGGGCCGGTGTCAGCGATTTGTACGCGTACGTGGTGACGCTCGGATCTCTGTCGACCCTGATCGCACCCGCCATCCCGGTCATCGTCGCCGCCGTGATGCCGCCGCCCTTGGCTTGCAGATCGGTCACGCCATTTGCGAACTCGCTCTGCGTCAGGAGGTTGGTGCCTGCTTGCTGAGGATTGGTCGCCAGCAGAACGGCCGCGGCAAGAGCGCTGGCGGTGGCTGCGGTCGCGACAGGGACCGGGGTCGCGTACGCAAGGTGCTCGACGACATTGCCGTTGGCATCATAGATATTGCGCGTAACGGCGCCCGTGCCGTCGATCGTGTAAATGGCCCGATTGAGCTGGTCGTACACCGTGCGCAGGCGTAGATCTCTCGTGGCATCGGCCGTGGGGGCGGGCACGCTGCCCACTGTCCAGCTCGCAAGCGTGATCCTGTTGGCGTAGGCCGTGCGGTCAATGACGTTGCCATTGCCGTCATAGACGAACTTGACGACCTCGCCCAAGCCGTTCACTGTCGCGACGATGCGCCCGTTCTTGTCGAGAACACGGTATTCGATCGCATCCTTGGCCGTGTTGACGATCGCGGCGACCTTGGCTTCGATCTGTGCGACCGTCGGCGCTGCTCCGAGCCCGGTGACGTCTATGGGGGCTGCGTAGCCGACGGTCTGGATGACGCGACCCTCGGCGTCATACTTGGTCCGTTGCAGGTTGCCTAGCGGGTCCAGCGTGAAGATCAGTTGATCTTCTGCGTCATACGCGTAGCGCGTGACTTGTAGATTGGGATCCGTGCGACTCGTGACATTGCCATTCTTGTCGTACGCATAGGCCGTCGTCAGGTTCAAGCCGGCGGGGTCCACGCGCGTCTGCGTGCGGCGACCGAGCTTGTCGTAGACGTACTGGGTCGTCACGCCGTTCGGATCGATGACGGTGAGGGTGTTGCCCACACCGTCATAGGTGTACTGCGTGAGAAGGTTAAGCCCTGCGGGGTCGACCGCACGGCTGAGGACCTGACCCTTGAGGTCGTAGGTGATGCGCGTGACGACACCGTTGGGGTCCGTCACCGTGTATTGCTGGCCCTTGGGGTCGTACGCGTACGTGGTGATCAGATTCAACCCGGTCGCGTCGACGGTGCGCGTGAGCACTCGGCTGGCGGCGTCATACCCCAGCGTGACAACCGTGCCATTGGCGTCCTTGGTGGTCGCTAGGCGACCGGCACGGTCGTAGGTGTTTGCGGTGGTCGTCAGCGCTGTCACCGCGGTGAGCTGATTGCCGTTCTTGTCGTACGTGTAGGTAGTGGTGTTGCCGTTGCCATCCACCACGCTCTGGGTCTGGCCCAGCCGGGTGTACACGGTAGTGACCGTGATGTTCTCGGGCGTCTTCACCGCCACGCTGCGCAGTGTCTGGTTGTAGGTGAAGGTGGTGACCTGGTTGAGCGCGTCGGTCTGCGTCATCACGCGCCCGAATGCGTCATAGGTGCTGGAGCGCACAGCAGCGAGCGCGTCGGTCGTGCTGACGGTACGCCCGAGCCGGTCGAAGCTTTGCTGGCGCACGTTGCCATTGGCGTCGGTGCTGCTCTTGACGCGTCCAAACGCGTCGTAGACGGCGCTCGTGATCGCGTTGATTCCAGAGGCATCGGATACCGTGCCGGTGACCAGCCCGCGGCGGTCCACCGTCATCGACTGAACCAATTGCTGTCCGCTGCCCAGGGCTTGCGTACGGCCCGTCAGTTCGCCGAAGGCGTTATAGCTCGACTGGGTGACGTTGCCGAGGGCGTCCGCGGCGCTCGCGACCTGACCGGCCAGCTTGTAGCTGAAGGTCTGTGTGGTGTCGAGCGTGGTGTTCTTGATGCCGGTGACGGCCGTGGTCAAGGCCAGGGTGACGAGCCCGCCGCTCAGGTCCGTCAGGCTGGCCAGCCGGGTGCCATAGCGTGTAGTTGAATCGAGCTGGCCGAGCGCGTTGTAGTGCTGCTCCGTGACCTCGCCCAGGGCGTTGATCGTGTGGGTGAGCCGGCTGTCCTTGTCATAGAAGTACAGCGTTCTGTTCCCGTACGCATCCGTCGTGCTGACGCGGCGGCCGGCCGCGTCGTAGGCGTGGGTGAGGCCGTACTGCGACCAGATCGCGTCAATTTGTGCTTGCGTCTGCCCGGCCACCAGCAATGCGCCGCCTTCGGCCGTCAACTCGCCCGTGAGCCGTCCCTGCAGGTCGTAGCGCGCATTGACTGTTTGCACTTCGGCCGTGCCCACGGCATTCGTCGTCTTCACGAGGTTGCCGACGTTGTCGTACTCGTATTGGAAGACGGTGCCTTCGTAGTTCGTGCGCTGGGTGACGCGGTTGAGCTTGTCGTAGACGCTGGCGGTTGTGCGTACGCCGCCAGCCGTGGCCGGCCGCAGGGTCGCCACGGTGGTGGCCGTCGTCATCTGTGACAGCAACGTGGCGTTGACCTGCGTGGCGTAGCGAGTGGACGTCGTGACGTTGCCGTTGGCGTCGTACACGAATTCCGTCATGTAGCCTTCGGCGTCGATCTGCGCCAGCACGCGGCCCTGATCGTCATACAACCAACGCGAGGTCTGATCCTGCGCGTTGCTGCCCGGAATCAGCTGCGCGATGCTTCCGTTTGCACGCAAGGATGCCGTCGTCGCGGTCGCGTAGGCAATCTGGGTGATCAGGCGCCCCTTGCCGTCGTAGCGCGATTCGGTGAGATAGCCTTCTGCGTCCAGCGTGCCCAGCAGCAGGCCATCGTTGTCGTAAAAGCGCCGCGTGACCCGGTCCTTGTTGGCGTCCGCAGTAGGTGTCGTGTTCTCGAGCGCAGGCGCGCTGGTCAGCGCACCCGTGGCGATGACCTGATCGTACTGTGTCGTGCCAGTCAGACGGGATGCCCCGTCGTAGCGCAGATCCGTGACGGCGCCAGCGGCATCGACGGTTCGTACCAGGCGTCCGGCGCTGTCGTAGATGCGCCAGGACTTTTGGTCGGCGGTAGTGCTTGCCGGGCGGATGTTGTTCAGGTTGCTCGCCGGCACCGAACTCGGGTCTGAGTAGTAGTTGCTGACAGCGGTCGCGTTGGCGGCCGTCGCATAAACGATCTTCTGCGTAAGTTGGTTGTTCCTGTCGTAGAGGTACTCGGTGACGCGGTTCGTTCCGTCAATCTCTGCGACCAAGCGACCGGCGAGGTCATACACGCGGCCTGTCACAACGCCAGTTGCATCGATTTGCTGGATCAGGCGACCGGCATCGTCATACGTGTTGGAGGCCGTGCCGAGGTTGGTCGACTGCGCCGAGCTCTGCGTGATGCTGGTCAGGCGCCCGTTCTTGTCGTAGGCGCTAGTTGTAATCAGCCCGTTGGCGAGCGTGACGACGGTCTTGTTGTTCGCGTCGTCATAGCTCGTGAGGGTGGTCTGCCCTAGCGCGTTTTGGCTCGAGAGCTGGCGACCTTTGCCGTCGTAGGTGAACTGGGTCGTGCCATTGGTGGCGCTGATGCTGCTCAGCAGCAGGCCTGCGCGGTCGTAGACATACTGGGTGATCGATTGGGTGGCGTCGGCCACGCCGTTGCCGCTGACGTCGACCGTGCCGAACACCGTCACCTTCTGCACCTGGCCGCGCGCGTCGTAGACCGTGTCGGTGCGGCTGGCCTGTGTGCGGTCCTGGGTGCCGCTCCAGGTGACCAGTTGCGCCTCTGTCGGCACGGCGGTCGTGGTCAGGGCAGAAACGTCGTATTTGCCGCCGGCATACTGCAAGGCCGACGTGCGCTGGCCGTAGCTGTCGTAGCGATACTCGGTGACTCGGCCTTCTGCGCTTACGACAAAACGCAACTGGTTCTTGCCCGCGGCGTCGTAAACGTAGCGCGTCGTCAGCGGTTGAGTGGGCGGCGCGGCGCCTGCACCGTCGGGATCGGGTGTCAGGTAGACCGTCTCGGTCAGCAGCTGATTGCGCGTGTCGAACGTCCGGGTGATCGTGTTGCCCGCGGCGTCGCGCTGCAGCGTCTGGTTGCCGTATGCGTCGTACTGCATCGTCACCGTGAAACCTTGGGGATCGGTGACGGAGGTGATGTTGCCGGCGGCGTCGTAGCTGAAGAGCGTCGTCTGCGAGACGCCACCCACTGCGGGTGCCTGGATCTGCGTGAGTTGGCCCGCGGCGTCGTAGGTGTAGACCGTTTGAAGACCCATGGGGTCGATCACGGTCGTTGCACGGTTGGTGGTGTCGTACGAATAGAGCGTGGTCCGCCCGTCGCCGGTCTTGACGCTGGAGACGCGGTAGTCAGCGCCGACCAGTGTGTACTTGAAAGCCAGGCTGGTGCCGTCGCTTTGCGTGACGGATGCCACGCGCTTGCTTGTGCCGTCGTAGGTGTAAGTCGTGACGTAGGTCTTTTCGTCCGCCACGACGTTATCGTCCGGCGTGAGGTCCACGGTTACGCTCGTCAGCCGATTGGACGCGTCGTAGGCGTAACGCACCCGGGTGAGGACGACGTTGCCGGTTGCCTCGGTGCGGATCTGCGTGAGGTTGGTTCCGGTGTAGTCGAAGTAGGTGGTCTCGCCGTTGGCGTCGGCGATCTTCTGCAGGGTGCCGTTGGCGTTGTAGGTATAGCTGAGCGTGTTGCCGGCAGGATCCTTGGCCGTCAGCAGGCGCCCAAGGGACGTCGACTCGTAGCTCTCCTGCAAGCCGGTGTCGCCGTCGGTCCAGTTCAAGCGCTGGGCAGTGGCGTCATAGGCGATCGTGTCGAACGCCCCCGCGCCCGCGGAGCTGACGTAAAGACTTCGCGCTGCGTCCCAGGTGTAGGTTGCCGCAGCACCATCTCGGTCCACGCGTACCAGCGTGCTGCTCGCGGCGCCCAGCGTGCCGCTGAGCAGTTTGACGCTCTGACCGTAGGCGCCAACCACCCAGTTGTCGCCGTTATCGTCGTTGAGCAGCCCCTGGCTGTTGTAGGTCCGCACGGCGCTGATGTCCAGGCCGCGCCCGACTAGCTTGTCGTCGAAGTCCTGCAGGACCAGGTTGCCGTTCGCAATGTTGACGAACGCCTGCTCGCCGTTGCGCCCTTGGCCGGCTGCACCTTGCGTGCCGCGCTGCCCAAGGGTTGCCAAAGACGTCAAACTCAGGCCGAGACTGTTGCCGCTGACGATCGCTACCATTTTTATACCCGTGTCTTGGATGGATCCACTCCGCGCGCATTCGGCCTGCCTTGCGCCCGCTGCCTGGCAGATCGGATGCAATATCCAGGGCTATGTCCCTGGTGGCTGCCCATCCGACCTGCAGGTCAAGGATCGGCGCACGGTTCCTGGCAATACATCCACGCGCCGTGACATTTGTTTAGCGGGCGCCAAAGTGTTCGGCGCCGCTGGGTCACTAAACAACTTTGCGAAGCGACGGATAAGCTCCATGCAAGCCACATCGACTGGGGCTGCACAGGTCGCGAGGACGGTCGGGCTCGCGGATGTCCGTTGCGATTCGAATGAATACGAAAGGCTGAAAAATGGGATCGATTCAAAAGGAAATGCCGCTGTTCGTTGATGGTGCGGAAAGCTGTGTGAGCAGCAGAGCGCCAGAGCAAGATGCCAAGGAGGGCTGGTCGGTCACGGTTCGCCCCTACCGCAGCAAGCCTGCCGAAGATCTGCTGACCGATTACTCGTGCAACAGCTGCACTTGCTTCCTGGCCGGCAACCGTGTGCTCATGGCCGACGGTTCGCAAAAGGCGGTGGAAGACGTGCAGGTGGGCGACATGGTCATGACCATGTCGGGGCCCGATCGCGTTCGCATGCTTGAGCGCCCGGTGCTGGGCATGACACGCCGCGTGCTGGAAATCCGCGGCGTGGGCGACGAGTGCCTGTTTGTGACCGACGAGCACCCGCTGTGGACGAGTCGCCGCACAGACGATGGAACAGTCGAGAACTGGGGTGTGTACAACCTGAGCCACTACCTCTACGAGCAGCGCAATGCCGTGGAGCCCAAGATCGAAGGTGCGCCCCATGCACTGGCCTTCGATCTGCCGGAGCAGGTGGCACATACGACGGGCTGGCTGCACGTGCGTCCGATCTACCATCACATGGAGCCGTCGACGCAGCTGTACAACATCGTGACCACCAACGCGTGCAGCGTGTTCGTCGAAGGCTTTGCTGCCTATTCGCACGGAACGGGCAGGCAACGGCCTGAAGCAGGCTGGACCGGAATGCAGGCCGACTCGCACGCTGAATCGTTCGTGCGCAAGTTCAGCCTGCAGAGTGCCTGACTGCGGTTCCTTGAAACCACGGGAGAAAGATGCGGCCGGACATACGCGGCCGTGTCTTGCTGGCTGCGTGCAGATTCGAGGCGGCCTCCTTCGGTTGCGCAGCCAGGGGGGCGAGCTAGAGGTAAAAGCGCCCGGACGATTCCTCAAAGGGTTGGTCGACTGGTGCGACGGTGATCGCTCCTTGAGCGAGGTTGAAGCGTTGGCGCAGAGGAAGTGGGGCGCCAGCTCGTTCGCAGGGTTCCTGCGCGCAATGCTCTCGTCGGGGGTGTTGGTCGACGCCTCGACGGTCGCATTGCGTGCGCTGGCCTCATCTTCGGCGGCAGCAGTTCAAACTTCCGCAGGCGAAAACGAGCTTGATTGGCAGGCGGTCAGCGAGCCGGCTCGATGGCCCAAGTCGCGCGTTGCTGGTCTGGACGAGGCGCTGGAGCTCGTCGCGCATGCGCTTGCGCCCTACATTGCTGAAGGCTCAGCCGCGATGCGTGTGGTAGCCGTTCGATCCTTCATTTTTGCTCCTGAGGGCTCTCGAGGTGAGTCATTGACTGGCGCCGACTTGGCCCGGATCGCAGGGCGAGAGGTGGAGGTGCATGCGCGCTCGTCGTCCTTGATGTGGCGCGACATTTATCGCGCCATTGCGAATCCAGAAAGCCTGCAACAGGCGCACGCTTTAGTGGTTGTTGCTGCGATTCGTTCTGAGGAGCACGATGAAGACTCTCGATCGCGTACACGTCGGCAGTTGCTCACCACCGGAGCGGCTTTGCAGCGCGCAGAAGATGCACTGCGGCAGGTGCCCTTTGAGCTCTCGCAAGATCTCGAATTCGAGTCAAGTCGCCTGAGCCTTCTCTGCGGTGTCGAGGCGCACGAAATCATCGGTTGCGCCACCATTCGGTCACGTGTGCCGCAGCGTTCGGCACCCGAGCCCTCGTTAAAACTCCGCTGGATGCCTGCGGCCCCTGTTCACGGCAGCGAACAGGTCACCCATGTCGTACGCGCAGAGCTTTTGGGCGCCAATACAGCAGGCATTGTCGGCTGGGGTCGCTCTCCTGATGCGAAGACAGCATGTGACATCGCTGTGTCCGAAATCGTGGAGCGCTACAGCTATCGAAGAGTGAGCCTGCCGTTGACCCGCGCGACTGGCATGGCGATGAGGCTAACGGTGGATCCACGCCGCTGGGGATGCTTTGCGTCTGAGCAGTACGCGAATGCTGTGCTGGGCGTCGCAGCATACGACCCCAATGAGGAGCGACATTGGGTCAAAGGGCGGAGTTTGGAGAAGGACGGTGACGTCTGGCTGCCCGCGGAATGCGTCTTCAGCATTGGCAGCTTGCCCGCAAAAGCGCGTATTTCGCCGTTGATGAAGGTGACATCCTCGGGCTGCGCAAGCGACGTCGACGTTGCCGTGGCGCGCGAGCGCGCCGCGTATGAAATCATCGAGCGAGACGCGTTTCTGCGCCATTGGTTGGCGCAGCGACCGTGCTCTGAAGTCTCTCCAACTTCGCTTTCGGTTGACCTCGCTGCGCGAGTTTCTTCCTTGTCCAAACTGGGTCTGCGGGTCGTTCTCGGGGCGGTACAAGGTGACTTGGGGCCTGTGGCGATCGCAGGGGTGATCTCGCCAAAGCAAGGCTTTTTCGTTTTGGGCTCTGCCTGCGCTGGCAGTGCTGAAGAGTCGCTCGGCAGAGCTTTGACGGAAGCATCTGTGGCTGCGAATGCGCGCCTGCTCGGTACGCCGCGTCGGCCCATCAGTCCAAGCGCCATCCATTCACCAAGCGACCATGGTGACCTCTACGCGCAGCGCAGGTATTTTGAGAAAGCGCTAGCGCTCTTTGCGGACGCAAGCAGCGAAACTATGGAGGCGCTGGAAGCCAGGTGGCCACGCAGTGTGAAGCAGCGGCTACGCAGTGCCGGCAAGCCCGCATGCTGGGTTGATCTCAGCGCAAGCGAAGCTCCTGCGTCTTTGGATGGACGGCGAATTCATACGGTGCGTGTGCTGATCGCCGATACGATTCCGATCGCGTTCGGACGAGACGCCGTGCCTCGCGGCATGGCGCACTTTGTGAAACGTGGTCTCTTTCCCCATCCTCTGGCCTGATAGCAGGTCCCTCTCATGGCGATTTCGACTGTTCTTGATCACTTCCGCACTGTCATGCAGTGGGCGACGGCAAACGATGCTGAAGCGCAACTGGACATGCGCACATTCGAATTACGTCTGCAACGCCAAGGCGCTGGATTTCGGCTTCACCCCATGTTTCCGGCACGGGTGGGCGGCCAATTCGTTCACTCGCAGGTTCTCACGGAGCATGCAGTAGGGTTCGGTGGCTGGTTGCCGTATCGGCCCTACACGTCTCGCTGGTCCACAGACAAGCTGTTGTTCAAGCGGGATGCCGCGGCTCAGGGAATTCGAGTTCCGACTCAATGGAAGCTTGGCGAGCAGCCCGATGCCGACTTCATCCTGAAGCGATCGGAAGGTTCGTTCGGCTATGACATCAGTGGTCCGTATCAGGCAGGCACACCGATCACCGATGCGGTGCAGCCGAATCTCGCCGCCGGTCGAGGTCAGGCGTTCCCCGAGCAGTTCATAGCTGGCCGCATGGCCAAGATTTGGTTTTGGGGTTCACAACCATTCTTTGCGCATGTGCAGGACTATCCGGTTGTTCAGGCCGACGGCGTTCATACAGCCATAGCTTTGGCGAAAGCAAGAATTGCTCAAGACATCGGCGCGGCGGGACTGGTGAGCGATGAGATCGTGCGCTCGACGTTAAGGTTCCAGAGCATCGACCCGGATGGCGTTCCAGAGAACGGCCGAGCCTTTTGGATCGACTTCCGCTACGGGCGTACCTTTGAAGATCGGCGAAAGAGCGTCGACGTGAACGGCTTGCCGGATCTTCTGCAGTCAAGTTCCTTTCAACTGAATGAAATGGGGGAGTTTGCGGCTCAGATACTGCAGCAAACCGCGAGCGTGCCGTTGATGTGCAGCGTGGACGCGGTTGTTGACGCGGAGCAAAGACTTTGGTGGCTCGAGATGAACACAAATTCGATTCTTCCGCACCAAGGTTATGAGCTAATACTCTCGACTCTTTTCGAACTCCGAGCAGATCGCTCGACTGCACCGAGTTGACGTCGGTAAGAGGATTGCCGTCCTGGGCGTGATCCTCACCCTGAAGGAAGTTGGTCATCCAGGCGCGGGAAATGGAGCTGTGGGTTCTAGGATCGGCGTGCTCCAAGGCATTTAGCGGTCCATTTCCTGGATAAAAAGTTTGACGTGGTTCAATTGGTTATGCGGCACCGTGGGTTGAGTTCTCATCGAGGACCGCCGTAAATAGGAATTGACGGAGTCGCGTGCGGGAGGCGATTTCGTCATGCAATAGGGTGTTCGGGTGGCTCTAGCTATCGCGAGTCTGGACCTGAGATAAACGTACGGTCTGGGCTCGCGGGCATCCTCGTCCGCTACACCGAAGGCTTCGAGACGGCAGACCTGCAAGCAGCCCAACGGTTGCTGAGAGACTCGGCGGCGTAGAGCGTGCCCCCGGCGCGCGGGGCCGTGAACCCAACCGGCGAGCGATCGTGCTCAAGCTGCCTGACGGGGCAGCACAAGGCCGTTCGGAATGGCAATGGTCTTGGGCTCCAGGAATGCTTCCATGCCGAAGATGCCAAACTCTCTGCCGATGCCCGACTGCTTGACGCCGCCGAATGGCGCGATCAATTCGGGCGTGATGCGATTGACCAGCACCGTGCCGGCGCGCAGCCGCGAGGCCACACCGAGGGCGCGCATCGGCTGCGACGAGAAGACGTAGGCCTGCAACCCGTACACGGAGTCGTTCGCGATGGCAACGGCTTCATCCTCGTCGTCATAGCCGATCACCGAGAGCACCGGCCCGAAGATTTCCTCGCGTGCGATGTCCATGTCGTTGCGCACGTCGGCGAATACGGTGGGCCGCACGAACCAGCCCTTGTCAAGACCGTCCGGGCGGCCTTCGCCGCCGGCCACGAGCGTCGCGCCCTGCGCCAGACCGCGGCGGATGAAATGCTGCACGCGCTCGAACTGCGCTTTGCTCGCGAGCGGCCCGACGGCGGTGGCGGCGTCGCGCGGATCGCCCACGCGCATGGCGGTCACCGTGGCCTGCAGGCGTTCGATCGCCTGCGTCATGTGCACGTTCGGGATCAGCAGTCGCGTGCCGGCCACGCAGGCCTGGCCGTTGTTCATGAAGGCCGCGTTCAGCGCCATGGGCAACACGGCGACCAGGTCGGCGTCGTCCAGTATCACGGTGGCCGACTTGCCCGAAAGCGCCAGGCTCACGCGCTTCATGGTATCCAGGCCTGCGCGCGCAATGAGCTTGCCGGTCTGCGTGGAACCGGTGAACGAGATCTTTGCGATTCCCGGGTTGGTGGAGATCTCGTCGCCGACATCGCCGCCGCGCCCGAGCAGTACATTGACGACGCCGGCCGGCAGGCCCGCGTCATGCAATGCCTCGGTCACGACCTGCGCCTGCAGCGGGCCCAACTCGCTCGGCTTGACGACCGAGGCACAGCCCGCGGCGATGGCCGATGCCAACTTGCTGCAAATGCTTCCGGCCGTGCTGTTCCAGGGGGCGATGAGGCCGGCGACGCCGACGGGCTCCATCACCACAGTGGCGTCGCCCAAGCGGCGTTCGAAGACGTAGTCTTGCAGCATCCGTGCCGTGCTCGCGAAGCATTGCGAGGCGTAGTTGCTGACCCATTGCGAGCGGGCCAAAGGGCCGCCGTACTCCTCGATCGTGGCCTCGCAGATCTGGTCGGTGCGCGCCAGCACGGCCGCCTCGAGGCGCTTGAGCATCTCGATGCGCTGTGCCTTGGTGCTGCCGGCCAGCCCCGGCTGTGCCCGATTGGCCGCATCGATCGCTCGCTTCGCATCGTCGCGGTTCGCCAAGGTCACTGTGCCGATGACCTGCTCGGTTGCGGGGTTGACGATCTCCAGCCGCTCGCTGCCCTGTACGGGCACGAAGGTCCCATCGATGTATGCCTGATAGATGTTCCACATGGCTTGTATTCCTGTGCCTTGGAGGTGATTGCTCGACGACGGCGGACGCGACTCACCCGCGCGCGACGTCGATCACGGCCTTTGCGAAGGCCTCGGGTGCTTCCTGCGGCAGGTTATGGCCGATGCCGCCGCTCACCAGCCGATGCTCGTAGCGCCCCGAGAATTTCTTCGCATAGGCGCTGGGCTCGGGGTGCGGCGCACCGTTGGCGTCCCCCTCCAGCGTGATGGTCGGCACGCCGATCACGGGCGCCTTGGCGAGTCGGTCTTCCAGTGCCTGGTACTTCGCCTCGCCGTCGGCCAGGCCCAGGCGCCAGCGGTAGTTGTGCACGGTGATGGCCACGTGGTCGGGGTTCTCGAACGCGACGGCGCTGCGATCGAAGGTGGCCGCATCGAAGTTCCACTTCGGCGACGCGATCTGCCAGATGAGCTTGGCGAAGTCGTGGCGGTTCTTCTCGTAGCCCGCGCGGCCGCGCTCGGTCGCGAAGTAGTACTGGTACCACCATTGCAACTCGGCCTGCGGGGGCAGGGGGATCTTGCCGGCCTCCTGGCTGCCGATGAGGTAGCCGCTGACCGACACCAGCGCCTTCACGCGCTCCGGCCACAGCGCGGCCATGATGCATGCCGTGCGTGCGCCCCAGTCGCAGCCGGCAACGGTGGCTGACTGAATTTTCAGCGCATCCATCAGCGCGATGATGTCGACGGCGACGACCGACTGCTGGCCGTTGCGCGGGGTGTCGACCGACAGGAACCGGGTGGTGCCATAGCCGCGCAGGTACGGCACGATCACGCGGAAGCCCGCGGCGGCCAGTTGTGGTGCGACGTCGACGAACATGTGGATGTCGTAGGGCCAGCCGTGCAGAAGAATCACAGGCGCGCCGTTGGCCGGACCTGCTTCGAAATATCCGATGCTGAGGCTGCCGGCGTCGATGCTCTTGAGCGGCTCGAGGCGTCTGACGGCGCCTGTGCCGGCAGATTGGGCGAAGGCGGGCACGATCGAAGTCAGCTGGACGGCAGCTACGCCGAGCGCCGCCTTGGCCAGGAAAGAGCGACGGGGCAACTGAGAGGAATCGGTCATTTGAAATTTCCTTGAATCCGAAGTGATTGATGAGCACCGGAATGGTGGTCAGCCGGATCCGCATGCGCCTTCCGGACTGATGGGAAGATTGTTCGGCGCGCGGAGCGTCTGGAGCCCGGTTTGCGTATGCCTCTGTATCTGGGCCGGCTTCGTCAACACTAAATTTCAATCGGAGCATTCGCGCAGGCCAGTCGTTTGCAAAGTAAGCGGGTACTCGTTGCCACCAGGCGCGCACGGCCTTCACTGAGCCTTTCGCAAATTTCGCGCGAACAGGTGCTCGCACAGGCCTCGCAGCCAACGATTCGCCGGATCCTGGTTGTATCGGGCGTGCCAGTGCTGCTTGACTGTGAAAGGCGGCACGGGCACGGGGCAATCGAACACCGAAAGGCCGGTTGTCCGTGCCAGCGTCTCGCCGATCTGTCGCGGCACCGTGGCGATCAAGTCGGTGGTCGACACGATCGCGGCCAGACCGAGAAATCCCGGGAGTTCCAGCAGGATGCGTCGCACCACGCGGTGACGCTGCAGCGCGGCTTCCAGCAACTGAACGCCAGTTCCACCGGAGATGCCGACGTGCGCTTCGGCCCGGTATTCGCGCAAGCCCATGCGCTTGCCGTTCACACGCGGATGCTTGGCGTTGACCAGGCACACCCAGTCCTGCGGATAGAGCACCTGTTGGAAGAAACCTGACTCGAGCCAAGGCACAAGGCCGATGGCCAGGTCGGCTTGGCCCGATTGCAACGCCGGCCCGGTCTGCTCGTCGATGCGTGCGGCCTCCAGGACGATGCCCGGCGCAGCCGCGCGCACGTGCGCCAGCAGTTGCGGCAGCAATGTGATGTGGCTCGCATCGGTCATGCAGATGCGGAAGCGCCGCGTGGCGCTGGCCGGCTCGAAGGCCGGCTCGGGCGCAGCGACACGACGCAATGCCGCCAAGGCTTCGCGTACAGGAACGATGAGTTCCGTCGCGCGCGGCGTTGGCTGCATGCCGTCGACCGTGCGCACGAAGAGTTCGTCCCCGAGTTGCTTTCTCAAGCGGCCGAGCCAATTGCTCACGGTCGGCTGGCTCTGCCCCATCTGCTCACCCGCGCGCGTCACGCTGCGTGTGCTGTAGACGAGGTCGAACAGGCACAGCAGCTTGACGCTGACCATGCCGGTCCCCGTATCCGTCGGATAGTCGTCCGCTTCCATTTCAAAACGGAATGTAGATCATTTCATCCATGTCATTGGCGACATGGCCTGAAAAAACTATCGTTGTGTCATTCCATCAGGAGACACGCATGAAGATCTACTTTCTGGGCGCAGGCGCCCTCGGATGCGCCATCGGGGGCACCCTCGCGGCGGGTGGCTCCGATGTGACGCTCATCGATCCGTTCCAGGCCCACGTCGACGCCATCCGACGCGATGGCCTGCGCATGAAGGACGGCGACAACGAGCGCATGGTGAAGGTGCGTGCCGTCACCAGCGTCGAAGGTTTGCCTCCGGCCGATCTGGTGATCGTGCTGGTCAAGTCCTTCCATACGCGTGCAGCCATCGAGGGCGCGTTGTCCGTCGTCGGTCCGGACACCGCCGTGATGTCGTTGCAGAACGGAATGGGGCATGAAGACATCCTGGCGGAGGTCGCCGGCGCGGAGCATGTGCTAGCCGGCAAGACCTATGTCGGCGGCGTGTTCCTCGGGCCGGGCCACATCATCGCGGGCACACGCAACAAGCGCACGGTGATCGGCGAACTCGGTGGCCGCATCAGTGCACGGGCTGCGGCCATTGCCGCCGAATTCGAACGCGCTGCGCTGCCGTGCGAGGTCAGCGACAACATCATGGGCGTGATCTGGGACAAGCTCCTCATCAACGTCTCCACGGGTGCATTGAGTGCGATCACGGGGCAGGTGTACGGCAGCCTCTACGCAGTGCCGGAGATCGAGGCAGCGGCCCTTGCAGCAGTGGGCGAAGCAATGGCTGTTGCCGAAGCGGGTGGCGTGAAATTGTCCATCGGTTCGCCGCGCGACGCCTGGATGATGGCCGCCGAAGGGCTTCCTTACGAGTTCAAGACCTCGATGCTGCAAAGCCTGGAGAAGGGTTCCATCACCGAGATCGACTTCATCAACGGTGCCGTTGTGCGCGCGGGCCTGAAACACGGCGTGCCGACCCCGGTGAATCAGACGCTGGTCGCTGCCATCAAGGGCATCGAACGCCGTATGGAGGCGAAATGACCCGTCCGCGCGCTTACGTCGAACATGTCGCCATCTGGGTGGCAGACATCCATTGGCACATCCGGTTCTTTCATGATGTCTGCGGCATGACGATGCGCGAGGTGCAAGGCACCGTCGAGGAGCCCATCCAATACTGGACGCTCGGCGGCATGCAGTTCATGGCCAAGCCTGACTACGCCGGACCCGAGGGCCGCCTCGGCCACATCGGCGTGATGTGCGAAGACCTCGAGGCCGCACTCGCCGCTGCACAAGCCTTCGGCGTCACCGAGATGCCGCAAGGCCGCAACTGGCTGCGCCTGCCGGATGGCCTGGCCGTCGAATTCATCCAGGCCAGCGCAGGCACCGTGGCCCGCGCGCTTGCCATCGATCCACGCGCCTGAACCTTTCAATCCAGGAGAGACACCCATGACATCACTGACCATCGAAGACAAGTATTGGGACGACGCCGTCGTCGGCGCCACCTGCGTCAGCCCGCCCTACGAAGTGACGGAGGCGCGCGTGATGGCTTACGCAGACCTCAGCGGCGACCACACCCCCGTGCACACAGACGAGGCTTATGCCCGCATGACGCCGTTTGGCACTCGCGTGGCACACGGCCTGTTCGGCCTGTCGATCGCCGACGGGTTGAAGACCAGGAGCGACATGCGCTTCATGCCCGGCATGTCGCTGGGCTGGGAATGGAGCTTCGTTGGCCCGATCAAGCTGGGCGACACGGTGCGAGTGAGGTTCCACGTGGGCACCAAGCGCGAATCGAAGAGCAAGCCGGGCTGGGGCATCCTCGTGCTGCCGTCCGAACTGATCAACCAGCGCGATGAGGTCGTGCAGAAGGGCGAGCACCGCGTGATGGTGCCAAGGAGGCCGGCATGAGCGCGTCGTCGCAACAAGCGCTGCCGCTGGCTGGCATGCGCGTCATCGACTACAGCCACTTCCTGGCCGGTCCGTATGTGGGGCGCTGCCTCGCTGCACTGGGTGCGGAAGTCATCAAGGTCGAGCGCCCGAGGTCGGGCGACGCAGGCCGCCAGCATGCCTGGTTCGTCGGTGACCACAGCGGCTACTTCCTGCAGCAGAACATGGGCAAGAAGGGGTTGAGCGTCAACACCAAGGATCCCCGCGGCCGCGCACTGATGAAGAAGCTCGTCGACAGTGCCGACGTGTTCGTCGAGAACTACCGGCCCGGTGCACTCGACAAGCTCGGCCTGGGGTATGCCGAACTGGCCGAAACCAACCCCGGCCTCGTCTACTGCTCGATCTCGGCCTACGGACATACCGGCCCTGACTCGCACCGCGCCGGTTTCGGCCTAATCGCCGAAGCCAAGAGCGGGATCATGCAGATGGTCGGCAATCCCGGTGAAGCGCCGCCTCTGCTGCGGATCTCGCTAGGCGACATGTACACCGGCATCCATGCGGTGGCGGCCATCAATGCGGCCCTCCTCGGTCGGGTGAAGTCCGGGCGCGGGCAGCACATCGACATGGCGCTGTACGACACGTTGGTGTCGATGCACGAATACGCGGTGCAGTGCTACACGCTGTCGGGAGGCAAGGAAGTACCGGTGCAGACAGGGCACGACATGCCCAACTCGACGCTCTACGGCGTGTTCCGCGCGCAGGACGGCGACGTCGTCATCGCGGCGCAAGTCGACGACGCCTGGAAGAGGTTCGCTGCGTTGGTGGAACAGACAGGTGGCCCGGCAGGCTTCGGCACCGACACGATGTTGCATACCTCGGCGGGTCGCAACGCACAGCGCACCGGCATCCTCGAAGTGGTGAAGCCCTGGGTATCGGCAAGACCGGTGGCGGCACTTCTGAAGATGCTGGACGGCATCGACGTGCCGGCCGCGAAGGTCCAGCGCATCGACGAAGTGCTGGCCGACCCACAGATCCAGGCGCGCGGAATGGTGGTCGAGCAGGACCACCCGGTGCTCGGAAAGATCCGCCTGCCGAACCTGCCTTTTCGCATGTCGGGCGGCGATACCTCGATCATGCAGGTCGCGCCCGAGTTGGGCGAGCACAACGCGGAAATCGCAGCCAGCCTGGGTTTCGACGCCGCACAGATCGCAGACATGCAGGCCGACGGCGTGCTTTACAGCGCATAAGGAGCTTCTCGAGATGACCGACAAGTACGCCGTCATCGGCAACCCCATCGGGCACACGAAGTCGCCCTACATCCACGGCAGTTTTGCAGCCTCGACCGGACAGGACATCGACTACAGCGCGATCGAAGGATCTCTCGATCACTTCGCCGACGATCTGCATGCATTTCGCAGCGCTGGCGGACGCGGCATGAACGTGACGGCGCCGTTCAAGCTTCAGGCCTTTGCCTTGGCCACGGAAAGGCTTGAACGCGCGCAACTTGCAGGCGCGACCAATGCACTCAAGTTCGAGGGTGACCGTATCGTGGCCGACAACTTCGATGGCCTGGGGCTCACCAATGACATCCAACGCAACCTTGGCTTCGCGCTCAAGGGGGCGCGCATGTTGGTGCTCGGCGCAGGTGGTGCGGTCCGTGGCGCACTGCTTCCGTTTCTCGAACAGCAACCAGCGGTGCTGGTGCTCGCGAACCGTACGCAGGGCAAGGCGGACGATCTTGCAAGGCAGTTCGCGGCTCACGGCAAGGTCGAGGGATGCGCCTACGGCGATCTTTCGGGCGAAAAATTCGACATCGTCATCAACGGCACCTCGGCCAGTCTCAGGGGCGAGTTGCCGCCCTTGCCGGTCGAGGCCCTGCAGGGCGCGCGCCTGGCGTATGAACTGGCCTACGGCAAAGGGCTCACTCCCTTCCTGCGTTTGGCGCAAAACGCCGGCGTGCCAAGGCTGGCCGATGGTGTCGGCATGCTGGTCGAGCAAGCCGCGGAAGCCTTCGCATGGTGGCGCGGCGTGCGCCCCGACACCCGCGCCGTGATCGACCGCATGACCATTCCCTTGGTCTGACAGCTCATTTCGGAGACGCATCATGAAGATCCTCATGCTTCACGGCATCAACCACAACATGTTCGGCAAGCGCGATCCGAAGCAGTACGGCACGACAACCCTCGAGGAAATCGACCAGCGGCTGCAAGCTCTGGGCAAGGAGCTGGGTGCCGGGATCGAGAGCTTTCAGACCAACAGCGAGGGCGAGATGTGCGAGCGCATCCATCGCGCCTTCTCGGAGGGCGTGGACGCAGTGCTCATCAATGCCGGTGCATGGACGCACTACAGCTACGGAATCCGCGATGCGCTGGCAATTCTGACGGTGCCCGTGGTGGAGGTGCACATGTCGAACATCCATGCGCGGGAGAAGTTCCGCCACCACTCGGTCTTCGCAGAGATCGTGCGGGGACAGATCTGCGGTTTCGGCGTAGACAGTTATGAGTTGGGGTTGCGCGCAGCCGTTTCCGCTGCGACGCCAGCGCAGAACTGATCCTCAACTTGTGCGGGAAGCGGAGGTCGGCTTTGCAGCAGCGGAAGCCGACCTCCGGCCGCCTGCGGCGAGTGCCCGGTACCGCGCGTGCAGGAGCTGAACGGCCTTGCCGAAAGCGGTTCTGCACGAAGGCAGACTACCCAGCGAGTACGCTCCAGCGACAAGGATGCGCGCCGATGCGCGGCCCATCCCCAGGCCCCTCGGGAATCCGTCGATCCAGGCTCCTGCGCCGTGTGCGCGGCACTGGCGCGCAGCGGTGGCGCGGCTTCAGGGCCCCAGGCGGATGTTCGCGTCCTTGATGATCTTCGCGTAGATGGCGGCGTCCGCCCGTACCACCACCTTCTGGAACGCTTCGGGCTTGCCGCCCGGCCACCTGCAGGTCCAGCGCCTCGATCTTGGCACACCGCGGGTGCCTCGCGGCAATGGCAGCACTGCTCCCGGCGATTGGCGAAAAGCGTCAGGCGGCTGCGTTGCACGGCCTCGGGAGGTCGCTGAGATATTCGACTCCGACCAGGGCAGCCAGATCATGAGTGCTACAAGCGCAGTACATGCGACACAACGAAATACAAGCAGGATCGAAGTTGCCTTCACAGTGCATTCCCGCGATCTCCGGCGTCTTGCGAAGTCGCCTCCGACCGCCATCTCAGACCGCTCTTCGGTCACTCACCGAAGGGCAATCGGAGCACCGTTGTGTCATTGCTGAAATCGAACACCGCCTTTGTCGATCCGCTTTCTGGCCACAACCGCCCCGAGAGGCTGTGGAAAGCAGAAAAAAGCAAGCCATATTCCTGCACATGGGTCTTACCCGATGCACGGGACAAGGACACTTTTTGGTTAATGCCCTGTAACGCCATTGAAGTCGATGGCTCGCATCGCGATGCGTGCCGGCTTCCTGGAATGCTGGCGGCAAAACGAGAACGTTCATTGATCAAGCGGTGCACGCACCGAGGGGCGCCGGCTCCCGCATGCAACCGTACACGAATGCATTCACGCATGCATTCAAGCGAATCTGGCTGGATGACAGCCGACCACTACTAGAGGAAATGATTCAACTGAGCAGACTTGTCGAAGAACAACTTCGCCACCGCGCGCACCTCAGCGCGACGGGCCAACATTTTGGCCGAGCTTGCCCCCTCCGAATGACGTTTTCGGCGACGTCAGAAGGGCATGTCATGTTCACACGTTACGCCATCCGCACGCTGCTTTGCATTGCTGCCGTCCCCGCCATCTCCGATGAGTCGGCGCCCACTCATGATCGCGTGTTTCTGAGCAAGACCGAGATCGAGAGCACCTTGATCGGCAAACCCATCGTTTCAAACAATCTCGCGACCGGCATGGTCTCGAGCTGGCAGTTCTACGCCGACGGCCGCGTGGACTTCGCCAACCGGAGCGGCCCCGGCCGAGCGTCGGGCAAATGGTTTCTCAACCCCGATGGTGCGATGTGCGTGACGATGATTTCGCGAACCGGGTGCCGCTACTGGTTCAGGATCGAAAAGGACGGCGCCCTCGCGAACGCCAACACCAGGGAACCGAATGCGCCTACGGTGGCCGAGATACGGTTCGAGTAACGGTACGAAGCGACAACCCCCAAGCCAGGTACGCGACGTCTCCGGGCCTCGGCGCCAGCGGATCGAGCTCCTTGCTGGCGAGCCAGGAATACACCGGCAGCACGCGGTCGGCCAGAGAGGCGGTCAGGCGTGCGCGGGCTCGCCCTTGGGCCTGGGCGCAGGTGCGGAAGACGCCACGCCGAGCCCCTGGTAATAGTGGCCGACCTTGGTGGCGAGGAACTGCCCGAGCGGCACCTGCTCCTGGCCGACGAAGCCGAGCGCGGGAAGCTTGCCTTGCCGCAGCAGCTCGAACACGCCGACGACGCCGGCGGCGGTGGTCAGCTCGATGGCGGTGCGGTCCTTGCCGCGCAGCGGCGCTCCGAACACCCGCGCGACGCGCGTCTCCTGCTCGAAGCGGCCGTCGCGACGGCCCGAGGCCGAGGCGAACAGGATCACCACGTCTTCGCGGCTGTGCGGAACGGCATGCTCCAGCACCTGGCGCAGCAGGTCGCGGCGCTCGATCAGGCGCAGGTCGTGCAGCAGGAAATTCATCGCGTCGCAATGGCCGGGATAGCGGATGGTCTTGTAGTCGAGGTTGCGCACCTTGCCCGCGAGCGTCTCGCACAGCGTGCCCAGGCCGCCGGAGGTGTTGAAGGCTTCGAAGGCCTCGGCGTCGAGCGTGAAGGTCTCGTGCCCTTCCATCGGCTGCACCGACACCAGCTGGCCGTTCACGATGGCGTCGCACGGGTTGCAGTACTCGTTGATGACGCCGTCGATGCTCCAGGTGAAGTTGTAGCGCAGGCTGTTGGTGGCATTGCGCGTGAGGGCGCCCACGCGCAGGCGCAGGTCGTAGAGTTCGTCGAAGCGGCTGGCAAGATAGCCGCCGAGCATGCCGATCACGCCGGGCGCCAGGCCGCTCTGGGGCATGAGGACCGAGGTGGCCGTCTTCGATATGTCGCGGATGGCTTTCGTCGCCGCCACGTCCTCGGTGAGGTCGAAGTAGTGCACGTCGCATGCCGCCGCTTCGGTGGCCACGCGCTGCGCGAGGAAGAACGGCAGGCAGTTGATCACCACCGAGTGCGCGCGCAGCGCGGTGCGCAGGTATTCGTTGTTTTCGACGTCGAGCGCAATGCGCCGCACCAGCGGGTCGCTTTCATCGTTGCGGCCCGGTCTCACGTCGGCCAGCGTCACGGGCAGGCGGTGGTACTCCGCGATCATGTCGGCCACGGTGCTGCCGACCTTGCCGGCGCCCAGGACCAGCACATTTTCGATCTTCACTTTCGTCATTTCATTTCTCCTGCGGGGCACCGTTGCCCTGTGAAAAGAACTGTAGAAGCGAGTCTTGACGGATGGTAGAGAGCAGATCGGCGAAAGGGCTGAACGCTTCGTCGTTTCGACGACGCGGTTCGTCAGGTTGGGCGCTTCCAATCTCGATCTCGAATGAGTGCTCCTTGTGATCCTGCTTGCCCAGCCGCTGCTCGAGGCGATTCAACGTCCGGCGGCCGCAGGCGGAGTTGATTTCGACGAGGCACTCGACGGCCGCGACGCGGCCGCCTCGGCCACCAGCCAATCGCGAAACGCCTGCACCAGGCGATTTTCGGCGGCGACTTCCGGCACCACCACGTAGTAGGCCCGCTGCGTCAGCAGCGCCTCGCGGAACAGCACCACCAGCCGGTCGGAGGCCAGCTCTTCTTCGATGAGGAACTTCGGCACCAGCGCAACGCCGAGGCCATTCGCCGCCGCTTGCGCGAGCATGGCGAAGTGCTCGAAGCGCGGGCCGCGCATCGCATGCGCGGCGCTCACCTTGACCTGCTCGAACCACTCCGACCACTGCATGGGGCGCGACGACTGATGAAGAAGGCATTGGCCCGCAAGGTCCTCGCGCGTGTGGATGCCGCTGCGGCGCTTGAACTCGGGGCTGCACACCGGGACCACGCTCTCCCCGAGCAGATAGTCGCAAGAAGCGCCCGGCCAGAAATCGGCGCCGAAGTGAATCGCCGCGTCGAAGGGCTCGCGCGCGAAATCGAAGGGCTCGGTCCGCGCTGCGAAGTTGACCGTCACGCCCGGATGCAGCGCGGCAAAACGCTTCATGCGCGGGATCAGCCATCGCGTTGCGAATGTCGGGAGCACCGCGAGGTTGAGCACCTCTCCCATCCCGCCCATGGTCACCACGCGCTGGGTGGCGTTGGACACGCTGTCCAGGCCGCCGCGAAGCTCGGCCGCATACACGCGGCCGGCTTCGGTGAGCACCACGCGCTGCCGTACGCGATGAAAAAGCGCCGTGCCCAGTTGCTCTTCCAGCAGCTTGATCTGCCGCGAAATGGCGCTCTGCGTCAGGTGGAGTTCCTGCGCGGCTCGAGAGATGCTGGCGTGGCGCGCCGCGCTTTCGAAGGCCAGCAGCTGGCCCATGGGGGGAAGAAATTCGCGTCTGAACATGATGACTAAAACGTAAGATCGCTAGCGTAATTCTCTAATAAGGCGTGGCAGATGACGGCCCGCGTTGATTCCAGTTTGACATGAAATTGTTCCGGCTTCTCGCTGTCCATCGATCGCTGCGTTGACGATGGTGATGCTCCCGACACCGGCGCCCGGGCATTCGCTTCGCGCGGGTCACAATCCACTCATTTCCGCTGCAGGGGCTGCCATGGACCAACGACTCGACGACCTGGACCGCCATCTGTTGACGCTGCTCCAAGCCAACGCCCGCGAGCCTGCCGCCAACCTCGCGCGCAAGCTCAAGATCGCACGGACCACCGTGGTCGCGCGCATTGCCCGGCTGGAGCGCGAGGGTATCGTCTCGGGGTATGGCGTGCGCCTTGGCCAGCGGCTCGAACAGGCCGCGGTGCGAGCCTTCTGCGGCCTCAGCGTCAATGCGAAGGGCGCCCCCGCGACCATCAAGGCGCTCGAGCGGTTGCCCGAGGTGGAGGAGGTATGGGCCGTGAGCGGCCAGTTCGACTACATGGTCCTGCTGCGCTGCGGCACTCCCGAACAGCTCGACAAGCTCCTCGACCAGATGGGGCAGATCGACGGCATCAACCAGACGCACACCTCCATCGTGCTGAGCCGCAAGATCGACCGCCGCAGCACGGTGGAGTGAATGGCCAGCCCCACGGACATGACCCGCAATGCCGGCGCCTTCCTCGGCGTGCTGATGCTCGACACGCGCTTTTCGCGGCCGACGGGCGACATCGGCAATCCCGAGACCTTTTTCCGCCATGGCATTCCGGTCCGGTTCCATGTGGTCACTGGCACATCGCCCGAGCGCATCGTGAAGCAGGCCGACCCTGCGCCACAGGGCGCCGCGTACACGACATCGAGACGCTGCTGGCTACGCGATGGGCGAGCCGGGCTGGAGGGCGAACTGCGCCAGGAGTCAATTTTTCCTGCGCTTATAGACAAGTCCATCGCGGAAAAATCGATTTTGTGATTATTCTCTCGCCCGAAAACCGAGTGAAGGGAGGGCGGGGCGAAAGAGGAAATATCGGGCACACCCTGCAATGGCTGTGGTTCCGGTGCCGGATCGAAAACAGATCGCGGACCTCGATCGCCCTGCTGCGCGATGATTTTCAACCGATGGTCGACGCTGCACATCGAGCCGAAGCGCCGAGCGGAATTCTGGCGCGAGGCGGGCCAGAAGGCGAAGACGCCGGTGACCCCGAACGTGCCGTGGCCCGACGATTTCGAAGCCACGCTCACGACGCGCGGCTTCGAGGAGCTGGCGCTCAACCATGTGCAGGTCTGCTCGCCGCATGACGTCGAGTGCACGGCCTCGGACCTGGCACGCCTCGAACGGCCGTTTCTCTTCATCGATCTCTATACCTCGGGGAAATGCGACGTCCTGCAACTCGAACGAGGCATGCAGGCGGCGCCGGGGCAGCCGTTCCTGATCGACGGCAGGCGTGAATACCGGCTCGACCATCGGCAGTCGGTCAGCATGCTCGCATTGGCCATACCCTTTGCGGCGCTGGGTCCTCACGCGAGTGCCGTTGAAAGCCTGATTGCGCGCCCCCAGCCACAAAACGCCGCACTCCACCTTCTGGCCGGCCAGATGCGCATGCTCAGCGCGTGGCCGCATGCATTCGAAAAGGCCGAATCCGAGAGGCTGTCCGATCTGCTCGTTGGAGCCGTGCATGCTGTTCTTCTTGGCGCAAGGGAAGGGGAGCTGACGACGGTTCGCAGGGAGCGCAGCTTCTTCAGGCGCAAGGTGCGGCAGGTCGTCGAACAGATGTATGCCGATCCCGCCCTGAATCCCCAGGTCGTCGCCGAGAAGCTGGGCATCTCGGTGCGCAGCCTGCATGCGCGGATGGCCCAGGACGGAATGACTTTCGGCGCCGAGCTGATGGCGCACAGGCTGGAGCGGGCCCATGGCCTGTTGCGAGGAGCCCGGCGCGGCAGCGCCACGATCGGCGAGATCTGCGCCCGCTGCGGCTTTGTATCGGCTGCGCATTTCTCACGGCGTTTTCGAGCTCGTTTCGGCATGGCGCCGAGCGCGGTCATGGCCGATGGCGAGCGTGAATGCGCGGTGGGACACGCGGAATGCGCTGCCGAGCATGAGGAGCCGGTGGCTCAGCCTCAAACGTATTCATGCTCGCGTCCTCCCCGCGACCCATCGTCTGCGGAACCGAATCCGGGATGACGCATCCGCGATGCAGCCTCCGGCTGCTTGCCCCCTACGAAATGACCAGACCACACAACCATCACCGCGGTTCTCCGGCCAACTGCTCACAGGAACCCTTGCGATGAATATCAAGGAAATCTACGCCCAGTTCAGGGCCCCCGTCCGAAGAGGGGCGCGGGTGGAGTTTCAGGGGAAGCCGGGAACGATCACCAAGGTGTATGGCCTGGCCGTGCGCGTCCGGCTGGACGGAATGACTCTTTCCAGGCCGTACCTCCTGAGTGAATTGCAATGGCTGGATCAGGAGGCTCAGCAGCCCCAGGCAGGCGGCGAACCGAGCCTGGCCTGAACGGGCGCCGCCAGCGGCGAGCTGCCTATCGCAGCACCAGCACCGGAACGTGCGAGTGCGTCAGCACATGCAGCGTCTCGCTGCCCATCAGCAGGCGCGCCAGGCTGCGTCGCCCGTGCGAGGCCATCACGATCAGGTCGCACTGCTGGTTCTTCGCGGTCGCGATGATGGCCTCGGCGACCTGGTTCGACTTCATGACGATGGCCTGGGCGTTGCGAACCCCCTTGCCGAGCGCGAGGGCTGCGACCCTGTCGACCAGGTGCTGCGCGGCCTGGTCCGTCTGCGCCTGAGAGGCCTGGATGTCCCGCTGGCTCAGCATCATCGAGCCTTCGAAGTAGCCGACGGGCTCGATGTGCGCGACGGTGACGCCCACCAGTTCCGCATTGGTCAACAAGGCCAGCTCGATGGCGGTATTGACTGCTTGCTCCGACAGCGCAGAGCCGTCGGTCGGGACAAGAACACGCTTGTACATGGCACGCTCCTTGGCCCCCGGCACCGCGGGTGCCCTCATGCTTCAGTCTAGTTCGCGATTGCGGCCATGCAAGGGCACCGTCAGCCCCCGCGCTCCGGCCACCGATGCCGCGTTCCCCCCGAGCGGCGGTCCGCCTTCTCCGCGACCACCCCCTGTGCAAGCAACTGCACTCCACGCTGTTCCAGATGCCGCAGGCACTGCAGGAAGATGTCGAGGTGCGCAGGCTCGATGCCTTCCAGCAGTTCCGTGTTCAGCTCTGCGATCCGCGGAAACAGCCGGCCGAACAGTTGCCGGCCCGAAGCGCTCAGCTGCACATGCACCTCGCGCCGGTCCTGCGAGTCCTGCCGCCGCTCCACCAGCTTCTTCTCGACCAGGCTGCGCAGTCCGCGCGAGGTGCGCACCCGGTCCAGGTGCAGGTGCGTGGCGAGCGTCGACGAGGTCATCTCGCCCTCCTGCGCGAGCGTGGCGACCATGCCCCACTCGCGGCGCGTGATGCCGAAGCCCCCTTCGACCAGGCGGGTCGCCATGCCGCTGCCTGCGCGCACGGCACGCGACAGCCGGTACAGCAGCAGATCGTCCAGGGAGCGGGGCGAGCGCAACGCTGCTGCATCGGGAAAAGCTTGTTGCATAGGAATGACGGAAGGGAGAAGGGGCAGGAAATGTGGTTCGCCCGCCTCGGCGGACGGATAGTGAATTAGATCAACTGTTTGTGTATGCGTATAAACCGGTAACAAATTTGAACGAATGGAAACAGTCCGGGCGCGCGATTTTCGCCGTGAAAACCGTGCGCGCCCCCCGTTCACGACAACTGCCCGCAGGAGAACCGATGCCCGTATTTCTTTCCAGGCGCAAGCTCATGGCGTGGGGCGTCGCCCTGGCCGCTTGCGCCCCCTTGGTCCATGCCCAGACGCCCGCCGCGCTCGAGGGCGGACCGCTCACGCTCGTGGTCGGCTACGCCGCGGGCGGCAGCACTGACCGCATCGCGCGACTGATCGCCGAGCGGCTGACGCCGAAGCTCGGCATCCAGGTGAGCGTGGAAAACCGTCCGGGCGAGGGCGGCCGGCTCGCGGCCAGGGAAGTGAAGCGCGCCCCCGCGGGGCAGAACGTGCTGATGCTCGGCAACCCCGCCGTGATGGTGGTCGCGCCGCTGGTGTTCAAGGACGCGGGCTACGACCCCGACAAGGACTTCGTGCCCGTCTCGCAAGTCAGCAGCTACGACTTTGCGCTGGCGGTCGGCAACAAGCTCCAGCTCGACCGCGCGATGTTCCTCGTGGGCCGGCTCTGGGCGCACCCTGAAGAGGCGGTCTTCGGCGTGCCGGCCACGGGCAGCCTGCCCCACTTCTTCGGCCTGATGGTGGGCGATGCGCTGAGCGTGCAGCCGGAGATCAAGGGCTATGGCGGCTCGGCGCCGCTGTCGGCCGACCTGAGCGGCGGCAGCCTGCCGATCGCGATCGACACGCTCGACTCGCTCTATCCGCAGCACGTGGCCGGCAAGATCCGCATCCTGGCCACGTCAGGCAAGAAGCGCGCGAGCTTCGCGCCCAACGTCCCCACCTTCCGCGAAGCCGGCATGAAGATCGATGCCGACGGCTGGAACACCTTCTTCGCGCCCAGCACGATGGCGCCCGCCAAGGTGCAAGTGCTGTCCAACGCGATTCGCGACGTCATGAAAGACCCGGGACTGCAGAAGGCGGCCGACGCGCTCTACATCACGTCCGTGGTCAGCAACGCGGCCGAGACCGCGCAGATGCTCAAGAACTATCGCCAGCAATGGGAGCCGGTCGTGCGCCGCTCCGGCTTTCATCCTTGATACTCCCCCAGGCTTCGCGCACTTCGTGTCGCTTCGCCTACCCCCTCGCCGGGGGCGACACCTGCGGCCCGGCAAAGCCGGTTCCGCGGTGCCCCACGAACAGACCGGCCGTGCTTGCTTTCAGGCTGCTAGTGCGCGCATCTCGGTGATCAGGTCGGCCTTGCCCTCGAAGCCGATGCCCGGCAGCGGCGGCAGCGTGACGTAGCCGTTCTGTACCTTCACGCCGTCGGGGAATCCGCCGTAGGGCTGGAACAGGTCGGGGTAGCTCTCGTTGCCGCCGAGCCCGAGGCCGGCCGCGATGGCCAGCGACATCTGGTGGCCGCCGTGCGGAATGCAGCGCGAGGGCGACCAGCCGTGTGCCTTCAGCATCTCGAGCGTGCGCAGGTACTCCACCAGCCCGTAGCTCAGCGCGCAGTCGAACTGCAGCCAGTCGCGGTCGGGCCGCATGCCGCCGTGGCGGATGAGGTTGCGCGCGTCCTGCATGGAGAACAGGTTCTCGCCCGTGGCCATGGGGCCGGCGTACACCTCGCCGAGCTTGGCCTGCAGTTCGTAGTCGAGCGGGTCGCCGGCCTCCTCGTACCAGAACAGCGGGTACTGCGACAGCGCGCGGCCGTAGTCGACGGCCGTCTGCAAATCGAAGCGGCCGTTGGCGTCCACCGCGAGCTGCTGGCCGGGGCCGAGGATCTTCAGCACCGACTCGATGCGCTCGCAATCTTCGGCCAGCGTGGCGCCGCCGATCTTCATCTTCACCACCGAGTAGCCGCGCTCCAGGTAGCTGGTCATCTCGCGCTGCAGGCCTTCCAGGCCCTTGCCGGGGTAGTAGTAGCCGCCGGCCGCGTACACGAACACGCGCGGGTCCGGCGTGCCGGTGCCGTAGCGCTCCGCGAGCAATTGGTACAGCGGTTTGCCGGCGATCTTGGCGGTGGCGTCCCACACGGCCATGTCGATGGTGCCCACGGCCACCGAGCGCTCGCCGTGGCCGCCGGGCTTCTCGTTGATCATCATTCGGGCCCAGATCCTGTGCGGATCGAGGTTGTCGCCGGTCTCGTCGAGCAGCGATGCCGGCTCGGCCTCCAGCAGGCGCGGCAGGAAGCGCTCGCGGATCAGCCCGCCCTGGCCGTAGCGGCCGTTGGAGTTGAAGCCGTAGCCGACGACGGGCTTGCCGTCGCGGATCACGTCGGTGACCACGGCCACGAGGCTCAAGGTCATCTTCGAGAAGTCGATGTAGGCGTTGCGGATGTCCGACTTGATGGGACGGGTGGACTCGAGGATGTTGACGATTTTCATGGTCGGTGGTTCTGGGGAAGAAAGAGGAGACAGGTCAGCGGTGCAGCGACGATCCGCCGCAGATGGCGATGTCCTGCCCCGTGATGGCCGCCGCGTGCGGCGACAGCAGGAAGGCCGTGAGCGCGGCGATTTCCTCGGGCTGGATCAGCCGGCCGATGGGCGGCAGGCGCGGCGCACTGCCCGCGCGGGCCGGGTCCTGCAGCATCGAGGTCTGCGTGGCGCCGGGCGACACCACGTTCACGGTCACGCCCTGCGCCGCGACCTCCGCGGCCCAGCTGCGCGCGAGCGCGATCAGTGCTGCCTTGGTGGCTGCGTACTGGCCGCGGCCGGGCAGGCCCTGCGCGACGCGGCTGCCGACGAACACGACGCGGCCGCGGCCGCGCGCGGCCATCGCGGGCACGAGCGCGTCGGCCAGCCGCGTGGCCGCGTCGACATGCAGGCGCCACATCAGCTCGCCGCCTGCGTGGTCGAGGGCGCCCAGCGGGCCGACGCGCAGCACGCCGGCCGCATGCACGAGCGCTTGTGCGTCTTGCAAGTCGCCCGTCGCACGGTCGATGGCGCCGGCATCGCACAGGTCGACCGCCACATGTGCGAAGCTCGGGTGAGACAGCGTGGGATCGGCCAGGTCGAGCCCGCTCACGCGCCAGCCTTCTTCGAGCAGCCGCGAGGCGGTGGCGCGGCCGATGCCGCCGCTGCTGCCCGTCACCACAGCGTGTGGAGGCAAGGGCGGGGCGGCCTCATTCGACATGGATGTTGCCCTCCACGATGATCTTCTTCGAGCGTTCCATGTCGGCCTGCTGGAACTTGACGAAATCGTCCACGCTGCCCGGCGTGAGCAGCAGGCCCTGCGCATTCAGCGTCTCGCGCATGTCGGTGCCCAGCGCCTTGTTGACCTCGGTGTTCAGCCGCTGCGTGACGGCGGCCGGCAGCTTCGCCGGACCCCACAGGCCGTACCAGCTGTAGAACTCGTAGCCCGGGATGCTCTCGCCCACCGTGGGCACGTTCGGCAGGCTCGCGGCGCGCGCGGCCGAGGTGACGGCGATCACCTTCAGCATGCCGCTCTTGTGGTACTGCAGCGAGCCGAGGATAGGGTCGATGAAGCCGTCGATCTGCCCGCCGATCAGGTCCTGGAACGCGGGCGCCGTTCCCTTGTACGGCACGATCAGGTAGTCGAGCCCGCCGCCCGCGCGCTTGAGCAGCTCGGTCGACAGGTGGCCCGCCGATCCGATCGAACCCACCGCGAAGGTCATCTTGCCGGGGTGCGCCTTGGCATACGCGATGAGCGACTTCACGTCGCTCACCGGCAGGTTCTTGTTCACGGCCACCGACAGCGGCGCCTTCGCCACCAGCGCCACCGGCGTGAAGTCCTTCACCACGTCGTAGGGCACGGACTTCATGGTCATCGGCGCGGTGGTGAAGGTCGAGGCGTTGAACAGCAGCGTGTACCCGTCGGCCGGCGCCTTCGACACCACGTCGGCACCGATGATGCCGTTGCCCCCGGCGCGGTTCTCCACGATGAAGCTCTGGCCCGTCTGCTCGCCGAGCTTCTGCGCCAGCAGGCGGCCGATGGTGTCGAGCGTGCCGCCCGGCGGAAACGGGATCACCATGCGCACCGGGCGGCTGGGCCAGGTCTGCGCGAAGCCGGTGGTGGACGCGGCGGCCAGCGCGAGGGCGGCCAGCGCGGTGCGCAGGAAATGATTGCGTTGCATGTCTCTTGTCTCCTTGTGTTTTTCATCGGGGCACCGCGGCCCCGTGGGCTCAGCGCTTCGAGAGGCCTGCCTGCTCGACGGCGGCGCGCAGCGCATCCATCTCGCGTGCATTCGGCGCCTCGGTGGGCGGGCGCACGGTGGCGTTGTCGAGGACGCCGGCCAGGAACATGCCGCCCTTCATGCGCGCATGCGCCTCGCCGGTCGGCTCGCCGCCGCCGTACACCGCGTCCTTCAGCGGCGTGATGAGCGCCTGCACCGCCATCGCCTTCTTCAGGTCGCCGGCCTTCACGGCGTTCCACAGGTCGATGATGAGTTGCGGTATGAAGGTCGCGAAGCCGACCAGCGCGCCGTCCACGCCTTGCACCATCGAGGCCAGCAGGTATTCGTCGTGGCAGGTCAGGATGGCCTTGGACGCATCGGCTTCGCGGATCGCCTGGATGTCGCGGGCGTACTTGTTCATGTCGCGCTGGCCCACCTTGAAGGCCTGCAGGTAGGGCAGGCGGGCCAGCTCCGCCAGCAGCTGCGACGAGTACGAGGCGCGCGTCCAGGCCGGATACACATGGCAGACCAGGTCCAGCTCCGGCGCGGCGCGGTGGATGGCCTCGAAGTACTGCAGCGCATGGCCGGGCGTGAAGCCGAAGCGCAGCCAGTGGTGCGGCGGCATCACGTCGAGCGCCACCGCGCCTGCGGCCTGGGCGGCGCGGGCATGCTCGGCGGCCTCGGCCAGGCCTTCGCACACGATGGACGAGATCACCGGCATGCGGCCGCGCAGCTCGTCGGCCACGATGCGCGTCACCTCGGCGCGTTCGGAAGGCGTCAGCGAGAACACTTCGCCGGTGTGGCCGTTGGTCATGATTGCCACCACGCCGTCATGCCCCGCGAGCCACGAGGCCAGCTTGCGCAGCGCGGGTTCGTCGATGCGGTGGTCGGCCGTGAAGGGGCAGGAAATGGCGGGAATGATCCCGCGATAATTCGCGATGGAAGGCATGCTGTGTCTCCGTGGTGGTTCAAGGTGCAGGAATGGGGTGCATCTTTTGCCGGCGGGGCATGGGCCGTCCAATACTCGAATCGCATACAACTATTCAACCGACCGCGCTGCGCATGGGCCCTGGCAACCGACCGCTCGACCTGGAATGGCTGGAAGATTTCCTGGCCCTGGCCGAGTCCGGCAATTTCTCGCGTGCGGCACAGGCGCGCTCCATCGCGCAGCCCGCGTTCAGCCGCCACATCCGTTCGCTGGAGGAGTGGGTCGGCGTCGACCTGTTCGATCGCAGCGCGCACCCGACGGCGCTCACGGCCGCGGGCAAGCGCTTCCAGCCCTTGTTGCAGGAAGTGCTGGCCGGCCTGCAGGCCGCGCGCATCAAGGCCCGCGCCGCGCACGACCTCGACGCAGCCAGCCTGAGCTTCGCAGCCACGCACGTGCTGTCGCTGACCTTCTTCCCGCGCTGGCTCGGCACTGTCGAATCGCGCCTGCACACGGGCCCGATCCAGACCGTCTCCGACAGTTCGTACGCCTGCGAAGACCTGATGCTGCAGCGCCGCGTGCAGTTCGTGCTGTGCCACGGCCATGCGGGCGCGCCGGGGCGGCTCGACGAGGCGCAGTACCCGGTGCAGCGGTTGAGCGAAGACGTGCTGGTGCCGGTGTCCGCGGCGGACGCGAAGGGCGCACCGCTGCACGTGCTCGGCACGGGCCGGTCGCCCTCCGTACTGGCCTACAGCGAGGCCTCGGGCCTGGGGCGGATCATGCGGGCGATCCAGGACAGCGAGTTCGGCAAGGACTTCGCCGCGTCGCTGTCGGTGGTCTTCACAGCCCACCATGCCGCGCTGCTGCGCACCATGGCGCTCGAGGGCCGCGGCCTCGCTTGGCTGCCGATGAGCCTGGTGGCGGAAGACCTGCGCAGCGGCGCGCTGGCCGATGCCGGTGCGGGCGGCTGGCGCGTGCCGGTGGACATCCGCCTGTACCGCCAGCAGGCGCAGATGGCGCCGGTGGCCGAGGCGCTGTGGAAGCTGGTCAGCGAGGGTGCCTCAGCTACCTGAGCCGCTGCTGCCAGCAACGCTTGAAACTGATATGGCTTGTTCGGGGGACACCGTGGATCCGGCTTTGCCGGGCCACCGGTGTCGCCCCCGGTGAGGGGGGTGGCGCAGCGACACGAAGTGCGCAAAGCCTGGGGGAGGTCTAGTTCGCGCAGCGCGCTTCCAGCACGTCGAGGAACGAGCGGTCCCAGCGGCCCTCCTTCATCGCAAGGATCGTGCGCGCTTCCGTCTCCAGGTGCGCACGGGCCTTCTCGATCAGCAGCTCGGCCTCGTCGGGCGAGAAGGCCATCAGGCCGTCCTGGTCGCCCACCACGATGTCGCCCGGGTTCACGATCATGCCGCCCACCGACACCGGCACGTTGATCTCGCCGGGGCCGTCCTTGTACGGGCCGCGGTGGTTCACGCCGCGCGCGTACACCGGGTAGTCGCGCTCGCGGATCTCGGCCACGTCGCGCACGGCGCCGTCGAGCACCAGGCCCACGGTGCCGATGGTCGCGGCATAGAACGACAGGATGCCGCCGATGACCGCGTTCGTGACGTCGCCGCCCGCGTCGATCACCAGCACGTCGCCGGGCCGGCAGAACTCGAAGGCGCGCATCGGCGTGAGGTTGTCGCCGCCGCGCGTCTTCACGGTCACGGCCGTGCCCGCCATGGTCTTGTGCCCGGGGCGGTGGTACGGCTGCAGGCCCACGCTGCCGATGTTGCGGTGCATGTTGTCGCTGAGCGCAGCCACCGGGATGTCGTGCAGCGCGGCGATGATGTGCGGCGCAGCCTGCGGGGCCGACGGGTTCTTGCGGATGGCTTTGTAGGGCATGGGTTCGTCCTTGTGAATTCAGTGCAGTGCAGCCACGGCGCGCGCGATGCGCTTGCAGCCTTCTTCGAGCGTCTCGATCGACGTGGCGATGGACAGGCGGAAGTACGGCGACAGGCCGTATGCGGTGCCCGCGACCACGGCCACGCCCTCGCTTTCGAGCAGGTACATCACCACGTCACCGTCTTCTGCCAGGCGCTTGCCCTCGGGCGTGGTCTTGCCGATCAGGCCGCCGCAGTTGATGTAGAGGTAGAAGGCGCCGGGCGGCGTGGCGCAGCCCAGGCCGGGAATGGCGTTGATGAGCGCCAGCGTGCGGTCGCGCCGCTGCCTGTACACGGCCACGCTCTCGGCCACGAAGCTCTGGTTGCCGTTCAGCGCGGCCGCCGCGGCCGCCTGGCTCACCGAGCAGCAGTTGCCGGTGGATTGCGACAGCAGCGTGTCCAGCGCCTTGATCAGGTCCACCGGCCCGGCCGCATAGCCGATGCGCCAGCCCGTCATCGCGTAGGTCTTGGAGACGCCGTTCACGATCAGCGTGCGGTCGCGCAGCGCGGGCGCCTCCACGAGGATGTGGGGCGTCGTTTCGCCGTCGAAGCGGATGTGCTCGTAGATCTCGTCGGTCATCACCATCACGTGTGGATGGCGTTGCAGCACCTCGGCCAGTGCGCCGTATTCGGCCGCCGTGTAGCTGGCGCCGGTCGGGTTGCTCGGCGAGTTGATCAGCAGCCAGCGCGTGCGCGGCGTGATGGCCGCCTCCAGCTGCGCGGGCGTCAGCTTGAAGCCGTTCGCCTCGGGGCAGGCCACGGTGACGGGCGTGCCCTCGCAGGCCAACACCATGTCGGGGTACGACACCCAGTAGGGCGCGGGAATGATCACCTCGTCGCCCGGCTCCAGCGTGATGGCGAAGGCGTTGTAGATCGCGCTCTTCGCACCGCTGGTCGCGATGATCTCGTTCATCGCGTAGCGCAGGCCGTTCTCGCGCTCGAGCTTGGCGGCGATGGCTTCGCGCAGCTCCACCGTGCCCGCCATCAGCGTGTAGCGCGTGGCGCCGCGCTCGATGGCGGCGGCCGCGGCCTGGCGGATGTGGGGTGGCGTGTCGAAGTCGGGCTCGCCCACCACGAGGTTCACGATCGACTTGCCCTGCCTGCGCAGTTCGTTGGCGCGGTCGGCGGCCGAGGTGCTGGGCGAGGGCTTGATGCGCCGCACGCGGGCGGCAATGCGGGAGGCAGCGTGGGAGGTGGTGGCTTGCATGGACCGAACGGTACGCACATCGATCGGGCGAGGCCAAGACGACTTTTCACTGGTCGTATAGGCGCAGCTTATGGTGAGTCCCCCTACCGGCCGCGCAGGGGCGGTGCTAGGCTTGGCTTTTGCTTGGGGACAAGGCGTGAACCTGCGACGCCTCAAATATTTCGTGAAGATCGTGGACATCGGCAGCCTCACGCAGGCCGCCGAAGTCCTTTTCATTGCCCAGCCCGCGCTGAGCCAGCAGCTGGCCACGCTCGAAGGCGAGGTGCGCCAGCAACTGCTGGTGCGCACCAAGCGCGGCGTGACGCCTACCGAGGCCGGCAAGGTGCTGTACCGCCATGCGCAGATCATCCTGCGCCAGTGCGAGCAGGCCCGCGTCGACATGGAGGCGGCCGGCGAGGGGCTCTCGGGCCAGGTGTCGGTGGGCCTGGCGCCCGGCACAGCCGCATCGGCGCTGTCGCTGCCGCTGCTGCGCACCGTGCGCGCGCGCCACCCCGGCATCCTGCTGTACCTGAACGAGAACTACGGCACCACGCTGAGCGAACTCATCATGAACGGCCGCATGGACCTGGCCGTGCTCTATGGCGACAAGGCCATCCACGGCCTCACCTTCGTGCCGCTGCTCAAGGAGCCGCTGTTTCTGGTCGGGCCGGCCGCGATGCCGGTGCCCGCGCAGCCGGTGAAGCTGGCCGACCTGCGCGACATCGAGCTCTTTCTGCCGCGCCCGTACAACGTGGTGCGCAAGCTGGTCGACGCGGCCTTCGTGCGCGCCGGCATGGTGCCGCGCGTGGTGGCGGAGATCGAATCGGCCTTCACGCTCACGGCCGCCATTGCCGACGGGTTGGGCGCCACCATCCTGCCCGCGTCGATGGCGCGCGAGGTGGTCGCGAGCTGCGGAGCCTGGCAATTCCCCATCGTCGACCCGGTCATCGAGGCGCCGCTGGCGCTGTGCCAGTCCGACCACCTGCCGCTGTCCGAACCCGCGCAGGCCGTGAAGGACATCCTGCTCGAACTCGTGGTCGACCTGGCCGGCAAGGTTGCGTCGACGCCCGAACCCGAGCTTGCCGCGCTGTCATAAGCCGGCCTTATCCCGGCACAGCCATTCCGTCTTGGGCTTTGTGTCCATGGCCCGTTACCTTTCATGCATGCCGTCACGCGTTCGCGGAACGCGTCGGCCACCACAGCCCCGGCATGAAGCAGGAACAGATCAAGACGCTCATCGACGCTTTGGCCGCATCGGACCTGGCGGAACTGGAGTTCAGCGAGAACGGCAGCACGCTGCGGCTGGTGAAGCTGTCGGCTCTGGCGGGCGCGTCCGCTGCGCCGAGGCAGCCTGCCGCGCGCAGGGCGCCAAGGCACTCCCCCGAAGAAGCAGTGCCGCTCGACGCTGCCGAATGCCTCGCCCCATTGCACGGCGTGGTGCACCTGCAGCCCGCGCCCGGCGAGCCGCCTTTCGTGCAGCCTGGGCAGGCTGTGGAAGCCGGCCAGCTGCTGTGCGTGATCGAGGCGATGAAGATGTTCAACGAGGTCCGCGCCGAGTGCGAGGGCACCGTGCGCCAGGTGCTCGTGCAATCGGGCCAGGAAGTGGAAGCGGGGCAGCCCCTGTTCCGCTTCGCATGAGGAGGCACGCGCGATGTTCGATACCGTGCTCATTGCCAACCGCGGCGAGATCGCCCTGCGCATCCAGCGCGCCTGCCGCGGGCTCGGCCTGCGCACCGTGGCCGTGCACTCCGAGGCCGACCGCGACGCGATGTACGTCGCGCAGGCCGACCAGGCGCTGTGCATCGGGCCGGCAGCGCCGGGCCTGAGCTATCTGAACCAGTCTGCCATCCTGTTCGCCGCCGAGTTGAGCGGCGCGCAGGCGATCCATCCCGGCTACGGCTTTCTTTCGGAGAACGCGGGCTTCGCCGCACGCGTCGAGGAAGCGGGCCTCGTGTTCGTCGGGCCCAGTGCCGCCTGCATCCGCACGATGGGCGACAAGGTCTCGGCCAAGCGTGCGATGCGCAAGGCCGGCGTGCCCTGCGTGCCCGGTCCCGACGAAGGGCTGCCCGAGGACCCGGCCGCCGTGCTCGCCCTGGCGCGCGGCATTGGCTACCCGGTGATCGTGAAGGCCGCGGGCGGCGGCGGCGGGCGCGGCATGCGCGTGGTGCACGAGGAGGTCGCGCTGCTCGACGCCATGGCCCTTACGCGCGAGGAAGCGCGCCAGGCCTTCGGCAACCCCGAGGTCTACATCGAGAAGTTTTTGCTGCACCCGCGCCACGTCGAGATCCAGGTGCTGGCCGACAGCCATGGCAACGCCGTTTGGTTGGGCAGCCGGGACTGCTCGCTGCAGCGCCGCCACCAGAAGGTGATCGAAGAGGCGCCCGCGCCCGGCATCGACGACGCGCTGATGGCCGAAGTGGGCGAGCGCTGCGCGGCCGCGTGCCGCCAGATCGGCTACTGCGGCGTGGGCACCTTCGAGTTTCTCTACGAGAAGGGCGCCTTCTATTTCATCGAGATGAACACCCGCCTGCAGGTCGAGCATCCGGTGACCGAGATGACCACCGGCATCGACATCGTGCAGCAGCAGCTGCGCATGGCGCGCGGCGAGCGCCTCTTGCTCGCGCAGGCCGACGTGCGCTGCCAGGGCCACGCCATCGAGTGCCGCATCAATGCCGAGAACCCCGACACCTTCGCGCCCGCGCCCGGCCGCATCACCGGTTGGCAGGTGCCCGGTGGCTTCGGCGTGCGCGTCGATTCGCACGCGGGCGCCGGCTACCGCGTGCCGCCGTACTACGACTCGATGATCGCCAAGCTCATCGTGCACGGCGACACCCGCGCCGATGCGCTCGACCGCATGCGCCTTGCGCTGGCCGAGACGCGCATCGAAGGCATTGCCACCAACGTGCCGCTGCACCGCGCGCTGCTGCGCGACGAGGGCTTTGCCGCGGGCGGCGTCGACATCCACCACCTCGAACGCTGGCTGCAGCAAAGGAGCGCGGCGTGAGCGCACAGACATCTTCGACCTCGCCGTCCACCAGCCTGCTGGGCACCACCGCGCTGCTGTTCGAAGCGCCCGGCGACATGAGCCTGCCTTCGCAACAGCGCATCTGGGCGCTGGCCCGCGAGGCCGAGACCTGGCCCGAAGTGCGGGAGGCCGTGCCGGGCATGAACAACCTGATGCTCACCTTCACGCGTGCGCCGCGCCACCTCGATGCGCTGCGCACGCGTTTGTGCGACGCCTGGGACTCCGCTACTGCCTTGCCGCGCGAAGGCCGCGTGGTCGAGCTCCCGGTGGTCTACGGCGGCGAAGGCGGCCCGCACATGGCCGACGTGATGGCGCACACGGGCCTGGGCATCGATGCCGTCGTCGAGCTGCACAGCGCGCCGCTCTACCCGGTGTATGCGCTCGGCAGCCATCCCGGCTACTGCTACCTGGGCGGCATGGACCCGCGCATCGCGACGCCGCGGCGCAAGGTGCCCGTGCTGAGCATCCCGGGCGGTGCGGTGTCGATCGGCGGCGCGCAGACCGGCGTGTCGGCCTCGGCCGGCCCCAGCGGCTGGAACACCATCGGCAGCACCTCGATGGTGTTCTTCGATCCGGCGCAGGACCCGCCCGCCATGCTGCAGCCGGGCGACATGATCCGCTTCCGTGTGGAGGGCATCGTCCGATGATCGAAATCCTTTCCTCGGCCGCGCTCGCCACCGTGCAGGACCTGGGGCGCACCGGCAGCCTGCGCTGGGGCGTCGGCACCTCCGGCGCCATGGACAACCTCGCGCTGGCCGCGGGCAACCTGCTGCTGGGCAACGAACTGGGTGCCGCCGCGATCGAGGTGCCGGTGTTCCCGTTCAAGGTCCGTTTCGCCGAGGATTGCGCGTTCGCACTCACGGGCGCCGACTGCGCCGCCCGCCTCGACGACCAACCGCTGCTGCCCTGGTGGGTGCACCAGGCGCGCGCCGGCCAGGTGCTCACGCTGGGCCTGCCGCAAGGCGGCGCGCAGCGCGGCAGCCGCGCCGTGCTGTGCGTGGCTGGAGGCATCGACGTGCCCGAGGTACTGGGCTCGCGCAGCACGCAACTGCGCGGTGCCTTCGGCGGGCACGAGGGACGCGCGCTGCGCCGAGGCGATGTGCTTCGCGCAGCGGCCACGGGCAGCACTTTCCGTACCGGCTTCGGCCTGGTGCCGCCAGCGATCGCGCTGCCGCTGGAGCGCGACGGCGTCGCGGCCGTGCGCGTGCTGCCCGCCGCCGAGTACATGGCTTTCGAGCCGGCCTCGCGCGAGGCCTTCTGGGCCGGCGAATGGAAAATCACCCCGCAGAGCGACCGCTACGGCTACCGCCTCGAAGGCGAGCCGCTGCGCCCCATCGCGCCGATGGAACTGCGCTCGCACGGCATCGTCCCCGGCGTCATCCAGGTGCCTCACAGCGGCCAGCCGATCATCCAGATGCGCGACGCCCAACCGTCAGGCGGCTACCCCAAGTTCGGCACCGTGATCGAGGCCGACATGTGGCGCCTCGGCCAGGCGCCCATCGGCAGCCGCATGCGCTTCATCGAAACCACGTGGGACGAGGCGCTGGACGCGCTCGACGAAGTGCGCGCGTGGCTCGACAAGGTGGCGCGCGTGGTGGAACTGCATCGGGGGGCGCCTCGATGAAAAGCTGTCTTTCTGTTCGTCGTGCTGCTTGTTCGGGGCGCGCTCACGCCGACGGGGTACCTTGCTCCGCGAATGTCCCCCGGCCTGCGGCCTCCTCCTTTATTTCGCTGCGCAAGGCACCCCGCCGGCGTGAGCGTTCAGCAGAGCGGTTGAACTGCCAGCACAAGCAGAGCGCCCATCGTGCACAGGGCACCGGGTGCTC
>NZ_AKIW01000010.1:46124-54025 GCF_000282635.1 Variovorax sp. CF313
AAGGAGGAGCCGAAGGCGGGGGACATTCGCGGAGGGGAGTACCCGGTGGCCTGTGCACGCACCCCCGAAGGAACTGACATGCAGGACACCGCACTCCGCATCCCGCAACTGGCCGCTTGGCTGTCCGGCACCGACATCGGCCTGCTCGAACTGCGTACGCCCGAGGGCACGCTGCGCCTCGGCCGGCTGGGCGACAGCATCGTTGAACTGCCGGTGGAAGAAGCAGAGGAGCCGGAACTCCTGCCGATCCATGCCCCCTCGCTCGGCGTGTTCCTGCACACCCACCCGCTGGCCGCCGCACCGCTGGTGCGCATCGGCCAGCGCGTGGAGGTCGGCCAAACCCTCGGCCTGCTGAAGATCGGCCCATTGCTGCTCTCCGTGACCGCACCGCAGCCCGGCATCGTCGAAAACATCCCTGTGGACGATGGCGCCACGGTCGGCTACGGCACGCCGCTGGTCGACCTGCACCCCCTCTGAAAAGACGTGAAGGACACTCCCATGGACATCGACCTGAACGCCGACCTTGGCGAAGGCTTCGGCCCCTGGCGCATGGGCGAGGACGAAGCCCTGCTGGACATCGTCTCCTCCGCCAACGTGGCCTGCGGCTTCCACGCGGGCGACCCGGTCATCATGGACCGCACCGTTCGCATGGCGCTCCAGCGTGGCGTCGATGTGGGCGCGCACGTGGGCTTTCCCGACCTGATGGGTTTCGGCCGCCGGCAGATGCAGATCGAGACGAAGGAACTGGTGGCCTGCGTGCTCTACCAGCTCAGCGCACTCGATGGCATGGCGCGCACCGCCGGCCACCGCATGACGCACATGAGCTTCCACGGCGCGCTCGGCAACATGGCCGCCGCCGACGCCGCGCTGGCCGATCCGCTGGTGCGCGCCGTGGCCGACTTCGACCCCACGCTCACCGTCAGCACCTCGGCCAGCCGTGCCATCGAAGGGGCCGCCGAACGCTGCGGCCTGCGCGTGCGCACCACCTTCCTGGCCGACCGCGCCTGTGGCGACGACGGCCTGCTGGTGCCGCGCAAGCTGCCCGGCGCCGTGATCCACGACCGCGACGCGGTGCTGGCGCGCGTGCGCCAGCTGCTCGAAGAAGGCATCGTCACCAGCGTCACCGGCAAGAAGATCCCGATGCGCGTGCATTCGATCCTGCTGCACGGCGATACCCCCGGCGCGGTGGAGCTGGCGCGCGCCGTGCACGGCGTGGTCGAGCAGGCGGGGCGCGTGGTGCCGATCTCCAGGCAATCGATCTGACGAGGCGCAAGGGCACGAACATGGTGCTTACCCTTAGTCATATGCACGGATGCCGGGCGACATAAGGGCGGCTTATCTCTCCACAGCCATTCCGTCTTGGCGCCGCGCACGGGCGCTGGCTACAGTGAATTCCAGGCAGACGTCTGCCGTCTCAATGAAAGAACACAACATGCCGTTTTCCGACTACAAGACCGCGCTGGTGACGGGAGCCTCGTCGGGCATCGGCGCCGCCGTCGTCGAGCGCCTCAGCAAGGAAGGCCTGCAGGTGCATGCGCTCGCGCGCAGCGCCGACAAGCTGGCCGACCTGGCCGCGCGCACCGGCTGCGTGCCGCACGCCATCGATGTGAGCGATCTCGCGGGCGTCACGCGTCTCGCGCAGGAGATCGAGTTCGACGTGCTGGTCAACAACGCCGGCGTGGACCGCCCGGGTTCCATCCTCAAGGCCGACGCCGAAGGCATCGACCTGCTGGTAGACGTCAACCTGCGCGCCGTATTGCACCTGTGCCGGCTCGTGGTGCCCGGCATGGCCGCGCGCGACCGCGGCCACGTGGTCAACATCAGCTCCATCGCCGCGGCCTACAACTTCGGCGGCAACAGCACCTACCACGCGACCAAGGCGGCGGTGAGCATGCTGTCGCGCCAGCTGCGCATCGACTGCTTCGGCAAGCGCGTGCGCGTCACCGAGATCTGCCCGGGGCGCGTGGCCACCGACATCTTCGCGCACGTGCACGGCGACTCCGAGGACACCTACAAGCGCTTCGTCGAGGGCTTCGAGCTGCCGCAGGCCGAGGACATCGCCAACGCCATCGCCTTCGCCATTGCGGCGCCCATCGCGGTGAACGTGGGCCACATGGAAATCACGCCCACGCTGCAGGTACCCGGCGGCCTGTCGACCACCCGGCCGGAAGCGCCGCAGGCCTGAGCGGCAGCAGCCCCGGCAGCCACGCAAAGGAACAGCCCATGAAGGACTTCGACCTGCTGGCGATCCTGCTGAAACCGGAGTTCGGCGCCATGCTGCTGCACGGCCTGCAGGAGACGCTGAAGATCGCCGCGGGCTCGTGGCTGCTCGCCATGACCATGGCCATCGTGCTGCTGGTGGTGCGGCTCACGCCGAACCGCATCGCGGAGCGCGTGGTGGCCGGCTACGTCTCCTACCACCGCAATGTGCCCACGCTGGTGCAGCTCATGTTCTGGTACTTCGGCATCTTCAGCCTGCTGCCCGATGCGCTGCAGGGCTGGCTGTCGGTGCACAACGCCGAGCGGCTGCTGTCGATCGTCGCGCTCGGGCTGTGCCAGGCCGCGTATTTCAGCGAAGACATGCGCTCCGGCCTGCGCGCCATTCCCGCCGGGCAGGCCGAGGCGGCGCGTGCGCTGGGCCATGGCTACATCGGCTCGATGCGCCACGTGATGCTGCCGCAGGCCATCCGCAACGCGGTGCCGGCGCTGGTCAACCACAGCGTGTCGCTCTTCAAGAACAGCAGCCTGGCCATGGCCATCGGCGTGGCCGAGCTGACGCATGCGGTGAAGGAGATCGAGAGCCAGAGCTTTCGCACCTTCGAGGCCTACAGCGTCGCGACGGTGCTGTACCTGCTGTGCTCGCTGATCATCATGGCCGTGGGCGGATGGCTGGCTCGGCGCTACCGCATCGCCGGCGCAAGGTAAGCGAGGACCCCGATGTACAGCGTCTACGAAATTCTTCGCGACAACTGGCTGCTGTTGCTGGTCGGGCAGTACCCCACCGGCCCGCTCGGCGGCATCGTCGCCACGCTGATCCTGTCGGTGCTCGGCATCGTGCTGGCCTTTCCGCTGTCGGTGCTGCTCGCGCTGGCGCGGCTGTCGCCCTGGCGGTTGCTGAACTGGCCCGCTGCGGTGCTGGTGTACGTCGTGCGCGGCGTGCCGCTGCTGATGGTGATCCTGTGGGTCTACTTTCTCGTGCCGATCCTTATCGGGCGGGACGTGTCGGGCTTCACCACCATGCTGTGCACGCTGGTGATCTACGAAGGCGCCTACCTCTCGGAGGTGGTGCGCGCCGGCATCCAGTCGCTGCCCAAGGGCCAGGGCGAGGCGGCGCGCGCACTGGGCCACAGCCACCTGGGCACCATGTGGTACGTGATCCTGCCGCAGGCGCTCTACAACATGCTGCCGAGCATGCTGAGCCAGTTCATCTCCACCATCAAGGAGACCACGCTGGGCTACGTGATCAACGTGCAGGAGCTCACCTTCGCGGCCAACCAGATCAACAACCAGCTGCTGACCAAGCCGTTCCAGGTGTTCTTCATCCTGGCGATGACCTACTACGTCGTGTGCTTCAGCCTCACGCAGCTTGCGCAATGGCTGGAGCGGCGCATTGCGCACAAGCGGCTCGGCGCCGTGGCGGTGAAGTCCACCGAAGACGGCGCGCCGCTCCCGACCCCGGTGGTGACGCAGCCATGACGCCCGTTCCACACCCCGCAGGGCAACCAGTGCCCGCCAAGGACGACACCATGATCCTGTTCTCAGACATCAACAAGTGGTACGGCGACTACCAGGCGCTGGCCGACATCAACGCCGAGGTGAAGAAGGGCGAGGTCGTGGTGGTCTGCGGACCCTCGGGCTCCGGCAAGTCCACGCTGATCCGCACCGTGAACCGGCTGGAGGAAGTGAAGTCGGGGAAGCTGCTGTTCGACGGCCACGACATCCATGCGCCCATGAGCAGCAAGGCCCTGAACAAGCTGCGCAGCCGCATCGGCTTCGTGTTCCAGAGCTTCAACCTGTTCCCGCACCTGTCGGTGCTGGAGAACATCATGCTCTCGCCGATGCGCGTGCTCGGCGTGAAGCGCGCCGACGCGAAGGCCAAGGCCGGGCAGCTGCTCGAACGCGTCGGCCTGTCGAACAAGGCGGGCGCGTACCCGGCGCAGCTGTCGGGGGGCCAGCAGCAGCGCGTGGCGATTGCCCGCGCGCTGGCGATGGAGCCGCCCGCCATGCTGTTCGACGAGCCCACCAGCGCGCTCGACCCCGAGATGGTCGGCGAGGTGCTGTCGGTAATGCGCGGGCTGGCGCACGACGGCATGACGATGATGTGCGTCACGCACGAAATGAACTTCGCCCGCGAGGTGGCCGACCGCGTCTGGTTCATGGACGCGGGGCGCATCCTCGAGAAGGCCGACCCCGCCACTTTCTTCGGCAGTCCGCAGCATCCGCGCGCGCAGCGCTTCCTGTCGGACCTGCGCGCGCACTGAGCCCCCACCCGCGTTTCCCTTCGCAATCTCCCAGGAGTCCACCATGTCGAACAAGACCGTCTTCCGCCTCGCCGCCATCGGCGCCTGCCTCGCCGCGTCGTCCCTGCTGGCGCATGCCGACCAGTGGAGCGACATTGCCCAGCGCAAGGAACTCAAGTGCGGCACTTTCGCCGACGTTCCCCCGTTCGCCGCACCCGACCCGAAGACGCGCGAGATGGTGGGCCACGACGTCGACCTGTGCCATGCCGTGGCCAAGGAGCTCGGCCTCACCGCCAAGGTCACGCCGCTGTCGGTGGAAGCGCGCGTGCCCGAGGTGAAGCTCGGCCGCGTCGACGTGACCATCGCCAACCTGGCCTATACCAAGAGCCGCGGCGAGCAGATCCAGTTCAGCGACCCGTACTACGTGGCCAAGGAAATGCTGGCCGTGAAGGCCTCCGACTCCGGCACCACCAAGGCCGACTTCAAGGGCAAGCGCCTGAGCTCGACCAAGGGCTCCACCTCCGAGCTGTCGATCAAGATGAACGGCTCGGAGCCCGTCACGTTCCAGGACACGGGCTCGGCCTTCATGGCGGTACAGCAGAACAAGTCGGTCGGCATGGTCGCCAACACCATGACCATCACCAAGCTGGTCAACCAGTCGAAGACCGAAGGCGTGGCGCTGAAGATGATCAAGGACCCGATGGTGCTGCAGCCCATCGGCATCGGCATGAAGAAGGACGAGCCCGCGCTGCTGGCCAAGGTCAACGGCGCCCTCTATGCGCTGGAGAAGTCGGGCGAGCTCGATCGCATCTGGGCCAAGTGGCTGGGTCCGAACACCGAATACAAGATGGTGCGCGAAGAGAAGGTCACGCCGCTGGCTGACCTGAAATTCGAACTGCTGCCTTGATCTAAGCTGTGAGGGTTCAGGGAGCGCTCACGCCGATGGCTGGGTTGCTGCGTCTGCGGATTCAGCGGCTGGTAGTCCTGTATGTTCTGCAGCGACAGCAACACCATCGGCGGCAGCGGAACTCCGCGCCAGCGTAGTTTCATGAGAGAAGATTTCTTGGAAGCCGGCGCCGGGTCAGGCGTCATGCCTGGCCTGCGATTCCCATGCAAAGCCGACGCCATAGACCGAGCGGATCCAGTCGTGCGCGGTGGAGACGGTGGCCAGCTTCTTCCTGAGGTTCTTGATGTGGGTGTCGACCACGCGTTCGTTGACGTCGAGCGCCTCCGGGAATGCAGCTTCCAGCAGCTTCGACCGCGTCAGCACCCGCCCGGGCTCCTGCGAAAGCGCGCGCAGCAGCAGCGACTCGCGGCGCGTCAGCGGCAGGTAGTGCCCGTCGAGAATCGCGCAGCCGCGCACCGCCCCGAAGGTGATCGGCACCGAAGGGCGCACGACGCTGCGGCGCTGCGCATAGCGCCGCAGCACCACGTGGATGCGCACCACGACTTCCTTTGGGGAAAAGGGCTTGCACACGTAGTCGTCCGCACCCAGCTCGAAGCCGCGCAGCCGGTCGGCTTCGTCGCTGCGCGCCGTCAGCATGATGATCGGGTGGTCGCTGCGCGCGCGGACCTTCTCCAGGATCTGCAGGCCGCTGACGTGCGGTAGTTCGACGTCGAGCAGGGTGAGTGCCGGCGGCGAGGTCAGGACGCGATGCAGCGCGACCGCGCCGTCGTCGATGTGGTCGACCTCGTGCCCGGCGCGATGCAGCTCGTCCAGCAGCACCGACGCGGCCTCGCGCCTTTCCTCCACCAGCAGGATGCGGCTCATCGCGTCACTGAAGTTTCAGGACGCCCGGATGCGCTGCCCTGACCGGGGCCTGCGTGCTCCTGTTGCGGCAGTTCTTCATGTGGTCGTCGACCGTCAGGTCGCCCTGCAGGTCGGTCAGCAGCCGCAGCGTGCGGCCGATGGCCGCGTCGTCGAGCAGCGGGTAGCCCTGCTCGGTGCGCCCGTTGTTGCGCGCCACGCGCGCGATGTAGGGCAGGTCCTGCGGCGTGATGACGACGGACGGCATCACGCCTTCGAGTTCGACGCCCTCGAACGGCAGCAGCACGAAGTACTGCACACGCAGGTCGGGCGGCATCAGGCTGCGCAGGTGCGTGGTCTTGCGGCCGCACTGCCAGGCCGGGTCTTTCACTTCGCGCGCCATCGAATGCCCCTGCTGGCGCAGGAACCAGCGCGGCAGCGCCTGGGCCGAGGTCTTGCGGTACACCACCGCGTTGCGCCAGCCCTTTACCTCGAACAGGTAGACCCCGGCCTCGCAGACCAGCGCCACGTCGAAGCGGGCCGTGGGCACGGCGCTGCCTTCGTACATGGGGATGACGAGGTCTCGCAGCACGTGCAGCCGCCCGAACGCGGGCTGGAATGCGCTGGTGAGCTGCTGCATGCCCAGCGTGGTCGCCGTGCTGCTCGCCGGCTCGCCGTCCGGAGCGCATGCGCGCCGCGCAAGCGCGGAAGTGTCCGGCTTCGGGTGTCCGTGGCCGGCCAGCGTGAGCACGGGGCGGGCGGGGACTTTATGCAAGGCAGTGGTCATGTAAGGCTCCTTCGAACTTCAAGGATTGCGCAACTTTCGGGAGACTTTGTGCAGAAGCGGCAATTGCACGGCCTGCGCCGATCGCGCGCCCGCAACCGCATCGATCGATGCGCCGTTTCCGATGCTTCCCATGAGGACGACCCAAGCGAGCGCCAGTTCGCCGTTGGCCGCAGCCAGCACGTGCAGGTCGAGCAACATGCCCTGCAAGTCCGCCATCAGCTGCACTTCGGAGATGTCTCCGCGGTCGCGATGCCGCTTCGACGCCTCGAAGCCGGCCCTTGCGTTCATGACGCGCGCGTACGCGGTGTTCGCGATGTCGCTCTGCATCTGCAGGCGGTGCAGCGCTCCGGCGACCTGCTCGCGTGCCTGCACGACCGCGTGCGCGTAGGCGTGTGTGTTCTCCAGATAGAGCAACTCGAGCGTCTTCACCTTGAGCGCGATGTAGGCGTGCGGCCACGCCGGATTCAGTGGCGCCCTGCGATGCGTCCATGAGCCGGTTCATTGCGGTGTCCTCGAAGCCGGCCCGCCAAGGCCGCGCGCTCGCTTGCGTTTGTGTTTGCGCACGCGCCTTGTGCTCGACGAACATGCCCGCAGCGAGCACAGAGGTGGAATGAACCATCGCAATGCTCGTGCTGGCGCATGCGATAGCCAATGCAGCGCATGTCGCAGCCATCAGGGTTCGTGGGCGCTTCACCTGTGAGTCTCCAGCTTCGTCATGCGTGGATCTTTTCAGGCGAATTGGGAGAAATTTAAAGGGCCTCCGGATCGGCCTGCCGCGCGACGCGCACACGGTGTGATGTGCGCGCACAACACTCGATGCGGCAGAGAACCGATCCACCAAATTCCTCCCGATTTGGACGAAACCATGCGTACAGCCGGTCGATACCGAACGGCCGCATCAGACCTG
>NZ_AKIW01000011.1 GCF_000282635.1 Variovorax sp. CF313
AGCCTGGGGGTGAGTTCGAAGCCTTCGCGGAACCGGCTTTGCCGGGCCGCAGGTATTGCCCCCTGCAAAGGGGGTTGGCGGCCACACGAAGTGGGCGAGCCTGGGGGTTAGCCTGGATCAGGCCGCAGATGCGCGCTGCAAGCGATCTCGCACGCCTTCCCACTCGTGCGTGTCGGGCGGCGACTCGACCCAGATCAGCTTGACACCCTGCGCATCGAACTCGCGCAGCACCGCGAACAGCAGCTGGGCGCTCGCCGCCGCGTCGTCGGGCATGCGCCGCAGCAGCACGCGCTGCGAGCGGCTGCGCATCGGGGCTCGCGACCAGACGGCGATGTGCGCGGCGTTGGCGCCCAGCACGTCGAGGCCGGCCTGGATGGCCTTGGCGTCCATCAGGCGCACCTTGGCATTCGGGGCGTAGTGAGCCTCCAGCGTGCCCGAGGCCCGCGGGTCGGGTGTTTCGAGCACTTCGCGGTCGGCGAGCTTCTCGCCGCAAGCCGCCTCGATCTGCGCGCGCGTGATCACGCCCGGCCGCAGCAGCACGGGGGCGCCGCGGCTGCAGTCGACGATGGTCGACTCGATGCCGACCTCGCACGCGCCACCGTCGACAACCAGCAGCGCATCGCCGAACTCGTCGAACACATGCTGCGCCGTGGTCGGGCTGACGCGGCCGAAGCGGTTGGCGCTCGGCCCCGCGAGGCCGGGCACGCCCTGCTCGGCGCAGGCTTCGAGCAGCGCCTGCGCCACGGGATGCGAAGGGCAGCGCAGGCCGATGGTGTCCTGTCCGCCCGCCGCCGCCGCGCCCACGCCGGGCTGGCGCGTGACGATCAACGTGAGCGGGCCGGGCCAGAAGACCTGCACGAGCTTCTGCGCGAAAAGCGGCAGCGGCTGGGCGAAGCGCGACAGCGACTCGGTGCCCTTGATGCCGGCCGCCACGTGGACGATCAACGGGTGGTCGGCGGGCCGCCCCTTGGCCTTGAAGATGCCGGCGACGGCCATGTCGCTGCTCGCGTCTGCGCCCAGCCCGTAGACGGTCTCGGTCGGGAACGCGACCAGCCCGCCCGCGCGCAGCACGCGCGTGGCCTCGGCGATGGCTTCGGGGGAGCGGCCGTCGAGGATCATGCGAGGTCGGCGGTGGTCACCGCCGGCAGGCCCAGCAGCTGCGCGGCCTGCGAGGCCGTGGTGCGCACGGCTTCGAGCGTGGCGCCGGTGAGCGTGAGGTGGCCCATCTTGCGGCCGCGCCGCGGGTCGATCTTTCCGTAGAGGTGCAGATGCACGCCCGGCAGCGCAAGCACTTCGCTCCAGCGCGGCGATACGGGCTTGGCGGCCTTGTCATCGCCCGCGGGGAACCACAGGTCGCCCAGCAGGTTCAGCATGATCGCGGGACTGTGCTGGCGCGGCGCGGCCAGCGGCAGGCCGGCGAGCGTGCGCACCTGCAGCTCGAACTGCGACACGTCACAGGCTTCCATCGTGTAGTGGCCGCTGTTGTGCGGGCGCGGTGCCATCTCGTTGACGACCAGCGAGCCGTCGGCCAGCGCGAAGAACTCGACGCACAGCACGCCGACGTAGTCCAAACCGTTGGCGATGCTCTTGGCCGAATTGACCGCGCCCTGCGCCACCGTCTTCGGCATGTTCTGCGGATGCACCTCGGTGACGGCGAGGATGCCGTCGCGGTGCAGGTTGCGCTGCGGCGGGAAGTGCACGATCTGGCCGTCGCGGCTGCGCGCGAGGATGACCGAGCATTCGAATTCGAGTGGCAGCATCTTCTCGAGCACGCAGGGCACGCAGCCCGTGGCCTGCCAGGCATCGACCAGTTCGGCGCGCGTCTTCACACGCTGCTGGCCCTTGCCGTCGTAGCCCAGCCGCGCGGTCTTCAGGATGCCGGGCAGCAGGCCGTCGTCGACGGCAGCGAGCTGCGCCGCGGTCTCGATGGCCGCGTAAGGCGCGCAGGGCACGCCGCAGCGGGTGAAATGGGCCTTCTCGGCGATGCGGTCCTGCGCGATGGCGATGGCCGAGGCGCCGGGCGACACCGGCCGCGCGACCGCGAGGTGCTCCAGCGAGGGCGCCGGCACGTTCTCGAACTCGGTCGTCACCGCGTCGGCCAGGCCCGCGAGCCGGGCGAGGCCGTCGATGTCGTCGTAGTCGGTGTGGATGTGATGGTGGCTCACGCGGCCGGCGGGGCTGTCGGTGTCGGGGTCGAGCACCGCCGTGAAGTAGCCCATGCGCTGGGCCGCGTGGGCGAACATGCGCCCCAGCTGGCCGCCGCCGAGCACGCCGAGCGTGGCGCCCGGAAGAATGGGCAGGTCACCGTTCTGGCTCACAGGGCACCTCCGCCTTGCGGCGAGAAAGGAGAAACGGGGGGCGTCTCCGCGGCGGGGGCCGGCGGCAGCGTCATGGCCTCGGCGGCGGCGGTCTGCGCCGTGCGGAAGGCGTCGAGCTTCGCGCGCAGCGCCGGATCGTTCACCGCCAGCATCGACACCGCGAACAGCGCCGCGTTGGCCGCGCCGGCATTGCCGATGGCGAAGGTGGCCACCGGCACGCCCTTGGGCATCTGCACGATGCTGTAGAGCGAATCGACGCCCTGCAGGTGGCGGCTGGCCACCGGCACGCCGAGTACCGGCACCGTGGTTTTCGAGGCCAGCATGCCTGGCAGGTGCGCCGCGCCGCCCGCGCCCGCGATGATCGCCGTGAGCCCGCGCCCGGCGGCGCTTTCGGCGTATGCGAACAGCGCATCGGGCATCCGGTGGGCCGAGACCACCTTGGCTTCGTGCCCGATTCCGAATTGCTGGAGAATCTCGACCGCGTTGCGCATCGTCTCCCAATCGGAGTTCGAGCCCATCACTACACCGACCTGAATGGTTTCGTTCATGGTTTCAATTTTACGTTTCACCCTCAGTTGGTTCCGATGATCGACATCACTCTCGAAAATTTCCAGGCCGAACTGATCGAAGGCTCCGTCGCCACGCCGGTGCTGCTGGACATCTGGGCCGAATGGTGCGGCCCCTGCAAACAGCTCGGCCCGGTGCTCGAAAAGCTCGAGGTCGAGTACGCCGGCCGCTTCACGCTGGCCAAGCTCGACGCCGACAAGGTGCCGCAGATTTCTTCGCAGCTGTCGGAGATGTTCGGCGTGCGCAGCATCCCGTTCTGCGTGATGTTCAAGGACGGCCAGCCGGTGGACGGCTTCGTCGGCGCCATCCCGGCCGAGAAGATCCGCGAGTTCCTCGACAAGCACGTGCCGGGCGCCGACGAAGCCGAGGCCGCCTCGGAGGAAGCCGCCGCGCAGGAAGCTCTGGCCGAAGGCGACACCGGGGGCGCCCTCGAAAGACTGCAGCACGCCGTGGCCACCGACCCGGCCAACGACGACGCCCGCTTCGACTACATCAAGCTGCTGCTGCAGGAAGGCCGCCACGACGACGCCAAGGTGGCCTTTGCGCCGGTGATCGCCAAGACCACGCTGGTGCGCCGCTTCGATGCACTGCAGCGCTGGATGGACGCTATCGATTTCGCAGCACCACCTGCAGGCACGGCGCCCGCGATGGCTGATTTCGAGGCGAAGATCGCCGCCAACAAGCGCGACTTCGACGCTCGCTTCGGCCGCGCCCGCCTGCTGATGGCCGCGCAGCGCTGGACCGACGCCATGGACGAGCTGCTCGACATCCTGATGCGCGACAAGACCTGGAGCGAAGACCTCGCCCGCAAGACCTACATCGCGATCCTCGATGTGATCGAGCCGCCGAAGGTGAAGGTGGCCGACGGGCAGATTCCGCCGGACGATCCGGTGGTGGCAACCTACCGGCGCCGCCTGAGCAGCGTGGTGCTGAGCTGATGCGAAAGCGGCCTGCGGGCCGCTTTTTTTCATGGCCTCGCCATGAACGCGGCGGCATTGGCGAGCGGGGCCTCGTCGCATACGATCACGCCCGATTCAACTTGTTGCAAATTCGAAAAGGAAAGACCGGCCATGCGTTCCTTCGTCCGCCTCGCCCGCCGCACCGCGCCCCCCGTTCTCGCCGCGACGGCACTGCTGGCCGTCCTGACCGGCTGCGGGAGCGGCATCAGCCTCGACGAGCCGATCGAAGGGCCCGCCTGGCAACTGGTTCAGCTGGGCGACGAGCCCGTCGCGCCCGGCAGCGGCGCGCAGGTGCAGTTCGACCGCAGCAGCGGACGCCTCAGCGGCTCGGGCGGCTGCAATCGCCTTTCGGGCACGTTCACGCGCAGCGGCATCTCCCTGAAGATCGGCCAGCTGGCCTCGACCCGCATGGCCTGCGCCGACCCGGCACGCGGCGCCAACGAGGCGCAGTTCATTTCCGCCCTGCAGAGCACCGCGAGCTACAGCCTTGCGGGCCCCGAACGCCTTGCGCTGCTCAACGCCAGCGGGCGCGCCGTGGCAACGCTGAGCACCAGCGGGCGCTGAAAGAAGAAAAAGCCCGGAATCAGCCCGTCAGGCGCTCCAGCGCCTCGCGGTACTTGGCCGCCGTCTTCTCGATGACCTCGGCCGGCAGGCGCGGCGCCGGGGGCGTCTTGTCCCAGGGCTTGCCGTTGATCTTGGTGGCTTCGAGCCAGTCGCGCACGAACTGCTTGTCGTAGCTCGGCGGGTTGGTGCCGGCGGCCAGCGCGGCCTCGTAGCCCTCGACCGGCCAGTAGCGCGAGCTGTCGGGCGTGAGCACCTCATCCATCAGCACCAGCGTGCCGGCTTCGTCCAGGCCGAACTCGAACTTGGTGTCGGCAATGATCATCCCCTTGGCCAGCGCGATCTGAGCGGCGGTTTCGTAGATCTCGATGCTGGTCTCGCGGATCTGCTGGGCCAGCTTGGGGCCGACGATCTCGACCACGCGCTCGTAGCTGATGTTCTCGTCGTGCTCGCCGGCCGCGGCCTTGGCTGCGGGCGTGAAGATCGGGCGCGGCAGCTTGCTGGCGTTGGTCAGGCCTTCGGGCAGCGGCACGCCGCAGACCGAGCGGCTCTCCTGGTATTCCTTCCAGCCGCTGCCGGCGAGGTAGCCGCGCACCACGGCCTCGACCGGGATCGGCTTCAGCCGCTTGACCAGCATCGAGCGGCCCGTGACCTGCGGCACCTCGTCGGGCGTGACCGCGCTCTCGGGCGCATCACCGGTCAGGTGGTTGGGACACAGCTGGCCGAGCCGGTCGAACCACCACAGCGCCATCTGCGTAAGGATCTCGCCCTTGCCGGGAATGGGCTCGCCCATGATCACGTCGAAGGCGCTGAGCCGGTCGCTCGCGACCATCAGGATGCGGTCTTCGCCGACGGCGTAGTTGTCGCGCACCTTGCCGCGCGCAAGCAGGGGCAGGCTCTGGATGGAGGAGGTGTGGACGGTGGTCATGAGGCAGTTGCGGTGAAAACGGGATAGCGGAATTCGGATTGTGCGCGCAGAAAAAAGCCACCATCGACGGTGGCCCGCAGATCGCGAAAAAAGCCCCCGATCATTCGGGAGGGCCGCCGCGCACGACCGCCCGAAGCGGCCGGCCCGCCCCCGGTAGGGGGTAGGCGAAGCGACACGAAGTGCGCGCAGCCTGGGGGCGAGCTTGGTTAAATGACTTCTTGCGCCAGTTCGCCCTTGGCGTACTTGGCAGCGACGACTTGCAGGCTGTCGCCCTTGATCTTGGCGCCCTGGCCTTCGCAGCCGAACTCGATGTAGCGCTGCTTGCAGATCTGCTTGGCGGCTTCGCGCGCGGGCTTGAGCCACTCGCGGGCGTCGAACTTCTCGGGGTTCTCGGCCAGGAACTTGCGCACCGCGCCGGTCATGGCCAGGCGGATGTCGGTGTCGATGTTGATCTTGCGCACGCCGTACTTGATGGCTTCCTGGATTTCCTCGACCGGCACGCCGTAGGTTTCCTTCATGTTGCCGCCGTGCTTGCGGATGATTTCCAGCAGGTCCTGCGGCACCGACGACGAGCCGTGCATCACCAGGTGGGTGTTGGGCAGGCGGGCGTGGATTTCCTTCACGCGTGAAATCGACAGGATGTCGCCCGTGGGCTTGCGCGTGAACTTGTAAGCGCCGTGGCTGGTGCCGATGGCGATGGCCAGCGCGTCGAGCTGCGTGGCCTTGACGAACTGGGCGGCTTCTTCCGGGTCGGTCAGCAGGGCCGAGTGGTCGAGCACGCCTTCGGCGCCAATGCCGTCTTCTTCACCGGCCAGGCCGGTTTCGAGCGAGCCCAGGCAGCCCAGTTCGCCCTCGACGGTCACACCGACCTTGTGTGCCAGCTGGACCACCTTGCGGGTCACGTCGACGTTGTAGTCGAACGAGGCCGGCGTCTTGCCATCCTCGTGCAGCGAGCCGTCCATCATGACGGAGGAGAAGCCGAGGTCGATGGCGCCCTGGCAGATGGCCGGGCTCTGGCCGTGGTCCTGGTGCATCACCAGCGGGATGTTCGGGTACTGCTCGATGGCGGCCTGGATCAGGTGCTTGATGAAGGCTTCGCCGGCGTACTTGCGCGCGCCTGCACTGGCTTGAAGGATGACGGGCGCGCCCGTTTCCTTGGCGGCCTCCATCACGGCCTGGACCTGTTCGAGGTTGTTGACGTTGAAGGCCGGAATGCCGTAGCCATTGGCTGCGGCATGGTCGAGCAGTTCGCGCATCGAGACGAGTGCCATGGGGAAATACCTCGCTGGAATTAGGGGAAGAAGAAGGCGGGAAGACGAGAGAAAACTGCCGCAATTCTACCGAGCCCCCTTGTGGGACGGCGCTGACGCCGCTTTGGCGCCCGCATCTCAGATCGGCAGCTGCGTGGTCGACAGCACCTGCTTGAGCACCACGAAGGTCCTGATCTGCCGCACGCCCGGCAAGTACAGCAGCTGCTCGGCATGCAGGCGGTTGAAGCTGTCGCTGTCGCGCGTGCGCACGAGCATGAAGTAGTCGAACTCGCCCGTGACCACGTGGCATTCGAGGCAGCCCGGCACCTTCTGCGCGGCCTTCTCGAAGTCGGCGAAGGAATCGGGCGTGGAGCGGTCGAGCACCACGCCGATCATCACGAGCATGCCGAGGTCGAGCGCATCGGGGTCGAGCAGCGCGACGATGCCCTTGATGAGCCCCGCCGCCTTGAGCCGCTCGACGCGGCGCAGGCAGGCGGCGGCGCTGAGGTTGACCTTGGCGGCCAGTGCCACGTTCGACAGCGAGGCGTCGCGCTGCAGGGCGCGAAGGATGGCGCGGTCGGTGCGATCCAGCTCCGGCGGAATACGCAATTTTGTTGTGCTCATTACTTTTTCTACGTAATAAAAACATTCGATCTGGTCATCGTGCATTTTTTTGTCGATCGAATCCAGAAAATTTCGCAAGCACGTTGCGAGCCGTTCTTCCTACGATCGAAGGCCTCAACGCACTGGAGCCCCCGTCATGAACCTCAAGAAGTTTCCCCGCCACGCCCTGACCTTCGGCCCCTCGCCGATCCACCCGCTGAAGCGGCTGAGCGCACACCTCGGCGGCAAGGTCGACCTGTATGCCAAGCGCGAGGACTGCAACAGCGGCCTGGCCTTCGGCGGCAACAAGACGCGCAAGCTCGAGTACCTGATTCCCGAGGCGCTCGAGGGCGGCTACGACACGCTGGTGTCCATCGGCGGCATCCAGTCGAACCAGACGCGGCAGGTCGCCGCCGTGGCCGCGCACCTCGGGATGAAATGCGTGCTGGTGCAGGAAAATTGGGTCAACTACTCGGATGCGGTCTACGACCGGGTCGGCAACATCGAGATGTCACGCATCCTCGGTGCCGACGTGCGGCTCGATGCGGCGGGCTTCGACATCGGCATCCGCAAGAGCTGGGAAGACGCGATGGAAAGCGTGCGCAAGGCCGGCGGCAAGCCGTTCCCGATTCCCGCGGGCTGCTCGGAACACCCGCGCGGCGGGCTCGGCTTCGTGGCCTTCGCCGAGGAAGTACGCCAGCAGGAAGCCGAGCTGGGCTTCAAGTTCGACTACGTCGTGGTCTGCTCGGTCACCGGCAGCACGCAGGCCGGCATGGTGGTGGGCTTCGCGGCCGACGGCCGCGCCGACCGCGTGATCGGCATCGACGCCTCGGCCAAGCCGCAGCAGACCTACGATCAGATCCTTCGCATTGCGAAGAACACGGCCGAGCTGGTCGAGCTGGGCCGCGACATCACCGAAAAGGACGTAGTGCTCGACCGCCGCTTCGGCGGCCCCGAGTACGGGCTGCCGAATGACGGCACGCTGGAGGCCATCCGCCTGTGCGCGCGCTTCGAAGGCATGCTGACCGACCCCGTGTACGAGGGCAAGTCGATGCACGGGATGATCGAGAAGGTGCGGCTGGGCGAATTCCCGGCAGGCTCGAAGGTGCTGTACGCGCACCTGGGCGGCGTGCCGGCCCTGAACGCCTACAGCTTCCTCTTCAGAAACGGCTGAGCGCCAGGAACACCGCGGAACCGGCTTTGCCGGGCCGCAGGTGTTGCCCCCGGCGAGGGCGCGAAGCCTGGGGGAATGCCTAGCTCGCCCTGCAGATCTTGAGCATGTTGGTGCCGCCCGGGGCACCCATGGGTTCGCCGCAGGTGATCGCGTAGACGTCGCCGCTCTGCACGATGCCGCGCTTCTTCAGATGGGCCTCGGCCTGTTCGAGCGCGGTGTCGCGGTCGGTCTGCGAGTCCATCAGCAGCGGGCGCACATTGCGGTACAGCGCCAGCTTGCGCTGCGTGGCCAGCCGCGAGGTCAGCGCGTACATGGGAATGTGCGCGCGGTGGCGGCTCATCCACAGCAGCGTGGCGCCCGATTCGGTCAGCGCCACGATGGCCTTGGCACCCAGGTGGTGGGCCGTGAACAGCGCACCCATGGCGATCGACTGGTCGATGCGGCTGTAGGTCTTGCCGCTGAAGTCGGCGTCGAGCGTCTTGTCCTCGGCCCCTTCGGCGGCTTCGCAGATGCGGCTCATCTCCTGCACGGTTTCGAGCGGATAGCGCCCCGAGGCGGTCTCGGCCGAGAGCATCACGGCGTCGGTGCCGTCGAGCACGGCGTTGGCCACGTCGCTGACCTCTGCGCGCGTGGGCACGGGGTTGGTGATCATCGACTCCATCATCTGGGTCGCGGTGATCACCACCTTGTCCATGTCGCGCGCCATGCGGATCATCTTCTTCTGCAGCGCCGGCACGGCGGCATTGCCGACTTCCACCGCGAGGTCGCCGCGCGCGACCATGATGCCGTCGCTGGCGCGCAGGATTTCCTCCAGCTTCGGAATGGCCTCGGCGCGCTCGATCTTGGCGATCATGCCGGGCTTGTGGCCGAACTCGGCCGCCGCCACGTTGCACAGCTGGCGCGCCATCTCCATGTCGGTGGCGTTCTTCGGGAAGCTCACGGCCACGTAGTCGGCCTGGAAGCTCATCGCTGTCTTGATGTCCTCCATGTCCTTGGCCGTGAGCGCGGGGGCGGTGAGGCCGCCGCCCTGCTTGTTGATGCCCTTGTTGTTCGACAGCTCGCCGCCCAGCTTGACGGTGGTGTGCACGGCCTCGCCCTTGACGGCGTCCACCGTGAGCACGATCAGGCCGTCGTTCAGCAGCAGCCTGTCGCCTGGCTTCACGTCGCGCGGCAGGTCCTTGTAGTCGAGGCCCACGGCATCGGCGTCGCCGGGCTCGGTGCGCGAGGCGTCGAGCACGAACTTGGCGCCCGGCTCCAGCCAGACCTTGCCCTGCGCGAACTTGCCGACGCGGATCTTGGGACCTTGCAGGTCGGCCATGATGGCCACTTCGCGGCCCGTCTTGCGGGCGGCTTCGCGCACCATGGCGGCGCGGTCGATGTGGTCCTGCGCCGTGCCGTGGCTGAAGTTCAGCCGCACCACGCTGACCTTGGCCAGGATCATCTTTTCCAGCAGTTCCGGCGTGTTGGACGCCGGACCGAGCGTGGCAACGATCTTGGTGGCGTGGCGGGGGATGCGGTCCGTGCTCATGAAGGTAGTCTCCGTTTTGTATTCGCTACTGTATACACTTTGTGTGTCTGACGGAAGTCACCCTCGTGAGATTCCCCGCCCGCCGGGATCAACCCGCCGCGCGCTTGGCCAGGATTTCGAAGGCCGGCAGGGTCTTGCCTTCCAGCACTTCGAGGAAGGCACCGCCGCCGGTCGAGATGTAGCCGACCTGCTTCTCGATGCCGTACTTGGCGATGGCCGCGAGCGTGTCGCCGCCGCCGGCGATCGAGAAGGCGCTGCTGTCGGCGATGGCTTGCGCGATGGCCTTGGTGCCGCCCGCGAACGCGTCGAACTCGAACACGCCCACGGGGCCGTTCCAGACGATGGTGCCGGCTTCGCGCAGTTGCGCGGCCAGGATCGCGGCGGTCTTGGGGCCGATGTCCAGGATCAGGTCGTCGTCGGCCACGTCGTTCGCATCCTTGACGGTGGCGGCCGCATCGGCCGCGAAGGTCTTGGCCGTGACCACGTCCACCGGGATCGGCACGTCGGCACCGCGCGCACGCATCGCCTCGATCACCGCCTTGGCCTGGTCGACCAGATCGGGCTCGGCCAGCGACTTGCCGATCTTCAGGCCGGCCGCCAGCATGAAGGTGTTGGCGATGCCGCCGCCGACGATCAGCTGATCGACGTTGGCCGACAGGCTTTTGAGGATGGTGAGCTTGGTGCTGACCTTCGAGCCCGCCACGATGGCCACCAGCGGCCGCTTGGGCTGCGCCAGCGCCTTGCTGATGGCGTCCATCTCGGCCGCCAGCAGCGGGCCCGCCGCGGCCACCTTGGCGAACTGCGCGATGCCGTAGGTGGTGGCTTCGGCGCGGTGGGCGGTGCCGAAGGCGTCGTTCACGTAGATGTCGGTGAGCGCGGCGAGCTTGCGGGACAGCGCCTCGTCGTTCTTCTTCTCGCCCTTGTTGACGCGGCAGTTCTCGAGCAGCACGACCTGGCCGGGTTTGACGTCGACGCCGTCGACCCAGTTGGCCACCAGCGGCACATCGCGGCCGAGCAGTTCGCCCAGGCGCCTGGCGACGGGGGCCAGCGAGTCCTCGGGCTTGAACTCGCCTTCGGTCGGGCGGCCCAGGTGCGAGGTGACCATCACGGCCGCGCCGGCGTCGAGCGCCAGCTGGATGCAGGGCACGGAAGCGCGCACGCGCGTGTCTTCGGTGATGTTGCCGGCGTCGTCCTGCGGCACGTTGAGGTCGGCACGGATGAAGACGCGCTGGCCGGCGGCCTTGCCCTGTGCGCAGAGGTCGGTGAATCGAATGACGTTCATGGGTCTGGAGGAGGTGGAAGACGGGTCGGCCTGCATTGTAGATTTGGCCCCGTCGCCGCCCTGAGCGGCTGTTACCGCGGGCCGATGCTTTTCAGGCCTCTTGCTGCGCCCTGGCGAACTGTTCGAGGATCTCGACAAAACCCGTGGCGGCCGGCGAAAGGCTGCGCCGCGCCGCGCTGTAGACGCACACCTCGCGGTGGAAGTCGGGCGATTCGAGCCGCACCATCTGCAGGCCATGCGCGCGCACCAGCGGCGCGGAGTAGGTCGGGCACACCGTGAGCCCGAGCCCCGAGGCCACCATCCCAAGCGCGGTGGTCATGTACGACACCTCTTGCGTGCCGGGACGCAGCATGTAGTCGCGCTCGGCCGGCGCCAGTTCGGGCAGCACGCGCTGGCGGAAGTCGCGTGTGGGAGCGATGAAAGTGTAGGGGCCGAGCTCGTGCCAGCGCACCTTGCGACGCTTGGCGAAGGCGTGGTCGGGCGGGCAGATCAGCCAGTGGCGGTCGCGGAACAGGGTACGGCGCTCGATGGCGCCGTCCACGGCCACGTCCTGGCCCACGGCCAGTTCCACGTCGCCGGCCATCACGCCCACCAGCAGGCTCTCGGGCAGCGTGTCGGCCAGGCGCACATCGACGTCGGGGTACTGCGCGCGATAGACCGCGATCACGCGCGGCATCAGCGTGCAGGCCATGAGTTGCGGCGCCGCAAGCCGCAACAAGCCTTTCTTCTTGTCACGAAGATCGGTGACGCCGGCCACCGCGCTCGTCAGGTCGCCGAGCAGACGGTGCACCGACGGCAGGAACTCACGCCCGGCTTCGGACAGCTGCACGCTGCGGGTGTTGCGGTCGAGCAGCTGCACGCCCATTTCGCGTTCGAGCTCGCGCACCAGCACGCTGAGTGCCGACTGCGTGAGGTGCAGCTGCTGCGCCGCGGCGGTGAAGCTGCCGCTTTCGGCCACGGCGGCGAAGGCGCGCAGCTGGCGCAGGGTCAGGTTCATATATATGGTTATTTCATCAATTGATGAATTAATTTCGATTGCATCATAAGACGCCGCATCGCCCAATCGGGGGCTTACCGGAGAACACGAGCCATGCCGACCCCACCAACCGTGCGCGGGCTGCACCATTTCGCCTGGCGCTGCCGCGACAGCGAGGAAACCCGCCGCTTCTACGAAGACCTGCTGGGCCTGCCGCTGGCCCACGTCATCAAGAGCGACCACGTGCCGAGCACGGGCGAGTACTGCCCCTACGTGCACATCTTCTTCCGCATGCGCGACGGCTCGTTCATCGCCTTCTTCGACCTGGGCGACGACGTCGCCGCGCTGCCCTCGCCCAACACGCCCTCGTGGGTGAACCACATCGCGCTGCGCGTGGACTCGGTGGCCGACCTGCTGGCCGCCAAGGCGCGGCTCGAAGGCGCGGGCGTCGAGGTGCTGGGCGTGACCGACCACCACATCATCGAGTCGATCTACTTCTTCGACCCCAACGGCATCCGCGTGGAGCTGACCACGCCGACCGTGCCGCAGGCCGAGATGGACGCGCATGCGCTGCGCGCCCATGCGGACCTCGATGCATGGACCGCGCGCAAGGCCGAGCTGCGTGCTGCAAGGGGTGCATCGAATGCCTGATCTGCAACTCGCCGTCATCGACGTGAAGCCCGGCGCGGCCATGGAGAGCCAGTCGGGCCTGCAGCTGCTGCGCCCCCGCATCTACGGCGCCTGTCGCGCGCCGCAGGGCCCGAAGAAGATCGCCGCCATCGTGATGCACCCCACGAGCAACTTCATGGGCCACTACCTGATCGGCCCGCTGGCCGAGCGCGGTATCTGCTGCATGGGCCTCAACTCGCGCTTCGTGGGCAACGACACCGTGCTGCTGATGGAGCGCGCCATCCAGGACCTGGGCGCAGGCGTGCAGTACCTGCGCGCGGCCGGCTACGAGAAGGTGTTCCTCGTCGGCAACTCGGGCGGCGCAGCGCTCTCGGCCTTCTACCAGGCGCAGGCCGAAAAACTCACGGCCACGCACCTGCCCGACGGTGACCCCACGCACCTGCACCCGAGTGACCTGCCGCCGGTGGACGGCATCGCGCTGTGCGCCGCACACCTGGGCCGCACCCGGCTGATGCGCGACTGGATCGACCCCTCGGTCACCGACGAGCACGACCCGCTCTCGGTCGATCCCGAGCTCGACATGTACGACGCGCGCCATCGCGTGCCCTACGACAGCGACTTCCTCGCGCGCTTCAGCGCCGCGCAGAAGGCGCGGCTCGACCGCATCGAGCAGTGGTGCCTCGACCGCCTCGCGCTGCTGCGTGGCACACCCGGCGCACCACGCGACCAAACCTTCATCGTCTACCGCACGCACGCCGATCCGCGCTGCGTGGACCTCTCGCTCGACCCCAACGACCGCCTGCCCGGCAGCGTGTGGGGCGACGCACGGCAGGTGAACTACTCGGCCAACGCGATGGGGCGCACCACCTCGCTCACGGCCTTTCTCTCGCAGTGGTCCTCGCGCTCGCAGGCCGATGGGCCGACCAACCTCGCGCGCACCACGGTGCCGAAGCTGCTGCTGACCTACACGGGCGACCAGTCGACCTTCCCGAGTACGCGCGACGCGTGGATGGCCGCGGGCGGCTCGCGCATCCGCAACGTCGACATCGTCGGCGGCAACCACTATCTCGCGGGACAGCCGGAGCTGGTTCCGAAGGCGGCGGATGCCATCGCCGAGTTCGCGCACGCGCTGTAGGGCACGCATGGAAAACGTCGCTTTCGCGCCGGCCTACGAACTGCCGGCCTGGCCCTTCACGCCACCGCCCGAGTTGGGCAACACGAAGCCCGCGCGCCATCCGATCGTGATCGTCGGCGCCGGCCCCTCGGGCCTCACGCTGGCCTGCGACCTGGCGCAACGCGGCATGCGCGCCGTGCTGCTGGACGAGGACGACACCGTCGGCGTGCGCGGCGCCTCCTCGCGCGGCATCTGCTACGCGCAGAAGAGCCTGGAGATCTTCGAGCGCCTGGGCATCTACGAGCGCATCGCGGCCAAGGGCATCACCTGGTCCTTCGGGCGCACCTTCTCGGGCGAGCAGGAGGTCTACAACTTCAACCTGCAGGCCAACAGCGTCTCGAAGCAGCCGCCCTTCGTCAACCTGCAGCAGTTCTACATCGAGTGGTTCCTGGTCGACCGCATCATCGAACTCGGGCTGACCGACCTGCGCTGGAAGAACCGCGTCACGCGCGTGGAGCAGCTCGCCGACGGCGTGCGCCTGGAAGTCGAGACGCCTGCCGGCAGCTACACCATCGAGGCCGACCGGCTGATCGACGCCACCGGTGCCAACAGCGCGATCCGCACGCAGCTCGGCATCGATGCGCACTCCTCGCGCAGCACCGACCGCTGGTGCATCAGCGACGTGCGCTTCAAGAAACCGCTGCCTACAGAGCGCTGGACCTGGGTGGACGCGCCCTTCAACGAGGGCCGCGGCGTGTGGCAGCACCTGATGGCCGACGGCGTCTGGCGCATCGACTACCAGATGCCCGAGGACTGCGACACCGCCTACATCAGCAAGCCCGAGGTGGCGGGGGCACGGCTGCGCGAGCAGCTCGGGCCGGACGTGGAGTTCGAGTTCGTCTGGATCGGCCCCTACGGCTACCGCGACCACCTGCTCGACAGCTTCCGCCACGGCCGCGTGTTCTTCATCGGCGACGCGGCGCACGTGGTGAGCCCCTTTGGCGCGCGCGGCGGCAACAGCGGCATCCAGGACGCGGCCAACCTCGGCTGGAAGCTCGCGCTGGTCGCGCAGGGCAAGGCTGGCGATGCGCTGCTCGACAGCTACGACGCCGAGCGCCAGCCCGCCGCGAAGCAGAACCTGCAGGTGACGAGCCGCTCGGCGCGCTTCCTCGCGCCGCGCTCGCCGGCCGAGCACACGCTGCGCCGCGCGGTGGTCGCGCTAGCGGCGCGCCATCCTTTCGCGCGGGCGCTGGTGAACACCGGCCGCATGTCGGTCGCCAACGACTACCCCGCCGCGCCGCTGCTGCCCGAAGGCGCGCGCTCGGTGCAGAACCTGCCGCTGTGTTGGTCCGACGGCCGCGAGACCACGCTGATGCAGCTGCTGGCCGAGGGCACGCATTGCATCGGCCTGTGGTTCGCGCCGACGCGCGGGCAGGCGATGGCGGCGCTCGACGCCACGGCCTCCTTGCCGCTGCGCCTGCTGGCCGTGGGCGGCGACAGCGGCCTGCCCACGCTGCAGGCCGACGAGAAGCTCGCGGCCCATCTCGGCGCTGGCGACGCGGGCAGCTTCGTGCTCGTGCGTCCCGACGCCTACCGAGCCGCGGTGCTGGCGAACGCCACGCCCCAGGCCGTCGCCTCCGCCGTGCGCACCGCACTGGCCGCCAACGAGCGCAACCCATGATCACCGAGCCCCGCATCCCCGACCCCGACGGCTTCTACGCCGCGCTGCTCGCCGCCCACGAAGGCCGCAGCGAGGCGCAGAGCGCCGACCTCAACGCGCGCCTCGTGCTGCTGCTGGCCAACCAGTGCGCCGACCAGGACGTGCTGCTCGCCTGCATCCGCGCGGCAGCCGAAGAAGAACCCACGACGACAACGGACGACGACAACACCCCATGACCACGACCGTTTCCTTCGCATCCGCCTCCGACACGCGCGAGCAGAAGCCCCGGCTGCAGGAGCTGGGCCCCGGCGCTTATGGCTACATCAGCGACTTCGATCCCAACTGCGGCTTCGTCGTCGGCGACGAGCACGTGGTGCTGATCGACACGCGCCCCACGCCGCGCATGGCGCGCGACTTCCTCGCAGCCATCCGCACGGTGACCGACAAGCCGATCCGCACCATCGTGCTCACGCACTACCACGCGGTGCGCGTGATGGGCGCGAGCGCCTTCGACGAGGTGCGCGACATCGTCGCCAGCAGCGGCACGCTCTACTGGATTCGCACGCGCGGCCAGGCCGATTTCGATTCGGAGGTCGGCCGCTTTCCGCGCCTGTTCGCGGGCGTCGAGGAAATACCGGGCCTGACCATTCCCACGACGGTCTTCGATCGCGAGACCACGCTGCCGCTGGGCGGCGGCCGCGAGCTGCGGCTGATGTCGCTGGGCCGGGGCCACTCGGGCGGCGATGCGGTCGCGTGGCTGCCCGACTGCGGCGTGCTCTTTTCGGGCGACGTGGTCGAGAACCGCTGCGGCGTGTATGCCGGCGACGCCTACATCGGCGACTGGGCCGGCACGCTCGACGCGGTGGCGGCTCTGAAGCCGCGCGTGCTGGTGCCAGGCCGTGGCGCGGTGCTGCAGGACGAGGCCGCATGCGCCGAGGCGATCGCGCTCACCAAGGCATTCCTCTCGACGCTGCTGGAGAGCGTGAAGGCCGGAATCGCGGCGGGCGAGACGCTCAAGGGCTGCTTCGCGCGCGCCGAGGCGGCGATGACGCCGCGCTTCGGCGACTGGCCGGTGTTCCAGCACGTGCTGCCCTTCGACGTTTCGCGCGCCTACGACGAGCTGCGCGGCATCGAGCACCCGGTGGTGTGGACCGCCGAACGCGACCGCGAGCTATGGCAGGTCCTGCGCGGCGAGTGAGCCGGACCGATTTCGAAGATTTCAAAACAAGCAACGGAGACAAGAGACGATGAAGCGATTTTTTCTTCCCCTGCTGGCCTCGGCCTTCGCGCTGGCCACCGGCCTCGCATCGGCGCAGCCGGCGGCCTACCCCGCCCAGCCGATCAAGTGGATCGTGCCCTACGTGGCCGGCGGCGGCACCGACAACCTGGCGCGCACCCTGGCCGAGGCGATGCAGCCGTCGCTCGGGCAGCCGCTCATCATCGACAACCGGCCGGGCGCCTCCACCAACATCGGCGTGGGCGTGATGATGCAGGCCAAGCCCGACGGCTACACCATCATGCAGGCGGAGAACGCCGCGCTGCTCTTCAACGAGCACATGTTCGCCAAGCTGCCCTACAAGCCCGCGAGCGACTTCACCTACATCGGCACCATCGGCCGCTTTCCGGTGGCGCTGGCGGTGCACCCCGACTTTCCCGCGAAGAACGTGGCGGAGTTCGTGCGCTACGTGAAGGCCAACCCCGACAAGGTGAGCTACGCCTCGCCCGGCAACGGCTCGCCGCACCACATGGCGATGGAACTCTTCAAGCAGAAGGCCGGGCTGAGCATCACGCACGTGCCGTACAAGGGCGCCGCACCGGCCATGACCGACGTGATGGGCGGCCAGGTGCCGACGATGATGCTGGACCTGGCCTCGGGCCTGCCGATCATCAAGTCGGGCAAGGTGCGGGTGCTGGCCATCGCGCTGCCGCAGCGCGCGGGCGCCCTGCCCGAGGTGCCGACCTTCGTCGAGGCCGGCTTCAGCGACGTCAACGCCTACGCCTTCCACGGCCTGATCGGCCCGGCCGGCATGCCGCCGGAAGCGGTGGCGCGGCTCAACGCAGAACTGCGCAAGGCGATGAAGGCGCCGAAGGTGGTGAAGCTGTTCGCGGACTTCGGCTTCGAGGCGCTGCCGGGGACGCCGCAGGACTTCTACAAGCTGTCTCGCGCGGAGAGCGAGCGCTGGGGCAACATCATCAAGACGGCCGGCGTGAAGCTCGATTGACGAACCGGGAGCCCCCCGGCTTTTCACTTCGCTTCGCTGCGTGTAACTCCACCCCCCGAGGGGGAGGCGCGGCCCGCCTTGGGGCGGCCCGGCGGCGGCCGCCTACCAGCCCAGCCCGAGGTGCAGCGGCAGGTACACCGCCATGCCCGCGAGCATCGTGCCGAGCACGCCGCGCCGCCAGTAGAAGTAGGCGGCGCCAACCACCGCCGCATACAGGCGGGCGTCGTGCAGCGTGGTGATCAGGTGGCCCTGCGTCATGACGATCTCGGGCGCGATCACGCCCGCGAGCGCGGCGGCCGGCGCGTAGTGCAGCGCGCGGTGCGCCCAATCGGGCAGGCCCCAGGGCCGGTCGAGGATGAAGAAGAAGCAGCGCGTGAGCACGGTGACGAGCGCAAGCCCGACGATCACGCCCAGGGTCCACCAGTCCGTGGTCGCGCTCACTTGTCGTCCTCCGCCGTGGGATCGAGGCCGAGTTGCTTTTCGAGCCAGAAGCACAGCAGCACGGCCACGCCGATGGCGGCCACGATGTTGAGCTTCAGCGGCAGCGCATAGGCCGCCACGGCCGTGGCGCCGGCGATCAGCCCGGCCAGCACGCGCAGCCGCGTGGTCGCCATCGAGCAGACGATGGCCACCAGGCTCAGCACGCCCGCGAAGCCCAGGCCCCATTTCTGCGGAATGAAGTTGGCCAGCGCGACGCCCAGCAGGCTCATGCCCATCCAGGCGCACCAGGTGATGAAGTAATTGCCGGTGAGGTAAGCCTCCTGGGCTTCCTGCTCGGCGATGGTCAGCGGCGGCTTCGGGTACTTCTTGGTGAAGAGCGCGTAGCTCATGTCCGCCGTAAGGTAGCCGTGCAGCATGCGGCGCCAGCGCGGCATGTGCATGAGGTAGGGGCGCAGGTGCAGGCTGAACACCACGAAGCGCAGGTTGACGCAGAAGCCCGTGGCCAGGATCACCCAGGCCGGCGCGCCCGCGAACAGCAGCGGAATGGCCGCGAGCTGCGAGCTGCCCGCATAGACCAGCAGGGTCATCGCCACGGCCTCGAGCACGCTCATGTTCGACTTGACCATGGCCACGCCGGTCATCAGCCCCCAGGCGCCGATGCCGAGCGCCACCGGAGACATGTCGCGCATGCCGATGCGGAATTCCGGTCGGCCGCGGATGCTTTGCGAGAGAAACATCAGCCGAACACCTGCCCGGGCTTCAGGTCGAAGCCGCGCAGGAAATCGGCCACGGCGAGGCGCTTGCCGCCCGGCCGCTGGAGTTCGGTGACGGCGACAACCGAATCGGCAGCCGCCGCCACGGCCACGCCGGCATCGCTGACGGCGAGGATCGTGCCCGGCGCGGCCGATGCCATGGGTGACGGCACCGCATGGGCCGCCCAGAGCTTGATGGTCTCGCCATCGAGCGGGCTGTTGGCGCCGGGAAAGGGGTCGAAGGCGCGGATGCGGCGCACGATGGCGTCGGCCGGCTGGGCCCAGTCGATCAACGCCTCGTGCTTCTCGACCTTGCTGGCGTAGGTGACGCCTTCGGCCGGCTGCGGCGTGCGCACGAGCGCGCTGATATCCGCAAGCGCCTCGACGATCATCCTTGCGCCCAGTTCGGCCAGCCGGTCGTGCAGGCGGGCGGTGTTGTCGTCGCCGATGTCGACGGCCTCGCGCAGCAGCATGTCGCCGGTGTCGAGCCCGGCGTCCATCTGCATGATGGTGATGCCGGTCCGTGCGTCGCCGGCCTCGATGGCGCGGTGGATCGGCGCGGCGCCGCGCCAGCGTGGCAGCAGGCTCGCATGGATGTTGAGGCAGCCGTGCACCGGCAGGTCGAGCACCCACTGGGGCAGGATCAGGCCGTAGGCCGCGACCACCATCACGTCGGGCCTGGCGGCCAGCAGGGTGTCGCGCGCGGCCGAGGCTTCGTCGGGGTACTTGCCATCGAGCCGCAGGCTGCGCGGCTGGGCCACGGGCCAATTGTTGGCGACCGCGCATTGCTTGACGGGCGACGCCTGCAGCTTCATGCCGCGGCCGGCGGGCCGGTCGGGCTGGCTCATTACCAGCACCACGTCATGGCCGGCGGCGGCAATGGCCTCCAGCGCGACGCGCGCGAACTCGGGCGTGCCCGCGAAAACGACTCTGAGGCGGCTCAATCGCGGATCCGATCGAGCTCGAGATCGTCCCCCGTGTGATAGCGCCGGACCACGCCGGTCGGATCGATGTAGATGTACAGCATGCGGCGCTCGTTCACGGCCTTGTAGCGCCAGTTCCAGACGACACCGTCGAAGGAGCTGACGCGGGTGATTTCATAGGGGCGGCCGTAGAAGGCCACCACATCGTTCTGGCGCCACTGGTCGACCTTGATGTCCTGGCCGAAGCGCGCCTCGCTGAGCACCTGCGTCACCGAGACCACCTTGCCCGAGGCGTCGACATCGATGTCGGTCACCTCGAAGCCGGCCGGCATGCGCGAGTACTGCAGCCGCTCGCCGCCGCCCGTCAGCGGGTAGCGGCCCGTGGGCGCGCCCAGGCGCTGCAGGGTGTCGGCGGCCGTGGCGCCCGGCTGGACGCGCGTGGGCTCGTTGGCGCAGCCGGCAAGACCCAGGGTGGCGACGGCGACGACCGCCTGTGCGGCAAGGGAACCGAAACCGCGTGCGCGCATGGGATCAGGCCCGTTCGCGCAGGTCTTCGCGCTGCTGCTTGAGCAGCTTGCTCTTGATGCGGTTGCGTTTCAGGGGGGAAAGGTACTCGACGAACACCTTGCCCAGCAGGTGGTCGAGCTCGTGCTGGATGCACACGGCGAGCAGGCCGTCGGCCTCGATGGTGCGCGACTCGCCGTTCTCGTCGAGCGCCTGCACCTTGACCGAGGTGGATCGCATCACGCCGTCGTAGATGCCGGGCACCGAGAGGCAGCCCTCTTCGTTCAGCACCTTCTCGTCGCTGGCCCAGATGATCTCGGGGTTGATCAACACGATCGGCTGGTTGCGCTCCTCGGAAATGTCGATGACGACGACGCGCTCGTGCACGTCGACCTGGGTCGCCGCCAGGCCGATGCCGCTGGCGTCGTACATGGTTTCCAGCATGTCGGCGACCAGCGCCTTGACGCGCGCGTCGACGCCCTGCACCGGCTTGGCCACCGTGTGCAGGCGTTTGTCCGGGTAACTCAGAATGATTCGTTTGGCCATGAAATCGGGGGAAAGTTGTGGCTATTTTCGCCAATTCCGCGACTCAAGGCGCCGCAGGAGCCCGAAATCGTTGCCCTCCAAAGGGCTTCAGCGCAGAATTCGTAGCAAATTGTGAGATTCGTATGCGCCGCGCTACCGTGGGCGCTCACCCATCCAGACATGAAAAAGCTCAGACTCACCGAACGCCAGCGCCCCTCCCTCCTCGCCACGCTGACAGCCCTGGCGGTCATCGGCAGTTGCGGCGCCACGACAGCCTGGGCCCAGAACTACCCCGTCACCCCGCAGCAGCGCGCCACGGCGCAGCAGACCGCCCAGGCCGGCGTGCCGCTGAGCGAACTGTCGCCCAAGGCGCCGGACGAATACACCGTCAAGCCCGGCGACACGCTCTGGGCCATCTCCCGCCTCTACCTGCTGCGCCCCTGGCGCTGGCCGGAGCTGTGGGGCATGAACATCAATGAAATCGCCAACCCGCACCGGATCTATCCGGGCCAGGTGCTCTACCTGGACAAGAGCGGCGGCCGCGCCCGCCTGACCACCCGCCGCGGCGGCTTCAGCGGCGACGGCGGAACCATCAAGCTGTCACCTCGCACCCGTTTCGACTCGCTGGCCGGCATGGCACTGCCCACGCTCAACCCGAGCATCATCGAGCCCTTCCTCAGCGAACCCATCGTGGTGGACGCCGGCACGCTGGAAAGCGCGCCGCGCATCGTCGCGGGCAACGACAGCCGCGTCCTGTTGTCGCGCGGCGACCGGGCCTATGCCCGCGGCAGCGCCGAAGCGCCGCTGGTCGAGGTGCCGGGACCGGTGCAGAACTTCCGGATCTTCCGCAACGCCACGCCGCTGAAGGACCCGGGCACGGGCGAAATCCTCGGCTACGAGGCGCAGTACCTGGGCAAGGCCCGGCTGCAGCGCGGCGAGTCGACCACGGTCGAGACGGTGGAAGACAAGGACGTCATCACGGTGGTGCCCGCCAGCATCGACATCGTCGCGTCGCGCGAGGAAATGCGCGCCGGCGACCGCCTGCTGCCCGAGCCGCCGCGCCAGCTGCTGAGCTACGCGCCGCGCGCGCCCTCCACCCAGGTGGACGGCCGCATCGTGTCGGTCTATGGCAACGCGGTGCAGTTCGCGGCACAGAACCAGGTGGTGGCCATCAACAAGGGCACGCGCGACGGCATCGACAACGGCCATGTGCTGGCCATCCTGAAGAACGGCGAAACCATCCTCGACCGCACCGGCGCCCGCAAGGAAACCATCAAGCTGCCGAACGAACGCATCGGCCTGCTGATGGTGTTCCGCACCTTCGAGAAGGTGTCCTACGCGCTGGTGCTCGAAATCAACGACACTCCGCGCGCCGGCGACTTCCTCGTCAACCCCTGACCAGCGACCCCGGCTTCATTCCTCGCACATTCGTTTGGAACGCGCAGAACTCGCAGGCTGGCTGCGGCTTTCATTGACGCCCGGCATCGGTGACGGTGCCGCACGCCGTTTGCTCGCGGCCTTCGGGCTGCCCGACGGCATCTTTGCGCAGCCCCCTGCCGCGCTGCGCGAGGTCGTCTCCTTGGCCCAGGCCGAAGCGCTGCTGCAGCCGCCTCCCGGCCTGCAGGCGCAGATCGACCAGACCTGGCAATGGCTGCAGGCGGCCGATGGCGGCGTCTCGCGCCGCATTGTGACGCTGGGCGACAGCGGCTATCCGGCCTCGCTGCTTGAAATGGCCGACCCGCCGCTGATGCTCTACGTGCTCGGTGCCGCGGACTTCGACCTCACGCAACTCGGCCACAGCATCGCCGTCGTGGGCAGCCGCAATCCGACGCCGCAGGGCGCCACCAACGCGCGCAGCTTCGCGCGGGCGCTGGGCGAGGCGGGGCTGCCCGTGGTGTCGGGCCTCGCGCTGGGCGTCGACGGCGCGGCGCACCAGGGCGCGCTCGATGCGGCCGGCGATGCGCCCCGGCTCGCAACCGTGGCCGTGGTGGGCACGGGGCTCGACCGGGTCTACCCCGCGCGGCACCGCGACCTGGCGCACCGCATCACGCTGCAGGGGCTGATCGTGAGCGAGCTGCCCCTGGGCACGCCGCCGCTCACGCAGAATTTTCCGAAGCGCAACCGGCTCATCGCCGGGCTGGCACGCGGCACGCTGGTGGTCGAGGCGGCGCTGCAGTCGGGCTCGCTGATCACGGCGCGGCTCACGTCGGAGCAGGGCAAGGAAGTGTTTGCGATCCCGGGCTCGATCCATTCGCCGCAATCGCGCGGCTGCCATGCGCTGATCCGCCAGGGCGCGAAGCTCGTGGAATCGGTCAACGACATTCTCGAAGAGCTGCCGCCCCTGCAGCCGCGAGCGGCGGCGACGCCCGCGTCCGGAAATGGAAGCACGGCTGCCGTCGCCACCGACGAAGACCCGCTTCTGGAGGCTCTCGGCCACGACCCCGTGAGTCTCGATGCCCTCAGCGCGCGCACCGGCTGGAGCGCCGCGGCACTCCAGGCGAAGATGCTCGAGCTCGAGCTGGACGGCCATATCGCACGCCTGCCCGGCGGCCTCTTCCAGAGAACGGCCATCGGCTGATTCCCGGGCCCCAGGCCGCGCCCTTTTTTTTGCGGGGGCCGCCGCGCACGGCCGCCCGAAGCGGCCGGCCCGCCCCCGGCAGGGGGAAGGAGAAGTGACACGAAGTGCACGAAGCCTGGGGGTGAGCCACCTTACTGGGCTATATTGGGCTCATGTTCGAAGTGCTTGTTTTTGTGTACGAAAACTATTGGCGCGGCGATGCCTGTCCCGAACCCGATCAGCTGGGCCGCAAGCTCAGCGCACACGGCTTCGAGGCAGAGGAAATCCGCGAGGCCCTTCACTGGCTCGACGGCCTGAGCCTTGCCACGCAAGGCATGCAGATCGAGCGCAGCGCCAACGACGAGGGCAGCGCCACGGTCGTTCTCCGGGGCACCCCCGAAGCGGCCATGCCGCAGTCCGCCGATGCGATGCGCATCTACTCGCAGGCCGAGCAGGAGCACCTCGGCGCCGAGTGCCTCGGCTTCATCCGCTTTCTCGAATCGTCGAACGTGCTGCCCTGCGGCCTGCGCGAGATCGTCGTCGAGCGTGCCATGGCGGCGCCCGGCGACCCGGTCGCACTCGACGAGTTGAAAATCATCGTATTGATGGTGCACTGGAGCACGGGCATCGAACCCGATGCGCTGGTGCTCGACGAGCTCTGCGAGTCGCGCGAGGGCCGCACGGCACACTAGGCGCCGCAGGAGCTGGCTGCTAGTTCAGCAGCCGCTCGGGATTCGCATCCAGCTTCGCCAGCGCTTCGCGCGTGGCACGCACCGTGAGCGTTTCTTCTTCCGCCGGCACCAGCAACCCGGCCTGCAGGTAGGTCGCCAGCCGCCCCGCCTGGATCAGGAAGCTGCGTCCATCCGACGACGCGAACAGGTGCAGCTGCTTGCGATCGCTGCGCCAGACGAACTGCACCTGGCTCACGCGGTCGTTGTGGTCCAGCATGAACCAGTTGCCCACCTGCAGCTCATGCGCCCAGGCGAGCATGTCCTCGGGCACCTTGGTGCCGGCGGCGTCGGGAATGACCTCGATCGAGGCCGCATCCACGCCCAGCAGCAGCTCGATGCTGTGGGCATCGAGCGGCAGATCGGCGGTGCCGCCCACGTCGGTCACGAAATCTTCCAGGTGTGCCAGCCGCTCGGCCATCGCCTCGATCTTGGCCTGCGGGATCGCCTCGGTCTTCGACAGGAAGGCGTCGGACAGCGTGGCGCCGATGGTCTTGATGTGCGCCTCCTGCGGCTCGTCCACGATGCCGAGCAGGGCCATCCCCTGGCGCAGTCGCTGCAGCAGCTGCGGCAGGTCCTGGATCACGCGGGCGCGGTCGGTTCGGTTGGGCTTGGCGCTCGCGGCCCATACCAGCTCCGAAGCCACGCGCTTGAGCATCACGGTCTGTTCGCCCTGCGCGCCGTAGCGCAGCGCGGCAATGGCGAGAACCTCGGCCCAGACCTTGAAGAGAAACTCCCGGATCTCGTCGCGCACCGGCATGTCGTTGAGCATCTTGCGCAACTCGATGGTGTACTGGATCGCCATCGTCTCCTTCTGCTCGACCTGCTGCGCCACGCTCATCACGCGCTGCGTGGTGTCGCTCTGGGTCAGGTAGCGGTTGAGGAAGGCGACGAATTCGTCGAACACCAGCTTGAACACGCGCTGGCCGGTTTCGGGATACTGCTCGATCACCTGCACGACGCGGCGGATCTCGCCTTCGAGCGCGCTGCCGGTGATGGCGGCCGCATCGAAGCCCATCACGCAGGAGCCCATGCGGTCGATCAGCATGCGCGCGGGGTGCTGCAGCGTGCCGAAGAACTCGGGCTCGGCGATGGCCACGCGCAGCACCGGCATCTGCAGGCGCGCGAACCACACGCGCGCCGAGAACGGAATGCGCTCTTCGGCCAGGATGGCCTGGAACATCAGCGCCACGATCTCGACCGTGGCCTTGTCGGCCGTGGTGGGCGCGCGCTTCTTGAGTTCGGTGGAGCGCCGGCGCAGGTCGACGGCGGTCTGCTGGATCAGCGTGGCCTGTTCGCCCGCGCCATCCATGTACTGCGTGGCGGCCATCCGGTAGGCGACCTCGGCGTCGGCGATGGCGCCGGCGAAGGTCCTGGAGAACACGCGGGGCGCCGCACCGCCGCCCTGGCCCGGTTGGCCGCCGCCGCCCGTGGCGCGCCCTTCCGCACCCCCGGCCTGGAACTGTGCGGCGGCACCGCCCGCGTCGCCGCCGATGCGCGCAGTCACGAAGCGCTTGAGGCTCAGCAGTGCGGTCTGCGCACGTTGCCGCGCGATCATCAGCGGCGAGCCGCCGGTGGTCGACGTGGGCGCCATGGTCGAGGGCATGGACGCCTGCTGATGTCCTTCGAATCCGTACCCGGGGCGCTGCGCAATGGTAGAACCGCCGGTCATGCCGCTGTCGACCGGCGCGACGCCCGATCCGCCGCCGCCTGCATTGCCCGTGCGCCGGACAAAGCTCTTGAGATCGATCTCCTGCATCACGCCATTGGCGATCAGATAGGCATTGGCGCTCTCGTAGGCCTTGACGATCACCTCGACCAGCCCCTGCTGCACCGTGTCCTGCACACGGGCCCACAACCCGCGGCTCAGGCCTGCCGCCAGCCACTGGTCGACCAGCAGCTTGGCCAGCGTCTCGGGCTTGAGCACGTCCTTGGCGTCGAGCTCGGTCGTGCCTTCGAGGTGCTGGATGCGCAGGCGCAGGTCGCTGAGCTCGAAGCTGGCCTTGTCGTGGATCATCTGCGCGAGGCGCGAGGAGAGGATGTTGCTCTCCACTACTTCATTGCCGATCAGTTCGAGCCGCAGCGCCGCAGGCGCGGTCATGGCGCCGGATGTGGTGCCCAGCGCCTTGCGCCAGCCGGCCTGCGCGAGCGTCACCCATTGCGTGGCGTGGCCCTGGAACGCGACGAAGTCGTCGCGGTTTTCCTGCATGGAACGGGCGTTGCCGACCTCGGAGGCCAGGGCCGTCAACCGGTCCCGGATCGCGCCGGCCAGCGGCGCAATGGCGCCCTCGGTGGCCGATACGAAACGCTCACGCGTCTCGCGTGCGAGCTGCAGGGAAGAGGCGGACCGCGCAATGCTCATTGAAAAGTCGGGAAGGCCAGGATGGTCGATTCGTCGGCAACAACTGCGAGCTTGCATCGGGAAGCGCCACCGCACAAGTGCGGAGAGCGCCCGGCGTTGCATGCGAACCGCGGTGGCAGCCGGGCCGCCGCCGCTGTGTTGAACCCCGAAGTATCCGTCAGACCACGGCGCCGGCGTTCGGGTCGTCCTCGGATTCGCCGTCGCGCTTGGCCGGGCCGCCCTTGATGAGGTCTTCGCGCTTCACGCCGAGCCACATGGCGATCGCCGCCGCCACGAAGGCCGACGAGTAGATGCCGAAGCAGATGCCGATGGTCAGCGCCAGCGCGAAGTAGTGCAGGGTCGGGCCGCCGAAGAAGAACATCGACAGCACCACCAGCTGGGTGGAGCCGTGGGTGATGATGGTCCGGCTGATGGTCGAGGTGATCGCGTTGTCGATGATCTCGGTGGTCGACATCTTCCGGTAGCGGCGGAAGTTCTCGCGGATCCGGTCGAAGATCACGACCGATTCGTTCACCGAATAGCCCAGCACCGCCAGCACCGCCGCCAGCACCGCCAGCGAGAACTCCCACTGGAAGAAGGCGAAGAAGCCCAGGATGATCACCACGTCGTGCAGGTTTGCCAGTACGGTGGCCAGCGCGAACTTCCACTCGAAGCGGAACGCCAGGTAGATCATGATGCCGACGACCACCATGCCCAGGGCCTTCAGGCCATTGGTGGTGAGTTCGTCGCCGACCTGCGGGCCGACGAATTCGTTGCTGCGCAGCTCCACCGTCGGCTCGGCCACCTTCAGCGCGTCCATCACCTGTGCGCTCTGCTGGGCGGAGGTCACGCCCTTCTTCACGGGCAGGCGGATCTGCACCGACTTGCCGAAGCTCTGCACCTGCACTTCGGTGTAGCCCAGCCTGCCGACGATGTCGCGCACCTTGCCGACGTCGGCCGACTGTGTGTATGCCACTTCCATCACCGTGCCGCCGGTGAACTCCACCGACAGGTGCAGCCCGCGGTGGAACAGGAAGAACACCGCCAGCGCGAAGGTGACGAAGGAGATGATGTTCAGCACCAGCGCGTGGCGCATGAACGGGATGGTCTTGTGGATGCGGAAGAATTCCATGGCTGTCTCTTCTGCCTCTTACTTGGTTTCGGCCACGGCCGCGCCGTCGGTCTTCGGCCGCCACACCGTGCCGATGGACACCGTCTTGAGCTTCTTCTTCTGGCCGTACCAGAAGTTCACGAGGCCGCGCGAGAAGAACACGGCCGAGAACATCGAGGTGACGATGCCGATGCAGTGCACCACCGCAAAGCCGCGCACCGGACCCGAGCCGAAGGCCAGCAGCGCGATACCCGCGATCAGCGTGGTCACGTTGGAGTCGAGGATGGTGCCCCAGGCGCGTTCGTAGCCCGCATGGATCGCCGCCTGCGGCGACGCCCCGTTGCGCAGTTCCTCGCGCACGCGCTCGTTGATCAGCACGTTGGAGTCGATTGCCACGCCGATGGCCAGCGCCATGGCCGCGATGCCCGGCAGCGTGAGCGTGGCCTGCAGGATCGAGAGAATGGCCACCAGCAGCATCAGGTTGACGGCCAGCGCGATCGACGAGAACAGGCCGAACAGCGCGTAGTAGATGCACATGAACACCATGATCGCGGCGAAGCCGTACATCACGCTGTCGAAGCCCTTCTTGATGTTCTCGGCACCCTGCGTCGGGCCGATGGTGCGTTCCTGGATGATTTCCATCGGCGCGGCCAACGAGCCGGCGCGCAGCAGCAGCGCGAGGTCGTTGGCTTCGGACACGGTCATCGAACCTGACACCTGGAAACGGTTGCCCAGTTCGCCGTTGATCGACGGGGCCGTGAGCACTTCGCCCTTGCCCTTCTCGAAGATCAGCATGGCCATGCGCTTCTTGTAGTTCTCGCGGCTCACGTCACGCATGATGGTGCCGCCCTTCGAGTCCATGGTCAGGTCGACCTTGGGCTGGTTGCTCTGCTGGTCGAAGCCGGGCTGCGCGTCGGTGAGGTTCTCGCCGGTGACGAGCACCTGCTTCTTCACGATCACCGGACGGCCCTGGCGATCGAGGAATTTCTCGGAACCGAAAGGCACCGGCCCACCGCTCAGTTCAGCCGAGCGGCCTTCGGCGCTTTCGTCCACCATGCGCATTTCGAGCGTGGCGGTGCGTCCGATGATGGTCTTGGCCTGGGCCGGGTCCTGCATGCCGGGCAGTTGCACGACGATGCGGTCGATGCCCTGCTGCTGGATCACGGGTTCGGCCACGCCGAGTTCATTGATCCGGTTGTGCAGCGTCGTGACGTTCTGCTTGAGCGCCGCGTCCTGGATGCGGCGCGCGGCCTCGGGCTTGATGCTGGCCACGATGCGCCATTCGGTGCCCTGCTGGCTCTCGACGGTGCTGAGGTCCGGCATCGTGTCCTGGATCAGGCGCCGGGTGGTTTCCACGCTGTCGGCGTCGCGCAGCGTGATTTCGACGGTCTGGCCGTTGCGGTTCACGGCGCTGCCGCGCACCTTCTTCTCGCGCAGCCCCATGCGGATGTCGCCGGCGAAGGATTCGGCCTTCTTGTCGAGCACGCCGCGCATGTCGACCTGCAGCAGGAAGTCGACGCCGCCGCGCAGGTCGAGGCCCAGGTACATCGGGAAGGCGTGCAGCGCGGTCAGCCACGAGGGCGAGCGCGACACGAGGTTCAGCGCCACCACGTAGGAGGGTTCGTCCGCGTTCGGCACCAGGGCCTGCTGCAGCGTATCGCGCGCCTTGATCTGGTCGTCGGTGGTGGCGAACCGCGCCCGCACCGCGGTGGGTTCGAGGCTCAGCAGTTCGGGCGTGAGGCCGGCCGTCTTGAGCAGCTCCTGCACCCTGGCCCGGGTCGACGCGTCGATCTTGACGGTCGACTTCGCAGCCGACACCTGCACCGCAGGCGCCTCGCCAAAGAAATTGGGCAGGGCGTAGATGAGCCCCACGAGCAACACGACCACGATGATCGCGTACTTCCAGACCGGGTAACGGTTCATGAGAAAGCGCTTTTTCTGAAACGGAACACGGCGTGAATTGGGGCCCTGCGCCGCAAGGCGCAAGGTTCAGCTCACGCTTTTATTGCTTGACGGCGCCCTTGGGCAAGACCTGCACCACGGCGCTGCGCTGGATCTTGATCTCGATGCCGTTGGCGATTTCGAGGCCGAGGTACTGGTCGCCGATCGAGGTGATCTTGCCGAGCACCCCGCCGGCGGTGGCGACTTCGTCGCCCTTGGCCAGGGCCTCGATCATGGCGCGGGCTTCCTTCTGGCGCTTCATCTGGGGCCGGATCATGACGAAGTACAGCACCACGAACATCAGCACCAGCGGCAGCATGCTGCCGAGGGAGGACAACATGTCACCGCCGCCGGCTGCAGCGGGCGCGGTCTGGGCGAAAGCAGAGGAAATGAACAAGAGAGTCTCCAGCAGAGGAAAGAGAAAACGATGGGAGCGCAGGACGTGCCCGCGGTTCCTTGGGCTTCGCGGCCGCGAAGGAGGCGGACCGCAAGTCAAAGCGCGGCGCGGCTTGGCCGCGCACAGCACCGGCCATTGTATTCGGCGCAGATGACCGCTCCGCGCGCTTATCCGGCGCGGCCGGGAGGGCTTTCCGGGCAGAGGATTGCGCGCCGTTTTGCTATGTTTTGAATAGCAACGGGCGCCCATCGGGCGCCCGTTGCATGGTCGACCAGCCTTGAAGATCAGGCCGCCGCGCGCTGCCCCTGCGGATTGCGCCACTTGGCCATCAGCTCGCTCCAGCGGGTGCGGGCCGCCGCCAGGTTGCGATCCTTCACGTGGCCGTAACCGCGGATCTGCTCGGGCAGGGCCGCGATTTCCAGCGCCAGCGCGTGGTTGTCCGCGCGCAGGCCTCCGATCACTTCCTCGATGCTGGCGCGGTACTCGCCGATCAGCGCGCGCTCGGTCTTGCGCTCCTCGGTGCGGCCGAAGATGTCGAGCGCCGTGCCGCGCAGGCCCTTCAGCTTCGCGAGGAAGCGGAAGCCCGTGAGCATCCAGGGGCCGAACTTCTGCTTCTGGAGCTGCCCCTTGGCGTCCTTCTTCGCGATGAGCGGCGGCGCCAGGTGGTAGTTGAGCTTGTAGTCGCCCTCGAACATGCCTTCGACGCGGTCGAGGAAGCTGCGATCGGTGTGCAGGCGGGCGACTTCGTACTCGTCCTTGTAGGCCATCAGCTTGAACAGATAGCGCGCAACCGCTTCGGTCAGCGCGGTGCTCTTGCCGGCGGCCGATTCGGCGTGCTGCACCTTGCCGACGAACTGCCTGTATTCGTCGGCGTAGGCGGCGTTCTGGTAGCCGGTCAGGAACTCGACGCGGCGCGCGACCAGGCTTTCGACCGATTCGCGCTTCTTGAACTCGATGACCTGGCCGGGACGCACGCGCTTTTGCAGCTCCTCAGGACGCACCGCCGCCTGGCGGCCCCATTCGAACGCCGTCTTGTTGTTCTCGACGGCCACGGCGTTGAGTTCAATGGCGCGCATCAGCGACTCGTGCGCCAGCGGGATCCAGCCCTTTTGCCAGGCGTAGCCCAGGATCATCGGGTTGACGTAGATGCTGTCGCCCATCAGCGTGGTGGCGGCGGCATCGGCGTCGAAGGTGCCCATGCCGTCGACGCCCACGGCGCGCGCGATCTCGGCGGCGCAAGCGTCTTCGGGGTTCTGCCAGTTGGCGTTGCGCACGAAAGCCGCCGTCGGCGAGCTGTGACTGTTGAGCGCCACGTGCGTGCGCCCTTCGCGCATGCGCGCCATGGTTTCGCCGTTGACCGTGACCAGCGGATCGCAGGCCAGGATCAGGTCGGCCGCCGCGGTGCCGACGCGCGTGGTGCGGATGTCGTCCTGCGTGTCGCCGATGAGCACGTGGCTCCAGGTGGCGCCGCCCTTCTGCGCGAGGCCGGCCGCATCCTGCGTGACGATGCCCTTGGCCTCGATGTGCGCCGCCATGCCGAGCAGCTGGCCGATGGTGATCACGCCGGTGCCGCCGACGCCCGCTACCACCACGCCCCAGACCTTGCCGCCGACCAGCGACGGAATCGCGGGCTCGGGCAGCAGGCCGAACTCGGCCGGCGTGGCGCCCTTGTTCTTGCCCTTCTTCTTGAGCTGGCCGCCTTCGACGGTGACGAAGCTCGGGCAGAAGCCCTTCAGGCAGCTCATGTCCTTGTTGCAGCTGCTCTGGTTGATGGTGCGCTTGCGGCCGAACTCGGTCTCCAGCGGTTCGACCGACAGGCAGTTGCTCTGCACGCTGCAGTCGCCGCAGCCTTCGCAGACCAGCTCGTTGATGACCACGCGCTTGGCCGGATCGACGGCCGTGCCCCGCTTGCGGCGGCGGCGCTTCTCGGTCGCGCAGGTCTGGTCGTAGATGATGGCCGTGGTGCCGGGGATCTTGCGGAACTCGCGCTGCACCTCGTCGAGCAAGTCGCGGTGCTTCACCTGGACATGGTCGCCGGGGATGTGCACGCCCTCGTACTTCTCGGGCTCGTCGGTCACGATCACGACCTTCGCGGCGCCCTCGGCATGCAGGCTCTCGGCAATCTGCAGCACCGAGTGGCCTTCCGGCCGCTCGCCGACCTGCTGGCCGCCGGTCATGGCGACCGCGTCGTTGTAGAGGATCTTGTAGGTGATGTTCACACCCGCCGCGATGCTCTGGCGGATGGCGAGCAGGCCGCTGTGGAAGTACGTGCCGTCGCCCAGGTTCGCGAAGATGTGCTGGTCGGTGGTGAAGGGCTGCTGGCCCACCCATGGCACGCCCTCTCCGCCCATCTGCGTGAAGCCGATGGTGGAGCGGTCCATCCAGGTCGCCATGAAGTGGCAGCCGATGCCGCCCATGGCGCGCGAGCCTTCGGGCACCACGGTGCTGGTGTTGTGCGGGCAGCCCGAGCAGAACCAGGGCTGGCGCGTGGCGTCGGCCACGCTGGTGGAGGCCTGCTGCACCACCATCGCGCGTTCCTTGGCTTCGAGGATGGCGAGTTGGGCATCGATGCGCGCGGCCATGTCGGCGCCGGCGGCGGCCAGCAGGCCGGTCTTCTTCAGGCGCGAGGCGATGGCCTTGGCGATCAGCGCGGGGTTCAGGTCGGCATTGGCGCGCAGCAGGGTGTGCGCGGTCGGGTTGGGCATCGACCATTCGCCGCCCGAGTAGCCCTCGGCCGCGTGCACTTCGCCCTCGTCGAACTTGCCGACCACGTTGGGGCGCACGTCGGAGCGCCAGTTGTAGAGCTCTTCCTTGAGCTGGTATTCGATGACCTGGCGCTTCTCCTCGACCACCAGGATCTCCTGCAGGCCGGTGGCGAATTCGCGCGTGAGCTGCGCCTCGAGCGGCCACACCACACCCACCTTGTGCAGGCGGATGCCGAGCTGGCGGCAGGCCGCGTCGTCCAGGCCCAGGTCGATCAGCGCCTGGCGCGTGTCGTTGAAGGCCTTGCCGCTGGCCATGATGCCGAAGCGGTCGTTCGGGCCCTCGATCACGTTGTGGTTCAGCCGGTTGGCGCGGATGTACGCCAGCGCGGCATACCACTTGTAGTGCATGAGCCGGGCTTCCTGCTCCAGCGCATGGTCGGGCCAGCGGATGTGCAGGCCGCCGGGCGGCATCTCGAAGTCGGTGGGGATGACGATCTCGACGCGCTCGGGGTCGATCATGGCCGTGGCGCTCGACTCAACGATCTCCTGGATCGTCTTCATGCCCGACCACACGCCCGAGAAGCGGCTCATGGCGAAGGCATGGATGCCCAGGTCGAGGATTTCCTGCACGCTCGTGGGGAAGAACACCGGCGTGCCGCAGGCCTTGAAGATGTGGTCGCTCTGGTGCGCGGCCGTGCTGCTCTTGGAGATGTGGTCGTCGCCCGCCACCGCGATCACGCCGCCGAATTCGGTGGTGCCGGCCATGTTGGCGTGCTTGAAGACGTCGGAGCAGCGGTCCACGCCCGGGCCCTTGCCGTACCAGATGCCGAACACGCCGTCGAACTTGTTGGTGCCCGCGGGCGAGAAGCCCAGCTGCTGGGTGCCCCACAGTGCGGTGGCCGCCAGCTCTTCATTCACGCCGGGCTGGAAGACGATGTTCCGTTCCTTGAGGAACTTGCTTGCCTTCCACAGCGCCTGGTCGTAGCCGCCAAGCGGAGAGCCGCGGTAGCCGCTGATGAAGCCGGCGGTGTTCTTGCCAGCCTGCTTGTCGCGCAGTTGCTGCAGCATGGGCAGCTTCACGAGGGCCTGGACGCCGCTCATGAAGGCACGGCCGTAGTCGAGGGAGTACTTGTCGTCGAGCGTGACGGTTTCTAGCGCCTTGCGGATGTGCTCGGGCAGCGGGGCGTTCATGGTGTCTGTCTCCGTATGGCAGGGCCTTGTGGGCCTGGCTGATTGCTTGGGTCTGTGCCCGGTAGGGCGCGAGCCCATGGTCACGCAAAGTGTATGCCGGGGTTGGCGACAGGTGTTTGCGTTCTTTGCCTCGAAAAAGCGGCTTCCAGAAAGAATCTTGCTTAAAATCCTCACCAATGGAAAGCATCGATAAGTTCGACCTCGCAATTCTGCAAGAACTGCAGGCCGACGGTCGCCTCACCAATGCCGAGCTTGCGCAACGCGTGGGGCTCTCGGCCGCGCCCTGCTGGCGCCGGGTGCGGGCACTCGAGGAGGCAGGCGTCATCAAGGGCTACCACGCCGAGATCGACCGCCACAAGATCGGGCTCGGCGTACTTGCCTTCGTGCGCGTGGACACCGAGCGCGTCACCCACGAGGCCACCCGCAAGCTGGAGGACGCGATCCGCAGGATGCCCGAGGTGGTGGCCTGCCACTACATCAGCGGCACCGGCACCTTCGAACTCCAGGTGGTGGCGCAGGATCTCGACAGCTTCTCGTCCTTTGCGCGCCAGCAATTGATGAACCTGCCGAATGTGAAGGACCTGCACACCAGTTTCTCGCTGGGCGAGGTGAAGGCGAGCAGCGCGCTGCCGCTGGGGCATCTGGCACGCTGAGTGCATGCGGCGACGCGGCCGCCCGATAGCGACAGCCTAAAATCCCCGCCCACCACCTCCCGCCGGACGGCGAAAAACAAGGACCCCCGAATGAACTCCCTCCGCCGCGCCCTGGCCCTCGGCCTCGCTGCCGCCACGCTCGCATTCAGTGCCCAGGCCCAGAACCGCGAACTCACCGTGGCCTCCAGCGCCACCTACGCGCCCTTCGCCTTCGAGAACAAGGACAAGCAGATCGTCGGTTTCGACATCGACATCATCAACGCCATCGCGAAGCAGCAGGGCCTGAAGATCAAGATCGTCAACACGCCCTTCACCGGCATCTTCGGCGCGCTGAACAACGGCGACGTCGACCTCGTGATCTCGGGCGTCACCATCAACGAGAAGCGCAAGCAGAGCTACGACTTCACGCCGCCGTACTTCGCGGCCCGCCAGCTGATCGCGCTGCCGAAGAACAGCAAGGTCGCCTCGCTGAAGGACCTGGCCGGCAAGAAGATCGCCGTGGTCAGCGCCTCCACCGCCGACGACATCGCCTCGCGCGAGTTCGGCAAGACCAACCCCGACATCCGCCGCTTCGAGAGCACGCCGCTCATCATTTCCGAGCTGGCCGGCGGCGGCGTCGATGCCGCCATGGGCGACAACGGCGTCATCGCCTATCGCGTGGCGCAGAACCCCGACCTGAAGACGCTGGACGACAAGTCCTTCCCCGAAGAGGGCTTCGGCATCGTCGTGAAGAAGGGCGACAAGGCCCTGCTCGACAAGCTCACGGCCGGCCTCGCGGCCATCCGCGCCGACGGCAGCTACGCGACGATCTACAAGAAGTGGTTCAACAAGGACCCGAACGTCCACTGAGCCGCACCCCACCTGTGATCCGATCACGGCCGCCACGATGCGGCCGTTTGTTTTTTGAGTTTGACGCGATGAAGCGGAGGCGATAGATGGAACAACCAATTCTTCTTTTCGGATGGTTCCGATGGGACATCCTGGTCGAATACAAGGACCTGTTCTGGCAAGGCGCCTGGATGACGCTGCGCATGACCGTGGTGTGCGTGCTGCTGGGTTCGAGCTGGGGCCTGTGCCTCGCGCTCGCTCGGCTCGCGCATCCGCGCCACGCACCGTGGACCTGGGTCGCGCGCTTCTTCCTGCGCTGGCCGGCCACTGTGTACGTGAGCTTCTTCCGCGGCACGCCGCTGTTCGTGCAGATCCTGCTGATCCACTTCGCGGTGATGCCGGTATTCATCCACCCGACGACGGGCATCCTGATCGACGGCGAGCTCGCGCGCACGCTCAAGCAGGAGCACGGCGCGCTCATCTCCGGCGTGGTGGCGCTCACGCTCAATTCGGCGGCCTACATCTCCGAGGTGTTCCGCGCCGGCATCCAGTCGATCTCGCGCGGACAGTTCGATGCGGGCCGCTCGATCGGCTTCTCGCCCGCGCAGGTGATGCGCTACGTGGTGCTGCCGCAGGCCTTCCGCCGCATGCTGCCGCCGCTTGGCAACAACGCGATCGCGCTGCTGAAAGACACGTCGCTGGTCTCGGCCATCGGCCTGGCCGAGCTGGCGTACGCGGCGCGCACCGTGGCGGGTGCCTACGCGCGCTACTGGGAGCCGTACCTCGCGATCTCGGTCATCTACTGGGTGATGACGCTGGTGCTGACGACGCTTCTTCGCCGCCTCGAACACCGCCTCGCGCGCAGCGACAGGGGATGACGGCGGCGGGCGCGCCAAAATAGCGCCACATGCCACCCATATCCCCCGAAGAGACGCCCATCCCGCCCGTGCGGCCGCAGCCGGCGAAGCTCGCGGCCCTCGTGCCGCTCCAGCTTCCCGTGTTCCGCATGCTGTGGAGCACCTGGCTCGTCGCCAACATCTGCATGTGGATGAACGACGTGGCCGCCGCGTGGATGATGACCTCGCTGACCACCTCGCCGATCTGGGTGGCGCTGGTGCAGTCGGCCTCCACGCTGCCGGTGTTCCTGCTGGGCCTGCCCAGCGGCGCGCTGGCCGACATCCTGGACCGCCGGCGCTGGCTGGTGGCCACGCAGTTCTGGCTGGCCGGCACGGCCATCGTGCTGTGCGCGGCGCTGGCGCTCGACCTCATGACCGCGCCGCTGCTGCTGGCGCTGACCTTCGCCAACGGCATCGGCCTGGCGTTGCGCTGGCCGGTGTTTGCGGCCATCGTGCCCGAGCTGGTGCCGCGCCCGCAGCTGCCGGCCGCGCTGGGCCTGAACGGCATCGCGATGAACGCCTCGCGCATCGTCGGCCCGCTCACGGCCGGCATGCTGATCGCGAGCGCAGGCACCGTGTGGGTGTTCGCGCTGAACGCGGTGCTGTCGGTGGCCTCGGGCTTCGTGGTGCTGCGCTGGCGGCGCGAGCACACACCCAACCCGCTGGGCCGCGAGAAGCTCGTCAGCGCGATGCGCGTGGGCGTGCAGTTCGTGCGGCAGTCGCAGCGCATGCGCGCGGTGCTCACGCGCATCTCGATCTTCTTCTTCCACTCGACCGCGCTGCTGGCGCTGCTGCCGCTGCTGGCGCGCAACCTCGAGGGCGGCGGCGCCGGCACCTTCACGCTGCTGCTGGCGGCCATGGGCTCGGGCGCGATCGTCGCGGTGCTGTTCCTGCCGCGACTGCGCCAGGCGATGGGGCGCGACCAGCTGGTGCTGCGCGGCACGCTGCTGCAGTCGGGCGCCACCGCCGTCATGGCCTTCGCGCCGAATGCATGGGTCGCGGTGCCGGCGATGTTCTTCGGCGGCATGGCATGGATCACGGTGGCCAATTCGCTGTCGGTGTCGGCCCAGCTCGCGCTGCCCGACTGGGTGCGCGCGCGCGGCATGTCGATGTACCAGATGGCGATCATGGGCGCGAGCGCGATCGGCGCAGCGCTCTGGGGCCAGGTGGCCACGGTCACCACGCTGGTCGCCAGCCTGTGCGTGGCTGCCGTCAGCGGCACGCTGCTGATGCTCGCCGCGCTGCGCTGGGTGACCGACGTGAGCGGCGAGGACGACACCAGCCCCGCCCAGGCCGGCTGGGCCGCCGGCCCGCCCGCCGAGGCGCCGCAGGAAGACGGCCGCGTGGTCATCACAGTGGAATTCATGATCGACCCGGCCCGCGCCCCCGCCTTCCACCTCGTGATGCAGCAGACCCGCCGTGCGCGCCTGAGCCAGGGCGCCATCGGCTGGGAGCTGCTGCACGACATTGCGCAGCCGGAACGCTATGTGGAGCAGATCGTCGACGAATCGTGGACCGATCACCTGCGCCGCTTCAACCGCGCCACCGCGAGCGACATGGCGCTGCGCGAGCGCCGGCTGGCGTTCCACCTGGGCGAGTCGCCGCCGGTGGTCACGCGCTACGTGGTGCGGCGCTGAGCCGGGCCGCCGCCCGCGCCGCTATCAGTGGAAGAACGTCATCCGTGTCAGGAAGGTGTGGCCGGCCTCCGCCGCCATCAACCACACCAGGACCAGCAGGCACAGGGGCGGCACCAGGATGGCATAGACCAGCGACAGCCGCTCCCAGGCCATGTGCATGAAGACCGAGACGATCAGCCCCGCCTTCAGCAGCATGAAGACAATGATCAGGGTCCATCGCAGGTACCCATGGAAATGGAAGTAGTCGACCAGGTACGACATCGTGCTGAGCACGAACAGCAGCCCCCAGATCTTGAGATAGAGGCCGATCGGATGTTGTTGGCCGGTGTCAGGGTTCATGGTCGTCCTCACCAGAGATAGAACAGCGCGAAGATGAAGACCCACACGAGGTCCACGAAGTGCCAGTACAGCCCGGCGATCTCGACGATCTGGTAGTTGCCCTTCTTGTCGTAGTCGCCGCGGATCAGCTTGAAGGCCACGGTGAACAGGAAGACCACGCCGGCCGACACGTGCAGCCCGTGAAAGCCCGTGATCATGAAGAAGGTCGAGCCGAACTGCGCCGCGCCCATCGGGTTGCCCCAGGGCCGCACGCCTTCATGCAGGATCAGCTTGGACCACTCGAAGGCCTGCATGCCGACGAAGAGTTCGCCGAGGGTCGCAGTCACGATCATCAGCGTGGCGGCGTTCACGCGGTCACGGCGGTAGGCGAAATTGACGGCCATCGCCATCGTGCCGCTGCTGCTGATGAGCACGAAGGTCATGATCGCGATCAGCAGCAACGGGACGTCGGCGCCCGCCACGTGGAGCGCGAACACCTCGCTCGGGTTGGGCCACGGCACGGTGGTCGAGACGCGCACCGTCATGTAGCCGGTCAGGAAGCAGCTGAAGATGAAGGTGTCGCTGAGCAGGAAGATCCACATCATCGCCTTGCCCCACGAGACGTGGAACGCCTGGCGATCGGAAGACCAGTCGGCAATCAGCCCGCGCCAGCCGCTTGCGGCAAGGGTCGGATTCAACGGCGTTGCCGCGATGGTTGCGGTGTTGTTCATGGATGCCTCCTCAGGATGTGCCGCAGACGAAGCGCGCCACCTCCGGCGTCACCCACCCCAGCAGCGCGAACAGCACCAGCCACACCGCCAGCATGAAGTGCCAGTAGCGCGCGCACAGCGCGATGCGCCATGCGGCCCTGGCGGGATCGGGCCATGCGGCGTGCGCCATCCAGGCCCACCCGACCAGCCCACCTGCCAGGTGGAGCCCGTGCATCGCGGTCAACAGATAGAAGAAGCTGCCCGCCGGATTGCCGGCCGGCATCACCTGCGCGCTCAGCAGCGCCTGCCAGGCCCACAGCTGCACGCCCAGGAAGCCCACCGCGCAGAGACCTCCCGCCAGCAGCAGGCGGCGCGCCCGCTTCGGGTCGGCGCCGCGCGATGCGCCACCGGCCCCTTGCAGCGCCACGCTGCCCGCCACCAGCAGCGCCGAGCTGAGCCAGAGCTGCCACGGCAGCGCGATCGTCATCGAGTCGTCGCCGCTCATGCGCATCACGTAGGCCACGATGAAGAGCGAGAACAGCGCGGTGGCCACGCCCATGAAGACCCACAGGCCGATGCTGGCCGCGCTCGCGCGCGCATCGCGGGGCCGGCCGCCGCGGTCGCTCCAGGCGGCAACCGCGGTCGTCAAGAGACCTCCGTGCTGCGCACTGCGGTGCGAGCTTGCTTGGGAACGGCCCGGCGCTGCGCTCATGCCGGCGCTCCCCGGACCTCGCTCTGGCCTTCCGGCTCGGGCTCCCCGGCCCCGGCCTGCGGCGGCGCGTTCTGCGCGACGAAATCTTCCGCCGCGCCCGGCTCTCCATAGGCATAGGCCCACCGGTAGACCACCGGCAGCCGTGGCCCCCAGTTGCCGTGGCCCGGCGGCGTGGCGGGCGTCTGCCATTCGAGCGAGGCGGCACGCCATGGATTGGCGTCGGCCCGCTGTCCGCGCCAGGCGCTCCAGGCGAGATTGGCGATGAAGAGCAGCTGCGCCACGCCGACGATCAGCGCGACCACGGTGATGAACGTGTTCAGGGTGAATGCCGAGGGCGGGATGAACTTGTAGCCGTCGAAGTTGTAGTAGCGCCGCGGCATGCCCAGCACCCCGAGGTAGTGCATCGGGAAATAGATCAGGTAGGTGCCCAGGAAGGTGATCCAGAAATGCAGCTGGCCGAGCCGGTCGTCGAGCATGCGGCCCGTGACCTTGGGAAACCAGTGGTAGATGCCACCGAACACCACCAGCAGCGGCGCCACACCCATCACCATGTGGAAGTGCGCCACCACGAAATAGGTGCCCGAGAGCGGGATGTCCACGCTCACGTTGCCAAGGAACAGGCCGGTCAGCCCGCCGATGAGGAAGGTGCAGAGGAAGGCCAGCGCGAACAGCATCGGCACCGTCAGGTGGATGTCGCCGCGCCACAGCGTCAGGATCCAGTTGTAGACCTTGATCGCGGTGGGCACCGCGATGATCAGCGTGGTGGTCGCGAAGAAGAAGCCGAAGTACGGGTTCATGCCGCTCACGAACATGTGGTGCGCCCAGACCACCACGCTGAGCGCGCCGATGGCGACGATGGCCCACACCATCATGCGGTAGCCGAAGATGCACTTGCGCGCGTGCACGCTGATCAGGTCGGAGACGATGCCGAAGGCCGGCAGCGCCACGATGTAGACCTCGGGGTGGCCGAAGAACCAGAACAGGTGCTGGAACAGCAGCGGGCTGCCGCCCTTGTAGCCCGTCACCTGGCCCATCGACACCAGCGCCGGCATGAAGAAGCTGGTGCCCAGCGTCCGGTCGAGCAGCAGCATCACGCCGCTGACGAACAGTGCCGGAAAGCCGAGCAGCGCAAGGATGGTGGCGACGAAGATGCCCCACACCGTGAGCGGCATGCGCAGCAGCGTCATGCCTTCGCAGCGCGCCTGCAGCACGGTGGTCACGTAGTTGAGGCCGCCCATCGTGGTCGCCACGATGAAGATGAGCAGCGACACCAGCATCAGCACGATGCCGCCCGCATGGCCCGGCGTGCCGGGCAGGATCGACTGCGGTGGATACAGCGTCCAGCCCGCGCCGGTGGGGCCGCCCGGGACGAAGAAGCTCGCCATCAGGACCACCACCGACAGCAGGTAGACCCAGAAGCTCAGCATGTTGAGGTAGGGAAAGACCATGTCCCGCGCCCCCACCATCAGCGGAATCAGGTAGTTGCCGAAGCCGCCGAGGAACAGCGCCGTGAGCAGGTAGATCACCATGATCATCCCGTGCATGGTCACGAACTGGTAGTAGCGCTCGGCGTTGATGAACTCGAACTGGCCGGGAAAGCCGAGCTGCAGCCGCATCAGGTTGGACAGCACCAGGCCCACCACGCCCACCGCGATGGCGGTGCAGGCGTACTGGACGGCGATCACCTTGTGGTCCTGGCTCCAGACGTAGCGGGTCAGGAAACTCTGCGGCGCGGGGTGCCCGGCGTCGTCGGCGTGGGGCATGGCCTGCCCCGTGGGCGAGGAAGAGTTCATCGCGCAGCCTTCTGTTCGGCGGCAGCCTGCGCCGGCGGGCTGCCCAGACTCTGGATGTAGGCCACCAGCGCGGCCAGTTCTTCATCGGTCATTTCGATCTTGGGCATGACCGGCGGGAAGCCCTTCACATGGCGGGCCTGCGGATCGCGGATGAAGCTGCGCAGATAGGTTTCGTCGACCAGCGCGGTGGAGCCGTCCGCCATGGTCTCGGTCTTGCCGTGCAGGCCCTTCCAGGTCGGCCCCACGCGCGGGCTGCCGTCGATCGTGTGGCAGGCCACGCATCCCTTGGCGTCCGCCAGCGCGCGGCCCTGCTCGACGCGTGCGCCGCCTGCCGCAGAGGCGCCGGCCGGAGCGGCAGGCGCCTCGGGCGCCTTGGCCTGCGACTTGGCGAAGCTCGGCAGCGCCGCGTACCAGGCCTTGTAGTTCGCCGGGTCCTCCACCACCACGTAGCCGCGCATGTTGGGATGGCCCACGCCGCACAGCTGCGCGCAGAGCGCCTCGTAGCGGCCCGCGACGCTCGGGGTGAACCAGAAGCGGCTGACCTGCCCCGGCACCATGTTCATCCGGGCGCGGAACGGCGGCACGAAGAAGTCGTGCAGCACGTCGTTCGAGCGCATCAGCACCAGCACCGGCTTGCCGAGCGGCAGGTGCACCTCGTCGCCGGGGATCAGGAGGTCGTCCTGCCCGGCGGGGTCGCCCGGGTCGATCCCGAACGGATTGGTGGCGCTGACGAAGCGCGCGTCGCTCGCGCCCAGCTTGCCGTCCGGCCCCGGGAAGCGGAAGCGCCATTGCCACTGCTGGCCCAGCACCTCCAGCACGAGGGCGTCGCGGGGCTCCCTGACGTAGTTCGCGTACACCACGAGGCCGGGCGCCAGCAGCGCCATGATGCCGACGGTGGTGCCGCCGATCAGCCAGCGCTCGAGCTTCCTGTTCTCGGGCTCATGCGCCGCCCGGTGCCCCTCGCGATGGCGAAAGCGCACCAGCATGTAGGCGACGAACACGTTGATGACGACGAAGAAGATCCCCGTGATCACCAGCGTGATGGTCAGGGTGTCGTCCATCGGCTGCCAGTTCGAAGCCAGGGGCGTCGTCCACCATGGATTGAAGACGTGGAACAGCACCGAGCCGAGCACGATGAGCAACAGGGCGACGGCCATGATCATGTGCGGTCCCTCGGCTCGGCATCATGGGTTCAGGGCTCATTCGCGCTTCAGAGAAACGCCGGGATTCGCGGCTCTTCGCCCTCGAACCGGGCCTCGGGATGCGCAGACTGCAGCAGCGCCTCGATGTCCCGCACGCGCGAACGCGGCAAGTCCACCATCAGCAGGATCTGTCCCTGCGCGATGGCGCCCTCGAAACGCTGCAGCCTGGGACTGGGGATGGAAATGCCGATCATGCTGGCCGACCAAGTGCCGACCACGCCACCCACGACGGCCACCAGCACGGCCACTTCCCATTCGGGATCGTCGCCGAAGATCGGAAACATCAGGGCAGCCATGAGGCCGACGACGATGCCGCAGGCGCTGCCGACCGCCCACCCGGTCTTGGCTGCGTGGACCACGTCCGAGGTCTGCCACACGTTGGCCGCATGGAGCCCGGCCATGTCCATGCCTTCCGGTCCGGCGAAATGAATGCGCGCAACGTCGACGCGCGCCCGCACCAGATCGTCCATCGCCCGCCTGGCGCTCGCCAGGTCCGGCATCAGCCAGTAGATGCGTCTCTTCATAGCGTCCCCTTTCCGCCTTGCGACAAGCCGAGGAAACATGAACGACTTATATGCCCAAGGAGAGCCGCCATCAAGGGGTGCTGCATTCGGCGGCCGCGGCGTGGGTAACCTGCCAATCCATCTTTTTTTGACCGAATGGATGATTTAGATCATCATCCCCGCTCCTACTGCCCGTCACCACGAGGTACGCCACGATGAACCCGGTCCCCTTGCGCAGCCGTTTCTGGTCCGACCTGACCAGCGAAGAGTTCTCCCGCCTCGACCGTGAACGGCTCATTGCCGTGCTGCCCGTGGGCGCGACCGAGCAGCACGGCCCGCACCTGCCGATGTCGACCGACACCGCCACCATCGACGGCATGGTGCACGCCACGCTGCCGCACCTGCCCGACGACCTGCCGGTGCTGTTTCTGCCCGCCGTGCCCTACGGCAAGAGCAACGAGCATTCGCGCTATCCGGGCACGCTCACGGTGTCCGCCAACACGCTGATCTCGCTGTGGAAGGACATCGGCGCCTGCGTCGCGAAGGCCGGTGTGCGCAAGCTGGTGCTCTACAACAGCCACGGCGGCCAGATGAGCGTGATGGACATCGTTGCGCGCGACCTGCGCGAGGAACACGACATGATGGTCGTGGCCGCCAATTGGTACACGCTGGGCCTGCCCGAGGGCCTGTTCACCGCGCACGAGGGCCGGCACGGCATTCACGCCGGGGATCTCGAAAGCTCGGTCATGCTGCACCTCGCGCCCGACTGCGTGCGCAAGGACCAGTTCCAGAACTTCAGCTCGATGACGGAGCAACTGGCCGCCGAGAACAAGTTTCTCTCGATCACCCCCAGCGGCAAGCTCGGCTGGCAGATGCACGACATCAACCCCGCGGGCGCAGCCGGCGACGCCACGCGCGCCACGGCCGAAAAGGGCGCCGCCGTGCTCGACCACGTGGGCCGCCGCTTCGTCGAGCTGCTGCACGAGGTCGACCGCTTCCCGCTGTCGCGCCTCGCCAACCAACCCGCCTGGCGCTAGGCTCGCAGCCATCATGGAAAGCACCACGCCATCCACCCCGCCGCTGGTCACCCTGCGCAACGTCAGCAAGCGTTTCGCCAACGGCACGCTCGCGCTGCAGGGCATGACGCTCGACATCGGCGAGCACGACTTCATCAGCTTCCTGGGCCCCTCGGGCTGCGGCAAGAGCACCGCGCTGCGCCTCATCGCGGGGCTGACGCGGCTCAGCTCGGGCGACATGCACTGGTCGGGCGCCAACACCGGAAAGACGCAGAGCGACCGCGACCTGGGCTTCGTGTTCCAGGAGCCCACGCTCATGCCCTGGGCCAAGGTGTTCGACAACATGTGGCTGCCGCTCAAGCTCGCCGGCATGAGCCGCGACGCAGCGGCGCCGGTGGTGCAGCAGGTGCTCGAGATGGTCGGCCTCTCGCGCTTTGCCGACGTGTATCCGCGCGAGCTCTCGGGCGGCATGAAGATGCGCGTGTCGATCGCGCGCGCGCTGGTCACGCACCCGCGCCTGCTGCTGATGGACGAGCCCTTTGCCGCGCTCGACGAGATGACGCGCATCAAGCTCAACAACGATCTGCTCGCCATCTGGCGCGAGCACCGCTTCTCGGTGGTGTTCGTCACGCACAGCGTGTACGAGTCGGTGTACCTGTCGAACCGCATCGTCGTGATGGCGGCGCGCCCGGGCCGCGTGATCGACGAGATCCGCATCGACGAGCCCTACCCGCGCGGCGAAGAGTTCCGCACATCGAGCCGCTACAACGCGCATTGCACGGCGGTGTCCCAATCCCTGCACGGAGCGCTGCATGGCCTCGACATCGATCACTGAGCCCGTCGCCCTCGCGGACGCCAATGCGGATGCGGTGCCCTCCGAGGCCGCGCTGCGCGCCCACGAAGACAAGCTGCGCCGCCGCGAGTCGATGCTGCGCATCGTGGCGCCCGTCGTCATCATCGCGGCGCTCCTGCTGCTCTGGGAATGGACCGTGCGCGCCAACAACATCCCGCACTACATCCTCCCCGCACCCTCGCTCATTCTTCGCACGCTGTTCGACAACTGGGATTCGCTCTCCAGCGCCCTGTGGTTCACGATCAAGCTCACGCTGCTCGCGCTCGGTGCGGCCATCGTCGGTGGCGTGCTTCTGGCGATCGCGTTCGCGCTCTTCAAGTGGGTGGAAATCGGCCTGTTCCCCATCGCCGTGATCCTGCAGGTGACGCCGATCATCGCGATCGCGCCGCTGATCCTCATCTACGTGTCGAACACCACCGCGGCGCTGCTGCTGTGCGCGTGGATCGTGGCCTTCTTTCCGATCCTGTCGAACACCGTCATCGGCCTGAAAAGCGCCGACAGCAATCTTCGCGACCTGTTCCAGCTCTACAAGGCCTCGCCGTGGCAGACCTTCCGCTACCTGCTCGCGCCCAGCGCGCTGCCGTACTTCATGGCGGGCCTGAAGATCGCGGGCGGGCTGAGCCTGATCGGCGCGGTGGTGGCCGAGTTCACGGCCGGCACGGCGGGCAAGGAAACGGGTCTTGCATCGCGCATTCTCGAGTCGAGCTTCCGCACCGAGATTCCGATGATGTTCGCGGCGCTGCTGCTGGTGTCGTTGTTGGGCATCGTGATCTTCATCGTGTTCGCCGCCCTGTCGCGCCTCGTGCTCGGCCACTGGCACGAAAGCGAGATGCGCCGTGAGAACTAGGCTCGCCCCCAGTCTTCGCGCACTTCGTGTCGCTTCGCCAACCCCCTACCGGGGGCAACACCAGCGGCCCGGCAAAGCCGGTTCCGCGGTGTTCCCCGAACAGAGACGACAGGAAGTTCCATGAACTCCGTGCCTGCCGGATGCGACGGAACCAGCGCGCCTGCCGCCGACTGGGACACAGTGCGCGAAGACCTGCACGGCCTCAACCTGATCACCGCGCCGGCGCAACGCAAGCAGCTGTCGAAAGACTTCTACTGGTACAGCCCCATCCTCACCGCGCAGCTCGCGGGCTGCGTGGCCGACCTCGTCGTCAAGGTCAGCACCGAGGACGACGTGCGGCAGGCCGCCGCCGTGGCCGCGAAATGGAAGCTGCCGCTCACCGTACGTGCCGGCGGCACCGGCAACTACGGCCAGTGCGTGCCACTCGAAGGCGGCATCGTGCTCGACGTGACGCAGATGTGCCGCGTGCTCGACATCAACCCCGGACGCATCCGCGTCGAGGCCGGCGCGCGCATGCACGACATCGACCTCGCCGCACGCGAGACCGGGCAGGCGCTGCGCATGTGGCCCTCGACCTGGCATGTGGCGTCCATCGGCGGCTTCATCGCGGGCGGCTTCGGCGGCATCGGCTCATTCCGCCACGGCATCCTGCGCGACCCCGGCAACCTGCTGCGCGCGCGCGTGATGACGGTGGAGCGCGAGCCGCGCGTCATCGAGCTGCATGGCGACGAGATCCAGCAAGTGCACCACGCCTACGGAACCAACGGCGTGATCCTCGACGTCGAGGTCGCGCTGAGCCCGGCCGTCGAATGGGTGCACTGCACGGTGCTGTTCGAAACGTACCGCGGCGCGCTAGCCTTCGCCGTCGCGGCGCAGGCGCCCGCGCTCGACATCTTCCTGCTGTCCACGGTCGAGGCGCGCTTCTCGCCCTACTACACGGCCATGCGCGACCGTTTTCCTGCCGACCGGCATGCGGTGTTCGCGATGGTCTCGCCCGAGTCGATGGCGGACTTTCGTGCGCTGGCCGATGCGCAGGGCGGCACGATCTCGGTCGCCGGCACCGAGGCCGAACTGCTCGCCGACGGCCTGCCTCCGGCCTACGAGTGCGCGTTCAACCACACGACGCTGCAGGCACTGAAGGCCGACCGCAGGTGGACCTACCTGCAGGTGGCCTACGCCCAGCCCTTCGACCCGGCCGTGGTCGAGCGCCATCTGCAAATCTTCGGCGACGACGTGCTGCAGCACCAGGACTTCGCGCGCGCCAACGGCGAGTGCGGCACCTTCGGCATCCTGCTCGTGCGCTGGAAGGGCGAGGCCCACCAGTACGAGCTGATCCGCGAGATCGAGTCGCAGGGCGGCTGCAAGATCTTCAATCCGCACGTCGTGACCATCGAGGACGGCGGCATGAAGACCATCGACACGCAGCAGATCGAGTTCAAGAAGCGCAGCGATCCGATGGGGTTGATGAACCCCGGAAAAACACGCGGCTGGTCGCCCGACATGGCCCGCGACCGCTGAAAAAGAATAGTCTTCGCATCCCGTACTTTCCCAAACCTCCACAGGAGCACGTCCCCATGCGCATCCCCGCCTTCCATCTCCGCCCGTTGGCCTTCGGCCTGGCGCTGACCGCAGCCTTCGCCGCGCAGGCGCAGGAAAAAGTGGTATTCGCCACCAACTGGAAGGCGCAGGCCGGCCACGGCGGCTTCTACCAGGCGCTGGTGGACGGCACCTACAAGAAATACGGCCTCGACGTCGACATCCAGCAGGGCGGCCCGATGGTCAACAACCGGCCGATGCTGCCGGCCGGCAAGGTCGACTTCCTGATGACCGGCAACCTGCTGCAGTCCTTCGACAACGTGAAGAACGGCGTGCCCACCGTGGTCGTCGCGGCCTTCTTCCAGAAAGACCCGCAGGCCATGTTCGCGCACCCGGGCCAGGGCTTCGACACCTTCAAGGACATGGCCAAGGCACCCGTGGCCTTCATCGGCAAGGACGGCCAGTTCAGCTTCTGGCAGTGGATGAAATCGGAGCACGGCTTCAAGGACTCGCAGCTCAAGCCCTACACCTTCAACGTCGGCCCCTTCCTGGCCGACAAGAAATCGATCCAGCAGGGCTATGCGATTTCGGAACCGCTGTCGATCAAGGCCCAGGCCGGCTTCGACCCGGTGGTGCAGCTGCTGGCCGACAACGGCTTCTCGACCTACTCGACCACCGTCGAGACGCGCGCCGACCTCATCAAGAACAAGCCCGAGACGGTGCGCAAGTTCGTCGAGGCCTCGATCATCGGCTGGAACAACTACCTCTACGGCGACAACAAGGCGGCCAACGAGATGATCGCCAAGATCAACCCCGATTCGCCCGTGGCCGCATCGCAGGGCTCCATCGAGCTGATGAAGAAGATGGGCATCGTCGACAGCGGCGAATCGCTCGCCAAGGGCATCGGCGCGATGGACGAGGCGCGCGTGAAGGACTTCTACGACAAGATGGTCAAGGCCGGCCTGTACAAGCCGGGCGAGGTCGACCTGTCGAAGGTCGTCACCACGCAGTTCGTGAACAAGGGCGTCGGTGTCGACGTCCGCAAGAAGCTGACGGGCAAGTAGGCGGCTTCGTTTTTTCCCGTGGGTCGCGCGGGGCTTGCGCCGGGGTCAGATGCCGGCGCCTGGGTTGCCATAAGGCACTGCGCGGCCTTTTATCCCCTGGGCTCTGACCCCGTCTCGCCAGCAACAAAGAAACGCTGAGCGAACCGGCCCTCAACCATGAAAACGTTAGTCATCCACTGCCATCCGAACCCCGACAGCTTCAACCACGCGCTCTACCGCACCGCGCTCGAAGCGCTCCAGCCGCGGCACCCCGTCAAGGCCATCGACCTGTACGCCGAGGGCTTCGACCCGACGCTGACCCGCGAAGAGCGCATCGCCTACCTCGACAACCCCGACCTGATCCGCGAACGCGTGAAACCCCACGTCGAGGCGCTGCTGTGGGCCGAGCACCTGGTGTTCGTGTTTCCGACCTGGTTTCACGGACCGCCGTCGATGCTCAAGGGCTGGCTCGAACGGGTGTGGCTGCCGGGCGTGGCCTTCCTGCCGGCGCAGCGCAAGGGGCAGATCGCGAAGTCTGGGCTGCGGCACATCCAGCGGCTCACGGTGGTGACCACCGGCGGCTCGCCGCGCTGGTTCGTGATGATGATCGGCGACCCGGGCCGGCGGCTGTTCACGCGCGCATTGCGCGCGCTGTTCGCATGGCGCTGCAAGGTGACGTGGCTGCAGCTGCACGACATGAACGCCGTGACTGCAAGCGACCGCAGCCACTTCATCGAGCGCGTGTCGCGCAAGCTGGGCAGCATCTAGAGAACGCAGAAAGCAGGGAGACACATCACCATGAGCCTCGAACGCACGCTCACCGTACGCGTCGAACGCATCTCGCGGCAGACGCCTGAAATACTGGCCTTCGAACTGGCCCATCCGTGGGGCCGGCCGCTGCCTTCCTACGAGGCCGGCGCGCACATCGACGTGCACATGCCTGGTGGGTTCTCGCGGCAGTATTCGCTGGCGCGCGCGCCTTGCGGCGCCAACTCGTACGTGATCGGCGTGAAGCGCGAACTCGACAGCCGCGGCGGCTCGGCCTCGATGCATGAGCGCGTGCGCGAAGGCGACCTGCTCGCGATCAGCGCGCCGCGCAACACCTTTCCGCTGCGCGAGGAGGCCGCGCACCATCTGCTGATGGCCGGCGGCATCGGCATGACGCCGCTCCTGGCGATGGCGCAGGCGCTCGCGGCGCGCGGCGCATCGTTCACGCTCTGCGTGTTCGCGCGCAGCGAGGAGCACCTGGCCTTTGCCGGCGCGCTGCGCGACCCCGCGCTGGCGCCGCATCTGCGGCTGCATCTCGACCAGGGCGACGCCTCGCAGCGTATCGACCTGCGAGCGCTGCTGGCCCGACCCGCACCTGGCACGCACCTGTACGTGTGCGGCCCCGGCGGCTTCATGCAGGCGGTGCGCGACGCGGCCGCGCACTGGCCCGAAGACGCGCTGCACGCCGAATATTTCGCCGCACCCACCGATGCCGGTACCCCAACCGGCCTGCCCTTCACGCTGAAGCTCGCACGGCGCGGCATCAGCGTGCCCGTTGCCGCGGACCAGACTGCCGTCGACGCGCTGCACGAAGTCGGCATCGACATTCCCGTGTCGTGCCAGCAGGGCCTGTGCGGCACCTGCGTGGTCGAGGGCGACGGTGCAGGCGCCGAGCATCGCGACTTCTGCCTCACGGGCAGCGAGCGCCGCCACAAGGTCGCCCTGTGCTGCTCGCGCGCCAAGGGGCAGGAACTGGAACTCCAGCTGTGAGCGCGCGTCCTCCCATCAACGAAGAAGGCGACGGCGAGGCGCCCGCCACGCGCGGCCGCTCGCGCAAGTACACGCAGGTGCTCGGCCTCATCAACCAGGCCGCCATCGAAGTGTTCGCCAGCGAGGGGCTGGCCGGCGCATCGACGCAGGCCATTGCCGACAAGGCCGGGCTCTCGAAGGCGCAGTTGCACTACTACATAGAGAGCAAGGAAGCGCTGTATCGCCAGGTGCTGCAGGACATCCTCACCGACTGGATCGTGGTGTTCGGCTTCAGCGACGAGGCCTTCGGCCCGCGCAAGGTGCTGGGCGACCTGATCCAGCGCAAGATGATGTTCTCGTTCGAGCACCCGCTGCGCTCGCGCATCTTCACCGCCGAGATGTTGCGCGGCGCGCCGGTCATCGACGACATGATGGACACGAGCAAGCAGCGCACCGACCAGGCCGCCGCCGTGATCCAGAACTGGATGAACCAGGGCCTGATGGACAAGGCCGACCCGATGCTGGTGCTGTTCCACATCTGGGCCGTGACGCAGTTCTATGCCGACCACGCCACCCAGGCCGCGTACTTCCGCAACGTGGCCCAGCAGGGCGACGATAAGGACCGGCGCTACCTGATCGAGCAGGTGACGGAGTTCCTGCTGAAGGGCGCGGGCGTCAAGTAGAAGGCGAGCGCTGGGGCAGGTACATGGTGGCTTCGACTTCCACCAGCACTTCGTCCCCCGGCAAGAAGCGCGACACCTCCACCACCGTGCTCACCGGCGGCTCGCCCGGATAGAACAGGCCGCGCACGCGGTTGTAGAACGCGTAGTGCGGCAGGTGGCGGAAGTACTGCACCAGCTTCACCACGTCTTCCATCGTGCCGCCATGCTCGGCCGCGATCTGGCGGATGCGCTCGAGCACGAACCAGCTCTGCGCGACGATGGGCGCCTCGAACACGTCGACCGACATCTGCCCCGTGGCGTAGCCGACACCCTGCAGCGCGGTGCGTGCGGCCTCGGGAATCGCGTCGTAGCCTGCGACTGCGCGGCGCGTGGCGGGGTCGACCGCGACCACGCCGCTCATGAAGACGAAATCGCCCACGCGCCTGGCGGCGGCGTAATTGGCCATTGGCTTGCCCATGCTCATTGTGTTTTCTCCAGTGCCCGGCCGGCGCGGATGACGGTGCGTTGCCGTCCGCGCGGGCCGATGAGTTCGTGTTCGTCGGTTGCCGCCAACACCAGCAGGTCCGCCGGGCAGCCCGGCGCGATGCGCCCGTCCCATGCGAGCCCCAGGGCTTTCGCGGGGCTCACGGTGACGGCGTCGAGCCAGTCGGAGGCCGGTGCCAGGTGCGCCATCTGCACACCAAGGCCGAAGGTCTCCAGGAGGTCGTAGCTGCCGTAGGGATAGAAGGCGTCCTGCACGTTGTCGGTTGCCAGGCTTGCACGCAAGCCCCATGCCGCCGCCTCGCGGATGCGCGTGATGCCGCGCTGCACGGGCGTGCGGTCCCACGCGCCTTGCAGGTAGAGGTTGGTGGTGGGCAGCGCGACGAGGTGAATGCCCGCGCCGGCGCACAGCGCCAGCGTTTCATTGGCAACTCCATCGCCCTGCACCGACAGCGAGCAGGCATGGCCGCAGGCCACGCCGTTCCTGAAGTTGCGCGCACGCACCAGTTGCGCGATGCTGCGCAGACCGCTGGCTTCGGCGTCGAGGCCTTCGTCGACATGGAAGTCGAGCCCCAGCCCGTGCTGCTGCGCGAGGTCGAACACGCGCCCGAGCTTGTGGACGATGCCTTCGTTGCGGTAGACGAACGCGCCGAGCACGCCGCCCGCACGCTTCACCTCGCATGCGATGCGCTCGCCGGCGGCAAGGTCGGCGAACAGGTCGAGCGGCGTGAGCGAAACGAACTGCAGCTCGACGCGGCCACGCCATTCTTCGCGCAGTGCCTCGAACACGGGCAGGGCGGCGGGCGGCTCGGGCTGCACCCAGTCGAGGTGCGTGCGCAGCGCGCGCGCGCCCGATTGCCATGCGTCGTGCAGCGCGCGCTCCATGCGCAGGCGCAGCGACTCGCCGGTCCAGCTGTCGCGGTGCTTGTTCATGCGGTCGATGGCGGCGAACAGGTTGCCCTGCGCCGCACCCACGTCCTGCACGGTGTAGTTCTTGTCGATGTGCGCATGCGCCTCGACCAGTGCGCTCAGCAGCGTGCCGCGCGCGTGCTGCTGTTGAGCGCTGGCCACGACGGACCCGACCCTGTCGCCGGCCAGCGTGACGTCGAACAGCTGCGCATCGCCCGCCGCGAAACCTCGCAGCGGCACTGGAATGCGCAGCGCTTCGAGCTTCATGCGCGCTGCTGCAAGGCGCGCAACCAGCCGAGCCCGGCCGAGGTGCCGCCCGGCTCCGAACCGCGGCGCGGCCGGTATTCGCAGCCGACCCAGCCCTGCCATCCGCACTGCGCCGACACTTCGTCGATCACGTCGAACAGGTACGGGTAGTTCTGCTCGCCGATGTCGGGCTCGTGGCGCTCTGGCACGCCGGCGATCTGGATGTGGCCGACGCGGCCGGTGGGCAGGTACTTGCGGATCTTCATGGCCACGTCGCCTTCGACGATCTGGCAGTGGTACAGGTCCATCTGCACCTTGAGGTTCGGTGCGCCGACGGCCTCGACGATCTCGTGCGCCTGGTCCTGGCGGTTGAGGAAGAAGCCCGGAATGTCACGCGTGTTGATCGGCTCGATCAGCACGTCGCGGTTTGCCTTGGCAGCTTCGGCCGCGGCCCAGCGCAGGTTGTCCAGGTACACGGGCCGCAGCGCATCGCGCTCCAGGCCTTCGGGCACGAGGCCGGCCATGACGTGGATGCGGGGGCAGTCGAGCGCCACGGCGTAGTCGATGGCCCTGGCGATGCCTTCGCGGAACTCGGCCTCGCGTCCGGGCAGGCAGGCCAGGCCGCGTTCGCCGCCGTTCCAGTCGCCGGGAGGGCCGTTGAACAGAACCTGCTGCAAGCCGTTGTGCTTCAGCCTTGCGAGGATCTCGTCTTTCGAAAAGTCGTACGGGAAGAGGTACTCCACGGCCTTGAAGCCGTCTTTCGCGGCGGCGTCGAAGCGGTCGAGAAAGGCGAGCTCCGGATAGAGCATCGAGAGGTTGGCGGCGAATTGGGGCATGGGGGTGTTTCTACTACCAGCGCGCTCCGAAGGTGCGGCGCAGTTCATCGATCTGTTCGGCGTTCAGCGGTGCAGGCCTTGCGGCGCTCGCAAGCATTTGAAGCCGGGCGGTTTCCTCTAGTTCCTCGAGCACGGCCATGGCGGCGGCCGGCGTGTCGTGCCAGACATTGGGGCCCAGGCGCGTGAGCATCACGGCGCGGATCGGCGTGCCGGCAGCGCCGAAGCGCTCGACGGCCTGCGCCACCTGTTCGGCCGCTTCGGGTGCGCCGGGCCGGTGGTACGGAATGACCGGCACGTGGCCGACCTTCATCACGAAGTACGGCGTGAGGGCGGGCAGCAGCTCGTCACCCGGGTTGTTCAACGTGAGCGCCACGCAGTGCGTGCTGTGCGTGTGGATCACACAGGCCGTGTTCGCATCGAACTTGCGAGCGGCTGCGTAGATTCGCGTGTGCAGCGCGATGGTCTTGCTCGCGCGGTCGCCGCTGGTCTGCTGGCCTTGTGCGTCGAGCCTTGCCAATCGGGCCGGGTCGAGAAAGCCGAGGCATGCGTCGGTCGGTGTGATCAGAAAGCCGTCGTCCAGCCGCACGCTGATGTTGCCGGCCGTGGCATGCACGTAGCCGCGCTCGAACAGGCTGCGGCCGACGCGGCAGATTTCTGCGCGGGCTTCGTTCTCGGTCATGCGAGCACTGTAAAGGCCTTGGTGAAGAAATCGTCACTACCGAAGTTGCCGGACTTCAGTGCGATGTGCACACCCGTCTCGGGCGCGGCGTCGGAGCGCGCGTGGCACCACGGCACACCGGGGTCGATCTGCGGGCCGATCTGCATCTGCGCGATGCCTAGCGCCTGCACGCATGCACCCGAGGTTTCACCGCCGGCCACCACCAGCTGGTGTACGCCGCGTTCGACCAGGCCGCGCGCGATGGCTGCAATGGTGCGTTCGACCATCGCGCCGGCCTCCTCGACACCGAGCCTGCCTTGCACCGACTTCACGGCGCCGGCTTCGGCGGTCGAGTAAACGAGCACGGGGCCCTTGTCGATCAAGGGCGTGGCCCAGGCCAGCACTTCGGCGGCAACGTCCACGCCCGCGGCGATGCGCAATGGGTCGACGGCCATTGCCGCGCCGCCGCGCTGGATGAAATCGAGCACCTGCCGGTTGGTGGCGAGCGAGCAGCTGCCCGAGACCACCGCGGTCCTGCCACCGGCCTTGGGCAACGCACTGGCCTGCGACGAAGGCGCGAGCCCGAAGTTGGCCGGCAGGCCGATGGCCACGCCCGAGCCTGCGGTGAGCAGCGGCATCTTCGCAAGCGCCGGGCCCATGCGCAGCAGGTCGTCGTTCGACACCGCGTCGACGATGGCGATGCCCACGCCCTCGGCCTTCAGCTGAGCGATGCGCTCGTCGATGGCGGCCGCGCCGCGCGCCACCACCGCATAGTCGATCAGTCCCACCTTGCGTTTGCACTGCGCCTGCAGCACGCGCACAAGGTTCGGGTCGGTCATCGGCGTGAGCGGATGGTTCTGCATGCCGCTCTCGTTGAGCAGCACCTCGCCCGCGAACAGGTAGCCCTTGAACACGGTGCGCTTGTTGTCTGGAAAGGCGGGCGTGGCGATGGTGAAGTCGCAGTTCAGCGCGTCCATCAGCGCCTCGGTCACGGGGCCGATGTTGCCCTGCGCCGTGCTGTCGAAGGTGGAGCAGTACTTGAAGTAGATCTGCCGCGCGCCCTGCGCCTGCAGCCAGCGCAATGCGTCGAGCGACTGCGCGATGGCCTCGGCCGGCGCGATGGTGCGCGACTTGAGGGCGACGACGACGGCATCGACGTCGGCATCGAGCGGGCCTTCGGGCACGCCGATGGCCTGCACCACGCGCATGCCCGCGCGCACGAGGTTGTTGGCGAGATCGGTGGCCCCGGTGAAATCGTCGGCAATGCAGCCGAGCACGAGCTTGGCCATGGCTCAGCCCTTCACAGGCAGCTTCACGGCCTGCGCGTTCTCGCGAACGTAGTCGCGCAGGATGGCGTCGAAGCTTGCGTCGGCCTTCAGGCCCAGCGCCTCGGCGCGTGCCGCGTGGATGCGGCTGGGCCAGCTGGTGACGATCTTCGCGATGGCCGCATCGGGCTCCCAGTCGATGAGTCCGGTTGCCTCCTTGCCGGCGATGCGTTCGAGCGCCTGCGCCATCTCGCGCACGGTGGTCGTCAGCGCGGGCAGGTTGATGGCAGTGCGCGCACCCCATTCGGCAGTGCTGGCCGTGGCCGCGCGCACGATGCCCGCGACGGTGTTGCCGGGCGAGGCCAGCGCGACCGGCGTGTCGGGCGACACCGGGCAGCGCGCGCGCTCGCCGGCCAGCGGCTCGCGCAGCATGCCGCTCAGGAAGCTGGAGGCCGCGCCGTTGGGCCGGCCGGGGCGCACCGACACCGTCATGAGCCGCACGTTGCGGCCCTGCACGAAGCCCTTGCGCGTGAAGTCGGCCACCAGCTGCTCGCCGATGAATTTCTGGATGCCGTAGCTGTTCTGCGGCGTCGGCAGCGTGGTGTCCTCGATCACGGCCGGCAGGCGCTGTTCAGGCGAATCTCCAAACACCGCGACCGAGCTGGAGAACACGAACACCGGCGAGTGGCCCGCGCGGCGCGCGGCTTCGAGCAGGCCGCGCGTGGCGTCGAGGTTGCTGCGCATGCCGAGGTCGAAGTCGGCCTCGCATTCACCGCTGACGGCGGCGGCGAGATGGAACACGAGCTGCGTCTCGGCGATGGGCAGCGCGCCGTTGCCTAGTTGTTCGAGCAGGTCGCCCTGCACGAACTGGATGCGCGCGTCGCCGGCCAGGTCGGCGGGCGGCGGCACGCGGTCGGCCAGCGTGATGCGCGACACGGGCTGCGCGGCGCCGCCGGCCAGTGCGAGGTTGCCGCCCGCGAGCAGCGTGCGAGCGAGGCGGGCGCCGAGGAAGCCGCAGCCGCCGGTAATGAGGATGTTCATGCTGTGTGTCTCTGCTTTCTACTTCAGGCTTGTTTTTTCGGGGCCGGCACTTCAATGCCCGGGAAGATCTTGATGACCGCGCTGTCGTCCTCGCGCGCATAGCCCGCGGTCGAGGCCTGCATGAACATCTGGTGCGCGGTGGACGACAGCGGCAGCGGGAACTTGCTGGCGCGCGCCACGTCGAGCACCAGGCCCAGGTCCTTCACGAAGATGTCGACCGCCGACAGCGGCGTGTAGTCGCCCGCGAGCACATGCGCCATGCGGTTCTCGAACATCCAGCTGTTGCCTGCGCTGTGCGTGATGACCTCGTAGAGCGCGGCCGGGTCCACGCCTTCGCGCAGGCCCAGCGCCATCGCCTCGGCCGCGGCCGCGATGTGCACGCCGGCCAGCAGCTGGTTGATGACCTTCACCTTGCTGCCAGCGCCTGCCGAGTCGCCCAGGCGGTAGACCTTGGCGGCCATCGCGTCGAGCACGGCGCCTGCCTTCTCGTAGGCGGCGGGCGTGCCGGCGGTCATCATCGTCATCTGGCCACTCGCGGCCTTGGCGGCGCCGCCGGAGATCGGCGCGTCGAGGTACAGGATGCCCAGCTTCGCGAGGCGCGCCTCGAGCGCCACCGACCAGTTCGGGTCCACAGTGGAGCACATCACGAACAGGCTGCCAGGCTTCATCGACGCGGCGCATCCGGGCGTGGTGCCGTCGCCGAACAGCACCGACTCGGTCTGCGCGGCATTCACGACCACGCTGACCACGATGTCGCACTGCGCGCCGAGCGCGGCCAGCGTGCCGCAGGCCGTTCCGCCGTCGCGCGCGAAGGCTTCGGCCACCTCGCGGCGCACGTCGAACACGTGCGGCGCATGACCCGCGCGGCGCAGCGATTGCGCCATGCCGGCGCCCATGGCGCCGAGGCCCACGAGGCCGACGACTGGAAAGTTGGAGGAAGAGGTCATCAGGATGTTCTTTCGATCAGCGATTCACGAGTTGCTTCGGCGTGAGCCACACGCCGATGGCGCCGAGCACCAGCGCCGCGGCCAGCACGTACATGCCGATCTGCGTGCTGCCCGTCAGGTCTTTCAGATAGCCGATGAGGTACGGGCTCACGAAGCCCGCGAGGTTGCCCACCGAGTTGATGGCCGCGATGCCGGCCGCAGCCGCCGTGCCCGACAGAAAGGCGGTAGGCAGCGACCAGAACAGCGGCGCGCAGGTCAGCACGCCGGCCGCGGCGAGCGACAGGAAGGCGAGCGACACGGCGGTGTTCTGCGTGTACGAAGCCGCGACCGTGAAGCCGATGGCGCCCATCAGCGCGGGCACGATCAGGTGCCAGCGGCGCTCCTGGCGACGGTCGGCGCTGCGGCCGAAGAGGTTCATCGCGACGATGGCGCAGACGAACGGGATCGCGCTGAGCAGCCCGATGTGGAGGTTGCCCTGCACGCCCGTGGCCTTGACCAGCGTGGGCAGCCAGAAAGTCAGCGCGTATTGGCCCATGACGAAGGCGAAGTAGATCAACGCCATCCACCATATGCGCACATCGCGGAACACGCCAGCCACCGAGTGCGGCCCCTTGGCGCCGTGCTCGGCATCGCGCGCTATCTCGCGCTGCAGCAGCGCCTTTTCCGCCGCGTCGAGCCAGCGTGCCTGCGCAATGCCGTTGTCGAGGTAGACCAGCACCATCACGCCCACGATCACGGCCGGGACGGCCTCGATGATGAACATCCATTGCCAGCCGCTCAGCGACGCCGCGCCGTGGAAGCTGTCCATGATCCAGCCCGACAGGGGGTTGCCGAAGATGCCCGCCACCGGAATCGCCGACATGAACACCGCGATGATCCGCGCGCGCCGGTGGGCCGGGTACCAGTGCGTGAGGTACAGGATCACGCCGGGATAGAAGCCCGCCTCGGCCACGCCGAGCAGGAAGCGCAGGACGTAGAAGCTGGTCGGCGTCTTCACGAACATGAAGCAGGCCGACAGCAGGCCCCAGGTGATCATGATCCGCGCGATCCAGATGCGTGCTCCGACGCGGTTGAGCAGCAGGTTGCTCGGCACCTCGAACAGGAAGTAGCCGAGGAAGAAGATGCCCGCACCCAGGCCGAACACGGTCTCGCTGAAGCCCAGGTCCTGCCCCATCTGCAGCTTGGCGAAGCCGACGTTGACGCGGTCGAGGTACGCGACCACGTAGCAGAGCATGAGGAAGGGCACGAGGCGCCAGAACACCTTGGCGTAGGTGCGCTTTTCGAGCGCGGCATCGGCTGTGGCGGACGGCGCGGCGTGCGTGGCGCCGGCCGGGAGGGTGGAAGAAGTCATGAAAAGGTTTGTCCCGCTTGATTTGTCAGGTCATCATACAAATCTGAGTTTTGTTGATTGACCCGGGGAAACCCGAAGGCAACGCCTCCTGCGGCGACTTTCTGGTGTCTTTATGTGTCGGCGGACTCAGCTGCCGACGGGCCAGCCTTCGACCAGGGGCCGCGCGAGTTGCGCGCCTTCCTGCTGCCAGAACGCGGGATCGGCCAGCTCGATGCGGCGGATCGCGTTGTCCATGTGGTTCTTGGCCGCCTCGCGCGCGCGCAGCGGGTCGCCGGCCTCGATGGCCTCGACGATGCGCGCGTGTTCCTGCGCCACCTCGCGCGCGAAGTCGGCGCGGCGCGCCTCGTTGGCGCGCGTGACGCGGGTGGCGCCATGCAGGAACTGGCGCAGGTACTGCAGCGTGCCGATCAGGAACGGATTGCGCGCCGCCTCGGCGATGGCGCGGTGGAAGCGCACGTCCTCGTCGGCGCCGTTGCCGCCCGCCTCGACCGCCGCATGCAGCGCATCGATGGCCTCGCGGATGCGCTGCACGTCGTCGGCCGTGCGGCGCTCGGCGGCCAGCGCGGCCACTTCGGCCTCGAGCGCACGGCGCACCTCGACCATCTGGATGACGGCTTCGCGCGAGGCGACGTGCGGCATCTCGAAGCGCAGCGGCTCGACACCGGCGGCACGCACGTACACGCCGCTGCCCTGGCGCGAGTCGAGCAACCCCAGCGACTTGAGCCGCGACACGGCCTCGCGCACCACCGTGCGGCTGACGCCGAACTGCTCGGCCAGCGCGGCCTCGGTCGGCAGGCGGTCGCCTTCGGAAAGACGCCCGCTGCGCACCTCGGCCGCGAGCGCATCGGCCACCTGGTCGGCGAGGCGGACGGCGGGAGCGAGGGACTGGAAGCGGGCGGTCATGGGTGCGATGGAGGTGGGGCCTGCGACTCTAACGCAGGCCCTGCGCGGCCGCCGGCGCTCAGTTCAGCGCGTGCCGCGCGGCGTTTGCAATGCTCGCGGCATCCACCCCGAAGAATCCGCGCAGCGCCGCACGCGTGTCGCTGCGGCCGAAGCCGTCGGTGCCCAGCGTGAGGTAGCGGCGGCCTTCGGGCAGGAAGGCGCGCACGCTCTCGGGCACGGCGCGCACGTAGTCGGTGGCGGCAATGACCGGTGCCTTGCCGCTGCCCTTGCCGAGCTGCTGCGCGATGAAGGGCGTGCCGGCTTCTTCACCAGCCAGCGCGCGCTGCTCGCAGGCTTGGCCGTCGCGCGCAAGCTCGCTCCAGCTCGTGACGCTGAACACCTCGGCCTCGATGCCTTCATCGGCCAGCAGCTGCGCGGCCTTGACGACTTCCGTCAGGATCGCGCCCGAGCCCATCAGCGTGACCTTCTTCTTCGCCTTGCCGGAGGCCGGCGAATACACGCCGAAGCGGTAGCACCCGCGCAGGATGTCGCCTTCCGCACCTTCCGGCACATCGGGCTGCGCGTAGTTCTCGTTCATGAGCGTGACGTAATAGAACACGTCCTTCTGCTCGACCATCATCTCGCGGATGCCCGCGTCGACGATCACCGCCATCTCGCCCGCATAGGCCGGGTCATAGGCCTTGCAGTTGGGAATGGTCGCGGCCACGAGGTGGCTGCTGCCGTCCTGGTGCTGCAGGCCTTCGCCGCCGAGCGTGGTGCGGCCCGACGTGGCACCGAGCAGGAAGCCTCGTGCGCGCTGGTCGGCCGCGGCCCAGATCGCATCGCCGACGCGCTGGAAGCCGAACATCGAGTAGTAGATGTAGAAGGGCAGCATGGCCAGTCCATGCACGCTGTAGCTGGTGGCCGCGGCCGTCCAGCTCGCGATGGCGCCGGCTTCGCTGATGCCTTCTTCAAGGATCTGCCCGTCGGTCGCTTCGCGATAGCTCAGCACCGAGCCGATGTCTTCGGGCGCGTAGCGCTGGCCCACGCTCGAATAGATGCCCACCTGCTTGAACAGGTTGGCCATGCCGAAGGTGCGCGCCTCGTCGGCCACGATGGGCACGATGCGCGGGCCGAGCGCAGCGTCCTTCATGAGGTTGCCCAGCATGCGCACGAAGGCCATGGTGGTGCTCATCTCCTTGCCGGCCGCAGCGGTCGCGAACTGCGCGTAGCTTGCGATATCGGGCTTGGGCACGATGTCGCAGGCGGTCTCGCGGCGCGGCATGGCGCCGCCGAGCGCTTCGCGGTGCTGGCGCAGGTAGCGCATCTCGGCGCTGTCCTCGGCCGGGCGGTAGAAATCCATCGCGATGGCCTGCGCATCGGTGAGCGGCAGGTTGAAGCGGTCGCGGAACTCGATCAGGTCCACGTCGCCCATCTTCTTGTGCGAGTGCGTGGTCATCTTGCCCTGCGCGGCGCTGCCCATGCCGTAGCCCTTCTTGGTGTGGGCGAGGATCACGGTCGGCTGGCCCTTGTGCCTGGCCGCTGCCGCGTAAGCCGCATGGATCTTCACGAGGTCGTGGCCGCCGCGCTTCAGGCGGTCGATCTGCTCGTCGGTCATGCCTTCGGCCAGGCGCGCGAGCTCGGGGTTCTGGCCGAAGAAGTTGTCGCGGTTGAAGCGGCCGTCCTTGGCGGCGAAGGTCTGCATCTGGCCGTCGACGGTGTGGGCGAACACGCGCGCGAGCGCACCGCTCACGTCCTGCGCGAAGAGGCCGTCCCAGTCGCTGCCCCACACGAGCTTGACGACGTTCCAGCCCGCGCCGGCAAAGAGCTTTTCGAGTTCGTCGATGATGCGGCCGTTGCCGCGCACCGGGCCGTCCAGGCGCTGCAGGTTGCAGTTGACCACCCACACGAGGTTGTCGAGCTTCTCGCGCGCGGCGAGCGTCAGCGCGCTCATCGATTCGGGCTCGTCCATCTCGCCGTCGCCGAACACGCCCCACACCTTGCGGCCCTCGCAATTCAGCAGGTTGCGGTGCGTGAGGTAGCGCATGAAGCGCGCGTGGTAGATCGAGCTGATGGGGCCGATGCCCATCGAGCCGGTGGGGAACTGCCAGAAGTCCGGCATCAGGTACGGATGCGGATAGCTGCACAGGCCGCGCGCGCCGCTGCCGTCGGTGAAGGCGGGCGCGGTGAGTTCCTGGCGGTAGTGGTTTAGGTCTTCTTCGCCGAGACGGCCTTCGAGGTAGGCGCGCGCATAGACGCCCGGCGCGCTGTGCGGCTGGAAGAACACGAGGTCGCCGCGGTGCTGCTCGCTGCGCGCATGGAAGAAGTGGTTGAAGCCGGTTTCGAACAGGTCGGCCGCGCTCGCGTAGCTGGCTATGTGGCCGCCGAGTTCGCCATACGCCTGGTTGGCCTTGGCCACCATCGCGAGCGCGTTCCAGCGCATCAGCGAGGCGAGCTTTTCCTCGATGGCGAGGTCACCCGGGAACGGCGGCTGGTCTTCCACCGCGATGGTGTTGACGTACGGCGTCGCGAGTTCGGGCTGCCAGCCGATGCGCTGCTGCCGCGCGAGCCGGGCCAGCTCGACCAGCATCTGCTTTGCGCGCTGCGGCCCCTGCGTTTGCGCCAGCGCCAGGAAGGCGTCGCGCCATTCGGCGGTCTCGGCGGGGTCGGGGTCGTGCGAGAGCGGCGTGTCGAGCAGCAGGGCACGCATCTGGTCGGGCGAAATCGGGGCGTTCATATCGGCACTTTAGGCCGCCACACGAAAAATTAGCTACTGGCGAAGCCAATTCCCTGCAAGCGTCGCAGCATAAAATTCCGTCAATCTTCAACCTTCCAGCATTTCATGCAACTCGACGCCATCGACCTGCGCATTCTCGACGAGCTGCAGCGCGACGGCGCGCTGTCGAACGTGGAGCTGGCGCGGCGCGTGCACCTGTCGCCATCGCCCTGCCTCGCGCGGGTGAAGGTGCTCGAAGCGAACGGCGTGATCGGCCGCTATGTGGCGCTCCTCAGCGCCAAGGCGCTGGGCTTGGGGCTCAACGTGTTCATCTCGATCAGCCTCACGACGCAGAGCAAGCAGTCGCTCGCCGATTTCGAGCAGCGCATCGCCGAGCACGACGAGGTGATGGAGTGCTACCTGATGACGGGCGACAGCGACTACCTGATCCGCATCGCGGTGGCTGACATGGCGGCGCTGGAGAAATTCATCCTGGAACAGCTCACGCCGATTCCGGGGATCGAGAAGATCCGCTCCAGCTTTGCACTGAAGCAGGTCAGATACAAGACGGCGCTGCCGTTGCCAAGGGAGTAGGTACTCCCCCAGGCTTCGCGCACTTCGTGTCGCTTCGCCTTCCCCCTCGCCGGGGGCAGCACCAGAGGCCCGGCCAAGCCGGTTCCTCGGTGTTTCCCGAAAGGGGGCTGGCTCCTGCGACGATCAGAGGCCGATCAGGCCGCCGTCGTTTTTCGTGATGACGATGGTTGCCGAGCGTGGGCGGGTGTTGCCGCCATCGGGCCAGTGGCTGAGGAACTTCGTCGGATCGGAGATGTTCCCCTTGGCCGTGCTCTCGCCCGGGTGCTGGATGTTCACGAACAGCGCGCGGCCGTCACCCGATTCGGCGATGCCGGTGATCTCGCAGTCGATCGGGCCGACCAGGAAGCGGCGCAGGCCGTCGGTGCCGGGGGCCTTGCCGATGAAGGTGGCCTGCGTGGCGGTGGTGGAACCGTCGACGTTGGTGATGGTCTTCGCGCCGCCGTCGCCGACCTTGCCCGGCAGGGTGGCCAGCAGCATGCAGTTGGTCACGTCGGTGTACGCGCCGTCGTCGGTTTCCAGCCACAGCAGGCCGGGCGCCGCCTGGCTGAACCACATGCCGTCGGGGCTGGAGAAGTCATTGTCGGCGCCGAGGGCGGACAGGTTCACGTCGGCCGATGCAGTCGAACGAGCACCGAACAGGTACACGTCCCACTTGAAGGTCACCGCGGTCGGGTCGCCGTTGGTGTCGGCAAAGCGCACGATGTGGCCGTTCGGGTTGCCCTTCTGGTCCGTGCCGGTGGTCGTCTTGTCGTTGTAGAAGCGCGGGTTGGCGGCGTCGGTCTTGCCGATCGGACGCGAGCTGGCGTTGGTGTTGGTCAGCGTGACGTAGACCTCGCCGGTCTTCGGGTTGACGGCCGTCCACTCGGGGCGGTCCATCTTGGTAGCGCCGGCGGCGTCGGCGGCGTGGCGCGCATTGACCACCACGTCGGCCGCGTCGGCGAAGGCATAGGCGGAGTAGCTCGCGGTGATGTTGTTGACGCCGAGCTTCAGTTCGAGCCAGTCACCCGTGCCGTCGGCCTTGAACTTGGCCACGTAGAGGCGGCCGTCGTCCATGTACTTGTCGCCGGCGGCCATGCCGCCGCCGATGTCGGCCGCGTCCCAGTTCTTCGTGGAGACGAACTTGTAGATGTACTCGTTGCGCGAATCGTCGCCCATGTACCAGACCAGCGGCTTGCCGGCCACGACCGGGCCCAGGCAGGCGCCTTCATGGCCGAAGCGGCCGAGCGCAGTGCGCTTCTTCGGCGTGCTCGTGGGGTTGAACGGGTCGATCTCGACGACCCAGCCGTAGGTGTTGGAGCCGTTGCGGTAGTCGTCGGCGGCGGTGCCGCCCACGACCACGACTTCGGTGTTCCAGCGGCCGTAGAGGTTGTCGGCCGTATCGGGCGTGACGGTGGCCCACAGCTCGCGGCCAGTACTCGAAACGCCATAGCGGCTGAAGGACGCCAATTCCTTGGCCGTACGGTTGGCATTGTCGTTGGCGGCGATGCGGCGGAAGTAGCCGGCCCAGTTTTCCTCGCAGGTGAGGTACGTGCCCCACGGCGTGGTGCCGTTGGCGCAGTTGTTGAGCGTGCCGCGGGTCTTGCTGCCGTCGGTCGAGTACTTGGTCTTCAGGTAGTCGGTCTTGGCGGCCGGGCCCGAGAAGCTCATCTCGGTGAGCGTGTGGACGCGGCGATTGAGGGTCGAGTCCTGCTTGTAGCTCCAGGTGCTGCCGCTCTTGTTGACCTCGATCAGGCTCACGCCGTGCAGGTAGAACTCGCGCAGCACTTCGTCGGCGACGGTGCGCGCGGCCGCGTTGCCGGTGCCGCTGATGGTCTGGCCGGCGGGGTGCAGGAACAACGGCGTGATGGCCTCGTGGTTCATCACGAGCAGGCCGCGCGATGCGCCGGCGGGGTCCCACTTGTTCGACGCGTTCATGCCGAAGTAGGTCATGCCGTCGTGGTGGTCACCCGCGCGACGGTCGTACGTGGTGGCGTCGTCGGAACCGTCGTTCTTGTAGGCGGCGACGCCCGAAGCGATCGGATCACCCAGGCGATAGAGCACGCTGGCGGTGTAGCCTGCGGGCACGGTCACGACATCGGCGAGGCTCTTGGCCACGGGATTGAAGCCGAGCTTCATCGCAGCGGCAGGTGCGGGTGCGGGTGCGGGCGCTGGCGAAGGCGCCGGGGCGGGAGCGGGTGCCGGAGGCAGCACCGGGAACGCGGTGCCGCCACCTCCACCACCGCCGCACGCCTGCAGCAGCGCCGTGCCGGCGGTGCCGACGCCCAGGCCGAACAGGTGGCGGCGGCTCAGGCGCGAGGCGATCAGGTCGGTGAACGAGGAGTTCGACGTGGGGTTGGTGCCGATGTCGTCGAGGTCGACCGAAGGATCGTCGGTGCGGGTATTTGCGGTCATGCGCAATGTCTTTCTTCATGGATTGGGGGAAACCAGCCCGTGAAGTTAGGCACTTCGTATGACGGCTCAATGAAACACTCAGCTTCCCGTCAGGTTGAATTGAGCCACCAAGTGCCGCGCCCTGCTCAGGGAGCGGGCGACTGCCTCGGCCACAGCGCCCACAGGCGCAGCGGCTGGTTCATGCTCGCCGCGAGGCGGCCCGCATCGGCGCCGGTGCCCGCGAAGTAGTCGGCGCGCACCGCGCCGAGGATGGCGCTGCCGGTGTCCTGCGCCACCACCAGTTTCTGCAGCTGCGCCGCCGGCCCGCTGGACGCCAGCCACACCGGCGTGCCGTACGGGATGCTCTCGCGGTCGACCGCGATGGAGCGGCCGGCCGTGAGCGGCACGCCTTGCGCGCCGCGCGGGCCGAAGGCGGCGTCGACCTCGCTCATCGTCTCTTCGCGGAAGAACACGTAGCGCGGGTTGCTCCACATCAGTTGCGACACGCGCTGCGGGTTCTGCGCGGCCCAGGCCTTGGTGTCGTCGGGCCACTTGCCGACCTTGGCCACGCCTTGGCTGATCAGCCATTGCTGCACGCTGCGGTAGGGCTGCTCGTTGGTGGCCGAGAAGGCCATTCGCACGGTGTGCTGCCAGCCGTTGGCCTCGGTGATGCGCAGGCGCCCCGAGCCCTGGATGTGCAGCATCAGCGCGTCGATGGGGTCGGCCATCCACGCGATCTCGCGGCCGCGCAGCGCGGCCTGCGCCTCGGGCAGGGTCTCGATCTCCTGGCGCGTGTACCACGGGCGGCGCGGCACCAGGCCGTCCGGGGCCTGGTAGATCGGCACGTTGAAGGTGGCGGTGGGCACGCGCGAGGCTTCGTACACCGGCTCGTAGTAGCTGGTGAGCTTGCCCTCGGTCTGGCCGTTCAACGCCTCGACGCGGTAGGGCTGCAGCCGCTCGGTCATCCACTGGCGCTGCTCTTCGGGCGTGGCGATGGTCAGCTGGCGCACGTCGCGGCACAGCGGCGCGAAGGCGGCGTTGGGTCGCACGCAGTTCGCCAGCAGCGCGATCCACGCCTCGTGCAGCGGGTCTTCGCCGAAGCCCGGCAGTTCCGTCCAGCCGACCGGCACCCAGCGGCTCTTGGGATGCGCGAGCGAGCCGGTGAGCGGACCGAGGTCGCGCGGCGGGGTGGCGGAGGGGCGGGCGGGGGCCTCGGGCGTGCGCGGGCCGGTGGAACAGGCGGCGAGCGTTGCTACGATCACAAGCCCGACCAGCCACTGGAGTCCATTTCTCATGGGTTTGATTCTGCTTGAAGCCCTCGCCGCGGGACTCGTGTTCATCTTGATCATTTGGTGGACCATGTTTTCCGGCCGCAACAAGGGCGAATTGCACGACGACGACCCACCCGAAGCCGGCCGCGACGCCACCAACGGGAACCCGCCGCCGGAAACGTGAATTGCTTGCGCAGTCCCGCGCCGCGCAGCCATGTCGGACAATCGCCCCATTGCTATTACTTTAGTAGCAATCATCGCAGCATTGACGCGCGATGGCGAAACTTTTCTTATTTTCCCCAGGGCTTTGAGCCCGTACCATCGCGTACGCCCGGAAGCTAAGCTGTGGCCCGCCTGAATCATCCTTGAAAGGGATTGCCATGAAAAAGTTCGTACTCGCAACCACCGCCACGGCGCTCATCCTGTCCGGCTGCGCCGGCGGCATGACTGACACGCAGCGCAACACCGGCATCGGCGCCGGCATCGGCGCGCTGGGCGGCGCCGCCATCGGTTCGGCCACCGGCGGCAACCGCGGTGCCATCGGCACGGGCGCGGTGGTCGGCGCGGCCGCCGGCGCGCTCGGCGGCTACCTGTGGTCGCAGCGCATGGAAAACCAGAAGCGCCAGATGGAAGCCGCCACGCAGGGCACCGGCGTCGCCGTGACCCAGACACCCAACAACGAGCTGAAGCTGCAGATTCCGAGCGACGTGTCCTTCGACGTGGGCCGCGCCAACATCAAGCCGAACTTCGCGCCGGTGCTCGACCAGTTCGCCAACGGCCTGCGCAACAACCCGAACGCCGAGGTGCGCATCATCGGCCACACCGACAGCACCGGCTCGGACGCCATCAACAACCCGCTGTCGGTCGAACGCGCGGCCAGCACGCGCGACTACCTCGTGGCGCACGGCGTGAACGCAGCGATCTTCCGCATCGAGGGCCGCGGTTCGCACGAACCCATTGCCGACAACAACAACGACGCAGGCCGGGCGCAGAATCGCCGCGTCGAAATCTACATGGGTGAGCGCGGGCCGCGAGGCTGAGCGTTCACCGCATGGGGAAACCGGCCGCGCTGAAAGGCCGGTTCCCGCCACTACCGTTCCATTGGTCCATTAAGAGGGAATCTCATGAGGAAGTTCGTTGTTTCGAGTGCGGCCGCGGCCGCGTTGCTTTTCATCGCGGGCTGCGCTTCGCAGTCGCAGCCGCCGGCCACCGCCGCGCCGGCCGCCGCAACGGCCGCGCCAGCCAACAGCTGGACGGCCCGCCTGGCCGCGTTGAAGACTGATCTCGAAACCTCCACCAAGGGCACGGGCGCGGTGATCGAGCAGACCGCCGACAACCAGCTGCACGTGGTGATCCCGAACGAGCTGTCGTTCGACTCCGGCCGCGCCAACGTCAAGCGCAACCTCGCGCAGGTGCTCGACAAGGTCGCCGAAGGCCTGAAGAGCGCCACCGCCGCCAGCGTGCGCGTGGTGGGCCATACCGACAACACCGGCAGCGAGGAAGGCAACGAGCGCCTCTCGGTGAGCCGCGCGGACAGCGTGCGCAACCACCTGGTGAGCCGCGGCGTGTCGACCACGGCCATCACGACCGACGGCCGCGGCTCGCGCGAGCCGCTGGCCGACAACGGCACGGTCGCAGGCCGCGCACAGAACCGCCGCGTCGAGATCTTCGTCGCCGAGAAAGCCTGACCCCCAGGCTTCGCGCACTTCGTGTCGCTTCGCCAACCCCCTTTCAGGGGGCAACACCTGCG
>NZ_AKIW01000012.1:0-44839 GCF_000282635.1 Variovorax sp. CF313
GTTCTCACGCACATCGAGGATGTCACTCGACGCGGTCAGGGTGTTGTAGGTGCCGTAGTCGACGAAAGTGTCTCCGGTAGCACCTGAAGAGGATTCATAGACATTGGAATCCCCGCTGACCTGGATTTCCGCATTGCTATTGAGCAGGTCGATCGTGCTGTTGTTTGCCCAGACGTTGTTGCCGTTGCCGTTAACACTGAGGTAGTCGCCGCCACCCCACAGGTTCACTCCGTCGTTGCTGCCCGAGAGGTTGAAGCTGGTGTTGGCCCAGGTGCCAATACTGTCGCCGGTTCCGTTGACGGAGTAGCCCGAGCCGCCGAGCAGACCGAGGTAGTCGCCGCTGCCCCCCAGGTTCACTCCGTCGTTGCCGCCCGAAACGTTGGCTTGGCTGTTGCCGTTCAGGTAGATGCCAGTGCCTTGCCCATTCGCCGTGGTGCCGCCAAAGCCGTCGCCATTGGCATTGACGAGGTCGAGGTTCCCGTTGGTGCCGCCAACGACGGTCAACGCACCAGCGACGGTGTCGATGGTGTTGCCTCCGCCATAGGCACCGAGGCTGTCACCCGTCGCCTCTCGCACTGTGTTGTTATTGCCGAAGAGGTTTACCTGAGTATTGGTCGCCATTGAAATCGCACCGCCGTTGACATTGACGGCGTCGAAATCGTTGTTGGTTCCGGAAACGTTGAGTTGGTCGCCAGCACTCTCGTTGATGGTGTTGGCGCCGCCGATCACATTGACATCTGCGTTGCTGCCCAACACAACAGTGGCGTTGGAGTCCGTCACGGTGTCCGCGTTGGCCCCGGTGCCACTCAGGATGAAGGTGTCGCCGGCCTGCCCACTGATGGATTCGCTGCCTCCCGCGACTGTGACCTGTGCATTGGCGGCGGCCACGATGGTGTCGCCTGAACCGGTGATGGTGACCGTGCTGCCGGCCGCGACGTAAATTGTGGCGTTGCTCTCGGTCACGAGGTCGCCGTCGACGGCGTCCACCGTGACGCCCGTGCCGCTGATGGTGGCCCGGGTATTGGCGCCGAGGTTGACGGTGCCGTTAGTGATACTGACGCTTTCGCCCTGGCCTGTCAGATTGACCGTGCTGCCAGTTGCGCCTGAGACGGTGTTGTTGTCACCGGAAATATTCAGTGCGTCATTCTCGCCCGCGACGATCGTGTTACCGGTGCCCTCCACATCGCCGGTGGCACCATTGGAAAATGCCACATTTCCATTGGTTTCGTTGATTGAAATATTGCTTCCAGTTGCGTTGACGGAGTTATTTTGCCCTGACTCATTCAAATTTCCATTGATGCATGTTGCGATAGAGTTGCCGGAAATAATGGCGACTGTATTTCCACAAGTTACGGTATTTTCTCCGCTAGATGTCAGATTGGCGCTGCTGCCGTTGCTCAGTGCGATGTTGTTTCCACCACCCGTTATAGAAATACTCCCGGATCCAATTTCAATATTTACATGATCTGCAGTAATAGATCCGTCACTATTTACCGTGCCCAAATTCGGGGCGGCGTTGCCGCCCGCACCGATGTGGGTATGTGTTTGATCGGTCAGCGTGATCTGTCCATTCGAGATTTGCTCTTGCCAACTGACGCTTCCATCATTGTTGGTTGCGGTGTGCAGCGTGGTGTTTGTGGTGAGTAAGAACGGAGAATTGTTGTAGTCGATGCGAACAGATTCGCCCAGTTGGGATTCAACATTGTTTTCTGCGGCAACGGCTACTTGCTCCGCCAGGTTCGGAAATTTTCCCGACGAAGGGGTTTGAAAGTCAGCAGCAAGATTGGGATCTGTTGTGTGTGCTCCCTCATGGATCAATGCCATCGCCGATGAATCTACTCCAGAGGGAACTCCCGTGGAGTCAACAACGACAAATCCTTTTCCCGGATCCCAGTAGACGGTATTTGGTGCGCCCGAATTGTTAAAACCAGGAATTTGCGCCTGCTGCGCAAGCGTTGGAACATACTCGTCGTCTCCGCTGTGATTTATGCTAATGGAGACGCCTCGATCTACCATGCCTTGCAATATTGTCTGGGCATCAGAACTTCCCTGCAGGTAGGAGAGGGCTGAGTTCAGGCTATCGACATCGCTTTGCGCTGCCCCCGAGGAAATGGAAACACCAAAATTAGCCGCGGTGAATGTGGTCATTTAAATCCCTTGGTCTATAAAGGCTGAAAACTCAAGAAGCCGATTAATTTGGAGGGAAATCCGATTTTTTGGGGAAATTCGAACAATTGCCCCTCTCCATCACGCCCGATTTGCCTTGATTCGAGCGTTGCTTAACGGCGAGGGAGTATACTGATCCAACAAGTTCCTTATTCACCCTGATAGGAATTGCAGAAGATTTTGAATTGTCTTGAGACTCAACTATTTCGAACGATCCATCGAGGTGGGATATCACCCCCGGCAGTAAAGATTTGCCATTTACGGCTTCGATCGCGATAGTGCCAAAGCGAAAATCGTGAGGTGGAGCGTAATTTTGACCGAGGAGGATTTTTATTTTTTCCCCCGTAGGTAGTAGAAAATAAATCCCGTTCAAAGGCTCCCAGCCCATAGGGCTTGGCAGGGAATGTGGCTTTGATAGCTCAATCAATTGAGTTAATCTCGCGATACCTCTCTTGTCGATCAGAATGAGCTCACAGCCAGACGATAGCAATTCGGCTTCCTGCACCGCATTAGCGCGGAGTTTGAGTGGCAAAAAAAACATTCTGACCTCAGTGGCGTGACGCGCTTGCCGAAGAATCTCGTCAAGATTTTCTGAAGGTGCTTTTGCGAGTGCCCACTGCGAGGCCGCAACAAGAAAAAGGAAGAAGAAAATCCTGCGCGCTCTTGATTTGCAGTCGGCATGGAGGTAATTCATGGTTTTCCAAGCGTGTTTAGTGCTTTTATCGATTGCACTTCAAAATGCGGGGCGGCTTGGCTGGATTTTTGGAAAAATCACTTTAGGCATATTGAAGTCATCGCTTCAGCGAACTATATGGAATGAATGCTATTTGATGAGCGCCGCGAAAAAGTTAGCCGAAAATTAGCCAAAGCGTTGGAATTTTGGTTTTGCGCTTATTACTATTTCAACTGACCGCACCCTGACTTGCTTGGACGAACTCTTGCTGACACCCGCATCGAGGATGCTATCGCCCGTCGCGCCGTTGGCCGTGCCCACGTAGTCGCCGTTGCCGGTGACGGTGCCCACGACCCCGTTCTCACGCACATCGAGGATGTCGCTCGACGCAGCCATCCCGAAGGCGGCTCGCTCACCGGATCAGCTCGCGACCCGGTTCGTGCGGCTGATTGGCAAGCTGTACCGTGCGGAGGCCTTGGCCAGGGATTGGACGCCCGCGCGTCGGTTGCGGATGCGCTCGCGCTACAGCGCCGCGGTCGTGCGCGAGATCGAGCGACTGCTGCTGACGCACTTGCATAGTGTTGCGCCGTCGAGCTTGCTGGGCGAGGCACTGCACTACCTGCACGGGCAGTGGCCCAAGCTCGTGCGGTTCCTGGACAACGGCGCTTGGCCGCTGGGACTCCAACCCGGTGGAGAACGCGATTCGCCCCTTCGTGGTCGGAAGACGGTCATGGTTGTTCGCTGACACCGTAGGCGGCGCGAACGCCAGTGCCAATCTTTACTCGCTCATCGAGACCGCCAAGGCCAACAACGTCGAGCCCTACCGCTACCTCGTCGCGCTGTTCAAGAAGCTGCCGCTGGCGCAGACTGCCGACGACTACGAGGCGCTGCTGCCCTGGAACATCGAGCTCGTCGAACCGTAGACCTCTGCGCGCGCATCGATTCCGGCGCCGCGCGCAAGGGCGTGGTTTATTGAGCACCTTACGTTCTTCACTGGCATCGGCCCGGGTGATCGCGCGACGGCGGCTGGATATCCATGGCGAATCGCGCTCGATGACAACTCGGACAACACCGGCGGCAACGCCAACGTGAGCACGGGCCGCGGCGCTGAGTCGATCCGCAGCCTCCTGAGCGCGCCCTACCACGCACTCGACCTGCTGACCGCTGCACTCGACGTCGGCATCTCTGTGAAGAGCAGCGACGACGCTGGAACCACGGGTTCGGGCGGTCCACGAACGATCGCGCAATACAACTTCGGTCTGCAGCAAACCGCGTTTGCACAGCACCCAGGCGCAGAGGAAATCCGGACTTACCCCTGCAACGGCACGACGGGCACAGCGTTCGAGTTGAAGAACGAGTCGCCGAATCCGATCCCCGGCCGTGACCTTGCGGCGAACCCGATCGGCCAGCCGATCATCATCGCCGTGCGTCCTGGCCAGCTCGTGGAAATCACTTCTGCAACGATGGTGAAGAAATCCGACCTCACAGCGATCGCACTGCGCCCGACGATGACGTGCGCGAACGATCCGAACAGCCACCTCGACCCGAGTCGGGCGATCATCCTCCCGGATGTCCCGCCGGAACCCAACACCGAGTACACGGTGTCGATTGCTGGCACGAACACCGCGATCGCCGACTTCAATAACGGGCATCCAGTGAGCAGCGGCACCAATCCGGCGATCACGTCGAACGCGACGGGCGCCTTCATGAAAACGTTCACGTTCAAGATGGGAAGCTGATCGTAGATCGACTCGCGGGTGCGTTGCCCCTGGACCAGCCACCGACCGCCGATCTTTCGTACTCAAAGAAAAAGCGCCCGAAGGCGCTTTTCTTTGTTGAGGCTCCGAGCTCAGGGGCGAGGCATGTTGGCGTATGCGAGCGCCAAACACATCGGGAAAGCACTGACCCCACCTGCTGTGGCTGCGCAAGAGTTCGCGGCCGTGATAACGATGTATTCGTAGTCGACGTTCACACCGTTCAAGGCCCGGTTCGCCACACCTTGAGCGTTGCTGGCCACAGCCTGCGCATTGTTGGCTGCCTGGCGTGCGTCCTGGGCCACCTGGCCGGACCAATTGGCGGTGCTCTGGGCGTTGTTCGCGGTGCCCTGAGCGTTGTTCGCCAACGAAGTCACGTAGGCGATCGATTGCGCGATAGGGGCCCCTGCGACCTGCTGACCGCCGGTCGAATTCGCCACCTGGTAGGTCTGCGCATGCGCGCTGAAGGCAAGAGTAAGAACCAGCGCGGCGCCGGCCCATGGATTCATCTTCATCTGGAAGTTCCTTTCGAGTTGGTGACCGCTCGCAGGCCCGAAAGGAGGGTTGGATGTGCCGAGGAGATGAATCGGCCAAAGCCTGCGGGTGGTCGAAGCCAGTGTGCGGGTGGCACCTCTGTGCACTGAAATGACAAATTCACGCGGCCCTGATTGGCTCGCTAACCAATCTTCGCGAGCAAATCAGTCGCCCGAAGATGCGTATACCGCTTGAGCATCACAAACGACTTATGACCACTGATGCTCGAGGCCTCAATGGCGCTCATGCCCTTCTCAAACAATCTGGACACCCCCTCATGGCGTAGGTCGTGCCAACGCAAGCCACTGATCTTGAGACGCTTCAGGGTTCGTTTCCAGATCATCAAGACCGCGTTGGCCGTGCACCCGAACACTCTGCCGTCGATGCTGCGCGGCATGGCTTGCAGGACCGTCATCGCCTTCGACGACAGCGGGATTTCGTGCGGAACCCCTTTGTTTACGCGCTGATGGTAGGCGCGCGGAATCATGAGCACTCGGTCGGCCAAGCTGATCCACTCCCACCGCAGTTCGAAAAGCATGGCCTGCCGCAGCGTGGTCTCTACGGCCAGTTCGAAGGCGGGAGCAGCCCATGGGTTACCGGTCTCGGCAAGCGCCATTGCTAGGCGCTCCCGCTCGCCAGGGTGCAGGCGCCGATCGCGCGCCTTTGTGCCGCTGGGCTTTCGGATGTTCTTCAGCGGATTCGGCTGCCCTTCCCAGCCCCACTCCTTTCGTGCCATTTCGAACAGATGGCTTACCAATTGGAGCTCGAGTCTGATCGTATTCTCGGCACGGCCCGCCCGGCGCCGCTCGTCCCTATACGCCGCAAAGTCGGCCCCCCGCAGCGTTGCCATGAACCGTTGCGCAAGCGGATGCTGCTTCCAGCGTTCAATGCGCTGCAGGTCCCGTTCAGGATGCGCTTTACGGCTGCTGAAGTCACGCCCATAGCGATCGAATGCCTCCGCCAGCGTAGTGCTCTCGGCCTCCCGGTTGTCGCGGTAAGTCCCGCGGTCCATGTCCGCCTCGATCGCCCGTGCGATGCGGTGCGCTTCCGCTGACGTGTCGGCCGTGCCGAACCAGGCTGGCCAGCCTTTGCGCCGGATCTGGATCTTGTAGTTGCCCTCGCGGGTCTTTTGGATGCTTGCCAAGTGGTGGGTCCTCTGGTCGATCGATGAAGTGATCGATGAAGCCCACAATGTCCAGTGCACTGAAATTGCACTGAAATGACAAATTCGGCGCCGATTCCTGTTGTGCCCGCGCCATCCGAAAAGACAAAAAAAACGGCCGGAACCCGCATAGATGCTGGGTTTCGACCGATTCAGTGTTGGTGGTAGGACGTACTGGATTCGAACCAGTGACCAACGGATTAAAAGTCCGCTGCTCTACCAACTGAGCTAACGTCCCGGAACCATTTTTTCTTCTAGCCGGTATCGAATCCGGCAAAGCCTAAGATTATAGCGTGACGTTTGAGGCGATTTGGTCGAGAACCCAACCCGCTGCACATTGACCGAAGGTCGCGGTGACGCTGACCACCGATCCGTAGCCATGGCAGTTGAGCGAGCCGTCGCCTTCGATGGCGCATGACGCGTCGGGCGGCGCCACGCTTTCGCGGCTGAAGACGCAGGCAATGCCGATCTTGCGGCCTTCGCGCGGCGCGCCGTGTTCCTTGCGCAGGCGCTGGCGCAATTGCGCCAGCAAGGGGTCGTGCGTGACAAGCGACAGGTCGTCGATGTCGACCTTGTGCGCCTGCCGCTTGCCGCCCGCCGCGCCCACCGTGACGAACGCAGCGCGCGATGAAGAAGATGCACGCGCCCACGCCGCCATGGCCACCTTGGCCTTCACCTGGTCGCAGGCATCGATGATGGCCGTTGCCGGCCCGTTCGCGGCCTGCGCCGCATCGAGCAGCGATGTCCAGTTGCCGGGCTCGACGAAATCGTCGATCGCCTGCACCTTGCATCCGGGGTTGATCTGCGCGATGCGGTCGCGCATGGCTTCGACCTTGGCCTGTCCCACGGTGGCATCGAGCGCATGGATCTGGCGGTTGATGTTCGACTCCGACACGTGGTCGAGGTCGATCATCGTCAGCCGCCCCACCCCGCTGCGCGCCAGTGCCTCGACCGCCCACGAACCCACGCCACCGATGCCGACGACCAGCACATGCGCGTTGCGGATGCGCGCGGCACCGGCAACGCCGTACAGCCGCTCGAGTCCGCCGAAGCGGCGCGCAAGATCGGGCACCGCGGTGTCGGTGAGGACATCCGCGGCGGTGGGAGGAGTGGTGAAAGCGTCGATGACGATGGCACTCAAGCGCAAGGCTCCGCCGGCATCAACGCAGGCGCGAGAGGCGCTCGCGGCCGGCCTGCGCGGCTTCGGACTGCGGATAGGCCTTGGTCAGGTCTTCCAACGTGCGGCGCGCGGCGCGCGTGTCCTTCAGCTCGATCTGGCAGTTCGCGATCGACAGCACGGCCTCGGGGGCCTTGGCATGGTCGGGCGCGAGCGAGAGCATGGAGCGGAAGTTCGCGATGGCCTCGTTGTAGTTGCGCGTGGCGTACTGCGCATTGCCGAGCCAGAACAGCGCAGAAGCGTTGTAGCCGCTCTGCGGGTAGCGCTTGACGAATTCGGCGAACGCGGTCTGCGCCTGCGCGAACTGGCCCGAGCGGAACACGCCGAGGGCGGCGTCGAAGTCGGCCTTTTCCTTGGGATCGGCGGTGAACTCGCGGCCGTCCACCGATACCTTCGAGGGCTCGCTCTGCTTGAGCTTGTCGTCGATGGTGCTCTGGCGCGACTGCATCTCGCTCAGCGTGCGCGTGAGCTGCTCGTTCTGACCGGTCATGCGGGCGAGGTCGCCACGCATCTGCTCGATCTGGTTCTGCAGGTCGAGCAGGCTGCGGCGCAACTGACCGTTCTCGTCGGTCAGCCGCTGGTCGGTCTGCTGGCGCATGGCCTCGACGCGCTGGCGCAGATCGAGGATGGCGCGGCGAGCCTCGTCATCCTCGAACAGTGCGGCCTGCGACCCCATCGAGACGCAAAGCAGGGCGGCGGCCAGCGCCGCGCCTCGCATGAGAGCGCGTGGCATCACCGGGTGTAGCGGAGTTCGGCGCGGCGGTTCTGTGCCCATACTTCCTCACCCGAGCCCGGGACGGCAGGCTTTTCCTTGCCGAAGCTCACGGCCTCGATCTGGCCATCGCTCACGCCCAGCAGGGTCAGCGCGCGGCGGACGGCTTCGGCACGCTTCTGGCCGAGCGCCAGGTTGTATTCACGCCCGCCACGTTCGTCGGTGTGGCCTTCGATCGAGACGCGGCGCTGCGGATTGGCCTTGAGGAACCTGGCGTGGCCGTCGATCAGCGACTGGAATTCGGGCTTGACGGTGTAGCTGTCATAGTCGAAATAGACGATGCGCGCCACGCCAACCGGACCCTGCGCGGTGCCGGCGTTCTGATCGGCATTGACTGGCGTCACGGTGCTGGCGCCGCCGCCCTGCTGGCCCGCGGTGCCGCGCCCGTCGGTCACGGGCGTGTCGGTGAGCTTGGTGCCCGACGAGCAACCGGCGATGAGAGCCACGATGGCCAGCGAATAAATCGTACGTTTCAACATTTTTTCAAACTCCTCAAATAAACCTTGGTCATTGCTTTTGAAACGGACCCCAGTCCGGTTCCCTGATGTCTCCCGCCTGTCCCGCAAGCCGTGCCTTTATTTTTCCATCGAGCGTGGTCGTCATGAGCGCTTCGCGGCCTTGCAGGTGCGTTGCGTAGACGATCAGCTTGCTGTTCGGGGCAAAGCTTGGACTTTCGTCCGCGGAGGTGTCGGTGATCGCGCTGACGTTGCCGGTTGCCAACTCCATCACATGGAGTTTGAAGGCACCGCCCACGCGAGAGATGTAGGCCAACCACCGGCCATCGCCGCTGACAGACGGAGAGATGTTGTAGGTGCCGCTGAAGGTCACCCGCGTCGGGTTGCCGCCGCTGGCGCTCATCTTGTAGATCTGGGGCGCACCGCCGCGATCGCTCACGAAATAGATGGTGCCGCCGTCGGCCGAGTACACAGGCTCGGTGTCGATGCTTGCGCTTTGCGTCAGGCGACGCGGTTCGCCGCCGCCGGCCGGGATGGAGAACAGCTGCGAGCCGCCGTCGCGGCTGAGCGTGACGGCGAGCGAATTGCCGTCGGGCGCCCAGGCCGGTGCGCTGTTGGAACCCTTGAAGTTCGCAAGCAGCCGGCGCTGGCCGCTGGCCACGTTGTGCACGTACACGACCGGCTTGCGCGATTCGAAGGACACGTATGCCAGCTGCTGGCCATTGGAGGACCAGCAGGGCGAGATGATGGGTTCGGGGCTGGCGAGCGCGGCTTGTGCGTTCTCGCCGTCGGCATCGGCCACCCACAGCGAGTAGCGGCTGCCACCCTTGGTGACGTAAGCGATGCGGGTCGAGAAGATGCCCTTTTCGCCGGTCAGCTTCTCGTAGACGTAGTCGGCAATGCGGTGCGAGGCAAGGCGCAGGTCGCCTTGCGGCACGGTGTAGCTCTGGCCACCGAGATCCTGCCCCTTCACCACATCCCACAGGCGGAACTTCACGTCGAAGCGGCCGTCGCCCAGCCGGGTGACGCTGCCCACCACGAGCGAGTCGGCGGTGCGCTGGCGCCACAGCGACAGGTCGGGACGGGAGGCTTCGTCCAGCGCCTGGCCCGAGGCATCCACGCCGCGGAACTGGCCGCTGCGTTCCAGGTCGGCCTGGACGATGTCCGAGATCTTCTGGGGCGAGCCTTCCTGGCCCTTGAAAGGAACGAGCGCGATCGGCAACTGCGTGAGCCCGACGCCCGACACCTCGACCCGGAACTGGGCCAGTGCAGGAATCATGGGGGTGGCAGCGAGGGCCGCAATGAGAGTGCGGCGTGCAAAAAGTGATGAAGAAGGAGTTGGAATTGGAGTTGGCAACGGCTTGTTCATGCGATTCGGAGAGGTTTCCGGGTAAAAAGTTCTCCCCGGCTTTGTCGGGCCACATGTTACACACTGGCTTGGGGCGGCCGTCACAAAACGTTTATCGAGCGGCGCGGTCCTACAGAAGCAACCGCGGCAAGCGCTGAACGAGGCCCCCCGTAGAATCCGCCGCCATGCAAGCATCCCCCGGCGGCGAGAACGCCCGCCCTCCCCTGATGCGCCGTCTGGCGCGACTCATGACCTGGTTTGGCGGTTCGCGCCAATGGTGGGCCCTCGGACTGAGCGGGGCGATGCTGGCTGCAATCACCGAGCCGCTGATGGCCGCGCTGTTGAAGCCACTGCTCGATCGCGGCTTCACGCGCGGCGAAATGCCCCTGTGGTTCGTGCCTGCCGCCGTGCTGCTGCTGTTCGCGGTGCGCGGCATCGCCCAGTTCATCTCCCAGTACGCCCTGTCGCGCATCGCCAACGAAGGCATGCAGAAGCTGCGACGGGTGCTGTTCGAGCACCTGCTCGGCGCCGAACTCGCGCTGTTCGCGCGCCAATCGGCCAGCACCCTGTCGAACACGGTGGTCTACGAAGTGCAGACCGGCGCAATGCTGCTGGTGCAGGCGCTGCTCGGCCTTTCGCGCGACGGCTTCACGCTCATCGCGCTGCTCGGCTATCTGGTTTACCTGAACTGGAAGCTCACCCTGATCGTCGCATTCCTCGTGCCCAGCATCTCTTGGATCATGAAGGTGTTCTCCAAGCGGCTGTACCGCCTCACCCAGCAAGGCCAGCAGGCCACCGACGAACTGGCCTACGTGGTCGAGGAGAACGTGCTCGCCCACCGCGTGGTGCGCCTGCACGGCGCGGAAGGCGCGCAGGGCCGCCGCTTCGAACAGCTGAGCCAGCGCCTGAACCGTCTGGCCGTGAAGTCGACCATCGCGCAGGCGGCCACCACGCCGCTCACGCAGATGATGGCGTCTCTCGCGCTGTCGGTGGTGGTGATGATCGCGCTCTGGCAAAGCGGCAAGCAGGGCTTCACGGTGGGCGGCTTCGTTGCCTACATCACGGCCATGCTGATGCTGATTGCGCCGATCCGGCGCCTCGCCGAAGTGGCCGGCCCGATCACGCGCGGCCTCGCCGCACTGGAGCGCGGGCTGGTCCTGATCGACGACGTGGCATCGGAGTCGCAGGGCACGTTCCAGGTCGAACATGCGGAAGGACACATCGAGCTGCGCAACGTGCAGGTCAGCTACCGAGGCGAAGACGAACAACGCGCGCTCGACGGCGTGAGCCTGACCATCGAGCCCGGCCAGGTGGTCGCATTCGTCGGCCCCTCGGGTTCGGGCAAGACCACGCTGGTCAATCTGCTGCCCCGCTTCGTGCAGCCCAGCGGCGGCCAGGTGCTGCTCGATGGGCACGACACCAGCGAATGGCAACTGAAGAGCCTGCGCGCCCAGTTCGCCATGGTGAGTCAGGACGTCGTGATGCTCAACGAGACGCTGGCCGCCAACGTGGCGCTGGGCGCAGAGATCGACCGCGAGCGCGTGCTGCAGTGCATCGCGGCGGCCAACCTCAGTGCGCACGTCGAAAGCCTGCCCCAGGGCATGGACACGGTGCTCGGCCACAACGCCACACAGCTGTCGGGCGGCCAGCGCCAGCGCCTCGCCATTGCCCGCGCGCTGTACAAGAACGCCCCCGTGCTGCTGCTCGACGAAGCCACCTCGGCCCTCGACACCGAGTCCGAGCGGCTGGTTCAGGACGCCCTGCAGCGCCTGATGCAGAACCGCACGACGCTGATCGTGGCCCACCGCCTCTCGACCATCCAGCACGCCGACCGGATCATCGTGATGGAGCAAGGCCGCATCGCGGAGCAAGGCAGTCACGCACAGCTCATGGCGCTGGACGGGCTCTATGCGCGGCTGCAGACACTGGCCGTGCGCAGCGCCACGCCGGGGCAGGATCCGACGCTCTAAAGCAGCACGATGTCGTACTGCCCCTGCCCGATCGCGGGCTCGGACTGCAGCGAAATCGGCTTGCCGATGAAGTCGCTCAGCCCCGCCAGGTGCTGGCTTTCCTCATCGAGGAACAGCTCGATCACCTGCGGCGACGACACGATGCGGAACTCGCGCGGCGTGAACTGCCGCGCTTCGCGCAGGATTTCGCGCATCACGTCGTAGGCCACGCTGCGTGCGGTCTTCACGATGCCCTGCCCGCCACAGGCCACGCAGGGCTCGCACAGCATGTGCGCCAGCGATTCGCGGGTGCGCTTGCGTGTCATCTCGACCAGTCCGAGCTGCGAGAAACCGCCGGCCGTGGTCTTCACTCGGTCGCGCGCAAGCTGCTTGCGGAATTCCGCCAGCACTTGCTCGCGGTGGTCGTCGCGGCCCATGTCGATGAAGTCGACGATGATGATCCCGCCCAGGTTGCGCAGCCGCAGCTGCCGTGCGATGGCCTGTGCCGCCTCGAGGTTCGTCTTGAAGATGGTGTCGTCGAAGTTGCGCGCGCCGACGAAGCCGCCGGTGTTCACGTCCACCGTAGTCAGCGCCTCGGTCTGGTCGACCACCAGGTAGCCACCCGACTTGAGCTCGACGCGCCGGCCCAGCGCCTTCGCGATTTCCTCGTCGACCGAATACAGATCGAAGATCGGCCGCTCGCCCCTGTAGTGCTGCAGCTTGCCGGCCGCCTTGGGCATGAACTCGAGGCCGAACTTCAACAGCACCTCGAACTGCTCGCGCGAATCGATGCGGATGGTCTGCGTGTCCTCGCTGGTCATGTCGCGCAGCACGCGCTGCAGCAGGCTCAGGTCCTGGTGCAGCAGCGACATCGGCGGCATGCGCATCGATGCCTCGCGGATGCGCGACCAGGTCTTGCGCAGGTAGGCGATGTCTTCGGCCAGTTCGGGGTCGCTGGAATCTTCGCCGTTGGTGCGCAGGATGAAGCCGCCCGTGTTGACGGGCACGACGCCGCCGCTGTCGGCAGCCGCGGCCGCCTCGATCAGCGCGAGCATGCGGTTGCGCAGCGACTCGCGCTGGTCCGACGGAATCTTCTGCGAAACGCCGATGTGGTTGTCCTGCGGCAGGAACACCAGCAGCCGACCGGCAATGCTGATCTGCGTCGACAGCCGCGCGCCCTTGGTGCCGATGGGGTCCTTGATGACCTGCACCAGCAGCGACTGGCCTTCGAACACCTGCTTCTCGATCGGCACCATCGGGCCGCCGTTGCGATGGTCGCGCTCGGGCGCCGGTGCGCTGGGCCGCGAGCCCGGCGTGAACGGCGAGACGATGTCGGCCACGTGCAGGAAGGCAGTGCGCTCCAGGCCGATGTCGATGAAGGCCGACTGCATGCCCGGCAGCACGCGCGACACCTTGCCGAGGTAGATGTTGCCGACGAGTCCGCGCTCGAGCGTGCGCTCGACGTGCAGCTCTTGCACCGCGCCGTGCTCGACCAGCGCCACACGGGTCTCCTGCGGAGACCAGTTGATCAGGATGTCTTGCATGGAATTCTCAGGTATTGAAACCGGCGTTTCGAAGCAGCTGCGCGGTCTCGAACATGGGGAGGCCCATGATGCCCGAATAGGACCCGCTGATGTGCTCGATGAACGCGGCCGCCGCACCCTGGATGGCATAGGCCCCGGCCTTGCCGAGCGGCTCGCCGCTGTCGGCGTAGCGGGCGATCTGCGCATCGGTGATGTCGGCGAAGCGCACGCGCGACACGCTGAGCGCCGCATGGCGCTGCGTGCCGTGCTGCAGCGCCACGGCCGTCAGCACGCGATGCGTGCTTCCTGACAGCATCCGCAACATGCGCGCGGCATCCTTCTCGTCCTCGGGCTTGCCGAGGATGGCGCGGCCGAGCGTAACCGTGGTGTCCGCGCAGAGCACCGGCGCCTCGGCCAGTCCGCGGCTCCGGAGCCGGGCCACGGCGGCATCGAGCTTCAGCGCCGTGACGCGCTGCACGTAAGTCGCCGGGGCCTCATTGGGCAGCACGGCTTCGAGCGATTCGGCGTCTTCGCCGGCATCGGCCAGCAGCAATGCATGGCGAACGCCGAGCTGGCCGAGCAGTTGGGCGCGGCGGGGGCTTTGTGAAGCGAGGTAGATGAAATCCGACAAGGCTCAGTGCTCCTGAAGGGCCGAGCGGCGGCCGCCCGGGTCCGAAAAGAAAGTGAAGGACTGCAAGGCCACCGATGAGGCATCGAGCCGCGCGGCCCGCCCGTCGGTGCTGGTCATTCGCGGTGGTAGGGATGACCTGCGTTGACCGACCACGCCCGATACAACTGCTCGACCAGCAGCACCCGCGCCATCGCGTGCGGCAGCGTCAGGTCGGACAGCCGGATGCGCTCGTGGGCTGCAGCCTTGAAGGCCGGGTCGAGGCCGTCGGGCCCGCCGATGACCAGGGCCACGTCATCGCCCTCGCCCTGCCAGGCCTGCAGCCGTGCAGCAAGCGCCTTGGTGGTCAGTGCCGTGCCGCGTTCGTCGAGCGCGACGATGCGCATGGCGCGCGCCGAGCTTTTGGCAATGGCGCCCTCGATGCGTTCGCGCTCGGCGGCATACAGCGTTTCCAGCGACTTGGAGCCGCGCGGCTCGGTCTTGACGGCGCGCAGCTCGAGCTTGAGCTCGGGCGGGAAGCGCTTGGCGTAGTCATCCCAGGCAGTCTGAGCCCAATCGGGCATGCGTTGCCCGACGGCGACCACCAGCAGCTTCATGCGCGGCGGGCTGGCGCCTTCTTGGCTGCCGCCGCCTTCTTCGCAGCGGGCTTCTTGGCGGCGGGCTTGCCGACGACCTTGACCGGCACGCGCGCGGTGGTTGCCTTCTTGGCAGGCACCTTCTTCGCAGGCACCTTCTTCGCAGCCGTTTTCCTGGCCGGGGCCTTAGCGACCTTGGCTTCCTGCTCGGCTGCGCGGATCGCGGTCTTGGAGGCGCTCGAACGGCGCAGCGTGGGCTCCTTGCCGGCGGCCTTCTTCTTGCCTTCGGGTTCGTCCTTGACCGACGAGCTGGTCGCCATGGCAGGCTTGGCGCCGCCGAGCTTGGCGCGCACCGGCTTGTCGCCCCAGATCTCTTCGAGGTGGTAGTACTGGCGGATGGCGGGCTGCATGATGTGCGCCACGGCCGCGCCGCAGTCCACGATGATCCACTCGCCGTTGTCCTCGCCCTCGATGCGCGGCTTGCCGAAACCGGCTTCGCGCACCGCATCGCGCACGCTGGCGGCCAGCGCCTTGGTCTGGCGATTGGAGGTGCCCGACGCGACGATCACGCGCTCGAACAGCGGCGAAAGATGTTCTGTGTCGAATACCTGGATGTCCTGCGCCTTGACGTCTTCGAGACCATCGATGATGGCTCGCTGGAGTTTCTGGGTGTCTTTCTTGGCGGCGGCTTCAGTGGTCATCAGGCAGAGCGGTAGAGGTGGTGTTGGTCAATATAGCGTGCAACCGTGGGCGGAACCAGCGAGGAAATGTCCACGCCAAGCGCCGCGCACCGCCGGATCTCGGTGGCACTGGTGTCCAAGGGTGGCAGTTCGAGCGCCTCGAAACGAGCGCCAGCCGGAAGGCCGGGCAGCATTTTCGGATCAAAACGAGCAGTGTCGCCCGTCGATAATGCGCGATACGCTACAGAAACAATAGCAATGCCGAGTATATCCTGCCAGCCGTGCCAGGTCGGCAATGCGCTCGCCTGGTCGGCGCCCATGATCAGGACCAGCTGTGCGCCGGGCTGCTCCCGCTGCAGTTCGTTCAGCGTGTCGAGGGTGTAGGTCGGGCCGTCGCGCAGCACTTCGCGGCTGTCGACGACGACGGTGCCCTTCAGGCCGGAGAAGGCCAGGCGCGTCATCGCGAGGCGGTCTTCCTTCGGCGTCAGCGCCCTGCTCTTGTGCCAGGCCTGCCCGGTGGGAATGACGTGCAGTTCGGCAAGGTCCAGTTGAGCCAGCGCGGCTTCGGCAAGCGCCACATGGGCGTTGTGCGGCGGGTCGAACGCGCCACCGAAAACGCCGATGCGGGGAGCTTTGCCGGAAGGGTTCACAACCAGTCGCGCCGCACGATGAAGTCGCTGTACAGCGCGGCTTCGGGGCTGCCCGGTTCGGGCTGCTGCCGGTAGGCCCAGCTTGCCAGCGGCGGCATCGAGAGCAGGATCGATTCGGTGCGTCCGCCCGACTGGAGGCCGAAGTGCGTACCGCGGTCCCACACGAGGTTGAACTCCACGTACCGGCCGCGCCGGTAGAGCTGGAAGTTGCGCTCGCGCTCGGTGTAGGGCGTGGCGCGGCGGCGCTCCACGATGGGCAGGTAGGCCGGCAGGAAACCGTTGCCCACCGAACGGATCAGCGCGAAGCCGTTCTCGAAACCGCCCTCGGAAAAATCGTCGAAGAAGATGCCGCCGATGCCGCGCTGCTCGTTGCGGTGCTTCAGGAAGAAATACTCGTCGCACCACGTCTTGAAGCGCGGGTACTTGTCGTCGCCGAAGGGCGCAAGCGCATCGCGGCACGCGGCGTGGAAGTGAACCGCGTCTTCCTCGAAACCGTAGCAAGGCGTGAGGTCCATGCCGCCGCCGAACCAGCAGACCGGCTCGCCGCCTTCGGGCAGGGCAGCCAGCATGCGCACGTTCATGTGAACGATGGGCACGTAGGGGTTGCGCGGGTGGAACACCAGCGACACACCCATCGCCTCGAAAGGCGCGCCCGCCAACTCGGGCCGGTTCTGCGTGGCCGAGGGTGGCAGCTTCGCTCCGCGCACCTGCGAGAAGCCGCAGCCCGCGCGCTCGAAGAGTTCGCCGCCTTCGAGGATGCAGGTCAGCCCGTGGCCGCTCAGCGGCTCATCCGCAGCCTTCTGCCAGGCGTCGCGCACACATGCACCGCCATCGGCCTTCTCGAGCGCCGCGATGATCGACTGCTGCAGCCCGCGAAGATATTCGCCGACCGCTGCCGGATTGGTTTGCAGCATCAGGCGCCGTGAGGGTTGCGCGCATGAACCGCGCGGAATCCGATGTCCTTGCGGTATTGCGCGCCGTCGAAGCTGACGCGCGCCGCAACCTCATAGGCCCGTTGCTGCGCCTGCTTCACGCTGTCGGCCAGCACGGTCACGCAGAGCACGCGGCCGCCGCTGGTCTTGAGCTCGCCGTCCTGCAGCGTCGTGCCGGCGTGGAACACCACGGCGTCGGGCGCCTCGGCCGGAATGCCGGTGATGCGGTCGCCCTTGCGCGGCGACAGCGGGTAGCCGTGCGCGGCCATCACCACGCCCAGGGCCACGCGCCGGTCCCATTGGAGCTCGACCTGGTCGAGCGTGCCGTCGGTGGCATGCCAGAACACTTCGAAGAGGTCGGACTTGAGACGCATCATGATCGGCTGCGTCTCGGGGTCGCCCATGCGGCAGTTGAATTCGAGTGTCTTCGGATGGCCTGCGGCGTCGATCATCAGGCCGGCATAGAGGAAGCCGGTGAACGGAATGCCGTCTTTTTCCATGCCGCGGATGGTCGGCAGGATGATTTCGCGCATGGCACGCGCATGCACCTCGGCCGTGACCACCGGCGCGGGCGAGTACGCGCCCATGCCGCCGGTGTTGGGGCCTTCGTCATTGTCGAGCAGGCGCTTGTGGTCCTGGCTGGTGGCCAGCGCGGTCACGTTCTTGCCGTCGCACAGTACGATGAAGCTGGCTTCCTCTCCCTGCAGGAATTCTTCGATGACGACGCGCGCGCCGCCTTCGTTGTGCGACACACCGAACTTGTTGTCCACCAGCATGAAGTCGACGGCCTCGTGCGCTTCCTGCGCGGTCATGGCCACCACCACGCCCTTGCCTGCCGCCAGGCCGTCGGCCTTGACGACGATGGGCGCACCCTTGGCATCGATGTACGCATGTGCCGCGGCGGCGTCGGTGAAGGCCTCGTATTCGGCCGTCGGTATTTTGTGGCGCTGCATGAACGCCTTGGAGAACGCCTTCGAGCTTTCGAGCTGCGCGGCCGCCTGCGTCGGGCCGAAGATGCGCAGGCCGTGCGCACGGAACTCGTCGACCACGCCCGCGGCGAGCGGCCCCTCCGGGCCGACCACGGTCAGCGCGATCTTTTCCTTGATGGCCCACTCGCGCAATGCGGCAGGCTCGGTGATGTCGATGCAGTCGTAGCGTTCGTCGCCCGCAGTGCCGCCGTTGCCCGGCGCCACGTACACGCGGCTCACCCGGGCAGCTTGCGCCAGGCGCCATGCCAGAGCGTGTTCACGGCCCCCGCCCCCAATTACCAGTACCTTCATTCGCGGGCCTTCATTTCTCGCAGTGATTCAACAAACAAACAGTCATTCATTCCGACAGCGAGGCGTTGTGATAAACGTCCTGCACGTCGTCCAGGTCCTCGAGCACGTCGAGCAATTTCTGCATTCTTGCGGCGTCCTCGCCGGTCACGTCCACGGTGTTCTCGGCGCGCATGGTGACTTCAGCCGCGTCGGGCTTCAGGCCCGCGGCTTCGAGCGCGTTCTTCACTGCTTCGAAGTCAGCCACGGCGGTGATTACCTCGATGGCGCCGTCGTCGTCGGTAACCACGTCCTCGGCGCCCGCCTCGAGCGCCACTTCCATCACCTTGTCTTCACTGGTGCCCGGCGCAAAGACGAACTGGCCGCAGTGCTTGAACTGGAAGGCCACCGAGCCTTCGGTGCCCATGTTGCCGCCGTGCTTGGAGAAGGCGTGGCGCACTTCGGCCACGGTGCGCACGCGGTTGTCGGTCATGGTGTCGACGATGATCGCCGCACCGCCGATGCCGTACCCTTCGTAACGAATTTCTTCGTAATTCACGCCTTCGAGATTGCCCGTGGCCTTGTCGATGTTGCGCTTGATGGTGTCGATCGGCAGGTTCACCGCCTTGGCCTTTTCCACCGCCAGCCGCAGCCGGGGGTTGGAGCCCAGGTCGGCGCCGCCGGCGCGGGCGGCCACCGTGATTTCGCGAATGGCGCGGGTCCAGAGCTTGCCCCGCTTCTCGTCCTGGCGGCCCTTCCGGTGCTGAATGTTCGCCCACTTGCTATGTCCGGCCATGGCTTTCTATCTCGCTGTCTTGTGTTTTCAAAGCAAGCTCCGAGTTTACTGTCCGGTGCACACAACGCCCGCCGCGGGCCGGGAATTCGGGGTAGGGCTTTTGGTGATAATCGTTCGATGACGCCATCGCCTTCCGTCGGGCCCGGGAATCCCGACATCCTGCCGCCGCACGCTCCTTTGCCGCTGTACTACAAGACCGAGGCCGAGCATCAGGCGTTCCTGCTGCGCATCTTCGACAGCACGGCGGCGGACTACGACCGCATCGAGAGCGTGCTGGCCTTCGGCACCGGTCCGTCGTACCGCCGTGCGGCACTGCAGCAGGCCGGACTCTCGGCAGGCATGCAGGTGCTGGACGTGGGCATCGGCACCGGGCTCGTGGCCCGGGAGGCGCTCAAGCTCATTGGCTCCATGGGCCACCTCGTGGGCGTCGATCCCAGCGCCGGCATGATGGGCCAGGTCAAGCTGCCCGGCGTCGAGCTGGAGCGCGGCGTGGCCGAAGCCCTGCCCCGGCCCGACGCCAGCTGCGACTTCGTGAGCATGGGCTACGCCATGCGCCACATCAGCGACGTGGCGGCGGCCTTCGGCGAATTCCACCGCGTGCTGCGCCCCGGCGGGCGCGTGGCGGTGCTCGAAATCACCAAGCCCGAAGGCCGCGTCGCCACGGCGCTGCTCAAGGGCTACATGCGTGCCGTCGTGCCGCTGATCGCCCGCGTGGTCGGCCGCCAGCGCAACACTTCCGAACTGTGGCGTTACTACTGGGACACGATCGAGGCCTGCATTCCCCCCGAGCGGGTGATGCAGGCGCTGGCCACCGCGGGCTTTTGCGACGTGCGCCGGCATGCGAGCCTCGGCGTCTTCTCGTCCTATACCGCCACCAAACCCGAACATCCCGCCGAGGCCAGCTGACAGTGCGAGTTCAGGACGACACTTCTTCTTCCCATCTGCGCGTCGAGCGCTTGTCTCTGCCGGCCAGCCTTGCGCTGGCCACCGACGGCAAGGCGCCCTTCGCGGCGCTCGGCTATGGAACGCCGCACGGCGTGGCCTGGATGCCGACGGTCAACGCGCGCGTGCTGTCTGCCAACGGCGCCATGGCCGACGTGTGGCATGCAAGCGGCCCGAGCATCGAGTCGGGCACCACCGGCATTGCGCGCTGGCGCACCGACGGGCACTGGCTGCTCGGCGCCATCGATCTCGACGAGACCAGAGAAAGGCAGGGCCTCGCCGAACTCGCGCACCGCGCCTACCGCGATCTCTTCAAGACGCTCGACCAGGCCGGCACACCGCACCTGCAGCGCATCTGGAACTACCTGCCGCAGATCAACGCCGATGGCGGCGGGCTGGAACGCTACCGCCAGTTCAACCTCGGCCGGCAGGAAGCGTTTCTCGAAGCCGGCCGCGCTGCTTTCGAAGGCGCACCGGCGGCCTGCGCGCTGGGCATCCACCAGGGCGCCCTGTCGATCCGTTTCCTGGCCGGCCAGCAGGCGCCGCTGCCGGTCGAAAACCCGCGGCAGGTCTCGGCCTACCGCTATCCCGAAACCTACGGCCCGCGCTCGCCAACCTTCTCGCGCGCCGCGCTGGCAGACATCGGCAACGGGAACATCGCGCTCTTCATCTCGGGCACTGCGAGCATCGTCGGCCACGAGACCGTGCACCGCGGCAACCTGCCGGAGCAGACGCGCGAAACGCTGCGCAACCTGCAGGCCGTGATTGCGGCCGCCAACGAGCGCGGCACGGCGCAGTTCTCGCTGGCCGAACTCGACTGCGTGGTCTACGTGCGGCATCCGTCGGACACCGAGACGGTGCGCGGCATCATCGAGGACACGCTCGGCGCCGACGCGCCGATGGCGCGCCACGCGGTGTACCTCGAAGCCGACATCTGCCGCAGCGACCTCCTGGTCGAGATCGAGGCCCACACGGTCGCGGCCGGCGAGCTGCGGGCCTGACCGGTCGTTGTCCGGCACCCATCGTCCGATTGACTGATTCAATGACTCGCGTGCTGCGATTTCTCATGTCGATTCCGCTCGCGTTGATGCTCTACGCGCTGTTGCTGTTCCTGGGCCTGATCTCGTTGGTCTGGAACTTCGTTGCCATGCTGATCCACCCGGTGATGCCGGCCGCGCCAGCACGCGCTCTGGGCCGCATGACCATCGCCTTTGCGTACCGCATGTTCTGGTGGCTGGCATCGGTGACCGGCATGATGCGCATCGACGCCACCTGCCTCGACCCGATGCGCAAGGAGCCCGGCGTGATCTTCGTGGCCAACCACCCGACCATGCTTGATGCACTGCTGTTGGTGGCGCGCCTGCCGCGCAGCGCCTGCATCATGAAGGCCGACCTGATGGGCAACATCTTCCTGGGCGCGGGTGCGCGGCTGGCGCGCTACATCAGCAACAGGTCGGCGCGCACGATGGTGCGACTGGCCGTGAACGACCTGCGCAACGGCGGCCAGCTGGTGATCTTTCCAGAAGGCACACGCACGGTGACGCCGCCGCTCAACCCGTTCCGCCCCGGCACCACGCTGATCGCCAAGCTCGCGCAGGCGCCCATTCAAACAGTGTTCATCGACACCGATTCGCCCTACCTCAGCAAAGGCTGGCCGCTGTGGCGCGTGCCGCCATTGCCCATCGTCTTCACTTTGCGGCTCGGCAAACGCTTTGCGCCCACGCAGAACAGCGACGTGCTGCAGGCCGAGCTCGAACAATACTTCCGCCAAAACATGGAGCAGCGCGCCATCGACGCGTCCCCCGAATGCCAGACGCCTCGCGCACCCACCTTGTCCTGATCCCCAGCTACAACACCGGCGAACGCCTGTTCTCGACAGTCGCGGCGGCGCGCGCGCAATGGAACCCCGTGTGGGTGGTGGTCGACGGCAGCGACGACGGCACGGGCGAGCGGCTGCAGCAGATGGCCGCCAGCGATCCCGGCCTGCGCGTGTGGGTGCTGCCGCAGAACCAGGGCAAGGGTTCTGCCGTGCTGCACGGACTGCGCGCCGCGAAGGACGCGGGCTTCACGCATGCGCTGACGATGGACTCCGACGGGCAGCATCCGGCGGACCTGATCCCGGCATTCATGAGGGCATCGCTGACCCGACCCGAGACGATGGTGCTCGGGCGCCCGGTGTTCGACGCCAGCGCGCCGCTGCTGCGCGTACGCGGGCGGCGCGTGTCGAACGGATGGACGCAGTTGGAAACGCTGTTCGCCGGCGTGGGCGATTCACTCTACGGATTCCGCGTGTACCCGGTGGCCGACCTGATCGCCGTGATGGCACGCCAGCCGTGGATGCGGCGCTTCGACTTCGATACCGAAGCCGTCGTGCGGCTGGCATGGCGCGGCGTCAAGCCCGTGAACATCGATGCGCCCGTGAAATACCTGACGGCCGAAGAAGGCGGAGTCTCGCACTTCCGCTATGGGCGCGACAACGTGCTGCTGACGTGGATGCATGCACGGCTGATGGTCGAATTCGTGTTGCGGCTGCCTGCGCTGGTGTTGCGCAAGCTGGCAAAGAAGCCGCCGTTCCAGGACTGATGTCTTGTCCCCTCCCCCTCCTGGAGAGGGTTGGGGTGAGGGGTTCAGCGCGCGCGGCGCGAACGCAGCAGCAGCGTGACCAGCAGCAGCGAGAGAACGACGAAAGCAATGAACGACCAGTTCGCCAGCGTCAGGCCGAACAGCGTCCAGTCGACCTTGGAACAGTCACCGCCGCCGCGGAAGATCATCGGCAGTGCGCGCTTCAGCGGGAAGGTCTCGATCATCCCGTAGAGGTCGCGCCCGCAGGAGACGACCTCGGGCGGATACCACTGCAGCCAGCTTTGCGAGGCCGCCGTGTAGGCGCCGCCAACTGCTGCGATCAGCGCCAGCACTCCGCCCGTGACACGCAGGCCGACGTTGCGGAACACCCCGGCCAGCCCGGTGAACAGCGCCACCAGCACCAGCGCATAGCGCTGCACGATGCACATGGGACAAGGCTCGAGCCCGACCACGTGCTGCAGGTAGAGCCCGAAGGCCAGCATGAGAACGCAGGCCAGGCAGATCAGCGCGAACGCGCGGCGCGGCGCGCCGAAGTACCAATCGATCAAGGAGACACCCAATCTTCTTCTACGAACACCCTGGCCTTGCGCGGATTGGCGACGACGGTGTCGCCTTCCTTCAAGCCCAGTTCCCGGAACTGTTGCGCAGGGAGTTGCGCCTCGATGATGGTTCCGGAGCCCGGATTATCTGGATTCGTTTCGGTGGGTTCAAGTTCCAGCCGCGCGATGGGCCCGACCACGATGGCGCGCGCCAGCGTGGCGACGATGCCGGAGGCGCCAGGCACATAGCGTGTCACGTCGATGTCATGCGGGCGCACATAGGCGCGCGCCCTGGCGTCGCGCGCGCCGCTGTGCTCGGGCGAGTCGAGGCGCATGCCTTCGAGCTGCACCTGGCCGTTGTCGGCCCGTCCATGGAACAGGTTCACGTCGCCCAGGAAGCCGTAGACGAACGGGCTCGCGGGCTTGTCCCACACGTCCTGCGGCGAGCCGACCTGTTCGATCTGGCCCTTGTTGATGACCACCACGCGGTCGGCCACCTCGAGCGCCTCTTCCTGGTCGTGCGTGACGAAGATGGAAGTGACGTGCAGCTCGTCGTGCAGCCGGCGCAGCCAGCGGCGCAGTTCCTTGCGCACCTTGGCGTCGAGTGCGCCGAAGGGTTCGTCGAGCAGCAGCACCTTGGGCTCTACCGCCAGCGCGCGGGCCAGCGCAATGCGCTGGCGCTGGCCGCCGGAGAGCTGCGACGGATAGCGGTCGGCCAGCCAGTCGAGCTGCACCAGCTTGAGCAGCTCGGTCACCTTGGCCTTGATCTGCGCGTCGCTCGGGCGCTCCTTGCGTGGCTTCACGCGCAGGCCGAAGGCCACGTTCTCGAACACGGTCATGTGGCGGAACAGCGCGTAGTGCTGGAACACGAAGCCCACCTGCCGCTCGCGCACGTGCACGTCGGTGGTGTCCTCGCCCGAGAAAAGAATGCTGCCCGCGTCGGCCGTCTCCAGCCCCGCGATGATGCGCAGCAGCGTGGTCTTGCCGCAGCCCGAGGGGCCGAGCAGCGCGACCAGTTCGCCCGAATCGACGTCGAGGCTCACGTCGCGCAGTGCGCGGAAGTCGCCGAACTGCTTGCTGATGTTGCGGATTTCGATGCTCATGATTTCTTCTCTCTCACTCTCTCAGGCCGCGGTGGCTTCAGGGGGGCGCTCCGGGGGCAGCTCGGCAATGGCTTTCATCTCGCGCTCGTGGCGCCATTCGATCACCGACTTGATCACCAGCGTGACCAGCGCCAGGATCGCCAGCAGCGAGGCCACGGCGAAGGCGGCCACCGACTGGTATTCGTTGTAGAGCACTTCCACGTGCAGCGGCATGGTGTTGGTCTGCCCGCGGATGTGGCCCGACACCACCGACACCGCACCGAACTCGCCCATGGCACGCGCGTTGCACAGGATCACGCCGTACAGCAGGCCCCACTTGATGTTGGGCAGCGTCACGCGCCAGAAGGTCTGCCAGCCGGTCGCGCCGAGCACGATGGCCGCCTGCTCCTCGTCGGTGCCCTGCGCCTGCATCAGCGGCACGAGCTCGCGCGCGATGAACGGGAAGGTCACGAACACGGTCGCCAGCACGATGCCGGGCACGGCGAAGATGATCTTGATGTCGTGCTCGGCGAGCCACGGACCGAGCCAGCCTTGCGCGCCGAACACCAGCACATAGATCAGGCCCGCCACCACCGGCGACACCGCGAACGGCAGGTCGACAAGCGTGGTGAGGAAGGCCTTGCCGCGGAACTCGAACTTGGCGATGGCCCAGGCCGCCGCCACGCCGAACACGAGGTTCATCGGCACCGCGATGGCGGCCGTGATCAGCGTGAGGCGGATCGCGCTCCAGGCATCGGGCTCCTTCAGTGCTTCAAGATAAGCGCCAACGCCTTTGCGCAAGGCCTCAGTCGCCACTGCCGCGAGAGGCAGCACGAGGAACAGGAACATGAATGCCAGCGCGAGGCCGATCAGAACCCAGCGCACCCAGGGCGACTCGGTGGTGCCGGCTTGCGCGCGGCGAATGACTTTGGAAGGGGCGCTCATCTCATGCTCCCGCGCGGCGGCGCTGCCAGGCTTGCAGGCCGTTGATGACCAGCAGCAAGAGGAACGAAATGACCAGCATCACGAGCGCAACAGCCGTGGCGCCCCCATAGTCGTACTGCTCCAGCTTCCCGATGATGATGAGCGGCGTGATCTCCGAGATCATCGGCATGTTGCCGGCGATGAAGATCACAGAGCCGTACTCGCCGATCGCCCGTGCGAAGGCCATGGCAAAGCCGGTGAGCAGCGCGGGCGCGATCGACGGAAAGATCACCTTGGTGAAGGTCTGCAGGCGCGTCGCGCCCAGCGAGGTGGCGGCTTCTTCCAGCTCCTTCTCGGTGTCTTCGAGCACCGGCTGCACCGTGCGCACCACGAAGGGCAGCCCGATGAAGATCAGCGCGATCACGATGCCCGCCGGCGTGAACGCTAGCTTGATGCCGTGCGGCTCGAGCAGTTGCCCGACCCAGCCATTGCCCGCGAGCAGCGCGGTCAGCGAGATGCCGGCCACGGCCGTCGGCAGCGCGAACGGCAGGTCGACCAATGCATCGACGATGCGCTTGCCCGGGAACTTGTAGCGCACCAGCACCCAGGCCACCAGCAGGCCGAACACCGCGTTCACGATGGCCGCGATCAGCGAGGCGCCGAAGGTCAGCCGGTACGAGGCCATCACGCGCGGCGCGGTCACGGCCACCCAGAACTGCTCCCAGGTCAGCGTGAATGTCTTGAAGACCAGCGCCGACAGCGGGATCAGCACGATCAGGCTGAGGTAAAGAATCGAGAAGCCGAGCGTGATGTGGAAACCGGGCAGCACGCGCTTGGCGCCCCCTGCCCGGTTGGCACGAGAAAAAGGCGCTCCCGCTGACGGGAGCGCCGAAGAAACAGCGCCGCTCATTACCTGCCGCCGGGGGTGTACAACTTGTCGAACTGGCCGCCGTCGTTGAAGTGCACCTTCTGCGCTTCGCCGAGGCTGCCGAACAATTCTTGCACCGTGAACAGTTGCAGCGGCTTGAAGGTCGATGCGTACTTCTTGAGCACAGCCTGCGAGCGCGGGCGCAGCGCATGCTTGGCCGCGATTTCCTGCGCTTCGTCGGAGTACAGCCAGTCGAGGTAAGCCTTGGCCAGTTCGCCCGTGCCCTTCTTGTTGACGGTGCGTTCCACCACGGCCACCGGGTTCTCGGCCACGATGCTGATCGACGGGTACACCGAGTCGACCTTGCCGGTGCCGAATTCACGGTCGATGGACACCACTTCCGATTCGAAAGTGATCAGCGCATCGCCGATGTTGCGTTGCAGGAAGGCGGTGGTCGCGTCGCGGCCGCCGCGCGCCAGCACCGGCACGTTCTTGAACAGCTTGCCGACGAACTCGGCGGCCTGGGCGTCGGTGCCGCCCTTCTTCTTGATGTAGCCCCAGGCGGCCAGGTAGGCGTAGCGGCCGTTGCCGCCGGTCTTGGGGTTGACGATCACGACCTGCACGCCGGGCTTGACCAGGTCGTCCCAGTCCTTGATGCCCTTGGGGTTGCCGTTGCGCACCAGGAACAGCATGGTCGACGTGGTCGGCGATGCGTTGTCGGGGAATTTCTTGTTCCAGTCCTTCGCGACCACGCCGGCGTTGGCGAGGAAGTCGATGTCGGTGGAGGTGTTCATCGTCACCACGTCGGCGTCGAGGCCGTCGGCCACCGCGCGGGCCTGCGCGCTGGAGCCGCCGTGCGACTGGTCGATCTTCACGTCCTTGCCGGTGGCCTTCTTGTAGTGCGCCACGAAGGCCGCGTTGTAGTCCTTGTAGAACTCGCGCGCCACGTCGTACGAGGCGTTCAGCAGCCCGGTGCCCTGGGCAAAGGCGCTGCTGCCGGCGAGTGCGGAAGACGCCAGCGCGAGCACGGCGACGAAGGTCTTGATTCTGGAAGTCATGTGGTTGCCAGGTTTTCTGAAAATTCACGGCCCGCCGACCAGGCGGCGGGCTCGTCGGTCAAGGACTGAAGCAAGGCAAGGCCCAGCGGCCAGTCCCCGTGCCCCGAATCGATGTTGATGTGGCCCGCATTCTGCATCCGCACGAACTCGCTGCCCCAGGCGCGCGAATAGGCGCCCGCCAGGCGGATCGGACAGTACGGATCGTTGCTGCTGGCCACCACGATGCTGCGGTACGGCAGCGCGGCGTACGGCACGGGCGCGAAGTCGGACAGCACGGCGCGGCGTTCGGGGTCCGCAGGCGCCACCAGCAGCGCGCCCTGGATGCGGGCAGCGGCTTCGGCCGGCAGGTGCGCCGTGGTGATGCAGCCCAGGCTGTGCGCTGCGATCACCACCGGGCCGGGGCTGTCGAGCACCAGCTTCGCCAGCGTCGACACCCACGCATCGCGCTTGGGCGAGGCCCAATCGTCCTGCACCACCCGCGCCGCGCCGGGAATGCGCTCCTGCCACAGGCTCTGCCAGTGGCCGGGCCCGGAGTCGCGCCAACCTGGCACGATGATGACGCGGGTGTTCATGAGCACTCCCCCAGGCTTCGCGCACTTCGTGTCGCTTCGCCTCCCCCCTCGCCGGGGGCAACACCAGCGGCCCGGCAAAGCCGGTTCCGCGGTGTTCCACGAAGGAGCGTCGATGCTTTCACCGCCTGCTGTTCCGCTCTTACTTGTTCGGCTGCGGCGTGATGCGCAGGTAAGGCTTGACGGCCTTGAAGCCCTTGGGGAAGCGCTGGGCCAGTTCGGCCGGGTCCTGGATGCTCGGGATGATGACCACATCGTCGCCGTCTTTCCAGTTCACGGGCGTGGCCACCTTGTGGCTGTCGGTGAGTTGCAGCGAGTCGATCACGCGCAGGATCTCGTCGAAGTTGCGGCCGGTCGAGGCCGGGTAGGTGATGGTCGCGCGGATGACCTTCTTCGGGTCGATGATGTAGACGCTGCGCACCGTGGCCGTGGCCGAGGCGTTGGGGTGGATCAGGTCGTACAGGTCGGCCACCTTGCGGTCTGCGTCCGCAATGATCGGGAAGTTGACCGTGGTGTTCTGCGTCTCGTTGATGTCGCCGATCCATTCCTTGTGCTTGTCGGCCGGATCGACGCTCAACGCGATGGGCTTCACGCCGCGCTTGGCGAACTCGCCCGACAGCGCCGCGGTCTTGCCGAGTTCGGTGGTGCACACGGGCGTGAAGTCGGCCGGGTGCGAGAAGAACACCACCCACGAATCGCCTGCCCATTGGTAGAAGTCGAGGGGGCCTTCGCTGGAATCCTGGGTGAAATTGGGGGCTGTATCGCCGAGTCGCAGAGTCGCCATGGTCGCTCCTGGGATGGATGGGAGCTTCGGATTGTGCGAACCATTGCTTCAATGCCAAACGAATATCTGCTTGTTTGGATATGGCGTTTTCCGCATAACGAAGACATGGCGGGGGAATTTGGCGCTCATCTTTTCACAGCAAGCCGCGGCCCCCTCAGTACATCCGCATCTCCACGCCCTGCATATGCTCGACGAGGAAATCGATCAGCCGCCGCACTGCCGGCACCAGCGCGCGCCGCGGTGGAAACACCATGTGCGCGATGACCGTCGACGGCCCCCAGTCGCACAACACCTTCACGAGCCGGCCCGCATCGAGATCGGGGCGGCACATGTAGTCGGGCAGCAGCGTGGCGCCGATGCCGGCGAGCGCGGCCGCCTGCAGGGTCGCGATGTCGTCCGCCACGTAGCGCGGTGTGTGCGAATGCAGGTGGATCTCGCCATTCGGGCCTTCGAGGCGCCATTCGCTGCGGCCCTCGCCGTTGGCCGACATCGCCAGCGTCGGCAGCCGCGCCAGGTCGGCCGGCGCCTGGACCGGCCCCTGGCGCTGCATCAGCTCGGGGCTGGCTACCAGCACGCCACGGCTGGTGCCCAGGACTTTGGCCACCAGCGCCGTGCTGTCCTCGATGCTGGGCCGCACGCGCAGCGCGATGTCGATGCCCTCCTCGATCAGGTCCACCGGTCGGTTGATGACCCGCACGTCGACCCGCACCGCCGGATAGCGCTCCATGAACTGAGGCAGCAGATGGGCGAGCCCGCTGTAGGCGATGGTGACGGGGCAGCTCAGCCGCACCAGCCCGCTCGGCTCGGTCTGCACCTGCGCCACCGCCTCGGCCGCCGCCTGCGCCGCATCGCGCATGGCGGACGAATGCCGCAAGTAGATCTCGCCGGCCGGCGTGAGCGACAGGCGCCGCGTGCTGCGCTGCATCAGCTGCACGCCGAGCCGCTCCTCCAGATCCGCCACGCGGCGAGACAGGCGCGATTTGGGAATGCCGAGCGCCCGGCTGGCTGCCGCGAAGCCGCCGCGCTCAGCCACTTCGGCGAAGAAAACCATGTCGTTGAGGTCTTGCATGGCATCGATTGTCCTGCAAACAGGACGATCTAGGCAATTTTTGGCCACTTATCGAAGACTCGATACAAAAATAGAATTCTTCCATCCGCCGGCCACCTTGAGCGCCGACAGCCAACACAGAAAGTGATTGATTGACATGAAGCTGCTCCACATCGACTCCAGCATCCTCGGTACCAACTCCACCTCGCGCCTGCTCTCGGCCGAGGTCGTGACCGCGTGGCGCGCCGCCCACCCCGACACCGCCGTCGAATACCTCGACCTGGCCGTCGACACCCCCTCGCACTTCAGCGCCGATGCGCTGGGCATCAAGACCGGCGTGCAAGCACAGCCCACGGAAGCACAACAGCGTGAAAACGCCCTGTCCGAAAAGCTCGTGAGCCAGTTCCTGGCCTCGGACGTGATCGTCATCGGCACGCCCTTCTACAACTTCTCGATCCCGACGCAACTGAAGGCCTGGATCGACCGCCTCGCGCAGATCGGCCGCACCTTCAAGTACACCGACAAGGGCCCCGTGGGCCTGGCCGGCGGCAAGACCGTCATCGTGGCCTCGACCCGCGGCGGCATCTACTCGACCAGCGAAGGCGGCCAGGCAATGGAACACCAGGAGAGCTACCTCAAGGTGATCTTCGGCTTCTTCGGCATCACCGACGTGCGCTTCGTGCGCGCCGAGGGCGTGGCGATGGGCGACGAAGCCAGGGGCAAGGCCCTGGCCGCGGCCCGCGCCGACATCCTGGTGGCGACGGCCGAAGCCGCGAACCAGCGCGATGCCGCCATCGCAGCCTGAGTTCGCTCCCGCACCATGAAAAAAGCCGCCCGGCAGGGCGGCTTTTTTTGCTTTGCGCGGAGCAGATCAGATCAGTCTGCGTGGTTCTTGACCCAGGCCACGTACTTGTCCATCCAGCTCTGCAGGAACTTCTTCGAGCCTTCGTTGCCGATGTGGCCCTTGTCGTCGAACAGGTCGTCCTTGGCTTGCAGGAACACTTCGGGCGTGCCCATCGTGGGCACATCGAGGTAGGCCAGGATGTTGCGCAGATGCTGCTGCGCCAGCGCGGTGCCGATGGCACCCACCGAAATGCCGAGCACGCCGGCCGGCTTGCCCGCCCATGCGCTCTGGCCATAGGGGCGCGACGCATGGTCGATGGCGTTCTTCAGCACGCCGGGCACCGAACGGTTGTATTCGGGCGTGACAAACAGCAGGCCCTGAGCCGCCGCGATCTCGGTCTTGATGCGCTTCACCGCCGGCGCCTGGTTGCCGTCGTCGTCCTGGTTGTACAGCGGCAGGTCGTCGATGCGCAGGTTCTCGAAAGTGAAGTCCGCGGGTGCGAGGTGCGCCAGCGCGAGGGCCAGCTTGTGGTTGTACGAATCCTTGCGCAGGCTGCCGACAATGACGGCGATCCGGGTCTGGGCCATGGACGAAACTCCTTGTGTGAGGGGTTGGAATGACGGACACGATTATGCGAAGCGCCCAAGACCTTATCTGGAAAAGCCCATACGGTGCCGGGCGTACGGCGTCGAATTGAACCGCATTCCGCCAACCCCATCAAGGCGCAGGACGCTCCCGTGACCCGGTCCTCTTCTTCGCACTGCGCCCCCAAGGCGCACGCCTGATGCGGCCCTTTGCCCGCCAGCGACTGCTGGAGAAGGCGACGGCGCAAAGCAGCCTCGCGCGAACGAAGGCATCATCGCTTCCGATCTTTTTTTGGCTCAGGAGCGACACGCGATGAGATTTCTGGTGGTGGGTGCCGGCGCACTCGGTGGTTATTTCGGCGGCCGTCTGCTGGAGGCGGGGCGAGACGTCACCTTCCTGCTGCGCCCGCGCCGTGCGGCACAGCTCGCAAAAACCGGGCTGGTGGTGCAGAGTCCCTTCGGCAACCTGCAGCTGCCCGCACCCAGGCACGTGCTGGCCGACGGCATCGACGGCCCCTACGATGTGGTCGTGGTCGGCAGCAAGGCCTACGACCTCGATTCGACGATGGACTCCTTCGCGCCGGCGGTCGGCCCCGACACCGTGATCCTTCCGCTGCTCAATGGCATGAGCCACCTCGACCGCCTGGCCGAACGCTTCGGCAGCGAGCGTGTGCTGGGCGGCCTGTGCATGATCTCGGCCACGCTCGACGACGAGGGCCACGTGCTGCACCTCAACGACATGCATGGGCTGAGCTACGGCGAACGCGCCGGCGGCCGCTCGGCCCGCGTAGATGCCATCGCGGCACAGTTCGCGGGTGCGAAATTCGATGCCACGGCCAGCGAGAGCATCTCGCAGGACATGTGGGAAAAGTGGGTCTTCATCGCTTCGGCAGCAGGCCTCACGAGCTTGATGCGCGCGTCCATTGGCGACATCGTGAGCGCCGGCGGGCAGGACGTGGCGCTGTCGATCTTCGACGAGTGCTGCGCCATCGCCGCGCACAACGGCTTTGCGCCCCGCCCCGCCGCCGTGCAGCGCGGGCGCTCCATCATGACGGCCGCCGGCTCGCCGATGACGGCGTCGATGTACAAGGACATGGTGCGCGGCGCGGCGGTCGAGGCGGATCACATCGTCGGCGACCTGCTGAGCCGCGCGGCGCCAAGTAATTCGCTAGTGCCGACGGTGCTGCGCACCGCATACGTCCACCTCAAGGCCTACGAAGCGCAACGCGCCCGCACGGCGAGCGCCTGAGGCCATGCGCGACGCGCTGGCGTTCCTGCACACGGCACACGTGCATGTGCCGACCTTCGAGCGGCTGGCGAGCGAGATCGCGCCCGCCCTGCGCGTGCGGCATTCGGTGCGGGAGGACCTGCTGGCCGATGCGCGCGTGGTGGGCCTCGATGACTCGGGGCTCGTGACACGCGTTCACGACGCCATGCGCGAAGCCGCATCCGGCGGTGCTGCGGTCGTCGTCTGCACCTGCTCGACCATTGGCGCCATCGCGGAACGAACAGCTCCGAGCGGCGCGTTCAAGGCCATGCGCATCGATCGCGCCATGGCCGACCGCGCTGTGCGCGCCGGGCCGCGCGTGCTGATCGTGGCGGCGCTCGAAAGCACGCTTGCGCCTACAGAGGCCTTGATTCTCTGCGCTGCGGAGAACGCGAGCGTCACGGTGCAGCCAGACGCATTGCTCGTCGAAGAAGCCTGGCCCTATTTCGAAGCCGGCGACGGCACGCGCTACATCGAGGCCCTGGCCCGTTCGATCCGCGCTGCGTCAGGCAGGGCTGACGTCGTCGTGCTGGCACAGGCCTCGATGGCCCCCGTGGCCGCCCTGCTCGCGGACCTCGGCATCGACGTACTCAGCAGCCCCGCACTGGGCGTTGAACGCGCAGTAGCGCTGGCGGCTACTCCGACTTGAGGATCGTCTCCCCCTTCAACATGCCCATGTCCCGGATGTTGAAGCGATGCCGCTTCCAGCCCTCCCAGGTCCGCCGCATGTGCGTGACCGAGATGAAATAGTACAGAACCTTGAACATGCCGAGCGGCCCCCGCATCGGCGTGCCGCGGTAGATGTCGCCGGCCAGCAGCGACATCAGCCCCTCCTTCACGCGGAAGGGGTTGCCCGGGTGCATGAACATGTCGCGGATGGTCGGGTTGGTCACGCGGTAGATGAACCACGAGTACTCGCTCGGGCCCTTGCGCATCATGGCCTCGAAGTCCTTGCGTGCGGCCGCCAGCTCGGTGGGCCGATCGAGCGCCTTTGCCACCAGTTCGGCGCCGTCGAAGGCGCTGTGCATCGCGAGGTACACGCCCGAGGAAAACATCGGGTCGATGAAGGTGAAGGCGTCGCCCAGCAACAGGTAGCGATCGCCCGTGGCATGCGTGCTCGAGTACGAGAAGTTGCCGGTGGCGTGCACTGCGTCGTCGACCAGCGTGGCGTTCTTCAGGCGTTCCACCAGCACCGGACAGGTCGCGATGGTGTCGTAGAAGAACTCCTTCAGCGGCTTGTCGCGCGTCTTCAGGTAGTACGGCCAGCACACCGCGCCCACGCTGGTGGTGCCGTCGGCCAGCGGAATGAACCAGAACCAGCCGTGCGGAAACCAGCAGATGCTGATGTTGCCTTCCTTCTTGCCCTCCAGCCGCTCGGCGTTCGTGAAGTGGCCGAACAGCGCGGTGCTGTTGTGGTCCGGGTTCTTTTCCTTGCAGCGGAATTTGTTGGCCAGCAGCGTGTCGCGGCCGGTGGCATCGACCACGAAGCGGGCGCGCCAGCTGCGGCGCGCGCCGTCGTCCATCTCGGCTCGCACCGTGGCGCCGTCGGCATCGAAGGCCACGTCGCGCACCTTGCAGCCTTCGATCGTCTGCGCGCCGCGCGCGGCCGCGTTGCGGAACAGCAGTTCGTCGAGCTCCGAACGGCGCACCTGCCAGGCGGAGTCGAGCGACTTGTCCATCCCTTCGGCAAAGTCCACGTAGCTGCGGTGCTCGTGCTCGGGCGAGACGAACTCGATGCCGAACTTGGGCATGCCGATCTTCTCGACCTGGTCGCGCACGCCGAGCTTGTCGAACAATTCGACGTTCGCGGGCAGCAGCGACTCGCCGATGTGAAAACGCGGATGGTGTTCCTTCTCGACCAGCACCACCTTGCGGCCCTGCTGCGTCAGCAGCGCCGAAATCGTCGACCCGGCGGGGCCGCCGCCGATCACGAACACGTCGCAGGATTCTGGAGAACTGGAAACGCCGGGGGAGGAAACCTGAGGCTGGGACATGCGAAGACAAGCTGCGTTGTTGACAGCGACAGAGCATAGCGCGCTCGCATCGCCCGACGCAAAACGGGCTGGTCGCATGGGTCGGGAGACGGCACACTTGTGCCCCACCATCCCTTGCCCTTGAGGCATTGCACGCCATGTTCCTGCATCGCCTTGCCTTGGCTGCCGCGCTCTGCCTGACTGCCGCATGGAGCCATGCGGCGGGCTTCAGCTTCATCGAAGTCCCGGCCGACAAGGACGGGCCGGCCTTGCGTGGCGCGGTGTGGACACCTTGCGAGACGGCGCCCGGCGAGATCGCGTTCGGACTGATCGCCATTTCGGCCGCCAGAGACTGCCCCATCGCCGGCACGAAGCTCCCGCTGGTGCTGATGTCGCACGGCTCGGGTGGCTCGTTCCTGGGTCACCACGACACGGCGGCCGCGCTGGCCGATGCCGGCTTCGTGGTCGCCGCCATCAACCACCCGAACGACAACTTCCAGGATCTCGAGCGCCGGGGCCATCTCTCGACCCTGGCCGCGCGGCCTGTCGACATGCGGCGGCTGGCCGACCACATGCTCGGCGCGTGGCCCGCGCGCGAGAAGCTCGCCGCCGACCAGGTCGGCTTCTTCGGCTTCTCCCGCGGTGGCTTCACCGGCCTCGTGGCGACGGGCGCGGTGCCTGACTTCAGGCTCGGCCTGCGCTTTTGCACGCCGACATCGAAGATTCCGTTCTGCGGACAGATCCAGCGCCAGGAGCTGCCTGCGCCTCCGGTGCGCGATGCGCGCATCAAGGCCGCCGTCATCGTCGATCCGCTGAGCTTCTTCGACGCCGAGGGGTTGAATCAGGTCGCGGTGCCCGTCCAGCTTTGGGCCTCTGCCCGTGGCGGCGACGGGGTGACCCCGGACGACGTGGAAGCCATCCGCCGCAACCTTCCCGTGCCGCCGGACTGGCACGTGGCCGCGAACGCCGGGCACTTCGCGTTTTTGGCGCCCTGCGCGCCCGCCATGGCCAAGGCCCTGCCGGAGATCTGCAACGACGGCGCCGGCTTCGACCGCTCCGCCTTCCATGCGGACTTCAATGCCAGGGTGCTCGCCTTTTTCAGGCAGCACCTCACATCGAAGCCCTGATCCGGCCGCGCTACCGCGTGCGCCGCTGGCCGGCCAGCCGCCGTACCACCGCCACCAGCCGGTCGATTTCGTCGAAGGTGTTGTAGAACGCCAGCGACGGCCGCACTGTGGTCTCGACGCCGAAGCGCCGCAGGATCGGCTGCGCGCAGTGGTGCCCCGTGCGCACCGCAATGCCCTCGTCGTTGAGCGCGTGGCCCACCTCCTCGGTGCTGTAGCCGTCGAGCACGAAGGACATCACGCTGGCCTTGTCGGCCGCCGTGCCGATCAGCCGCACACCCGCAATCGCACCGAGCTGCGCCATGCCGTACAGCAGCAGGTCGTGTTCGTAGCGCGCGATGTTCTCGATACCGACTTTGTTGACATAGTCGATGGCGGCGCCCAGCCCCACGGCATCGGCAATGTTGCCGGTGCCGGCCTCGAACTTGTTCGGGATCGGCTGGAACACGGTCTTCTCGAAGGTCACGTCGGCAATCATGTTGCCGCCGCCCTGCCAGGGCGGCATGTCTTCGAGCACCTCGCGCTTGCCCCAGATCACGCCGATGCCGGTGGGGCCGAAGACCTTGTGGCCCGAGAACACGAAGAAGTCGGCTCCGATGTCCTGCACGTCCACGCGCATGTGCGACACCGATTGCGCGCCGTCGACCAGCGCCTTCGCGCCCGCGCGGTGCGCCAGCTCGACGATCTCCTTCACCGGTACCACGGTGCCCAGCGCATTCGAGACCTGCGTGACTGCCACGATCTTCGTGCGGTCGTTCAGCAGCTTGCGGTATTCGTCGAGCAGCACCTGGCCCGAGTCGTCCACCGGGATCACGCGCAGCTTCGCGCCCTTGGCGGCGGCGAGCTGCTGCCAAGGGACGATGTTGGCGTGGTGTTCGAGGTTCGACACGATGATCTCGTCGCCCTCGCCCACGTGCTGCCCACCCCAGCTCTTGGCCACGAGGTTGATGGCCTCGGTGGTGCCGCGCACGAAGATCACCTCTTCGATTTCGGGTGCGTTGATGAAGCGGCGCACCCGTTCGCGCGCACCTTCGTAGGCGTCGGTAGCGCGCGCGGCCAGCTCATGGGCTGCGCGGTGGATGTTCGAGTTCTCGTGCTCGTAGAAGTACGCGATGCGGTCGATGACCGATTGCGGCTTGTGCGTGGTGGCGGCGTTGTCGAACCACACGATCTGCTTGCCGTTCACGCGCTCCTGCAGGATCGGGAAGTCGCGTCGCACGGCGTGCACGTCGAACGGCGGGTGCTGGCCGCGGCCGGCCAGTGGCACTGCATCGGGCCTGCGCGGATCAGCCTTTGCCGGCGTAACGAAGCCGTTGGGCAAACGCACCGCATCGACAAAATAGAACTGCGGCTCACTCCCTCGCCCCTCTGGGAAGAGGGTTGGGCTGAAAGGTTGCCCCGCCCCCTGATACGGCCGCTGGCCCTCACCCCAGTCCTCTTCCGGAGGGAGAGGGGGCAAGACTCCAGCGGTCGCGCCGGCCGGTGGATGCCCGTAGCTGTTGCCCACGAAGTAGAACGGCGAGGCCCCGGCATGCCGTGCAACGGGTGCGGCAGGCGCATTCGCCTGCTGCGGCACGCCCAGCACCGCACCGCCCGAGCGCGGCTCGAACGCCGGCGCCACCGACAGCACGCTGTCCGGCACGCCATTGCCTGCCACCGCATGCGGCCGCAAGGCCGGCGCGCGGTTCGCGAGCGAGGGCAGTTGCGTGGGTGATGCCGGCAGCAAGTTGGCGCCCGGAATCTGCCCTTGCGGAACCGGCGTGCCCGGCACGCTCGGCCCGAAGCCCGCAGGGCTTGCCAGCGGCGAACCCGGTGGCGCGACGTTGGCGGGAAACTGCGCGCCCGGCACCTCGGAGAACATGGCGCTCGCCATGCGCGCGAGGATGGCCGGGTCGAACGGCGCGTCGGGCGCCTCGCCCGGAATCGATGGAGTGCTGCTCACCGCGGCTTACTTGTAGGTGTCGGGATAGTCGTGGTACTTGCCGATCTCGACGTCGTCGAGCACGGCCAGCGCGTCGGTGGTCAGCACCGCGAGCGAGCAGTACAGCGAGATCAGGTAAGACGCGATCGCGTGATTGTTGATGCCCATGAAGCGCACCGACAGCCCCGGGCCCTGCTCGCCCGACAGACCCGGCTGGAACAGGCCCACCACGCCCTGGCGCTTGTCGCCCACGCGCAGCAGCAGGATCTTGCTCTTGCCGTCGGCCACCGGCACCTTGTTCGACGGAATCAGCGGAATGCCGCGCCAGGTGATGAACTGCGAACCGAACAGGCTCACAGTCGGCGGCGGCGTGCCGCGGCGCGTGGCTTCGCGCCCGAAAGCGGCGATGGCCAGCGGGTGCGTGAGGAAGAATGCCGGCTCCTTCCACACCTTGGTCAACAGCTCGTCGAGGTCATCAGGCGTGGGCGCACCGGTCAGCGGGAAGATGCGCTGCTCTTCCGTCACTTGCGCCAGCAGGCCGTAGTCAGGGTTGTTGATGAGCTCGCTCTCCTGGTTCTCCTTGATCGTCTCGATCGTGAGGCGCAGCTGCTCCTTGTTCTGGTCGTGCGGGCTGCTGTAGAGGTCGGAGATGCGGGTGTGCACGTCGAGCACGGTGCTCACGGCATTGAGGTAGTGCTCGCGCGGGCTTTCTTCGTAGTCGACGAAGGTGCGCGGCAGCTGGTTTTCTTCTTCGCGCGAGGTGCAGGTGACCTTGATCGATTCGGGATTCTTGACCTTGTTCACGCGGTAGATGCCGGCCTCCACCGGCACCCATTGCAGCAGGTGCGTCAGCCAGCGCGGGCTGATGGTTTCGAGCTGGGGGACTGTCTTGGTGGCATTGGCCAGCTGGCGTGCGGCGTTGTCGCCAAGGGCGGTGATACCACCGACTGTTGCGCTCATGAATCAAGGCTCCGTGTTGAGAAGAAAGTGGCCGCCAGTGTCCGGTAGCCACGGGTTTTCCCTCAACAGGCTATAGCCGCCAAGTTGATCCTTCGCGCAAGACGCGATTGTTCCAACTGCTCGCAGCGCATGAGCAGGCCGACCATGTTGATGCCGAGCGCGGTGGCCAGCTTCTGCGCGGTAACGATCGACGGGATGACGCGGCCGCGTTCGATCTCGCCCACGTAGGAGCGGTTCAGATCGGAGCGCTCGGCCAGCTCCTCCTGCGACCAGCCCTCGCCTTCGCGCAGCTGGCGGATGGTCACGCCGAAGTCTTCGACGAATGCTTTCATGCGCCACCCTTCGGTGCGTTCTGCAGGCTGGCCTGCGTGATGCTCGCACCCGGTTTCACGTCGTCGGTGATCCAGACGTTGCCGCCGATGACCGCGCCCTTGCCAAGCGTGACGCGGCCGAGAATGGTCGCGCCCGCGTAGATGACCACGTCGTCTTCCACCACCGGATGCCGCGGCAGCCCCTTCTGCAGGTTGCCCTCGGTGTCGATCGGAAAACGCTTGGCACCGAGCGTCACGGCCTGGTACAGCCGCACGCGCTTGCCGATGACCGCCGTCTCGCCGATCACGACGCCAGTGCCATGGTCGATGAAGAAGCCCGCGTCGATCTGCGCGCCCGGGTGGATGTCGATGCCCGTCTGCCCGTGCGCCAACTCGGCCACGATGCGTGCCAGCAGCGGCAGGCCGAGCTTGTAGAGTTCGTGCGCAAGGCGATGGTGGATCATCGCGAGCACGCCGGGGTAGCACAGCAGCACCTCGTCGACGCTGCGCGCGGCCGGGTCGCCCTGGTAGGCCGCGAGCACGTCGCTGTCGAGCAGGCGGCGCAGTCCGGGCAGCGCGTTCGCGAACCGGCGCACGGCCTCGGTGGCGATGTCATCGACCTCGTGCGCGGGGCGCGGCTCGTGGCGCGCGTTGTAGTTGAGTTCGAGCCGTGCCTGCGCCAGCAGCGCCTGCAGGGCCGCATCGAGCGTGTGGCCGACGTAGAAGTCTTCACTCTCGTGGCGCAGGTCCGGCGGGCCCAGCCGCATCGGAAAGAGCGCACCTTTCAGCGACTCGACGGTCTGCGCAAGCGCATCGCGCGACGGAAACTCGCGTGCGCCGGGCTCGCGCGAGCGGCGCTGCGAGTCGCGCCACTCGTCGCGCACGCTGTGCAGCGCACGCACGATGTCGCTCACTTCGAAATGGGCCATGTGTGTTTCTCCCTGGAAGATGTGCCTGGTGCGCTCAGTCCTGCACCCACGGCAGGCCGTGGAAGCGCCAACCGTCGGAGCCGCCGCGATGCTGCTGCGCATCGATCTCGCCCTCGAAGCCTTCGAGCACGTTGAACACCTGCGTGAAACCCGCCTTGGCAGCGGCCTCGGCCGCCAGCGCGGACCGCTTGCCGCTGCGGCACAACAGCAGCACCACGGCCTCCTTGCCGCCGTCCTTCGCAAGCCTGGCTTCGAGTTCGCGCACGAAGCGGGGGTTGCGCGTGAGCGCCGTACCGGTGGCCCACGCCACGTGCAGGCTCTCGCGCACATGGCCGACGAACTTGCGTTCTTCACCCGAGCGCACATCGACCAGCACGGCCAGGCCCTTCTGCACCAACTCCCAGGCCACCGGTGGCGTCACGCCGCCGGCGTAAGGCAAATTGCTTTCGGTGGCCTTGGCGCGCGCCTGTTCCAGTGCTTCGGGCAAGACGAGTTCTTCAACTTCCACTGACATGCTGTGCGGCTCCTGTTGTGCGTTGGATTCGCCTTGATGGCGATGGCCACCACTGTAGGAGCCCGGGGCGCAAGCTCAAACAACCGAAAAGTCGGTTCCTAACAACCAGACGTTGTATAGCCGCATGTCAGGCAGCGGCTCCCGCGGTGGCGGCGCGCACGGCCGGCGCGGTCTGATCCACGCTCTGCTTTCAGGAACACCGCCAGGTTCGAGTTGGGCGTTCGCCTCGAAGATGTTGATCCTCCCTGTGGGCTCAACTCCGATGACGATGATCTTTCCATTTCTGAAAGTCACGGAAGCGTCACCTGAACACGACATCGGAGCAATCCAGGAGATCCTTGTTCTCCCACACAGACCCACTGGAGGGTTCGACGACTTCGATCTTCTTTACTGAATCAAGCGGATACCGCTTGTCAGCCGCGTGGACCAGGGCGCCTGTTGCAGCTGCAACCAACGCCGCCATGCCCCGCAGATCGCTGCAAGCACACACCCTCGAAAACGAAAAAACCCGGCGCCAAAGCGGCGCCGGGTCATCGCAGATGCCCGAGGGTCCGTCAGAGCTTCGCGATCGAAACCTCGGTCGACTTCACGAGCGCGACCACGTCGGAGCCCACCTTCAGCTGCAGCTCGTCGACCGAGCGCGTGGTGATGACCGAGGTGACGATGCCCCAGGCGGTCTCGACGTCGACTTCGGAGACGACGTCGCCGCGGATGATCTCGCGGACCTTGCCCTTGAACTGGTTGCGCACGTTGATGGCTTGGATGGACATGATGTTTCTTTCTCTTTCAGGTTGAAGGAATGATCGGGATGGGTAAAACAGGAGCGATGCGATCACCTGGCCGCGGCCAAGGCCTGTTCGAGGTCGGCGATCAGGTCGTCGATGTGCTCGATGCCGACCGACAGGCGAACTGTGTCCTCCGTGACGCCGGCCTTGGCAAGCTCTTCGGGCGACAACTGCCGGTGCGTGGTCGATGCGGGGTGCGTGGCCAGCGAGCGCACGTCGCCGATGTTCACGAGGCGCGTGAAGAGCTTCAGCGCATCGAGGAACTTCGCCCCGCCCTCGCGACCGGCGCCGATGCCGAAGGTCAGCACGCCGCTGGAACGGCCGCCGAAGTACTTCTTCGCCAGCGCATGGTCGGCATGGTCTTCGAGCGCCGCGTAGTTCACCCAGTTGACGGCCTTGCTCTGCTTGAGGTGCTGCGCCACCGCCAGTGCATTGCTGCTGATGCGGTCCATGCGCAGCGCCAGCGTCTCGATGCCCTGCAGGATCAGGAAGGCGTTGAACGGCGAGATGGCCGCGCCCGTGTTGCGCAGCAGCACCACGCGTGCGCGGCCGATGTAGGCGGCCGCGCCCAGCGCCTCGGTGTAGACCACGCCGTGATAGCTCACGTCGGGTTCGTTCAAGCGCCTGAAGCGCTGCTTGTGCTCCGCCCACGGGAACTTGCCCGAATCGACGATGGCGCCGCCGATGCTGGTGCCGTGGCCCCCCAGGTACTTGGTGAGCGAATGCACCACGATGTCGGCGCCGTGCTCGTTGGGTCGGCTCAGGTACGGCGACGGCACCGTGTTGTCGACGATCAGCGGCACGCCGTGGCGGTGCGCGATCTCGGCGATGGCCGCGATGTCGGTCACGTTGCCGGCCGGGTTGCCCAACGATTCGACGAACACCGCCTTGGTCTTCTCGTCGAACAGCTTATCGAAACTCGACGGATCGCGGTGGTCCGCGAAACGCGTGGTAATGCCGAACTGCGGCAGCGTGTGGGCGAACAGGTTGTAGGTGCCGCCATACAGCGCGGTGCTGCTGATGATGTTGTCGCCCGCCTCCGCGATGGTCTGGATCGCATAGGTCACGGCCGCCTGGCCCGAGGCCAGCGCGAGCGCCGCGATGCCGCCTTCCAGCGCGGCCACGCGCTGCTCCAGCACGTCCTGCGTCGGGTTGTTGATGCGGGTGTAGATGTTGCCCGGCACCTTCAGGTCGAACAGGTCGGCGCCGTGCTGCGCGCTGTCGAAGGCGTAGGCCACCGTCTGGTAGATCGGCGGCGCGACGGCGCGGGTGGTCGGCTCGGGCGAATAGCCGGCGTGCACCGACAGGGTTTCGAATTTCCAGTTCTGCAACATGCGGATCACCTTTCAGAGTTGAAGGAAAAAGCGAGCTGGCGGATTGAATTCATCCAGGAATACCGCGGAACCGGCTCTGCCGGGCCGCTGGTATTGCCCCCAGCGAGGGGGTTGGCGGCCACACGAAGTGGGCAAGCCTGGGGGGTGAACATCAAATTGCCCAGCGCAGGGCATGGGCCGGGGGCGTGAGCCAACTGGCATCGGTGCTTTGCGCGTCGGTCTCTTCGGACTTCTGCAGCACCCTGTCGAGGATTCGTTTTTCAATCGCCGCAAAGGCAGGGTCGCCCTGCGAGCGCGGACGGGCCAGCGCGATGTTCTCGTCGAGTGCGATGCGGCCGTCTTCGATCAGGATCACGCGATCGGCCAGCGCAACGGCTTCCTGCACGTCGTGCGTCACCAGCAGCGCGGTGAAGCGGTGGTGCTGCCACAGGTTCTCGATGAGGCGGTGCATCTCGATGCGCGTCAACGCATCCAGCGCGCCCAGCGGCTCGTCGAGCAGCAGCAGGCGCGGGTGGTGCACCAGCGCGCGCGCCAGTGCCACTCGCTGGCGCTGCCCGCCCGACAGGCGTGCAGGCCATTCGTTCTCGCGGTCGGCCAACCCGACTTGCGCGAGCACTTCCTTGCCGCGCGCCTTCGCATCGTTCGACAGGCCCAGCGTCACGTTGTCGAGCACGCGGCGCCAGGGAAGAAGGCGCGCCTCCTGGAACATGATGCGGGTGTCGTCGTGCAGCCCGTTCACGGCCTTGCCGTCGGTGTAGAGCCCGCCAGAGCTCGGTTCCTCCAGGCCCGCGACGAGCCGCAGCAGCGTGCTCTTGCCGCAGCCGCTGCGCCCGACGATGGCGATGAACTGACCCGGCTCGATGGTCAACCGGGTGTTGCGCAGCACTTCGCGCGCGCCATAGCGCTTGTGCAGGCCGCGCGCTTCGAGGCGCACGCCGCCGGCGATGGCCTGGGATTGGATGTCTTTCAGAACGGCACTCATGGGTCAGGCTCCAGGCTTGAACAGCGCCACATTCAGCGCATCGATCTTTCGGGGCAGCAGCTTTTCGGCGAAAAAGGCGTCGGCGATACGCTGCTGTTCGACCAGACCCTCGGGCGCCACCGGGCGCACCGCGTAGCTGCGGCGGGCGTTGGCCTGTTCGATGGTCGCGGCGTCGAGGCCCCACACCGGGGACAGCAATGCGGCCGCCTCCTTCGGGTTCTGCTTGACCCACCGGCCGGTCTTCTCCAGTTCGGCATAGACCACGCGCAGCACGTCGGGTCGCGCCTTCGCGAATCTGGTGCGCGCCAGGTAGTAGCGCTGGTACGACGCGATGCCCGTGCCGTCGGCCAACACGCGCACCTTCGACTGGCGCTGCGCGGCGGCGAGGAACGGATCCCACACCACCCAGGCGTCGATCGCGCCCTTCTCGAAGGCTGCACGGCCGTCGGCAGGCGTGAGGTAGGCGGGCTCGATGTCCTTGAACGACAGACCGGCATTGTCGAGCGCGGCGATCAGCAGGTAGTGCGCACCAGCCGCCTTGGCAAAACCGACCTTCTTGCCCTTCAGGTCGGCCACGATCTTGAGCGGCGAATCTTCACGCACGACGATGGCCTGCGCGGCGGGCGACGGCGCTTCCTGCGCGATGAAGGTCAGGTCGGCGCCTGCCGCCTGTGCGAACACGGGCACGGTGTCGGCCACGTCGGCGCTGATATCGAGGTTGTCGAGGTTCAGCGCTTCGAGCAGCGGCAGGCCGCTGGTGAACTCGTGCCAGCTCAGCGCGGCGTTGAGCGGCGCGAGCTGTTTCTCGAGCGCGCCCTGTGCCTTGAGCACGGCGATCAACGTCGACGACTTCTGGTAGCCGAGCCGCACGATGACCGGCCGCGCGGCCACGCCTTGTGCAAGCACCGTGCTGGCCCCCATTGCGCCCAGCGTGGCGATGGCCGCGCGTCGGGAGATGATGGACGAATGTGTCATGCCTCGGCCCTCACTTCGCCTTCTTCTGGTAGCCGGGGTGCCAGCGCAGCCACCATTGCTCCAGCCCGCGCGCGAACAGGTCGGCCAGCTTGCCGAGCAGCGCGTACAGCAGGATGCCCACCAGCACGATGTCGGTCTGCAGAAACTCGCGGGCGTTCATCGTGAGGTAGCCGATACCAGCCTGCGCCGAGATGGTCTCGGCCACGATCAGGATCACCCACATCAGGCCGAGCGAGAAGCGCAGGCCCACCAGGATCGACGACAGCGCCCCCGGCAGGATCACCTCGCGGTACAGCTGCCATCGCGACAGGCCATAGGTGCGGCCCATCTCGATCAGCTGCGGATCGACGTTGCGGATGCCGTGGAAGGTGTTGAGATAGATCGGGAAGAACACCGACACCGAGATCAGGAACAGCTTGGCCGATTCGTCGATGCCGAACCACAGGATCACCAGCGGGATCAGCGCGAGCGCCGGAATGTTGCGCACCATCTGGATGGTGGAGTCGAGCAGCGTCTCGGCGAACTTCACCGAGCCCGTCAGCAGGCCCAGCGCGAGCCCTGCCCCGCCGCCGATGGCGAGCCCCGCCAGCGCGCGGCCCGCGCTGACCTTCACGTGTGTCCACAGCTCGCCCGAGGCCGTGAGCGTCCATGCGGCCTTGACCACGTCGACCGGCGCCGGCAGCACGCGGGTGCTGAGCCAGCCCAGCGACGACGCGATCTGCCAGAACACGATGAGCCCGACGGGCACGAGCCACGGCACCAACCGCTTCGCGACGTTGACGGCGAACCCTGCGAGCGTGCTGCCGGTGTTTTCCACCGGCGCCACGGCCGGCAGCTCCTGAACTTGTTCGGTCATGTGATTCCCTCTTTTCAAGAAACACCGCGGAGCCGGCTTTGCCGGGCCGCTGG
>NZ_AKIW01000012.1:44870-55431 GCF_000282635.1 Variovorax sp. CF313
ACACGAAGTGCGCGAAGACTGGGGATGTGCGTCATTTCTAGCTTTGGGAAGCGAGGCGCGAGGGCGCGTCGAGATTGGCAACGACTTCGCCGAACGGGCCGCTCAGCGAGCCGCCGGCCAGCTGCGTCTTCGCCTTGCGCGAGAGCAGCGGGAACACCAGCTCGGCGAAGCGGTAAGCCTCTTCGAGGTGCGGATAGCCCGAGAGAATGAACTTGTCGAGGCCGAGCGCTGCGTACTCCTCGATGCGCGCCGCGACGGTCTTCGGGTCGCCCACCAGCGCGGTGCCGGCGCCACCGCGCACGAGGCCCACGCCGGCCCAGAGGTTGGGCGAAATCTCCAGTTCTGCACGCGAGCGCCTGGCGCCGCCCGCATGCAGCGCGGCCATGCGGCGCTGGCCTTCGGAGTCCATGCGCGCAAAGGCGGCCTGGGCGCGAATGACCGTCTCGTCGTCGACGCGGCTGATCAGTTCCTCGGCAGCCTTCCATGCGGCGTCTTCGGTCTCGCGCACGATCACGTGCAGGCGAATGCCGAACTCCACCGTCCGCCCTTTGCGCGCGGCACGGTTGCGCACGTCGGCGATCTTCCTGGCCACCTCCGCGGGCGGTTCGCCCCATGTGAGATAGGCATCGACCTGCTCGGCCGCAAGCTCGTGCGCGGCGGCCGACGAGCCGCCGAACCACACCGGTGGATGAGGGTTCTGCACCGGCGGATAGAGCAGCTTCGCGCCCTTCACGCTCAGGTGCCGGCCCTCGTAGTCGAAGGCCTGCCCGCCGTGGCTGCGCGCAAGAATCTCGCGCCAGATGCGGATGAACTCGGCCGACTGCTCGTAGCGCGATGCATGGTCGAGGTAGACACCATCGCCTTCGAGCTCGGTCTGGTCGCCGCCGGTCACGAGGTTCACGAGCACACGCCCGCCCGAGAGCCGGTCGAAGGTCGCGGCCATGCGCGCGGCCAGGCTGGGCTGATGCAGGCCGGGGCGCACCGCGACCAGGAACTTGAGCTTCTTCGTCGAGCCGATCAGGCTGGAGGCGATGACCCAAGGGTCTTCGCACGAACGGCCCGTCGGGATCAGCACGCCTTCGTAGCCGAGGTTGTCGGCCGCGCCGGCAATCTGCTGCAGGTAGGCCAGGTCGACGGGGCGCGCGCCTTCGCTCGTGCCGAGGTAGCGGCTGTCGCCGTGCGTGGGGAGGAACCAGAAGATCTGCATCACGCGACTCCCGCGCCGGCGGCTTCGAGCACGTTGATCTTTTTGGGGATCAGCTTCAGCGCGAAGAAGGTGTCGGCAATTTTTTGCTGCTCGCCCAGGATGGCCTTGGTGATGGGCGAGGTGCCGAAGGCCGTGCGGCCCTGCGCGAGGTCGGCCACCGGCTTGGGCAGGCCCCAGAGCGCGGCCAGCTCGGTGGCCAGTTCGTCCTTGTGGGCGGCGCCCCAGGTGTCGACCTTGTTGACTTCCTCGATCGCGATCGCGAGCACGTCGGCGTTCTTCGCGACGTAGTCGAGCGACGAGAAGTAGTAGCCGCGGTTGCCGACCACACCGGTGGCGTCGGCCAGGATGCGCGCGTCGAGCGACTTCTGGGCCGCGGCCAGGAACGGATCCCAGATGACCCATGCGTCGACCGAGCCCTTCTCGAACGCGGCGCGCGCATCGGCCGGCGGCAGGTAGACCAGGTCGAGGTCCGCGTATGCGAGGCCGTGCTTTTCGGCCAGCTTGACGATGAAGTAGTGAACGTTCGAGCCCTTGTTGAGCACGATCTTCCTGCCCTTCAGATCTGCCACGGTCTTGATGGCGGAGCCCTTGGGCACCAGCACCGCCTCGGCCTGCGGACGCGGCACCGTCGCACCCACGTAGGCCAGCGGCGCACCGGCGGCCTGCGCGAAGATGGGCGGCGCCTCGCCCACGTCGCCGAAATCGATCGAGCCGACGTTCAGTGCTTCGAGCTGCACGGGGCCGGCCGTGAACTCGGTCCACTTCACGCTCACGCCGAGCGGTGCCAGGCGCTTCTCGAGCGTGCCGCGGCCCTTGAGCAACGTGAGATAGCCCTTCTGGTGGCCGATGCGGAACTGGCGCGCGGGCGCCTGCGCCAATGCGGCGAACGAGGAAGGCAGCGCGATGGCGGCGGCAGCGCCCTGGATCAGGCGGCGGCGGGGAGCGGAAATCTGTTGTGTCATGGCAAGGCTTGTGTGGAATGCGCCGCGCTCAGGCGGCGGCAATGAAGCTCACGATCAGCGCGATGGCGCTGACGACGACGACGCTCACGGCGAGATCGCCCAGCGCGTGCCAGAGGGAGCGCGGCGTCGTGTCGAGCACGGAGTCTTCGGTGGCAACGGGGTTCATGCGGAGATTCCTTGGTGTTGCAAAACGTCGGGCAAAGGCTGTCCCGCACCGCGCGCAGGCGGTTCTCAAAACAGCGGGAATGAAGGGTGAGGTCGAGAAGCCGGACTCGCGACGAGTCCGCGCTTTCAGACGCTACATCGCACTCGGGAGAACGGCACCGGCTCGAAGCCGTGGGTCGCGGGCAGCTTCAGGCCTTCCGTGGCCAGCACCTCTGTGGCCTCGTTGAGCCGTTCGGCCAGGTCGGGGTGCACCTGGTAGGCGTTCTCTGGCGTCAGCGCAATCTGCGATTCGCTGGCGTAGACGCCCGGCAGGATGTGACGCGCCGCCAGCGACTGCAGCACGGGCCGCAATGCGTAGTCGAGCGCGAGCATGTGGTGCGGGCTGCCGCCAGTGGCCAGCGGCAGCACCGTCTTGCCCTTGAGCGCGTTCTGCGAGAGCAGGTCGAGGAAGACCTTGAGCACACCGCTGTAGGCCGCCTTGTAGACCGGCGTGGCCACCACGACAACGCGGGCCTCGGCCACCTTGGCAATCGCGTTCACGATGGCCGGATGGTTCCAGTCGGCCAGCAGCAGCGCCTGCGCCGGCAACTCGCGGATGGCGAGCCGCTCGATCCGCGCATGGCGCTGGGCCAGGCGCTCGCCCACCGCGTCGAGCAACGCGGTAGAGCGGGACGGGGTCGAGGGACTGCCGGCAATCAGGAGAACGGACACGGGAAGCTTTCGTTTTTGATCTTCGGAAATTCAGGGCGAGCCGGGCCACGGCGCTCGTCGAACGGCGCCCTGCACTGCCGGCTTGGCAGCGGGTTGGCTTCTTACTTCTGCCTGGTCGTATAGATCTGGTCGAAGGAGCCGCCGTCAGCGAAATGCTCCTTGTCGGCTTTCGCCCAGCCACCGAAGGCCTGGTCGATGGTCACCAGCGTGAGCTTGGGGAACTGCTTGTCGTACTTGGCCTTCGCCTTGTCCGACGTCGGGCGGTAGAAGTTGCGGCCGGCGATGTCCTGGCCTTCGTCGGAGTAAAGGTATTTCAGGTATTCCTCGGCCACGGCACGCGTGCGCTTCTTGTCGACGACCTTGTCGACCACCGACACGCTGGGCTCGGCCAGGATGGAGATCGACGGCACGACGATCTCGAACTTCTCGGGGCCGAATTCCTTCAGCGCCAGGAAGGCTTCGTTTTCCCAGGCCAGCAGCACGTCGCCCACGCCGCGCTGCACGAAGGTAATGGTCGAGCCGCGCGCACCGGTGTCGAGCACAGGCACGTTCTTGAACAGGCTGCCGATGTATTCCTTGGCCTTGGCGTCGCTGCCGTACTTGCGCTTGGCGAACTCCCATGCCGCCAGGTAGTTCCAGCGGGCGCCGCCCGAGGTCTTGGGGTTGGGGGTGATCACCTGTACGCCGGGCTTGATCAGGTCGTCCCAGTCCTTCAGGCCCTTGGGGTTGCCCTTCTTCACCAGGAACACGATGGTCGAGGTATAGGGAGCCGAGTTGTGCGGCAGGCGCTTCTGCCAGTCCGCGTTGACGAGGCCGCCATGCTTGACGATGGCATCGATGTCGCCGCCCAGCGCCAGCGTGGCCACGTCGGCGTCGATGCCGTCGATGATCGAGCGTGCCTGCTTGCCCGAGCCGCCGTGCGACTGCTTGACCGACACATCCTGGCCGGTCTTGGCCTTCCAGTACTTGGCGAAGGCCTGGTTGTAGTCCACGTAGAGCTCGCGCGTCGGGTCGTACGACACGTTCAGCAGCGTCACCGGACCCTTGGCCGCGGCAGGAACCTGCTGCGTGAACGCCGGCAACGCCGACAGGGCCATGGCACCGGCCGCACCGGCACCCAGGGAAAGCTTGATAAAGTCGCGGCGAAGGCTCATGGTGTCTTGCTCTAAAAAGGCATATCAATGAAGCTGCGTATTCTCAATACGACATATAGAAACTGGAACAACCAAGTTTTCAGTTCTAAATAGCCAAATCAACTAAGCACCCGCTTTCCCCACTTTTCCGTTCAAAGGCAATCGAAATGGCACGCATGGTTCAGTGCATCAAGCTCGGCAAAGAGGCCGAAGGGCTCGACTTCCCGCCCTACCCAGGCGATCTGGGCAAGCGCCTGTGGGAAAACGTCAGCAAGGAAGCCTGGGCCGCTTGGCTCAAGCAGCAGACCATGCTGGTCAATGAAAACCGGCTGAACCTGGCCGACCTGCGCGCCCGCCAGTACCTGGCGCGGCAGATGGAAAAGCATTTCTTCGGCGAAGGCGCCGACGTGGCCCAGGGTTACGTACCCCCGTCGGGAAGCTGATCGCCGCCGCTGCGTCGTGAACGCAGAACCGGTGGCCTGGCGCGCCGACGGCGTGCCCCGAAGCGAACGCTTCGACGACATCTACCACACCGAAACCGGGGCCCTGGCGCAATCGCGCCATGTGTTCCTGGGCGGCTGCGGCCTGCCCGAAGCCTGGGCCGGACAGCCGCAATGGCTGATTCTCGAAACCGGCTTCGGGCTGGGCCTCAATTTCCTGACAACCTGGCAGGCGTGGCGCTCGGATTCGGCGCGGCCGCGCATGCTGCACTTCGTCTCGGTCGAGGCCCATCCGGTTTCACCCGACGATCTGCTGCGCGCGGCCGGCGCGTATCCCGAACTGGCGTCCCTCGCCGGCGAACTGGCTGCGCAGTGGCATGGGCTGCTGCCCGGCTTTCACCGGCTGGCGTTCGATGAGGGCCGCGTGCTGCTCACCCTCTGCATCGGCGACGTGCAGCCGATGCTGCGCGCTCAGCGCTTCGAGGCCGACAGCATCTTTCTGGACGGCTTCAGCCCGCAGCAGAACCCTGCAATGTGGTCGCAAGACACGCTCAAAGCGGTGTCTCGCTTCGCGCGGCAGGGCACGCGCATCGCCACCTGGACCATCGCACGGGCGGTGCGTGATGCGCTCCTGCAGTTCGGGTTCACGGTCGAGAAGCGCCAGGGCCTGCCGCCCAAGCGCGATTGCCTGCACGGCGTGTTCGCGCCCGCCTGGACGGTGCGCCGCCGCGGCCCCATGCCCGAGCGAATCGGCACGCCAGGCCATTGCGCCGTCATTGGTGCCGGGCTTGCGGGCGCGGCCGTGGCGGCCAGCCTGGCGCGGCGCGGCTGGCAGGTCACGGTGCTGGATGCCGCCGAGCGGCCCGCATCAGGCGCTTCGGGGCTGCCCGTGGGCATGCTGGCGCCGCACGTGTCGCCTGACGACTCCCTGCTCTCGCGCCTCACGCGTGCCGGCATCCGCGCCACGTGGATCGAGCTGACGCGGCTGCTCGAAGAAGGCCGCGACTGGCGCGCCAGCGGCGTGCTGGAGCGCCGGCCCGACGGCGATGTGCGCGTTCCGGCCGGCTGGAACGACGACGGGCCCAACGAATCGTGGCCCGCGAATGGGGCGCAGTTGGCGGCGGTTGGCCTGCCGGTCGATGTGCCCGCCCTCTGGCACGCACGCGCCGCCTGGGTGCGGCCGCACCGGCTGATCGCCGCATGGCTGCGCCAGCCGGGCGTTGAGTTTCGCGGCGGATGCCAGGTGGCACGCTTGGAGCGCCGTGCGAACAGCTGGCAATTGTTCGACCCGGCCGGTGAGTTGCTGACAGACGCCGACCGCGTGGTCATTTGCGCAGGCTTCGAATCGGACCGCTTCGCCCCCAAGCTGCCCCTGCAGCCGGTGCGCGGCCAGGTCGCCTGGGGCTACATGGCCGACGGCATCGAATTGCCCGCCACACCCCTGAACGGCGACGGCCATCTGGTCGCACGCGTGCCCGATGCCGAAGGCACCCCGATCTGGCTGGCCGGCGCGACCTTCGATCGCGACAGCACGGACCTCGCCCCGACCGCGGCCGACAGCGACTCCAACCGGGAGCGCCTTGCGCGGCTGCACCCGGCGTCGGTCGCTGCACTGGCTCCATCGTTCGCGCACGGCAAGGTCCGCAGCTGGGTTGGCATCCGCTGCGCTTCGGGCGACCGGCGCCCGCTGGTCGGCCCGATCGGCGCGGAAGCACCGGGCCTCTGGGCCTGCACCGCATTGGGTTCGCGCGGCCTGAGCTTCGCTGCGCTGTGCGCCGAACTGCTGGCTGCGCAGTGGCATGCCGAGCCGCTGCCCCTGCCGGCCACGCTGGCCAAGGCGCTTGGAACGCAGCGGCTCTAGCCAGCACCCTGCCCCGAAGCTGCCCGCTGTGGTCGATCCGGCAGTCCCCATAGGTGCGCCGATTTTGTGGCATGCGCCAGCGCAATCACCGCTTTGCCACGCGAACGCGTGAGAATGCGGCGCATGGCCATCCAGTACGACATCAAGCACACAACCGTCTACCGCTACAAGAAGCCGGTCACCTTCGGCCAGCACCGTGTGATGTTCCGCCCGCGCGATAGCCATGACCTGCGCGTGCTGGCCACCGACCTGCAGGTGAGCCCGCAGGCCTTCACCCGGCTCATTCAAGACCCGCATTCCAACTCCGTGGCGCTGGTGCAGCCGATGGGCGAGGCGACCGAGTTGCGCATCGTCTGCTCGTTCACCATCGAGCAGGTGCCGGCGCAGCAAGACCAGCTGGCGCTCGACCCGGCCGCCGAATTCCTGCCCTTTGCCTACTCGGTGCAGGAGCGTCTCGACCTCGAGCACTACCTGCGCCCGCACCACGACGACGACGCCCAGGGCACGCTGATCCGCTGGGCCCACCAGTTCCTGCACACCGACAAGCCCAACAGCACGCGCGAGGTGCTCGCACGCATGAACGCGCACATCGGCCAGAGTCTCGAATACAAGGCACGCGATGAGGAAGGCACGCAAACGCCGCTCGTCACGCTGGCGCTCGGCAGCGGCAGTTGCCGCGACTACGCGCTGCTGATGATGGAAGCCGCGCGGCGCCTGGGCATCGCGACGCGTTTCGTCTCGGGCTACATCTATGACGCCGCGCTCGACAACGCCGCGCAGGCCCAGGGCGAATCGATGACCGGCGCCGGCACCACGCATGCCTGGCTGCAGGCCTACCTGCCGGGCATCGGCTGGCTGGCCTTCGACCCGACCAACAATCTGATGGGCAGCGGCCAACTGATCCGCGTGGGCGTCACGCGCGACCCGGCGCAGGCGGCGCCGATCTCAGGCAGCTGGTATGGGGATGCCGAGGCCTATGAGGGCCTCGAAGCGACGGTGGTCGTCACGCGCCGCAAGGACTGAACGGGCATCGCCGGGGGCCGCCGGCGCTTGGGCCTCAGCCCCCCGCCGCCCCGCCCAACTGGAACCGGAACACCGCGCCCTTGTCGGGCTGCTGCACCAGCCGGATGTCGCTGCCGTGCAGCTGCAGGATTCGCTTCACGATCACGAGGCCCAGCCCGCCGCTGCTGGCGCTGTCGGTGCGCGAACCGTTCATGAACACCGGGCGCATGAACAGGGCCTTCTGCAGTTCACCCGGAATGCCCGGGCCCGTGTCGCTCACCTGCACCGTCACGCCCGCGTTCTCCGCCCGCAGCTGCACCACGATCTCGCCACCCTCGGGCGTGTGGCGGATGGCGTTGTCCAGCAGGTTGGTCAGCACGCGCTCGATCATCCCGAGGTCGGCCGACACCACCGGCAGGCCCGGTGCGATGTCGGGCTCGAGGCGTTGATGGCGCGCTTCGGCCGCCAGCTCGAACTTCTGGAACACGTCCTGCACGAGGTCGGCCAGCGCGAAGTTCTCTTTCTCGGGCTTGACCACGCCGTATTCGAGCCGCGCCAGCTCGAACACCTCTTGCGCGAGCCGGCCGACCTTGCGGCTCTGGCCGAGCGCGATCTCCAGGTAGCGCCGGCGCTCTTCTTCACTGAGCGTGCCCGCCTTGAGCAGCAGGGTCTCGAGGTAGCCATGCAACGAAGTGAGCGGCGTGCGAAGGTCGTGCGAGATGTTGGCGAACAGCTCGCGGCGCTGCTGGTCCTGCAGCGTGAGCTCGCGCCATTGCTCTGCGATGCGGCGCGTCATCTGCGTGAAGGCCTGGCCCAGCTGGGCGATTTCGTCAGTGCCGTGGGAGAGGCGCTCCAGCGTGGGCGCTTCGCTTTCGAGTGAAGCGATGCCCTCGGTCTTGAAGCGCTTCACCGCCGCCGTCAGCTCGCGCAACGGCCGCGTGATGAGGCGAAAGGCCGCGAGGCCCGCGAGCAGCCCGAGCAGCGCCACCAGCCCCATCGACCAGAGCGTGGTGCGCAGCACGTTGTCGGCGCCCACGTTGGCGACCAGCGCGTCGTGGTCCTCGCCCTGCAGCACCACGTAGACGTAACCCGCATCGCGCCCGCCCATGCGCAGCGGCGCGGCGCTGAATACCTTGGAGGCTGTGAGGCTGCGCGGGTCGTCGCCCGCGATCGGCAGTGGCGCGCCCGACAGCAGCTTGCGGATCGGCCCCAGCGCGACCCTGTCGCGCTTCAGGTGCCCGGGCGGTGCGGCCTGCGCCTCGATTCGGCCGTCGAGCCCCAGCAGGTAGACCTCCACGCTCGGGTTGACGGCCATCAGCTTGTCGAACAGGTCCTTTACCGCTTCCTGGTCGAGGCCGCCCGGCTTCATCAGCTCGGAGTTTTCCGCGATGTGCGCCGCCAGCCCGGTCGACAGGCGCTGGACGACCTCCTGCTCGTGCATGCCGTTGGAGCGCACCTGCAGCCACACCGAGGCGCCGCAGCAAACCAGCAGCAGCACCGCGAACACGGCCGACAGCCGCCGCGACAGGGTGGCCCAGGCGATCACGCCACGTCCTCCCCGCTCCCGGTGGCCGACAACTTGTAGCCGCGCCCCCACACCGTGAGGATGCGCCGTGGCTCTGCCGGGTCGGCCTCCACCTTGGTGCGCAGCCGGTTGATGTGCGTGTTCACCGTGTGCTCGTAGCCATCGTGCTGGTAGCCCCAGACCTGGTTGAGCAGGTCGAGCCGCGAGAACACCTTGCCCGGGTTGCGCGCGAAGAAGTACAGCAGGTCGAACTCGCGCGGCGTGAGCTCGATGAGCCTGCCGTCCACGCGCACCTCGCGCGCCAGCGGCTCGATGCCGAGGTTGCCGAGCGTGAGGCTGCCGGACTCCATGCGTGCGTTGCGCGCCATCGCGTCGGTGCGCCGCAGCAGCGCCTTCACGCGGGCCACCAGCTCCAGCACCGAGAAAGGTTTGGCCAGGTAGTCGTCGGCGCCCAGTTCCAGCCCGAGGATGCGGTGCACCTCGCTCGACCGCGCGCTGATGATGATGATCGGTGTGTAACGTGTCATGGCGCGGGCACGGCGGCAGATTTCGAGGCCGTCGATGCCGGGCAGCATCAGGTCGAGCACCAGCGCGTCCCAGCTGCCGCGCTCCAGCTCGCGCAGGCCGGCATGGCCGTCGGCGGCGTGCTCGACCGCATAGCCTTCGTCGCGCAGGTGCATGCGCAGGAGTTCGGCGATATGGGCGTCGTCCTCGACGATCAGCACGCGTTTGGGGGTGTCCATGGCCTCGATTGTCCCGCCATCCGGGTTCTGGAGTTATCACGATTAATTGAACTTTGCGTGATGAATCGGCCATGGGGTGCGCCCAACAATCCACCCCATGAACAGCTCAGCCATCGCCCCTCCTGCCGACCCGGCCGCGGCGTCCGATCGCCGCCCGATCCATCCGCTGTGGATGCGCATCACGCACTGGCTCAACGCGCTGGCCGTGATGATCCTGGCGACGAGCGGCTGGCGCATCTACGACGCGTCGCCGTTCTTCCCGTTCACCATTCCGGCCGTCATCACGCTCGGCGGCTGGCTCGGCGGTGCGCTGCAGTGGCACTTCGCGGCGATGTGGCTGCTGGTGTTCAACGGCTTCGTGTACCTCGCCATCAACATCGCCAGCGGACGGCTGGCGCGCAAGTTCTTTCCCGTGACGCCCCGCGGCGTCTGGCACGACGCGCTGGCCGCACTGAAAGGCCAGCTCTCGCATGCCGACCCGCGCCACTACAACAGCGTGCAGAAGCTGGCCTACCTGTTCGTAATGCTCGACCTGATCGTGATCGTGCTGTCGGGCCTGGTGCTGTGGAAGTCGGTGCAGTTCCCCGTGCTGCGCGAACTGATGGGCGGCTACGAGTTCGCGCGCCGCATCCATTTCTTCGCGATGGCGGCCATCGTCGCCTTCGTCGCCGTGCACCTCGTGATGGTCGCCCTGGTGCCCCGAACCCTGCTCACCATGATCCGCGGCCGCGCGCCGAAAACGGAGCTCTCCCCCAGCCTTCGCGCACTTCGTGTCGCTCCGTCAACCCCCTTCCGGGGGCAACACCAGCGGC
>NZ_AKIW01000013.1 GCF_000282635.1 Variovorax sp. CF313
AAGCCGGTTCCGCGGTGTTTCCATCACACCCGTCGATGCGGCTGTCATCGACTCAGGCGTTCTGCATCGCGCTGCGATACCACTCGTGGAACTGCTGCATGCCGTCTTCCATCGGGCTCTGGTAAGGGCCCGTTTCGTTGTCGCCGCGCAGCATCAGCGCGCGGCGGCCGGCGTCCATGCGCTCGGCGATCTCGTCGTCTTCCACGCAGGTTTCCATGTAGGCGGCCTGCTGGGCTTCGACGAACTCGCGCTCGAACGCGACGATTTCCTCGGGATAGAAGAATTCGACCATGTTGAGCGTCTTCGTCGGGCTCACCGGGTGCAGGGTAGACACCGTGAGCACGTGCGGATACCACTCGACCATCACATGCGGGTAGTAGGTGAGCCAGATGGCGCCGTACTTCGGCGGCTTGCCGTCGCGGTACTTGAGCAGCTGCTCCTGCCACTTCTGGTAGATCGGGCTGCCCGCGCGGCCCAGGCGGTTGGCCACGCCCACCGTCTGCACCGAATAGCGGGGCTTGAACTCCCAGCGCAGGTCGTCGCAGGTGACGAAGCTGCCCAGTCCCGGATGGAACGGGCCAACGTGGTAGTCCTCGAGGTAGACCTCGATGAAGGTCTTCCAGTTGTAGTTGCACTCGTGCAGTTCGACGCGGTCGAGCGCATAGCCGCTGAAATCGAGATCGGCCTGCGGCCCGAGGCCGGCCATGTCAGCCGCCACGTCAGGGCCTGAGCCATCCGGGTTCTTCTCGAACAGAAGGCCGTTCCATTCGGTCAGCGGGTAGTTGTGCAGGTTCAGGCAGGGGTCCTGCTCGAAATGCGGGGCGCCGATCAGCGTGCCGGTGGTGCGCGAATCGCTCGCGGCGTAGGTCCAGCGGTGCAGCGGGCAGACGATGTTGCCGCCGGCCTGGTTGTCGAGCCGGCCCCGGCCCTGGAGGATCAGGGCCTGGCGGTGGCGGCAGACGTTGGATATCAGCTCCACGCCCTTGGGTGTGTGAACCAGCGCACGGCCCTGGTGCTCCTGCGGCAAGGTGTGGAAGTCGCCCATTTCGGGCACGGCCAGGCGATGGCCGACATAGCGGGGCCCTCGCGAAAAAAGGTTCTGCATTTCGCGGGCATAGAGTGCCTCGTCGAAATACGCGGAAACTGGAAGTTGGCTCGCGGCCTGCTGCAGTTGAAGACTTAAATCAGACATGGAGGACCTGACCAAGCTCCCCACAGGGAGAAAAAAAGGAAAGAACGGAAAGGCGCCGTCCGGGAGGCTCGACGGCCCGAAGAGTGTGTTGACGTCGCCAACGAGAGAAGTTCGCATTGTACCCGGGGGGCATTTTTTGTCCCCCGGCTCTTCACCCGGCTTGGCCGCGTGCAATCGGGCACCGCTCGAGGGTGGGCGCGGCTCGTCTGGAGGGACGGCCGCACGGTTGTTCTGCTCCCAGTCCTAAAATGCCCGGTTTCACCCACGTTTCGCTTGCATGCCCAAGGTGCCTCCCCCTTCCTCGTCCAGCCCGGCGGCAACGCCCGATACCGGCCCGCTGCCTGCCAGTTACGAAGCCGGACTCCAGGAACTGGAGCAACTGGTGGCGGAACTCGAATCGGGCCAGCTGCCCCTCGACCAGCTGCTCGTGAGCTACCAGCGAGGTGCGGCGCTGCTCGCTTTCTGCCGCGACAAGCTGCAGGCGGTCGAAGACCAGATCAAGGTGCTCGATTCGGGCAGCCTCAAGGTCTGGACGCCTGAATGAGCGCCGCCGCGCTGAATTCCAGCCATTGGGACGCCCGCACGCTCGCCGGCTGGAGCGACCCCCATCTGGCGAACGTCGAAGCGGCCTTGTCGCGCTGGGTCGGCGTCGATGCGCCCGTACTGCTGGGCGATGCCATGCGCTACGCCGTACTCGATGGCGGCAAGCGCCTGCGGCCCTTGCTGGTGCTCGCGGCCAGCGAGGCCGTCGGCGGCAACCAGGCCGCCGCCCTGCGCGCGGCCTGCGCCACCGAGCTGATCCACGCCTATTCGCTGGTGCACGACGACTTGCCGTGCATGGACAACGACGTGCTGCGCCGCGGCAAGCCCACCGTGCACGTGAAATTCGGCGAGGCCGATGCCCTGCTGGCCGGCGATGCGCTGCAGGCCCTGGCCTTCGAACTGCTCACGCCCGACGGCGACGAGATTCCCGCTGCCACCCAGGCCCAGCTGTGCCGACTGCTTGCCCGGGCCGCGGGCAGCCAGGGCATGGCCGGCGGCCAGGCCATCGACCTGGCGAGCGTCGGCATTGCATTGAATGAAGCACAGCTGCGCGAAATGCACCGCCTGAAGACCGGCGCGCTGCTGCAGGGCAGCGTCGAGATGGGTGCTGCCTGCGGCTCCCTCGCCGGCTCGGCACTGGCCGCGCTGCGCGACTATGGCGCGGCCATCGGACTGGCGTTCCAGGTGGTCGACGACATCCTCGACGTCACGGCCGACTCGCACACCCTGGGCAAGACCGCCGGCAAGGATGCCGCTGCCGACAAGCCCACCTACGTGTCCCTTCTGGGCCTCGACGGCGCGCGCGCCCAGGCCCGCCAGCTGCTGGCCGACGCGCTGGCCGCGCTGGCCCGCAGCGGCCTGCCCGACACCGCAGCGCTGCGCGCTTTGGCCCACATGGTGGTCGATCGCGATCGCTGAGAGAAAAGTACAAACCTTCCCATGGCTCCGCTGCTTCCCACACTCCACGACCCCTCGCCGATCCGCAAATACGACCGGGCCCAGCTGCGCCAACTGTCCGACGAGGTGCGCGCCTGCGTGCTCGACAACGTCTCGCGCACCGGCGGCCACCTGAGCTCCAACCTCGGCACGGTCGAACTCACCGTCGCGCTGCACCACGTGTTCAACACGCCGCACGACCGGCTGGTGTGGGACGTGGGCCACCAGACCTATCCGCACAAGATCCTCACGGGCCGGCGTGAGCGCATGCCTACGCTCAGGCAGATCGGCGGCATCTCGGGCTTTCCTCAGCGCACCGAGAGCGAGTACGACACCTTCGGCACCGCCCATTCGTCGACCAGCATCTCGGCCGCGCTCGGCATGGCCATGGCCGCCAAGCAGAAGGGCGAAGACCGCCATGCCGTGGCCATCATCGGCGACGGCGCGCTCACGGCCGGCATGGCCTTCGAGGCGCTGAACAACGCGGGCGTGTGCGACTGCAAGCTGCTCGTCATCCTGAACGACAACGACATGTCGATCAGCCCGCCCGTGGGCGCGCTCAACCGCTACCTCGCGCAGCTGATGAGCGGCAACTTCTACGCCGCGGCCAAGAGCGTCGGCAAGAGCGTGCTGCGCAACGCGCCGCCGCTGTTCGAGCTGGCCAAGCGGCTGGAGCAGCATGCCAAGGGCATGGTCGTGCCGGCCACTCTGTTCGAGCAGTTCGGCTTCAACTACGTGGGCCCGATCGACGGCCACGACCTCGACTCGCTGGTGCCCACGCTCGAGAACCTCAAGCACCTCGAGGGCCCGCAGTTTCTGCACGTGGTCACGAAGAAGGGGCAGGGCTACAAGCTCGCGGAGGCCGATCCTGTCGCCTACCACGGCCCCGGCAAGTTCGATCCGCAGGTGGGGCTGGTCAAGTCCGCTGCGGTGGTGAAGCAGACATTCACCCAGGTGTTCGGCCAGTGGCTGTGCGACACCGCCGCCGCCGATGGCCGGCTGGTGGGCATCACGCCCGCGATGCGCGAAGGCTCGGGACTCGTGGAGTTCGAGAAGCGCTTCCCCGACCGCTACTACGACGTCGGCATCGCCGAACAGCACGCCGTGACCTTCGCGGCCGGCCTGGCCTGCGAGGGGCTCAAGCCTGTGGTCGCGATCTACTCGACCTTCCTGCAGCGCGCGTACGACCAGCTGATCCACGACGTGGCGATCCAGAACCTGCCGGTGGTGTTCGCGCTCGACCGCGCGGGCCTCGTGGGCGCGGACGGCGCCACGCACGCGGGCGCGTACGACATTCCGTTCCTGCGCTGCATTCCGAACATGAGCATTGCCTGCCCGGCCGACGAGCGCGAATGCCGCCAGCTGCTGACCAGCGCCTACGAGCAGAACCATCCGGTGGCCGTGCGCTATCCGCGCGGAGCGGGCGCCGGCGCTGCGCCGCATCTCACGCTCGAGGCCTTGCCCTTCGGCAAGGGCGAGATCCGCCGCGAAGGCAGGCGCATCGCCATCCTCGCGTTCGGCACGCTGCTGTATCCCGCGCTTGCTGCGGCCGAGCCGCTCGACGCCACGGTGGTCAACATGCGCTGGGCCAAGCCGCTCGATGTCGAACTGCTGCTGAAGGTCGCGGGCACGCACGACGCCATCGTCACGCTGGAAGAGGGCGCCACCATGGGCGGCGCGGGCAGTGCGGTGCTCGAGGCGCTGCAGGCTGCCAACATCCAGAAGCCGGTGCTGCAGCTCGGCTTGCCCGACCGCTTCATCGAACACGGCGATCCGGCGAAGCTGCTGGCGAGCATCGGGCTCGACGCGCCCGGCATCGAAGCCTCGATCCGCGAGCGCTTCATTTCGGGCGCAGGGTAAACCCCCGCCGAGCCCTGTAAGCGCGTTTTTACAATCAAGAAGACTTACACAGTCCCCAACGCGGCCACAAGCCGCGTTTTGTTTTATTCCAAGAACTCGGAGAGCTATCAATGGATCGTCGTTCCCTCATCAAAAACGCCGGCATCGCGGGCGTTCTGGCTGCCGGCATCGCACCCGCGGTTCACGCGCAGGCCACCGTTCGCTGGCGCCTGGCGTCGAGTTTTCCCAAGTCGCTGGACACCATCTTCGGCACCGCCGAAGTGTTCGCGAAGAGCGTCAGCGACATGACGGGCGGCAAGTTCCAGATTTCCGTGCACGCGGGTGGCGAGCTGATGCCCGCGTTCGGCGTGGTCGACGGCGTGCAGAACGCCTCGGTCGAAATGGCCCACACGGCCCCGTACTACTTCTACGGCAAGGACCCGACCTTCTGCCTCGGCTGCGCCGTGCCTTTCGGCATGAATACCCGCCAGCAGAACGCATGGATGTACGAAGGCAACGGCCTGAAGCTGATGCGTGCGTTCTACGCCAAGTACAACATCATCAACCTGCCGGGCGGCAACACGGGCGCGCAGATGGGCGGCTGGTTCCGCAAGGAAATCAAGTCGGTTGCCGACCTGAAGGGCCTGAAGTTCCGCACCAACCCGTTCGCAGGCAAGGTGCTCGAGCCCTTCGGCGTGATCCCGCAATCGATCCCTGGTGCCGACCTGTACCCGGCGCTCGAAAAGGGCACGCTGGACGGCCTTGAATGGGTCGGCCCGTACGACGACCAGAAGCTGGGCTTCAACAAGATCGCCCCGTTCTACTACTACCCCGGCTGGTGGGAAGGCGGCCCCGAGCTCGACTTCTACATCAACACCAAGGCATGGGAAGGCCTGTCGGCCGACTACAAGGCGGTCGTCGAGGCTGCTGCCGCGCACGCCAACATCACGATGACGGCCAAGTACGACGCCAAGAACCCTATCGCGCTGAAGCAGCTCGTAGGCTCGGGCACCAAGCTGCGCCCGTTCTCGCAGGACGTGATGAGCGCCGCCTTCAAGTCGGCCCAGCAGATCTACTCGGACCTGAACAACAGCAACCCCGAGTGGAAGAAGATCTACAGCGACTGGTCGAAATTCCTGGCTGACCAGAACGCCTGGTTCCGCTACACGGAAGGCACGTTCGACCGCTTCATGCAGCAGCAGAAGCTGTAAGCGGTTCGTCGGCGAACACTTCGAAGCCCTGCCGGGTCTGGCGGGGCTTTTTTATTTGTGGCGGATGGAGCGCTGTTCGGGGCGCGATCACGCCGACGGGGGACATTCGCGGAGGGGAGTACCGGGTGGCCTGGGCACACGCCCCGAACGAAGGAAACAGCCTTACCGTGCGCCCGCCTCAGGCGCCGTTGGAGAAGGCATCGTGCGCTGCGCAACGCGTTCGCCGAATGCGATCAGCACCGCGGGGTCCGACGCATGGAACCATGTGATACCGCCCATGCGCCGCCGCACCAGCAGCCGCGGCGCGATCACGCGTTCGAGCATGCGGATGTGCACGAGCTTGAGCTGCGCCACGTCCTGCGCGCTCACGCGCTTGTCCCATAGCCAGGTCTGCACCAGCACATCGCCTTCGAGCCGCGTGCGGCTGTAGACGATCCAGTAGCCGACCCACACCACGCACAGCGCGGCGATGCCCATCACCACCAGTGCGCCGGTCGTCCACTCGGCCGCGCGCAGCGACGGAAGGCTCCAGATCGCGAATGCGAAGAGGTCGACCACCAGCACCACCGCCAGCGTGCGCAGCAGCGGCGGGAAGGCCGGGCTCTCCAGCGGGGCGCTGCTGCTGCCGTCGCCGATGCTCACGGCTTGGTGGCTTCGCCGGAAGCCGGCGGCGGTGCCGGCGTTTCTTCCGGCGTCTTCTTCTCGTTGCCGAACGGGTCTTCCATGTTCACGCCGTTGTTGTTGTCGGGCGAGTTGGCCTGCTCGTCCACCGGCATGTCGAGGTTGACCTTGTCGATGTCGACGACCTTTTCCTTCTCGAGGAACACGGTGACCGTCTGCGGGAAGAAGATCACGATGGCCACCAGCAGCAGCTGCATCAGCACCCACGGCACGGCGCCGAGATAGATGTCGCGCGAGTCCACCTTCTTGGGCAGCGCCCCGTTCTTGAACAGCGTGTCCGCGATGCCCCGCAAGTAGAAGAGCGCGAAGCCGAACGGCGGGTGCATGAACGAGGTCTGCATGTTCACGCACAGCAGCACGCCGAACCACACCATGTCGATGCCCAGCTTGTGGGCCACGGGGCCCAGCAGCGGCAGGATGATGAATGCGATCTCGAAGAAGTCGAGGAAGAACGCGAGGAAGAAGACGAAGAAGTTCACCGCGATCAGGAAGCCCACCTGGCCACCCGGCAGGCCCGACAGCATGTGCTCGATCCACTTGGCGCCGTCGACGCCCTGGAACACCAGCGAGAACACGCGCGAGCCGATCAGGATGAACACCACCATCGCCGTGAGGCGCATGGTGCCTTCCATCGCGCCCTTCAGCAGTTCCCAGTTCAGGCGGCGATGGATCAGCGCGAGGATGAGCGAGCCCACCGCGCCCATCGCACCGGCCTCGGTCGGCGTGGCGATGGCCTTGTCCATGAACGGCAGGCCGCCCATCGAACCGAGCACCGCGAAGATCAGGATGGCCGAGGGAATGATGCCGCGCAGGCACTTGCCCCACAGCGCCCAGCCGTTCAGTGTGCGCGCGCTGGTTGGCAGGCCCGGCACGAAGTGCGGGCGGATGCGGCCGACCATGAAGGTGTAGATCGCGAAGATCAGAACCTGCAGGATCGACGGACCCCAGGCGCCCTTGTACATCTGGCCCACGTCGGTGCCGAGTTGGTCGGCCATGACGATCAGCACCAGCGAGGGCGGCACCAGCTGCGTGATGGTGCCCGAGGCGGCGAGCACGCCGGTCGAGTAGCGCATGTCGTAGCCGTAGCGCATCATGATCGGCAGCGAGATCATCGCCATGGCGATCACCTGGCCGGCCACCGTGCCGGTGATGGCGCCGAGGATGAAGCCCACGATGATCACCGAGTAGCCGAGGCCGCCGCGCACGGGGCCGAAGAGCTGGCCCATCGAGTCGAGCATGTCCTCGGCCAATCCGCATTTCTCCAGTACCGCTCCCATCAGGGTGAAGAACGGGATCGCGAGCAGCGTTTCGTTCGCCAGGATGCCGAAGACGTTCAGCGGCAGGTTGGCCATGAAGCCGGCCGGAAACCAGCCCATCTCGATGGCGAAGAAGCCGCAGATCAGGCCGAGGGCCGAGAGCGAGAACGCGACCGGGAAGCCGATCAGCATGATCACCACGAGCCCCGCGAACATGATCGGGGCGAAATTTTCCATGTGCATTTCTACTTGTCCTGCGGTGCGGGAGAGGGCGAGGCCGGAAGGGGGCGCAGGGCGCTCGTCACTGCACCGGCTTCTCGTAGTGCGTGTCCATCGTGATCAGGCCGCGCAGGTAGGCAATGCGCTTGATGATTTCCGCAATGCCCTGCAGGAACATCGCGGCGAAGCCCACGGGCATCAGCAGCGCGGCGGGCCAGCGGACCAGGCCGCCGATGTTGCCCGACATCTCGCCCGTGATCCACATGTTCCAGAAGAAGGGCCAGGTGAGGTAGGTGAACAGGCCCATCACCGGCAGCAGGAAGAAGATGAGGCCGAACAGGTCGACATACACCGGGCCGTGGCCCTTGAGCTTGCCGTAGATGATGTCCACGCGCACATGCTCGTTGAAGCGCAGCACGACAGGTGCCCCGAGCATCACGGTGGCTGCGAAAAGGTACCACTGGATTTCGAGCCAGGAGTTCTTGCTGAAGTCCAGGCCGTAGCGGATGAGCGCATTGCCGGCTGAAATCAGCGAGGCCGCCAGAACGGCGTAGCCGGCGATCTTGCCGAGCTTTTCGCTGACCCAGTCCATGCCGGTCGCGAATTTGAGGAATGCAGACAAGGGGGTGTCTCCCGCGAAGCCCAAAGGTGAAACGCCTGCCCCTGGTGGGGGCCGCGCAAAGCCCGAGATGTTACCTCGGTGAACCTTTGTATTGCCTTGACGCGGGGGGCGGGGTTTACCCGGAATACGGGTCTCGGCCGGGACGTGGGGGGACGCCCCGGTCGCCATAATCGCCCATGTCTTCGCGCCTTCCGCCTTCGACGCCTTCGGGCGCCATGGGCCTGCCCCATTCGATCGATTCTCCTGACATGTGCCGCGCCGGCCGGGAGCTGTTGTCCCTGGCGCTGATCGATGCGCGCAACCACACGCTGCACCTGCTGTCGCTGTACGAGCAGGTGCTGGGCGCCGAGGCGCTTGCCGCGCCGCCGATGCTCGAGGAAGAGGGCGTGCTGCCGCCGGTCTGGCTGGCCGGCCACATCGGCTGGTTCGCCGAATGGTGGATCGGGCGCAACACCCAGCGCGCTTTCGGGGCCGACTGTCCGGTGCGGCCCACGCGCCTTGCGGCCATCGACCCTGGTGCCGACGGCTGGTGGAATCCCGCGCAGAGTGCGCCGCAGCGGCGCTGGACGCCCGACCTGCCGGACCTCGCGCAGACCAAGGCCTACCTGCTCGAAACGCTGGAGAGCACTCTCGAGCTGCTCGACAACGCGGCCGAGACCGATGCCGGCCTGTATTTCTATCGCCTCGCGCTGTTCCACGAAGACCTGCGCGGCGAGCAGTTCGTGGTGATGGCGCAGACGCTGGGGCTGCCGCTGGGCTTCGAGCAGGCGCCCATCGCCGTCACGCGCGAGCCGCTGCTGCTGCCGGCCACGCGCTGGGAGCTGGGCATGCCCGAGAGCGGCTTCGCCTTCGCGCAGGAGCGAGGAGCGTATCGCGTCGACGTGCCCGAGTTCGAGATCGACGCACAGCCCGTCACCTGGAACCAGTACATCGAATTCGTCGATGACGGCGGCTACGACCGCGAGGAGCTGTGGCACGGCGAAGGCTGGCGCTGGCTTGCCGCGCAGGTCGAGGGCCGACGCGGGCCTCGCCACGTCGAACAGATCGGCGGAGCACGCAGCGGCACCGGCGGTTCGGTGCTGCAGCAGCGCTTCGGCGCGACGGTGCGCGCGGCCGGCCACCACAGCGCGGTGCACCTGAGCTGGTGGGAGGCCGATGCCTGGGCACGCTGGGCCGGACGTCGCATCGCGACCGAGGTCGAATGGGAGATCGCGGCGCACACGGCCGCGCGGCGCGGCTTCCGTTGGGCCGACGTGCATGAATGGACGGCGGGCACCCTGCAGCCGTGGCCGGGCTACCGGCCCGACCCATGGAGCGCGGGAGGCGAATTCGATCCCGCGGCAGCCTTCGGCCGCGCGCGCGTGCTGCGCGGGGCTTCGTTCGCGACGCGTGCGCGCCTGCGTTCGCCGCGCCGCCGCGGCTTTGCGCTGCCTCATCGCGACGACGGCTTCTTCGGCTTTCGCACCTGCGCGCTGTAGAGACTGATGGTCAGCGTTCGCCGCCGGCTTCGGACGACAGCGGCGGTGCCACCTCCTCCAGCGGCTTGCGCTCTGCGTCGACCGCATGGCGCAGGGCCAGCAGCCCCGCGACGATGACCAGCGCCGCCCCGATGCCGTAGCCCACCATCACCGCACCCCGGCTGCCGGTCTCGATCAGCAGGCCGAACAGCAGCGGCGCAGCGAAGCCGCCCGCGCCCATGCCGACCGCATAGAAGATCGCGATGGCGATGGCCCGCATCTCGAGCGGAAACACCTCGCTCACCGTGAGATACGCCGAGCTCGCCGCCGCCGAAGCCAGGAAGAACACCGCCGACCAGCACAGCGCCTGGCTGCGCGCATCGAGCCAGCCCATCATGAAAGCCCAGCCCGTGAGCGCGAGGCCGACGCCCGCGAGCACATAGGTCAGCGCGATCATCCGGCGCCGCCCCACGCTGTCGAACAGCGGCCCCAGCAGCAGCGGCCCGAGCACGTTGCCCAGCGCGAACGGAAAGATGTAGAGCGCCACGTCGCCTTCGGGCACCCCATAGAAGCGCGTGAGAACCAGCGCATAGGTGAAGAAGATCGCGTTGTAGAAGAAGGCCTGCGAGATCATCAGCGCCAGCGCGACCACGCTGCGCTGCGGATAGCGCCTGAGCAGCACGCGCGCCACTTCCCGCATCGGCGGGCTGTTGGGGCGCGCGGCCGTGTAGTTCACATGGCCTTGCGGCGCGGGCAGCGGTCCGTGCTGCGCCTCGACCTCGGCCTCGATTCGCTCGACGATGCGCCTGGCTTCATCGGCCCGCCCGTGCGCAACGAGCCAGCGCGGGCTCTCTGGAACGTGGCGCCGCACCAGCAGGATCGCCACAGCCAGCACCGCGCCCAGCGCGAAGCCTGCGCGCCAGCCCCACACCGGGCCGATCACGCGCGCGTCGAGCAGCACGAGGCTCAGCGCCGCGCCCAGCGCCGCGCCGATCCAGAAGCTGCCGTTGATCGCGAGGTTGACGCGCCCGCGCACGCGCGCCGGAATCAGCTCGTCGATGGCCGAATTGATGGCCGCGTATTCGCCGCCGATGCCAAGCCCCGTGACGAAGCGGCACAGCGCGAAGAAGGCGAAGTCGGGAGAGAACGCGGTGGCCAGCGTGCCGATGGTGTAGACCACCAGCGTGACGAGAAACAGCTTCTTGCGTCCGAGCCGGTCGGTGAGCCGCCCGAAGAGCAGGGCGCCGAGCACCGCACCTGCCACGTACACCGAGCCCGAGAGGCCGATCTCGCCGGCCGTGAGCCCGAGCGTGTCGGGCCGTTCCAGCACCGCGCCGATGGAGCCCACGAGCGTGACTTCGAGCCCGTCGAGCACCCAGGCCACGCCCAGTGCGATCACCACGCGCCAATGCCAGCGCGACCACGGCAGGCGGTCGAGGCGGGCGGGGATATCGCTGCGCAATGCCGTCATTGCGCCGATTATTGGAAGGCGGCCGGCGCGCCGCCTGTAGGACCCGGCCTCCGATCAGGCCGTCTCGGCCAGCGCGTCGGCCAGTGCGTTGACCATGCGATCGATCTCCGCCTTCTCCGCAATGAAAGGTGGCGCGAGCTGGATCGTGTCGCCGCCGTAGCGCACGTAGAAGCCCTTCTTCCAGCAGTTCATCGCGATCTCGTACGGACGGCGCGCGGGTTCGCCCGGCAGCGCGGCAATGGTGATGCCCGCGGCGAGGCCGTAGTTGCGGATGTCGGCGACGTGCTTGCTGCCCTTGAGGCTGTGCACCGCGTTCTCGAAGTGCGGCGCCAGCGCCTGCACGCGGCCGATCATGTCTTCCTTCTGCAGCACGTCGAGCGCGGCGATGCCCGCGGCGCAGGCCACCGGGTGTGCGCCGTAGGTGTAGCCGTGCGGGAACTCGAGCATGTAGTCGGGGCCGCCGGCGGCCATGAAGGTGTCGTAGATCTCTTTGTTGGCGACCACCGCGCCCATCGGCTGTGCGCCGTTGGTGACCTGCTTGGCGATGTTCATGATGTCGGGCGTCACGCCGAAGGCTTCGGCGCCCGTGAGCGCGCCGCAGCGGCCGAAGCCGGTGATGACCTCGTCGAAGATCAGCAGGATGTTGTTCGCGGTGCAGATGTCGCGCAGGCGCTTCAGGTAGCCCTTGGGCGGAATCACCACGCCGGCCGAGCCCGCGAAGGGTTCGACGATCACGGCCGCGATGTTCGAGGCGTCGTGCAGCGCGATCAGGTCGAGCAGGCGGTCGGCCAGCTCGGCGCCGTTCTCGGCCATGCCGCGCGTGAAGGCGTTCGATGCGAGCTGCGTGTGCGGCAGGTGGTCGGCCTCGACGCCCTGGCCGAACAGCTTGCGGTTGGCCGCGATGCCGCCGACCGAGATGCCGCCGAAGTTGACGCCGTGGTAGCCCTTCTCGCGGCCGATCAGGCGCGTCTTGCTTGCCTGGCCCTTGGTGCGCCAGTAGGCACGCGCCATCTTCAGCGAGGTGTCGGCGGCTTCGGAGCCCGAGCCGGTGAAGAACACGTAGTCGAGGCCGGCGGGCGTGAGCTCCTTGATCTTGTTGGCCAGCTCGAACGAGAGCGGGTGGCCGAACTGGAAGGCGGGCGAGTAGTCGAGCTTCGCGATCTGGCGGCTCACCGCTTCGGTGATCTCGGGGCGGCCGTGGCCGAGGCCCGAGCACCACAGGCCCGAGAGGCCGTCGAAGATCTTGCGGCCGTCGGCGTCGGTGAAGTAGGCGCCCTTGGCCTCCACGATGATCCGCGGATCGGCCTTGAAGTTGCGGTTGCCGGTGTAGGGCATCCAGTGCGCGTCGAGCCAGGCGGCGTCGGTGCGCAGGGCGGGCGTCGGTTCGATGACGGGCGTGGCGAGGGTCATGGCGCTTCCCGCACGGGGCGGGCTCCGGGGGTGATGGGATGTGCCGATTGTTCGCAGAGCCTTCAGTGTGGAGAATGGCGCAATATCAATGTTCACTTGACAATTCATGCAAGTAAAAGAGAAGGCCCAGAACAGTGCCCAGAGCACCCGCAGCCGCGCCGTTCTGGGGCAGCTCAGCGACATGGACCTGCGCCTGCTCAAGGTGTTCAAGAGCGTGGTCGATTGCGGCGGCATGGCCGCGGCCGAACTGGAGCTGAACATTGGCACCTCCACCGTGAGCCGCCATGTGAAAGACCTGGAAACGCGGCTCGGCCTGGTGCTGTGCCGGCGCGGCCGGGCGGGCTTCGCGCTCACGGCCGAGGGGCAGCGCGTGTACGACGAGACGCTGCGGCTGTTGGCCTCGGTCGATGCCTTCCGCGGAAGCATCGACGACATCCACAACCGCATGGGCGGACAACTGGACGTGGCCTTGTTCGACAAGACCGCGACCAACCCGAAGGCGCGCATCGGCGAGGCAATCGCGCGCTTCACCGAGATCGCGCCGGAGGTGAGCCTGGCGGTGCATGTGGGTTCGATCAACGCGATCGAGCAGGGCGTGCTGGAGGGCAACTTCCAGATCGGCATCATCCCGGCGCACCGCACTTCGAAGAGCCTCGTGTATGCGGACCTGTTCGACGAGACGATGCTGCTTTACTGCGGCAGGGGCCATCCGCTGTTCGACAGCCCGCATGCCAAGCTCACCTGGTCGAAGCTTGGCGCGCATCATTTCGCGGGGCTGGGCTACCACTCGCCCAACATGGAGCTGAGCCACCGCGCCAAGCTGTCGCGCAAGGCCACCGGCTTCGACCAGGAGGCGATTGCGACGCTGATCCTCTCGGGGCGCTTCCTCGGCTTCCTGCCCGACCACTATGCGCAGGCGTTCGAGCAGCGCGGGCTCATGAAGGCGGTGCTGCCGGCGCGCTTCAATTACGCGTGCCGGTTCGTGAGCCTGCTGCGGCGGTCGCCGAAACCGTCACGGGCGGTATTGGCGTTTCAGGCGTGTCTGGAAAAGGCCCATGCCTGAAGCGGCGCGGGATCGTTCAGAGCACTGGTTGATAGGCCGGCACAAGCCAAAGGAGGAGGCCGAAGGGCGGGGGACATTCGCGGAGGGGAGTACCCGGCGGCCCGTGTACGCGCCCTGAAAAATTTAACGCTGCCCGCTCGGCAGCAACAGATGCTTCGCCCCGATGTGCGCCTCCATCTCGTGCATGTGCTGTTCGGCATCGACCATGTGTTCGGTCATCAGGCGCCGCACTTCGTCGGCATCTTCGCGCCGGTAGGCGGCCAGCAGTTGCGTGTGGTAGTCGACGTTCGTCTCGCCGAAGTGGTGATGGTCCAGCGCCTTCTTATAGACCACGAGGTCGCGCAGCAGGTCGTTCAGGAAGCGGCACATGAAGGACAGCACCGGATTGGGGCAGGCCTCGGCCAGCATGGTGTGAAAGGCCAGTTCGGCTTCGCGCTGCGTGCGCAATTCGTCCTCGTTGGTGGGCTCGATGGTGCAGAGGCGCACGTTTTCTTCGAGCCGTTCGAACTGCGCGGGCGTCAGCTTGCCGATTACGCTCACCGCCAGCTCGGGCTCCAGCACCTTGCGCAGCTGGTAGATGTGATGTCCGTCGAGGTGATGGAAGTGCAGGAAGTTGCGCAGCGGCTCCGAGGCATGCTCGACCGACACCTGCTGCAGGTACGCGCCGCCGCCGGGGCCGGTGCGGATGGCGATGAGCCCGCGCACCTCCAGCGCCTTCAGTGCCTCGCGCACCGTGCTCTTCGAATAGCCGAAGAGCTCGATCAATTCCTTCTCGTTCGGTAGCCGGTCGCCGGGCTGCTTGCGCTCCGCCACGATCCAGCGCTTGACGTCCTCGACGATGACGTCCGAGAGCTTCTGCCGCTTGGGACGGTTCTCTCCCACTCTCATTGAAACGCTCCATGCCCATCGGGAGATGCGCGGGATGCGCAACAGCGCGCGATCTTAAACGGCGTGATGCAGAGGGGTGGTCTGGTTTTGGGCACAGGGCTTGCTAGCGGGTTTTTACCAGCATATTAATCCTATTTATCCGCTTAAATTTGCCGGCGCCTGCTCTCCCTAGCCTCTTTTCTCCCCTTCACTACGACCGGAGTTCCTCCATGCAACGCAGACAACTTCTTCAACTCGCCGCCCTCTCGGCCGCTCCCGCCTCGCTCCTGGCCGGTCGCGCCGCCTTCGCCCAATCGGCCGATGCGATCCGTTTCGGCTGCCCGGTGCCCATGTCGGGCGCGTTCGCTGCCAATGGCAAGTTCGCCGACCTGGGCATGAAGCTGGCCATCGAGCAATACGGCAGCGTGCTGAAGCGTCCGCTGGCCTACACGGTGCTCGACACCGAAGGCAAGCCGGCGACCGCCGTGCGCAAGGTGCAGGAAGCCTCGCAGCAGCAGGGCGCGAAGTTCTTCGCGGGCGGCATCCTGTCGTCCGAAGCGCTGGCCATGGGCAAGGAGGCCGAGAAGGCCGGCGGCCTGTTCATCACCACCGCGGGCGCCGACGAGATCACCGGCAAGGACTGCAACCCCGCCACCTTCCGCTGGTCGGTGCCCACCTTCGGCGCCATCGAGCAAACCGTGCGCCCGCTGATCGCGTCGATGCCCAAGGCCAAGCGCTGGTACACCATCACGCCGCAGTACGTGTTCGGCGAGGGCCTGCTGGGCGCGGCCAAGAACATCTTCCAGGAGAAGGGCATCGAGCACGTGGGCAACAGCTACCACTCGCTCAACGAGAAGGAGTTCAGCGGCTACCTCACCAACGCCATGGCGGCCAAGCCCGACGTGCTGCTGCTGCTGAACTTCGGTGCGCAGTCGTCGGCCGCGCTGCGCCAGGCAGTGAGCTTCGGCATGCACAAGAACATGACGATCCTCATCGCCTGGGCCTCGGGGCTCGAGCAGTTCGACGAGCTGGGCGCCGACCTGTGCGACGGCGTGTACTTCGGTGCGCAGTACTGGCACACGGCCGACACCGCGCTCAACAAGGACCTCGTGAAGCGCACGGCCGACAAGCTCAAGATCGTGCCCAACTACAGCCTGGCGGGCTCGTACATCTGCACCAAGATCCTGATCGACGGCATCGTGAAGGCGGGCTCGGTGGACCAGAAGGCCGTCATCGCCGCGCTCGAAGGCATGAAGTTCGATGGCCTCACGGGCACGGAAGAAATCCGCAAGGCCGACCATCAGGTCGTCAAGGACTACTACCTGCTCAAGGGCAAGGCCAAGTCGAAGATGAAGGATGCAGCGGACTATGTCGACGTGGTGAGTTCCGGCAAGTCGTTCCTCCCGATCGACAAGAGCGGCTGCAAGCTGGCCTGACGCAACGCAAGCCAACGAGCCCATGACCGTCTACCTGCTCCAGACCATCAACGGAATCGGCATCGGCATGCTGTATTTCCTGCTGGCCGTTGGCTTGTCCATCGTGTTCGGCCTGCTTCGCTTCGTGAACTTTGCACACGGCGCTTTCTATCTGCTCGGAGCCTACCTGTGCTACCAGGCCATGCAGTGGGGCCTGGATTTCTGGGTCGCGCTGGTTGTGGTGCCGCTCGCCGTGGGCGCGCTGGGCTGGCTGGCCGAGAAGCTGCTGCTGCGCCGCGTGTACGCCAAGGCGCACGAGTTCCACATCCTCGTGACGGTGGGCCTGGCGCTCGCGGTGCAGGAGATCGTGATCGTGTTCTGGGGCCCGCTGGGCAACAGCGTGGCCACGCCCGACCTGCTGCAGGGCGTGGTCATGTGGGGCGCCTTCGTCTATCCCAAGTACCGGCTGTTCGTGATCGGCTTCACCGCCGTGCTCGCGGTGCTGCTGTGGTGGGTGCTCGAAGGCACGCGCCTGGGCAGCGCGGTGCGCGCGGGCAGCGAATCGACCGAGATGGTGTCGCTGCTCGGCATCAACGTGTTCCGCGTGTTCAGCCTGGTGTTCGCACTGGGTGCAGCCACGGCGGCGCTGGCTGGCGTGCTGGCCGCGCCGATCCGCGGGGCCGAGCCCTTCATGGGCGTCGAGGCGCTGAGCGTCGCCTTCGTGGTGGTGGTGATCGGCGGGCTCGGCAGCTTCGGCGGCGCGCTCGTGGGCGGGCTGCTCATCGGCATCGTGCAAAGCCTCATGAGCACCATCTGGCCGCCGGGGGCGAGCCTGATGATCTACATCGCGATGGCGGCCGTGCTGCTGCTGCGCCCGCATGGCCTGCTCGGCCGAAAAGGATGAACGCCATGCCGAGAAAAATCACTTTCCTTCTGGCACTGACCGCCGCGCTGGGCCTGCCGCTGGTTCTGCGCTCGGGCTCGCTCGCGAGCGAGGTGCTGATCTATGCACTCGCGGCCCTGGGTTGCAACCTGCTGCTGGGCTATACGGGGCTGCTGTCCTTCGGGCAGGGCATCTTCTTCGGGCTGGGCAGCTACACCATCGCGATCCTGCTCACGCGCCTGCACCTGCCGATGCCGCTCGCCCTGCTGGCGGCCGTGGCCATAGGCGCGCTTGGCGCGGCGCTGGTCGGCTGGGTCGCCATCCGCCAGCGCGGCACCTACTTCGTGATGCTCACGCTGGCCTTCGCGCAGATGTTCTATTTCATCGCCTACACCGCGACTGACCTCACGGGCGGCGACAACGGCCTGCTCGACGTGCCGCGCCCCGGTTTCATGGACACACCGTGGAAGTACTACGCCTTCGTCGCGGTGATCTTCCTGATCGCGTTCGGGCTGCTGCTGCGCGTGACCGATTCGATCTTCGGCCGCACGCTGCTGGCCATCCGCGACAACGAGGACCGGGCCGCCGCCGTGGGCTACGACCTCAAGCGCTTCAAGCTGCTGGCCTTCGTGATCTCGGGCGCCGTCACCGGCCTTGCGGGCGGGCTGCACGCGATGATGACCGGCATCGCGCCGCTGTCGAACGCCGAGTACCACACCAGCGAGATGATCCTGGTCATTACCGTGATCGGCGGCACCGGCAACCTGTTCGCCTCGGTGCTGGGCTCGGCCTTCTATGTGCTGCTGGCCGACTGGCTCTCCACGCTGTGGCCGCGCTGGCTGTTGTTGCTGGGCTTGCTGCTGATCGGCGTGAGCATCGGCATGCAGCGCGGGCTCTGGGGGCTGGGCGAGGGCGCGTGGCGCCGCATCTTCCGCAAGACATCGCCTGGCGCCAAAGTGCCTGCGGCCCTGGGAGAAAAAGCATGACGGGCATCCTCATCGAAGCCGTCGGCGTCACCAAGCACTACGGCAAGTTCGCTGCACTCGGCGGCGTCGACCTGAAGATCAGGCGCAATACCGTGCACTCGGTGATCGGCCCGAACGGCGCGGGCAAGACCACGCTGTTCCACATGCTCACGGGCACCGGCACCACCACGGGCGGCCGCATCCTGTTCGACGGCCACGACGTGACGCGCGAGCCCGACCACCGGCGCGTGCAGCGCGGCATGGCGCGCTCGTTCCAGGTCACGGCGCTGTTCCTGAGCCTGTCGGTGCGCGAGAACCTGCGCGTGGCGGCGCAGGGCGTTTCGCCGCGCCAGGCCATGAACTGCTGGTGCGCGCCGGTCGGCGAACTGGCCTGCACGCAGACGGTGGACGAGGTGCTGCAGCGCGTGGGGCTCGAACGGCTGGCGAACACGCCGGCCAGCGAGTTGTCGCATGGCCAGCAGCGCCGCCTCGAAGTGGGCATGGCGCTGGCCGCCAGGCCGAAGGCCATCTTCCTCGACGAGCCGACCTCGGGCATGGGCATCGACGACCTCGACGACATGAAGCACCTGATCCGCGGCCTGCGCGACCAGCACACCGTGGTGCTGATCGAGCACAACATGAACATCGTGATGGACATCTCCGACACCGTGACCGTGATGCAGCTGGGCCGCGTGCTTGCCGAGGGGCTGCCGGGCGACATCCGCTCCGATGCGCGCGTGCGCACGGCCTATCTCGGCAACATGATCACGGGGGGCAAGGCATGAGCGGAAGGAACATCCTCGAAGTCGAGGGGCTGCATGCCCACTACGGCAAGAGCCATGTGCTGCAGGGCGTTTCGATGCGCGTTGGCGATGCCGAACTGGTCACGCTGCTGGGCCGCAACGGCGCGGGCAAGTCGACCACGCTCAAGAGCATTGCCGGCGCGGTCACACCCACGGGTGGGCGCGTGCGCTTCCAGGGCGCGGACATCGCGGACATGCCGCCGCACCGCATCGCCGCACGCGGCGTGTGCCTGGTGCCCGAGCACCGCGGCATCTTCAAGCTGCTGACGGTGGAAGAAAACCTGCTGCTCGGCCTGCGGCGCGAATCGCCCTGGCAGCTGGCCGACATCTACCGCATCTTTCCGCGGCTGAAGGAGCGGCGGCGCAACGGCGGCGGGCAGCTTTCGGGCGGCGAGCAGCAGATGCTGGCCATCGGCCGCGCGCTCATGAACCATCCGCGCCTGCTGATCCTCGACGAGCCGGTCGAAGGCCTGGCGCCGGTGATCGTCGAGGAGATCGTCGCGCAACTCAAGACCATCAAGGCGGCCGGCGTGGCCATCCTGCTGGTCGAGCAGAACCTCGAAGTCTGCGTGCAGCTGGCCGACCGCCACTACATCGTGGAGCAGGGCGTGATCGTGCACGAGGCCGGCAACGCCGACTTCATGGCCGACCATGAAGTGAAAGACCGCTATCTGGGCGTGGGCCTTGCTTGAGGCTTCCCGCAACACTCTTCCTTATCGCAAAGCCATGAACTCACACACCGAACTCCGCATCGACGGCCAGCGGCTCTGGAACTCGCTGATGGAACTGGCGCAGCTCGGCGCCACCGAGAAAGGCGGCGTCTGCCGCATCGCGCTGACCGACCTCGACCGCCAGGGCCGCGACCTGTTCACGCGCTGGATGCGCGAAGCGGGTTGCGAAGTGCGCGTGGACGCCATCGGCAACATCTTCGCGCGCCGCGCCGGCCGCAACAACGCGCTGCCGCCCATCACCACCGGCAGCCACATCGACACGCAGCCCACGGGTGGCAAGTTCGACGGCAACTATGGCGTGCTCGCGGGGCTGGAGGTGATCCGCAGCCTCAACGACGCGAAGATCGAAACCGAAGCACCGCTCGAAGTGGCCGTGTGGACCAACGAGGAGGGCTCGCGCTTCGTGCCCGTGATGATGGGCTCCGGCGTGTTCGTCGGCGCCTTCACGCTCGAGCATGCGCTGGCGCAGCGCGACCACGAGGGCGTGAGCGTGTCAGACGCGCTTGCGGCCATCGGCTATGCAGGCAGCACGGCTGCTTCGGTGGCCGCGTCGCCGGTGGGCGCGTACTTCGAGGCGCACATCGAACAGGGCCCGGTGCTCGAAGCCAACGAGCGCGTGATCGGCGTGGTCGAAGGGGCGCTGGGCCAGCGCTGGTACGACGTGGTGGTCCAGGGCATGGAAGCGCATGCCGGCCCCACGCCGATGGAGCTGCGCAAGGACGCGCTGCTGGCCGCCTCCGAGCTCGTGATCGAGGTCAACCGTATCGCGCTGGCGCACGCGCCGCATGCGCGCGGCACGGTCGGCTGGATCGACAACTATCCGAACTCGCGCAACGTGATCCCGGGCCGCGTGAAGCTCAGCGTGGACCTGCGCGCGGCCGACGACGTGGTGCTGTCGGCCATGGATGCCGAGCTGAAAGAAGCGGTGCAGCGCATCGCGACGAAGGGCAAGGTCGAGATGTCGGTGGAACAGGTCGTCTACTTCCCGCCGCAGCCCTTCACGCCCAAGCTCGTGTCCGCCGTGCGCGAAGCCGCACAGGCGCAGGGCATGAGCTGGATGAACGTGATCAGCGGTGCCGGCCACGACGCCGTGTACCTCGCGCGCGTCTGCCCCACGGCCATGATCTTCGTGCCCTGCCTCGACGGCATCAGCCACAACGAGATCGAGGACGCGCAGCCCGACCACCTCGAGGCCGGCTGCAACGTGCTGCTGCAGGCCATGCTGCAAAGCGCGGGAGTGGCGTCGTCATGAAGGTGCTGATCGCGCGTCTCAACCACGAGACCAACACCTTCTCGCCCGTGCCCACGCCGCTCGCGGCTTTCGGCCCCGACGGCCCGACCTTCGGCGAGCAGGCCTACCGGGACAACAAGGGCATGCGCACGGCGATGTCGGCCTTCATCGACCTGGCGGAGCAGGCCGGCGCCACGCTGGTCACGCCGGTGTCGGCCTCGGCCAACCCGAGCGGGCCGGTCGACGCGCAGGCCTACACCACGCTCACGCAGTGCATCGTCGATGCGGCGCCGGGCTGCGACGCCATACTGCTCGACCTGCACGGTGCGATGGTCGCACAGAACAGTGCCGACGGCGAAGGCGACCTGCTCGTGCGCCTGCGCGCCGCGGCGCCGGGCGTGCCCATCGGCGTGGCGCTCGACCTGCATGCCAACGTCACGCCCGAGATGGTCGGCAATGCGGACGTCATCGTCGGCTTCAAGACCTATCCGCACATCGACATGTACGAAACCGGCGAGCACGCCGGCCGCCTGCTGTTCGACCTGCTGGCCGGGCGCAGCAGGCCGGCGATGCGTTGGCGCCGGCTGCCGCTGATGGCACACACGCTGCGCAGCGCCTCGTTCACCGGTGCGATGCAGCGCGCCATCGAGGCGGCGCGCGAAGCCGAGAAATCGTCGGAGTCGCTCGCGGTGTCGATCCTGGCGGGCTTCTCGCTGTCGGACATCGAGGCGCCGTGCATGAGCGTGATCGTGGTCGACGCGCAATCGCCCGAACGCGCGCAGGCCACGGCCGACCGCATCGCGATGCAGATGTGGAGCGAGCGCGAAGCCTTCATCTACCGCAGCGAGCCGCTCACGCAGTCGGTGGCCCGCGCAAAGCTCATCGCCCAGGGAGCCACCCGTCCGGTGCTGCTGCTCGACCATGGCGACAACTGCATGTCTGGCGGCAGCTGCGACACCATGGACGTGCTGCAGGAAGCGCTTGCGCAAGGGCTGCACGGCATCGGCGTGGGGCCGCTGTGCGACCCCGAAGCGGTGGCCGAGCTGATCGCGGCGGGGGAGGGCGCGGAGGCGACCGTCGCACTCGGCAACAAGGTCTCGCTGGAAGGCATCGGGTTGAAGAAAACGCCGGTGCGCCTGACGGGCACCGTGCGCACCATCGGCAACGGCGAGTACGTGATCACCGGCCCCACCTACACCGGCCAGCGCAGCAGCATGGGCCGCACGGTGCTGTTCGACATCGGCGCCGCGCGCATCGTGGTGACCGAGCGCACGCAGGAGCCGTGGGACATCGGCGTCTTCGAGTGCGCGGGGCTCGATCCGCGCAGGGAACGCTTCCTGCTGCTCAAGTCGCGCATGTACTGCCGGCCGGTGTTCGAGCCGCTGTCGGCCGCGCTGGTGGAGTGCGACAGCCCGGGTGTGACCAGTTCGGACTACGGCCTGTTCCCCTTCGGCAAGGTGCGCCGGCCGGTGTTTCCGCTGGATGCGAACGCCTCGATGGAGCTTGCCGCATAACCTGCCACGTCATCGACGCGAATCGCGTGCGGCGCGACCATTCCTTCACCCCGCGATGTTGCGGGCCGAACCCTTCGAAAGGAATCGTCATCATGAACACCGCCGCACACGATGCCACCGCGATTGCCCAACGCTACATCGCCGTCTGGAACGAAACCGACGCCGCGCGCCGCGCCGCGCTGATCGAAGCCGGGTGGGCCGCCAACGCGCACTACGTGGACCCGATGGCGCAGGCCAGCGGGCATGAGCAGATCAGCGCGCTGGTCGGCGCGGTGCACCAGCGCTACCCGGGCTTCCGCTTCAACCTGCTGGGCAAGGCGGACGCGCACGGCGACCATCTGCGCTTCTCGTGGACGCTGGGGCCGAGCGGGGCGGAAGACATGATCCAGGGCACCGACTTCGCCCAGCTGGATGCCGGCAAGCTCCGCTCGGTCACGGGCTTCCTGGACAAGGTACCCGTGGGGGCCTGAAGCAGCAGGAAGGCTGAATGAAAGCTGAACGCTGTGCGCTCAGTCCGGCATGCCGGCCGAGCGGCCGCGCCACAGCTTGCGGTAGACCGTGGCACGGCTGATGCCCAGTGCCCGCGCGGCTTCCGCCACGTTGCCGCGCGCGTCGGTCACCGCCTTGCGGATCAGCTCGGTTTCGACGTCGCGCAATCGCGGGCGGGTGCCGGATGCGGAAGCACCCTCGGAGCTGCCGCCGCGCCGGGGCCGCGCCTGCACCCGCAAGCCCGACCAGAGCGGCACTTCGAGCACCGCGTCGCCGCGCCGGGCCGCGTCGAACATCATGTGCAGGGGCAGCGCGAACAGGTCGTTGAAATTCAATGCGTGTTCGCAGCGCGCCAGCGGCTGGTGCAGCATCTGCCGGGCCGCCGCATTGGCGCCCGTGATGCCACCGCCAGCGTCGATGCACAGCAGTCCCTCGGTGGCTTCGCTGCTCGGGCTGCCCGGCCAGGCCAGGTGCAACAGCAGCTCGCAGGGCTCGCGGATCAGCAGCATGTTCTCGATGCTGCGCGCGGACAGGGTGGCCAGGTGGCGCAGCTCCGGGCGCTCGACCACCTGCACGCCGGTCAGGTCGAGCATGCCGATGCAGTCGCCCCGGGGACCGAAGAGCGGCGCGCCCGCGCAGCTGTAGACGCTGGTGTCGTCGAAGAAATGCTCGCCGCGGTGCAGCCACACCGATTCCTGTTCGGCCAGCGCGGTGCCGATCGCGCTGGTGCCGATGGCGCGTTCCGACAGGTCGACGCCGACGCGCGCGATGTCGCGCGCATGGCGGCTGGCGGCGTCGACGCCGCCGGGCAGGTTGCCCACGTCGATCACGACGCCGTCGGCATTGGTCAGGATGGCGAAATAGCGGGTGTCGGCGATGGCGCGCGAAAGCCGGTCGATCACCGGCCGGGCCGCGGAAACCAGCGCCCGGTTGTGTTCGGCGACATCGCAGCCGGCAGCCCGGCTCACCGGATCGAAGCTGACCCGCTGCTGCGGCCGGCGGCCGGCCTCGATGCAGCGCTGCCAGGAACGGGTGATCCACGAATCGACGCACGCGGCACCGCGCGCACGGGGCGGCGACTCGCCCTCGATCAGTTCGCGGCGGGCTTGGGCAATGGCCAGGGAACGCTCAGGAGGTGGCGAAACGACAGTGGCGGGCATCGTGGTTTTTCGCGCGTGTGGGGCGGCTTTTCCCGGCTCGCCGGACGGCAAGCTGTTTCATTTTGAGAATTTCGTTCGCTCTGTGCAAGAGTCGAGGGTTTTGCCTAGGATAGTGCGAAAGGTGGGCATCCAAGATGCTTTTTGCTGAACCAGCCATCACCTTTCACGGAGACAGCCAAATGCAGGTCGCTTTCAAGGTCAACGGCCGTCAGGTCACGGTCGACGCTCCTCCCAATACTTTCCTCGTCCACGCCATCCGAGAGCACCTCCACCTCACCGGAACCCACGTCGGCTGCGACACCGCCCAGTGCGGCGCCTGCACCGTCCACGTCAACGGCAGGGCAGTCAAGTCGTGCAACATCCTGGTCGCGCAGGCGACGGGCGCGGACATCACCACCATCGAGGGCATCGCCGAGGCCGACGGCACCATGCACCCGATGCAGGCTGCATTCAAGGAGTGCCACGGCCTGCAGTGCGGCTTCTGCACCCCGGGGATGGTCATGAGCGCCATCGACCTTTGCACCCACCACCCCAAGTCGAGCGAGTCGGAAATCCGGGAGCTGCTCGAGGGCAACCTGTGCCGCTGCACCGGCTACCAGAACATCGTGAAGGCCGTGAAGATGGGCGGCGAGGCCATGGCCTCGGGTACGCCGGTCAAGACAACCGTCACGGCGTGAAAGGAGCAACATCATGGGTGCTTCCGACTTCTCGAACCTGCCGCACATCGGCGAGGCCCTGCGGCGCAAGGAAGACTATCGTTTCCTGACCGGCGCCGGCAACTACACGGACGACATCACGCTGGCCAACCAGAGCCATGCGGTCTTCGTGCGCTCGCCGCACGCCCATGCCGCCATCAAGTCGATCGACATCGCCGAGGCGCTGAAGATGCCCGGCGTGGTCGGCATCTTCAGCGGCAAGGACATCGAAGGAAAGATGGGCGGCCTGCCCTGCGGCTGGCTCATCAACAACCCCGACGGCACCCCCATGAAGGAGCCGATGCACCCGATCCTCGCGATCAAGAAGGTGCGCTATGTCGGCGACCACGTCGCGATGGTGGTGGCCGAGACGGTCGAGCAGGCCAGGAACGCCGCCGAGGCGGTGGTGGTCGACTACGAGGTGCTCCCCGCGCTCGTGAGCGTGGCCGATGCGGCGAAGAAGGCGAGCGGCGTCACGCTGCACGACGAGGCGCCCGACAACCAGTGCTACAAGTGGGCGCTCGGTGACAAGGCGGCGGTCGACGCGGTGTTTGCCAGCGCCGCGCACGTCACCAAGCTCGACCTGGTCAACAACCGGCTGATTCCGAACCCGATCGAGCCGCGCGTGGCCATCGGCAGCTACAGCCGCGGTACCGACGACTACACGCTGTATGTGTCGAACCAGAATCCGCACGTCGAACGCCTGCTGATGACGGCCTTCGTGCTGGGCCTGCCCGAGCACAAGGTGCGCGTGATCGCGCCCGATGTGGGGGGCGGCTTCGGCTCCAAGATCTTCCTGTATGCCGAAGACGTGTGCCTCACCTGGGCCGCCAAGCAGCTCAACCGCAACATCAAATGGACGGCGGAACGCTCCGAGTGCTTCCTCTCGGACGCGCACGGCCGCGACCACGTGAGCCACGCCGAGATGGCGATGGACAAGGACGGAAAGTTCCTCGCGCTGCGCGTGCACACCGACGCCAACCTCGGCGCCTACCTGTCGACCTTCTCGACCGCGGTGCCGACCATCCTCTACGCCACGCTGCTGGCGGGCCAGTACACCACGCCGCAGATCTACGTCGAGGTGGATGCCTGGTTCACCAACACCGCGCCGGTCGACGCGTACCGCGGCGCGGGGCGGCCCGAGGCCACCTATCTGCTGGAGCGGCTGGTGTCGCGCTGCGCCTGGGAAATGAACCTGGGGCAGGACGAGATCCGCAAGCGCAACTTCATCAGCACCTTTCCCTACCAGACGCCGGTCGCGCTGCAGTACGACACGGGCGACTTCCACGCCTGCATGGACAAGGCCCGCGTGCTGGCCGAGGTCGATGGCTTCGCCGCGCGCAAGGCGGCCAGCGAGGCCGCAGGCAAGCTGCGCGGCATCGGCTACTCGAGTTACATCGAGGCCTGCGGCATCGCACCGTCGAACATCGCCGGCGCGCTCGGCGCGCGCGCCGGCCTGTTCGAATGCGGCGAAATCCGCGTGCACCCGACCGGCAGCGTGACGGTGTTCACCGGCTCGCACAGCCATGGCCAGGGGCATGAGACCACCTTCGCGCAGGTCGTGGCGGCGCGGCTGGGCATTCCGGTCGAGAACGTCGACGTGGTGCACGGCGACACCGGCCGCGTGCCCTTCGGCATGGGCACCTACGGCTCGCGTTCCATCTCGGTGGGCGGCGCGGCCATCATGAAGGCGCTCGACAAGATCGAGACCAAGGCCAAGAAGATTGCCGCGCACCTGATGGAGGCAAGCGACGCCGACATCGAGTTCGCCAATGGCGAGTTCACGGTCAAGGGCACCGACAAGAAAATTCCGTTCGGCCAGGTGGCGCTCACGGCCTACGTGCCGCACAACTACCCGCTCGACAAGCTGGAGCCCGGCCTGAACGAAACCGCCTTCTACGACCCGACCAACTTCACCTTCCCGGGCGGCACCTATATCTGCGAGGTCGAGGTCGACAAGCAGACCGGCGAGGTCAAGGTCGACCGCTTCACCGCGGTGGACGACTTCGGCACCATCATCAACCCGATGATCGTCGAGGGCCAGGTACACGGCGGGCTGGTGCAGGGCATCGGCCAGGCGCTGCTGGAAAACTGCGTCTACGACAATGAGACCGGCCAGCTGCTCACCGGCAGCTTCATGGACTACGCCATGCCGCGCGCAGGCGACTTTCCGCAGTTCAAGCTCGACACCGTGTGCACCCCCTGCACGCACAACCCGCTGGGCACCAAGGGCTGCGGCGAGGCGGGAGCCATCGGCTCGCCGCCGGCCGTGATCAATGCCGTGCTCGACGCGCTGGCGCCGCTGGGCGTCAAGGACTTCGACATGCCCGCCTCGCCCAGCCGCGTCTGGGAAGCGATGCAGGCCGCAGCCACACACTAAAACAAAGAAGGAACCACACCATGTACGCCTTCACACTCGAACGGCCCACTTCCGTGGCCGACGCGGCCAAGCTCGTTGCCGCAGGCGCCAAGCCGCTGGCGGGCGGCCAGACCCTGCTGGCTTCGATGAAGCTGCGGCTCTCGGCCCCCGATCAGCTGGTGGACCTGAGCGGCATCAAGGAACTCACCGGCATCGCGAAAAACGGCAATGCCATCACCATCGGTGCCATGTCGCGCCATCTCGACGTGGCGAACAACGCCGACGTGAAGGCCGCCTTCCCGGCGCTGGCCGACCTGGCCGCGCGCATCGGCGACCGGCAAGTGCGCGCGATGGGCACCATCGGCGGCTCCGTGGCCAACAACGACCCTGCCGCCTGCTATCCCAGCGCGGTGCTGGGCTCCGGCGCGACGGTCATCACCTCGAAGCGCGAGATCGCGGCGGACGATTTCTTCCTGGGCCTGTTCACCACGGCACTCGAAGAGGACGAACTGATCACCGCGATCCGCTTTCCCATTCCGAAGCGCGCCGTCTACGAAAAGCTGCGCCAGAAGGCGTCGAACTTCCCGCTGGTCGGCGTGTTCCTTGCGCAATACGACAGCGGCGTGCGCGTGGCGATCACCGGCGCGGGCAACGGCGTGTTCCGCCATGCGGGGCTCGAGGATGCGCTCAACAAGAGCTTCACGGCGGCCGCTGCCGCAGCCGTGAAGATCGACGCGAGCGACCTGAACAGCGACCTGCATGCTTCGGCCGCGTATCGCGCGAACCTTATCAGCGTGCTGACGCAGCGCGCAGTCACCAAGGCCCTGGGCTGAAGAAGCCGGGGTTGTTGTTCGCTCAACGGAAGACGCGACAGCCTCGCGTCTTCCGCTACGCTTCGCCATGATCTTCCCGACCATCGATTCCCTCTCCGAAGGTTTGATGCAGGCCGGCTACTTTGCCGACCGCCGGCTGGCCACGGCCGTTTTCCTCGCGCTCAAGCTGCAGCGCCCGCTGCTGCTCGAAGGAGAGCCCGGGGTCGGCAAGACCGAACTGGCGAAGGCGCTGTCGACTGCGCTGAGCCGCGAGCTGCTGCGCCTGCAGTGCTACGACGGCCTGGAGCAGCGCGAGGCGCTCTACGAATGGAACTACGCCGCGCAGCTGCTGCACATGCGCGCCGCCGAGGCCACCGGCGCGGCGCGCGATGTGGAGGCCGAGGTCTACCAGCCGCACTACCTGATCCGCCGCCCGCTGCTGCAGGCGCTGCAGACGCCGCTGCCCGGTGCCGTGCTGCTGATCGACGAGGTGGACCGCGCCGACGAGCCGTTCGAGGCCTTCCTGCTCGAATACCTGGGCGAGTACCAGGTGAGCATTCCCGAACTGGGCACGGTGCGCGCCGTGGTGCCGCCCGTGACCATCCTCACGAGCAACCGCACGCGCGAGCTCAATGACGCGGTCAAGCGCCGCTGCCTGTATCACTGGCTCGACTACCCGGAGCGCGAGCGCGAGCTGGCCATCGTGCGCGCGCAGGTGCCGCAGGCCGGCGAGAAGCTGTCGGCGCAGGTGGCGGCCTTCGTCGCACGGCTGCGCGATGCGCCCTTCGTCAACGCCTTCCAGCGTGCGCCCGGCATTGCCGAGAGCGTCGAATGGGCGAGGGCGCTGATCGCGCTCGACACCGTCGAGCTCGACCCCGAAGTGGTGGTGGATACCGCCGGCATCCTGTTCAAGCAGCGCGACGACGTGGCGGCGCTCACGCGGGAGCTGGCATCGGATCTGCTCAAACCCGAGGAGCCGGTCGCGCGCTGAGCGCGTCCCTGTTCCAGACAGCGATTTCGCATGGCCGGAATCCAGCAACTCGGCGATGTCCGCGGCGGCAAGCTCACCGGCAACATCGCCGCCTTCGGCCGTGCCCTGCGCCGTGCCGGCGTGCGTACCGATGCCATGCGCATCGCGCTGGCTGCCGAGGCGGCCACGCTGGTGGGCGTGGACGACAGGCTCGACCTGGGCGCCGCGATGGAAGCCGTGATGGTGAGCCGCGAGCAGGACCGCATGGTGTTCCGCGAACTCTTCGACGCCTGGTTTCGCGACCCGGAACTGGCCAACAAGCTGCTCGCGCAGATGCTGCCGAGTGCCGAAGGCAAGGCCGAGCCCTCGAAGCGCCGGCCGCGCGTGCGCGAAGCGCTTACCGCACCGCGCAGCCCCGCCAGGCCAGCCGAGCCGGCAAAGCCCGACCGCGAGATCGAGTTCGACGCCGCCATGACGTCGAGCGATCGCCAGCGCCTGCAGCATGCGGACTTCAACGCGCTCGGCGCGTCCGAATACCGCCTCGTCGAACGGCTGGCGCGCGACATCCGATTGCCCATTCCCGAACTGCCGTCACGCCGCCTGCGCGTGGCCGGCGATGCGGGCCAGCAGCATGCGCGCATGCATTGGCCGGGCGTGCTGCACGAGGCGGCGCGCACCGGTGGCGAGATCCTGCGGCTGCCCAGGCTCGCGCGGCGCCAGCAGCCCCTGCCGCTGCTGGTGCTGGTCGATGTGTCGGGTTCGATGGAGCGCTATGCACGGCTGCTTCTGGCGTTCCTTCATGCTGCGACGCGCCGGGCGGGGCGCCGCGACGTGTTCGCCTTCGGCACCCGCCTGACCGACCTGACCCCCGCCTTCCGGTTCGCCGACACCGATGCCATGCTCAGTGCAGCCAGCCTCGCCATAGACGACTTCGCAGGCGGCACCCGGCTCGGCAGTTCCCTGGCCGAACTGCGCCGCGCCCACGCCCGCCGCCTGACCGGGCGCCGCACACTGGTGCTGGTGATCAGCGACGGGCTCGACACCGGCGAGCCATCGCTGCTGGAGCAGGAGCTGCTGTGGCTCAAGCGCCATTCGCGCCGCCTGCTGTGGCTCAACCCCTTGCTGCGTTTCGAGGGCTACGCCCCTCTGGCGCGTGGGGCCGGCGTGCTGCACCGGCAAGCAGATGCGATGCTGGCGGTTCACAATCTCAGCGCACTCGAACAGCTCGCCGCGAGCCTGGCCGCCTTGATGCGGTCCGGCCGCTAGCGTTGCCCAGGAAGGAAGCAAAAGGAAACCACCATGGAAATGCTCGGAAACCGCCGCCTCGGCATCACCCAACAACAGGCATGGGACGCGCTCAACGACCCCGAGACGCTGAAGAAATGCATCCCCGGCTGCGACAAGTTCGAGCTCACGGGCGACAACCAGTACAGCGTTGCCCTCGCGCTCAAGATCGGTCCGGTCTCGGCCAAGTTCAACGGCAAGGTGGTGCTGTCGGACATCGTCGCACCCGATGGCTACAAGCTCACCTTCGAGGGGCAGGGCGGTGTGGCGGGCTTTGCCAAGGGCTCGTCGAGCGTCACGCTCAAGCCGGTGGCCGAAGCGGAGGCCGCGACGCCGCCGGTTGCCGGCTGCGAGCTCGACTACACCGTGCAGGCACAGGTCGGCGGCAAGATTGCCCAACTTGGCCAACGCCTGATCGACGGCGCTGCCAAGTCGACCGCAGATGATTTCTTCAAGCGCTTCGAGGCCGAGATACAGAGCCGCTATGGCCCCCCGCCTGCGCCGGCCGAGGAAGCCGCCAGCGCCGAGGCGCCGGCCGAGAAGAGCGGCATGATGTCCGGCCTCATGAAGAAGATCGGCCTCGGCAAGAAAGACGACACCGCCGCGACCGGCGGCGCCGGCTGAGGGGGGCGAACCGCGCTATGGAAAATCTCGACGTCATGGTGCTGCGCACGCTGCGTGACTGGCGGCGTGCCGGCAAACGCGCGCTGCTGACGACCGTCGTGCGCACCTGGGGCTCGTCGCCCCGGCCCGTGGGTTCGATCATGGCCCTGGCCGAAGACGGTGCGGTGGTGGGATCGGTCTCCGGCGGCTGCATCGAGGACGATCTGATCGCGCGCTACAGCCACGCCCACGGCAAGGGCGAGGACGTGCCGCTGGGCGCGCCGCCCGCGCTCGTGAAGTACGGCATCACCGCCGACGAGGCTCATCGCTTCGGACTGCCTTGCGGCGGCACGCTGGAGCTGCTGCTCGAGTACGCGCCCGATGCCGGGTCGCTCGACCTGCTGGTCGCACAGCTGGAACAGGGCAAGCTCATGCAGCGCACGGTGACGCTCGCCACCGGCGAGGTTCGGCTCGCCGAAGCGACGGCGCCCGACGAGCTCACGGTGAACGACACCGAACTCACCAACACCTTCGGCCCCGAATACCGCATGCTGCTGATCGGTGCCGGCCAGCTCGCCGAGTACCTCGCCACGATGGCCAAGTTCAGCGGCTTCGCGGTGACGCTGTGCGATCCGCGCGCCGAATACCGAACGGCGTGGTCGCTGTCTGGCGTGCACATCACGACCGAGATGCCGGACGACGCGGTGCTGGCCTTCAAGCCCGACCGCCGAAGCTGCGTGGTCGCGCTCACGCACGACCCGAAGCTCGACGACCTGGCGTTGCTCGAGGCGCTGCAGAGCGAGGCCTTCTACGTCGGCGCCATCGGCTCGCGCCGCAACGCCGACGCGCGGCGCGACCGCATGATCGAGCACTTCGACCAGACCGAGGAGTCGCTCGCGCGGCTGCGCGGGCCCATCGGCATCTACATTGGCAGCAAGACACCGCCGGAGATCGCGGTGAGCGTGATGGCGGAAATTCTTGCGGTGAAGAACGCGGTGACTCTGCCGCGTGAAGTCGAAGTGGCTCGGGCCAAGGAGATGCAGCAGTTGTAGCCTGGCCGATGTCTGGGGCATTCGGGGTGCCCTGAGCACGATGGGCGCGGCGTTTGCTCTGAACGATCGCGCCCCGAAACTACGCAGACACAGACAAGTCAGCCCGACTTCGCCTCAGGCGGCACATCGCCACCCTTCTGCCGCTCGCGGAACAGCGCCGCGCGCATCAGGAAGATGGTGGTGATCGGCGCCGTGAGTGCGATGAACAGCACGATCAGCACCGCGTGCAGGAACAGGCTGAAGCCCTGCACCGAGAAGTACACGATGGTGGCCACGGTCATGCACCACACGCCTACCGTCGCGCCCAATGTGGGCGCATGGATGCGACGGAAGAAGGTGGGCAGCCGGATCAGGCCGAACGAGCCGATGGCTGCGAAAGCTGCGCCCAGCACGGCGAACACGGCGGTGACGATCTCGGCCCACAGCGGCAGCGGGCCTGCGATGAAGTCCGTCATTCGATCACCTCCCCGCGCAGCAGGAACTTGGCCATCGCCGTGGAACCCACGAAGCCGAACAGCGCGATCAGCATCGCCGCCTCGAAGTAGACGTTGCTCGCGTAGACGATGCCCAGCACCAGCATCATCAGCATGCCGTTGATGTAGAGGCAGTCGAGCGCCATCACGCGGTCCTGCGCGCTCGGGCCGATCAGCAGCCGGGAGAGTGCGCACAGCATGGCCACGGCCAGCAGGAAGAGCGCGAATTTCAGGGCCCAGAAGAGGATGGGTGTCATAGCTCGAAGATCTCCATCAGGGGGCGTTCGTAGCGCTGCTTGATCAGCGCAATGAAGGCAGCATCGTCGTCGAGGTCGAACACGTGGATCAGCAGCGTGCTGCGGTCGAACGACACTTCGCCCCAGGCCGTGCCGGGCGTGAGGCACATGATCATCGCCAGCACCGCGAGCCCGTTGGGGTCGCGCATGTCGAGCGGAATCTGCACGAACTTCGAGCCGATGCGCGAGGTGCGCCGCGTGAGCAGCAGGCGGGCCACGTCGTACGCCGACTTCAGCATGTCGAAGGTCACGATGAAGGACAGCCGCAGCGCGACGCCAGGCCGGCGCATGCGTACCGCCGCCGGACGCAGGCCCTTGGTGAGCAACGGCACGGCGATGGCGAGGACCACGGCTGCCAGCAGCGTGGCCGCATCGAGCGACTGGTTGAGCAGCAGCCAGACGACGAACAGCGCGAACGACAGCGGCGGGGAAGGCAGAAGGCGCTTCATGGGGCCGTGCCTTCCTTTTTCTTCACCGGGTTCGGTATCTGCCTGGCGCCCAGCACCGCGTTGCGGTAAGCCGTGGGGGTCTTCAGGCCCTCCGCCGTGGCCCTGGCGTGCTGCATCACGGGCTCGGCCCACACGGTCAGCGCCACGCAGGCCGCGAGAAGTCCGGCCACCGGCAGCACTTCGAGCGCGGGCAGCGAAGGCATGGTGGGGTGGAGCTGCGTCCAGAAATGGCGGATGCCGGTGCGGCTCAGGGCGATCAGCGAGAGAAAACCGGAGACGATCAGCAGCGCGAGGAAGATCCAGCTGGCGGTGCCGAGCGCCTTTGCGCCGAGCAAGCCCGAGAGCATCGCGAACTTGCCGATGAAGCCTGACAGCGGCGGCAGGCCCGCGAGCAGCAGCGTGCAGCCCACGAAGCTCAGGCCGAGGAAGGCCACGCCGGCGGGAATCGCGCGGCCGTAGAGCGCTTGCGCCTCGTCGTCGAGGTTCACGTTGTCGAGCGCGCGCAGGTCTTCGGCGAGGAAGGGGGCGTTGCCGGCCGCCTCGTGCGGTGCGACGCTCATGCCGGCGTTGCGCCAGCGTTCGATCATGTCGGTCAGCAGGAAGAAGGCGCTGACCGCGAGCGTGGAGCTCAGCAGGTAGTACAGCGCGCCCGCCCACACGGCCGGCCGTCCGAGTCCGAGCGCCGCGAGCAGGGTACCGGCCGACACCAGCACGCTGAAGCCCGCGAGGTTCGACAGCCGCTGGGTGCCGACGATGCCGAGGGCGCCGACGAACAGCGTGGCAAGGCCGGTACCCACCAGCGCGGCCTGCCCGAAGGCCGCCGAGTCGCCGGTGTCGGGCGCGAAGAGCACGGTCCACAGCCGCAGGATCGTGTAGATGCCGAGCTTGGTCAGCAGAGCGAACACCGCGCCCACGGGCGACACCGCCGCGCTGTAGGCCGGTACCAGCCAGAAGTTGAGCGGCCATGCGCCGGCCTTCGCGAAGAAGGCTGTCGCGAGGATGGCTGCCGCCGCATGCACCAGCCCGCGGTCTCCCGGCGCGAGTTCGGCGATGCGCACGCCGAGGTCGGCCATGTTGAGCGTGCCGGTCACACCGTAGAGGATGGCCGCGCCGATCAGGAACAGCGACGAGGCCGCGAGATTGATCGCGACGTAGTGCAGCCCGGCCTGCACGCGCAGCCGGCCGGAGCCGTGCAGCAGCAGGCCGTACGAGGCTGCGAGCATGACCTCGAAGAAGACGAACAGGTTGAACAGGTCGCCCGTGAGGAAGGCACCGTTCAGGCCCATGAGCTGCAGCTGCAGCAGCGGATGGAAATGCACGCCCGCACGGTCCCAGCGCGAGGTCGAGTAGATCGATGCGGCAAATGCGATGACGCCGGTGAGCGTGACCATCATGGTCGAGAGCCGGTCGGCCACCAGCACGATGCCGAAGGGCGCGCGCCAGTTGCCCGGCAGGTAGACGCCGATGGATCCGGGGCCGCCGCCGGTGTCGGCCGCGTTGACCCAGCGCAGCAATGCAAGCGCGGCGAGCAGGCCGACGAGGCCCGACACCACGCTGAGGGCCGATTTGGTGCGCCGCCGGCGCTCGCCAAGCATCAGCATCAGCGCGGCCGTGAGCATGGGCACGAGGATCGGCACCGCCACCAAATGCGGCATGCCGAACTCGAGCAACCTGTCGAGCAGATGGGAGATCTCCTTCACTCTGCCTCCTGCCGCTCTTCACCGTCCACATGGTCGGTGCCGGTGAGGCCGCGCGAGGCGAGCATCACCACGAGGAACAGCGCCGTCATCGCGAAGCCGATCACGATGGCGGTCAGTACCAGGGCCTGCGGCATCGGGTCGGCCGTGTTCGCCAGCGTGGCGGTGAAGCCTTGGACGAGCACCGGCTCGCTGTCGACCTTGAGCCGGCCCATGCTGAAGATGAAGAGATTGACCGCGTACGAGATCAGCGTCAGGCCCATGATGACCTGGAAGGTGCGTGGGCGCAGCAGCATGTACACGCCCGAGCCGGTGAGCACGCCGATGGCAAGTGCGAGCACGATTTCCACCCTAGGCTCCCCCCCAGGCTGCGCGCACTTCGTGTCGCTTCGCCAACCCCCTTCCGGGGGCGGCACCGATCGCCCGGCAAAGCCGGATCGATGGTGCCCTGCGCGAGGGAGCCTCCTGTCCCTGGCCAGGAACACCGCGGAACCGGCTTTGCCGGGCCGCTGGTGCTGCCCCCTTGAGGGGGGAGGCGGCTACACGAAGTGAGCAAGCAACGGGAGTGATCATTTTTGTTCGGCCTGCTCGTCGGCCCAGCGGTGGCTGCGTATCGACTGATGGGCCAGCCCGGTGAGGATCAGCATGGTGGCGCCGAGCACCAGCGCGAACACGCCGATGTCGAAGAAGAGGGCGCTGGGCACATGCACCTCGCCCAGCAGCGGCAGGTGAACGTGCGCGGTGTGCGTGGTCAGGAAGGGGTAGCCGAAGAACACCGCACCGCTGCCGGTGGCGAGCGCGAACAGCAGGCCGATGGCGATCCAGCGGCGCGGATAGATGCGCAAGTGCTCTTCGACCCATTCGGTGCCCGAGACGATGAACTGCAGCACCAGCGCCACCGACATCACCAGCCCCGCGACGAAGCCGCCGCCCGGCGCGTTGTGGCCGCGCATGAAGAAGTAGACCGACACCAGCACCGCCAGCGGCAGCAGCAGCCGCACCAGCACGGCCGGCACCATCAGGTAGCCGACGGCGGTGTCCTTGGCGCGGCGCGGGTTCAGCAGGTCGCTGCTGCCGTCGTCGACCTGCAGGCGCTGCTGTATGGGCAGGGCCATCGATTCGATCGCGGGGCGGAAGCGCCGCAGCAGCGCATACACGGTGAGCGCCACCACGCCGAGCACCGTGATCTCGCCGAAAGTGTCGAAGCCCCGGAAGTCGACCAGCATCACGTTGACCACGTTGGTGCCGCCGCCTTCGGTGAGCGCGCGTTCAAGGAAGAAGGGCGAGATGCTCTGCGGGAACTCGCGCGTCATCATGGCCCAGGCCAGCATCGCCATGCCGCCGCCGGCGACAGTCGCCACCAGCAGGTCGCGCCCGCGCCGGCCCCAGGGCCGCAGCCGCGCGCGCGCGGGCTGCACGGCGTCCTTGCTGCGCATCGGCAGCCAGCGCAGTCCCAGCAGGATCAGCACGGTGGTCACGGCCTCGACCACCAGCTGCGTCAGCGCGAGGTCGGGCGCGGAGAACCAGATGTAGGTCACGCACGAGACAAGCCCGGCGCCCGAAGCCAGCATCAGCGCCGCGAGCCGGTGGAACTTGGCCTGCCACGCGGCGGCCAGCGCGCAGGTGCCGCCGATGATCCAGGTCATGGCGAACATCGGCGAGAAGGGCAGCAGCTCGCGCGTGCCGGGCGCAGCGGGCGTGGCCCACAGCGAGGCCGCGGCGCCCGCGATGGCCACGACAACCAGCAGCAGCAGCTGCCACTGCATGCGGCGCGTGCCGAGCAGGCGGCGGCTGCGCCGGCCCGCCTCGCTCAGCAGCGCGAGCAGGTGTTCGAAGATGGTCTGGCCGTCGAAGCGGTGCAGCAGCGGCGTGTGCGTGAGACCGCCGTCCGCGCGCCGGCTGCGCTGCAGCAGGTAGAGCGCGGCGCCGCCCGCCAGCGCCACGAAGCTCATCGCGAGCGGCAGGTTGAAACCGTGCCATACGGCCAGGCTGTACTCGGGCAGCGTGCCGCCCACCACGGGCGCCGCGGCCGCCGCCAGCAGCGGGCCGATGGACCAGGCCGGCGCCACGCCCACGACCAGGCACAGCAGCACCAGAAGCTCGACCGGCACGCGCATCCAGTGCGGCGGCTCATGCGGTTGCCTGGGCACGTCGGGGCCGCAGGGCGGACCGAAGAACACGTCGAACACGAAGCGGGCGGAGTAGGCCACGGTGAAGACGCCCGCGACGGTGGCGATGATCGGCAGGCTCCAGTCGATCCATGGCGTGGACTGGATGAACACCGTCTCGGCGAAGAACATCTCCTTCGACAGGAATCCGTTGAGCAGCGGCACGCCGGCCATCGAGGCGCTGGCGATGATGGCCAGCGTGCCGGTGATCGGCATCAGCCGCAGCAGGCCGCTGAGCTTGCGGATGTCGCGCGTGCCGCTCTCGTGGTCGATGATGCCGGCCGCCATGAACAGCGATGCCTTGAAGGTCGCGTGGTTCATGACGTGGAACACCGCCGCCACTGCCGCCAACGGGCTGTTCAGGCCCAGCAGCAGCGTGATGAGCCCGAGATGCGAGATGGTCGAGTAGGCCAGCAGTGCCTTCAGGTCGCGCTGGAACATGGCAATGAAGCTGCCGAGCAGCAGCGTGACCGCGCCCGCGCCACCCACCATCCAGAACCACTGCTCAGTGCCCGAGAGCACGGGCCACAGCCGCGCCATGAGGAACACGCCGAGTTTCACCATGGTGGCCGAGTGCAGGTAGGCCGAGACCGGCGTGGGCGCGGCCATGGCGCGCGGCAGCCAGAAGTGGAATGGGAACTGCGCGCTCTTGGTGAAGGCGCCGAGCAGCACCAGCACCAGCGCGGCCGGGTAGAGCGCATGCGCGCGGATGAGGTCGCCCGAGGCCAGCACCACGTCGAGCTCGTAGCTTCCGACGATGCGGCCCAGCACCAGCACGCCGGCCAGCAGGCACAGCCCGCCCGCGCCGGTGACGGTGAGCGCCATGCGCGCCCCGCGCCGCGCATCGCGGCGGTGGTGCCAGTAGCCGATCAGCAGGAAGGAGAAGAGGCTGGTGAGCTCCCAGAACAGCGCCATCTGGATCAGGTTGCCCGAGAGCACCACGCCCATCATCGCGCCCATGAACGCGAGGAAGAACGAGAAGAAGCGCGGCACCGGGTCGGAGGCCGACATGTAGTAGCGCGCATAGAGCACCACCAGCGCGCCGATGCCCAGCACAAGCATGCAGAACAGCCAGGCGAAGCCGTCCATGCGGAACACGAGGTTGAGGCCGAGGGCCGGGAGCCATTCGATCTCCTGCCGCAGCACGTTGCCGTGCGCGATCTGCGGAAAGAGCCACGCGGTCTGTATCGCGCAGCCCAGTGCGACCAGTCCCGCGAGGGTCGACTCCCTGTTGCGCGCGTTGGATGGCATCAACGCGGCCAGCACGCTGGCAATGAAGGGGAGTGCGACGAGAAAGGCCAGGGGCATTGGGGCCGATTCTATCGGCGGGCCCTATGGAAAGGCTTATCTATAACCGCAAGACATAAGGCTGTTTTCCGCCGGATTCAGGACGAAAAAGCCTGCACCGTGCGCAGCCCGAGCCAGGTCATGCACAGCGAGCCGCACAGGTGCAATGCGATCGTGCCCAGGGCCAGGCCGAAGCGGCCGGTGATCAGCATGCCAACGACTTCCGCCGAGAAGCTCGAGAAGGTGGTGAGCGTGCCGAGGAAGCCGGTGATCACCATCAGCCGCCACGCCGGGTTGATGTCGGGCAGAGCGCTGAAGACGGCGATGGCCACGCCGATGAGGTAGCCGCCGATCAGGTTTACCGCCAGGGTGCCCCAGGGCAGGATGCCGCCGGGGCTGAGCCAGAGGCCGAAGCCCCAGCGCATGAGGGAGCCGACGCATGCGGCGAGGCAGATGACGAGGACGTTCAGCAGCATGCGGCGATTATCCGCAAGCCGCGTGCCATGCCGCCCCGCCTACTTCTCGCGGCCCATCACGAGGTCCGGAAGGATCGTCACGATGCCCGGGAACAGCGTGATCAGCACGATGCACAGCACCAGGCAGAAGAAGAACGGGATCGCCGCCTTCGCGATCACGTTGCTGTCCTTGCCCGTCATGTTCTGCAGCACGAAGAGGTTGAAGCCCACCGGCGGCGTGACCTCGGCGATCTCGACCAGCAGCACGATGAAGATGCCGAACCAGATCAGGTCGAAGCCCGCCTTCTGGATCATGGGCAGCACCACCGCGCTGGTGAGCACGATCATCGAGATGCCGTCCAGCGCGGTGCCCAGCACCAGGTACACCAACACCAGCGCGCCGATCAGCGCATAGGGCGACAGGTGCATGCTGTCGACCCATTCCGCCAGCTCGCGCGGAATGCCGGTGAAGGCCATGGTCTTGGTTAGGAAGGCCGCGCCGGCCAGGATGAACATGATCATGCAGCTGGTGCGCGTGGCGCCCATGATGCCGTCCTTGAAGTTCTTCCAAGTGAGGCTGCGGCCCCAGGCCGCGATGGCCAGCGAGCCCAGCACGCCGAAGGCCGCGCACTCGGTGGCGGTGGCCCAGCCGGCCACCAGCACCCAGACGATGAAGACGATCAGCAGCGTGCAGGGAATGAGGTTGCCCGAGAGCCGGATCTTTTCCATGAAGGTGGTCGGCGGATCGGCCGGCGGCACCTCGCCCGGATTGCGCAGGCTCCACCAGCCGATGTAGCCCGAGAACAGCAGCATCAGCAGGAAGCCCGGCAGGAAGCCGGCGAGGAAGATGCGGATGATCGACGCGTCCGCCGCCACCGCGTACACCACCATGGTGATCGACGGAGGAATCAGGATGCCCAGCGTGCCCGCCGTGGCGAGCGAGCCGATGGCCAGCTTCTCGTTGTAGCCGCGGCGCTTGAGCTCGGGCAGCGCCACCTTGGCGATGGTCGCGCAGGTGGCGGCCGAAGAGCCCGAGACCGAGCCGAACACGCCGCACCCGAGGATGGTGGTGTGCATCAGCCGGCCGGGCACGCGGTTGAGCCAGGGGCGCAGGCCCTCGAACATCTCCTCGCTGAGCTTGGTGCGGAACAGGATCTCGCCCATCCATATGAAGAGCGGCAGCGCCGCCAGCTCCCAGCTCGCGTTGCTCTCCCAGAAGGCGGAGAACAGGTTCTTGCCCGGCAGCGTGTTGGTGAAGAAGGCCTGGCCGACCCAGCCGACGATGGCCAGTGTCATCGCGATCCACACGCCGCCCGCCAGGAGCAGCAGCATGATCGCGAGCAGCAGCGCGCCCATCCAGAGGTTTTCGAACATCGGGTGTCTTTGTTGTCGTTGTGTTCGTTCAGACGTCGGAGGAGAAGTCGCCCGCCGCGTGGCGCTCCTCGATGGCGCGCTGGTAGCTGGGCTTGTCGCCGCGCACCACGCCGACCAGTTCGTCGACCATGGCGATCAGCAGCAGCCAGCAGCCGATCACGAAGGTCGACTGCGGAATCCAGATCGGAATGACCACGAGGCCGGTCGCCATCTCGGCGAACTCGTAGCTCTCGTAGGTGAAGCTGGTGGCCCAGTAGGTGAGGTAGGCCACCGATACCGCGGCGACCAGCAGACAGCTCACGTCGAGCACGCGCCGCATCTTCGGCGACACCGCTTCCAGCAGCAGCGTCACGCGCACGAAGTCACCGTGCCTGAACGCATGCGCCATCGCGAAGAACGCGGCGGCGGCGCACAGCCAGGCCACCACGTCGTTGAGCCCGCTCACGTGCCAGTTCATCTGCCGGCCCACACCGGCCAGGATCATCAGCACGAAGATCAGGAACACGCAGAGCGCGCCTAGCGCGCCCGCACCGTCGTACAGGCGGTCGAGGAAACGGCGCATCGCTCAGGCCTCCCGCCGGGCCGCCCCAAGGGAGGCCTGCGCCCCCTCGGGAGGCAGCGACACACAAAGTGATGAGCGTGGGGGCGTCATCATTTCTTCTTGTAGGCATCGACGATCGCTGCGCCGTCGGGACCGGCCACCTTGAGCCAGTCGGCCTGCATGATGCCGCCGACCTGGCGCATGTCGGTGTCGAGCTTGGGCGAGGGCTTGTGGATCTTCATGCCGCGCTCGGCGAGCAGGCGCTTGTATTCCTCGTTCTTCTCCTGCGCCACCTTCCAGCCGCGGGCCTCGGCATCGGTGGCGGCCTTGGTGACGGCGGCCTTGGTGGTGGCGTCGAGCGCGTCGAAGGCCTTGGCGTTTACCAGGATCGCGTTCTTGGGGATCCAGGCCTGCGTGTCGTAGAAGTTCTTGAGGTGCTCGTAGGTCTTGGTGTCGTAGCCGGTGGAGCCCGAGCTCATGTAGCTCTCGATCACGCCCGTGGCCATGGCCGCGCTGAGCTCGGCCTGCTGGATCTGTACCGGCTGGGCGCCGATGAGTTCGGCGATCTTGGCTGTGGCCGGGCTGTAGGCGCGCCATTTGATGCCGCGCAGATCGGCCACCGAGCCGATCTCCTTCTTGGTATAGATGCCCTGCGGCGCCCATGGCACCACGAACAGCACCTTGATGCCCTGGGCAGCGAGCAGCTTTTCCATGGCGGGCTTCGATGCGTCGTACAGCTTCTTCGCTTCGGGGTAGGTAGTGGCGAGGAAAGGAACGCCGTCGAGCGCGTAGATCGGATTCTCGTTCGCGAAGTTGGCCAGCAAGATCTCGCCGGCCTGGGCCTGGCCGCTCTGCACGGCGCGCTTGATCTCGGGCGCCTTGAACAGCGACGCGTTGGCATGCACCGCGATCTTCACCTTGCCGCCCGTGGCCGCGTCCACGTCCTTTGCGAACTGCGTGATGTTTTCCGTGTGGTAGTTGGTGGCCGGGTAGGCCGTGGGCAGGTCCCACTTGGTCTGGGCAAAGGCCGCGGCGCCGAGGGTGAGGCCCGCGAGGGCAATGCCGAACTTGTGATTCATTGACGCACTCCGGAATGTAATGAAAGCAGAATGAAAGGAAAGCATAAATGCAAATTTCGGGCCACTTCCTGAGGCATTTCCCTGCCTTGCCGCGCATGAAAAAAGCCGCCCGTGGGCGGCTTTGCGATGCTTTCGAATCCGGCAGGAACGTCAGGACTTGGGCGCTTTCGCCGCCTTCTCGGTCTTGGCCGCCTTCGGCGCCGTGGCGGTCCCGCCGAAGCCCTGACCGTTGACCGTCAGGCCCTCCGCCGACAGCTTCGCGGCCTTCTTTTCCTTCACGCCTTTCACGCGTTGCATGAAGTCGGGCCAGTCCTTGAACTCACCTTCCTTGCGCGCATCGAGGATGCGCTTGGACATGGAAGGGCCGACGCCCTTGACACCGTCGAGATCGGCGGCCGTGCCCTTGTTGACGTCGACGGCGGCGAACGAAACGGCCGCGAACAGCATGGCCGTCGCGGCCAGGATTTTCTTGAACATGATGGGAACTCCCTTTGTCTTGTTGATATGACTGACAGCCGACAAGAGCGCCGGCCCAGGCTCAACGAGGCACAAAAGAAGCGCGTTGACCCGTGGAAGCCGCACCGGCCGCCACGTGACCATTGTTCAAAAATGTGATCAGAGTTCTTCGACGCGGCGCGGCGGATAGCTGTCCCAGGCCTGGCAGCCGGGGCAGTGCCAGAAGTACTGGTGCGCCTCGAAGCCGCAAGCAGCGCAGCGATAGCGCATGAGTGGCCGCGTAGCCTGGTCGAGCGCGCGCTGCACCTGCGGATGGAATTGCTGGTGTTCGAAGTGTTCGCCCGCGAGCCAGCGCGAGGCGGCGACCAGCGAGGGCTGCTGCGCAAGATGTGCGATGTAGCCATCGCGCGGCGTGGGGTTGGGTTCTTCGGCGGTGGCGGTCGGTGTGCCACCGAGCGCCATCAGTGCTTCGAGCACGTCGATCGACGGCGACTCCACGTAGCGGCGTTGGAGCAGCGCGAGCGCCTCGCCTTGGCGGTGCGCGGCCACGGCCGCCTGCTGCAGTGTGGCCGCATAGAGCGGCAGCGCCAGCGGTGCCGTGTCGCTCAGGGCCACGAGCGTGTCGAAGGCCGCGGCCGCTTCGCCTTTGCGCAACTGCAGGTTGGCTGTGTCGATGGCGGGGCGCGGTGCTTGCGGCGCAAGTTCAACGGCCTGCGCGAGCAGCTTCGCCGCGCTCGACAGGTCGCCTGCCGCCACGCGCTCGGTCGCCTGCTCGCAGAGGTGATGCGCGCGGCGCGTGCTGTAGCTGGCCTGGTCGGACTCGTCGAGCTTCTGCGCTACGTCGGCGGCCTGCGCCCATTCGCGCGAGCGCTCGTAGATGGCCAGCAGAGACAGCCGCGCCTCGTTCTCGTAGCGCGTGCCTTCGAGCTTCTGCAGTGCGGCTTCGGCGCGGTCGAGCAGGCCGGCGCGCAGGAAGTCCTGTGCCAGCGCGTGCTGCGCGCGTTCGCGGTCGCTGCGGCTCAGGTCGCCTCGGCCCAGCAGGTGCTCGTGCACGCGCACTGCGCGCTGGTACTCGCCGCGGCGGCGAAAGAGATTGCCGAGCGCGAAGTGCAGCTCCTGCGTGTCGGGGTCGTTCTGCACGGCCTCGATGAAGGCGTCGATGGCCTGATCCTGCTGCTCGTTGAGCAGGAAGTTGAGGCCGCGGAAGTAGGCCTTGGGTGCTTGCCTGTTCTCGAGCTTGAGCTGGCGGATGTCGAAGCGCGATGCGAGCCAGCCCAGCACGAAGGCGACGGGCAGGCTGATCAACAGCCAGCTGGGATCAAAGTCCATGTTGACGTACGGCGGGAAGGTCGGTGGCGGAGATGGACGGCGCCGATGCAGGAGTGCTCGTGGCGACCGACGGCGCGGATGGCTGGGCCTCGGAGGCGGCGGGCAGTTGCGCCGCTGCGGTGCGATGCTTCCACCAGCCCGGCAGCATGCCGAGCGCGCCCACCACGAGCCCGCCGGCGAAGGCCGCGAGCACGACGAGCACCAACGGCGCGCGCCAGTAGGTGCCGAAGAAGAAATAGACGGTTGCGTCGTGCTGGTTGTTCAGCGCGAAAGCAAAGAGCGTAAAAAAAATGGCTGCCTTGAGCAGCCACAGGAGGTATTTCATGCACGTTCCCGTTGGCGGGACGATTCTACGTTTGCGACCGTCGGGACGGGCCGCCGGTCAGGCCTTGCGGCCCTTGGTTTCCTTGCCGGCGTCGAGCTCCGCGGTGCGTGCATCCACGGCCTCGCGCAGCGCCTTGCCGGGCTTGAAGTGCGGCACACGTTTCTCGGGAATCTGCACACTCTCGCCCGAACGCGGATTGCGGCCGATGCGCGGCGGACGCCGGTTGACCGAGAAGCTGCCGAAGCCGCGGATCTCGATGCGGTGCCCGCGCACCAGCGCGTCGCTCATCGCGTCGAGGATGGTCTTGACGGCGTATTCGGCATCGCGGTGCGTGAGCTGTGCAAAGCGCGCTGCGAGTTCTTCGACAAGGTCTGAGCGGGTCATAGGCCGAACATAAACGAAAAACGTGGACGAAAAAAAAGACAGAGCGGCCCCAGGGCCTGCTCTGTCTTCGGACTCAGCTTACTTGCTGTCGTTGTTGTCGAGCTTGGCGCGCAGCAGGGCGCCCAGGCTCGTCGTGCCCGCGTTTTCGCGTGCCGACTGCTGGCTCAGGCTGGCCATGGCGCCTTGTTCGTCGACCATGTCCTTCTGCTTGATCGACAGCTGGATGTTGCGGGTCTTGCGATCCACGTTCACGACGATGGCGGTGACTTCGTCGCCTTCCTTGAGCACGTTGCGGGCATCTTCGACGCGGTCGCGCGAGATTTCCGAAGCACGCAGGTAGCCGATGATGTCTTCGCCGAGGTCGATTTCAGCGCCGCGGGCATCCACGGTCTTGACCTTGCCGGTCACGATCTGGCCCTTGTCGTTCACGGTGGTGAACGTGGTGAACGGGTCGCTGTCGAGTTGCTTGATGCCCAGCGAGATGCGCTCGCGGTCGACATCCACAGCCAGCACGATCGCTTCGACTTCCTGGCCCTTCTTGTAGTTGCGAACGGCGGTTTCGCCGGCTTCGTTCCACGAGAGGTCAGACAGGTGAACCAGGCCGTCGATGCCGGCAGCCAGACCCACGAACACGCCGAAGTCGGTGATCGACTTGATCGGGCCCTTGACGCGGTCGCCACGCTTGGTGTTTTGCGCGAACTCTTGCCACGGGTTGGCCTTGCACTGCTTCATGCCCAGGCTGATGCGGCGCTTGTCTTCGTCGATCTCGAGGACCATGACTTCGACTTCGTCGCCCAGCGAGACGATCTTGTTCGGAGCGATGTTCTTGTTGGTCCAGTCCATTTCGGAGACGTGCACCAGGCCTTCGATGCCGGGTTCGAGTTCGACGAACGCGCCGTAGTCGGCAATGTTCGTGACCTTGCCGAACAGGCGGGTCGATTGCGGGTAGCGGCGCGAAACGCCCATCCACGGGTCGTCACCCATTTGCTTGAGACCCAGCGAGACACGGTTCTTCTCGGTGTCGAACTTGAGGATCTTGGCGGTGATTTCCTGGCCGGCCTGAACGACTTCGCTCGGGTGGCGAACACGGCGCCATGCCATGTCGGTGATGTGCAGCAGGCCGTCGATGCCGCCGAGGTCCACGAACGCACCGTATTCGGTGATGTTCTTGACCACGCCGCGCACGACTGCGCCTTCCTTCAGCGTTTCCATCAGCTTGGCGCGTTCTTCGCCCATGCTGGCTTCGACCACGGCACGGCGCGACAGCACGACGTTGTTGCGCTTGCGGTCGAGCTTGATGACCTTGAATTCGAGGGTCTTGTTCTCGTACGGGGTCAGGTCCTTGATCGGACGCGTGTCGATCAGCGAGCCCGGCAGGAATGCGCGGATGCCGTTGACGAGCACGGTCAGGCCGCCCTTGACCTTGCCGCTGGTGGTACCGGTGACGAAGTCGCCCGATTCCAGGGCCTTCTCCAGGGCGAGCCACGAAGCCAGACGCTTGGCGGTGTCGCGCGAGAGGATGGTGTCGCCGTAGCCGTTTTCAACGCTGCCGATGGCAACGGAAACGAAATCGCCGGCCTGGACTTCGAGTTCGCCCTTGTCGTTCTTGAACTCTTCGATCGGCACATACGCTTCGGACTTCAGGCCGGCGTTGACCACGACGTGGTTGTGTTCGACACGCACGACTTCGGCCGTGATGACCTCGCCGGTGCGCATTTCGGAACGCTTCAGGGACTCTTCGAATAGGTCGGCAAAAGATTCAGACATTTATGGTTCCTTCCGTCATGCAGGGTTGGCAGGCGCTCATGCGAAATTGCGTGCGGCTGCTGTGGGTCTGTAGACGGCGGTTGGTTGTGGGCATGAGCCCGGTTGGTTGAACAACCAGCAGGCCGGTGCGCTGTCGCGCGGAAGGAGCCTGCCGGAGCGGTAGGCGCCAACCCGGAAAACCCGGTTGGCGCGAGCCCCTCAAGCGGACTTGAAGAGCTGCACTTCAACCGCTCAAGCGGGCTTGAACGGTTGAATTTCTTGCCACCAGTTCAACACCGTGTCGATCGATTGTTCGATTGACAGCTGGGAGTTGTCGAGGTGGCGAGCGTCTTGCGCCGGCTTCAGAGGTGCCACGCTTCGGGAAGAGTCCCGGGCGTCGCGTGCTTCCAAGTCGGAGCGAAGACTGTCGAGTGTAGTCGAAATACCCTTTGAAATCAACTGCTTATGGCGCCGTTCGGCACGCTGGGCGGCGCCGGCCGTGAGGAACACTTTGAGCTCCGCATCGGGGAAGATCACGGTGCCCATGTCGCGCCCGTCGGCCACCAGGCCGGGCAGGCGGCGGAAGCGGTGCTGCAGGTCCTGCAGCGCCTCGCGCACGGCGGGCAGCGCGGAGACACGCGAGGCGTCCATGCCGGCGGCTTCGGTGCGGATGTCGTCGCTTACGTCTTCCCCGCCCAGCAGCACCTTTCCCTCGGTGAACTGCAAGGGCAACGCGGCGGCGAGGGTGGCGATCTGCGGTTCGTTCGCGGCATTGGCGTCCAGGCCGGCGCGGCGCATGGCGAGGCCTGTCACGCGGTACAGCGAGCCCGAATCGAGGTAGTGGTAGCCCAGCAGGCGCGACACTTCGGCGGCCAGCGTGCCCTTGCCGGAGGCGGTCGGGCCGTCGATGCAGATCACCGGCACCTCGGCGGCCTCGGCCACCGAGAACATGGTCTCGAAGTAATCGGGGAAGGTCTTGGCGACACAGTGCGGATCGAGGATGCGCACCGGCACGCCGGCCGGGTTGAAGGCCGCCAGCGAGAAGCACATGGCCACGCGGTGATCGTCGTAGGTGCGGATGCTTGCCGGTAGCCAGCCGGACTGCGCCAGCGGGTGCACGCGGATGAAGTCGGGGCCCGCTTCGACGGCGGCGCCAAGCTTTTTCAGCTCGTTGGCCATGGCGTCGATGCGGTCGGTTTCCTTCACGCGCCAGCTCGCGATGTTGCGCAGCGTGCTCGGGCCGTCGGCGTAGAGCGCCATCACGGCCAGCGTCATCGCGGCGTCGGGGATGTGGTTGGCGTCGAGGTCGATGGCCTTGAGCGGCCACGCCCCGCGGCGTACTTCGAGCCAGTTCGGGCCGCTGTCGACCAGCGCACCCATCTGGCGGGCGGCGTCGATGAAGCGGATGTCGCCCTGTATCGAATCGGCGCCCACGCCCTCGATCCGGATGCCGTTCTTGCCCGAGACGCCTGTTGCGATGGCGCCCAGCGCTATGAAATAGCTAGCAGAGGAAGCATCGGCCTCGACGTGAATGTCGCCCGGCGAGCTGTAGCGGCTGCCTGCGGGAATGGTGAAACGCTCCCAGCCGTCGCGCTGCACCTGGATGCCGAAGCGCGCCAGCAGGTTCAGCGTGATCTCGATGTAGGGCTTGGAGATCAGCTCGCCGATCACCTCGATCACGATGTCGTCGGCTGCCGCAAGCGGCAGCGCCAGCAGCAAGGCAGTGAGGAACTGGCTCGACACGTCGCCGCGGACGCGGATCGGCGCATCGAGCGCGAGTTCGCCGTGCGGCACGGGGTGGATGCGCAGGGGCGGGTAGCCGGGGTTGCCGAGATAGTCGATGCGGCAGCCAAGCTGGGTCAGTGCATCGACGAGGTCGCCGATCGGGCGCTCGTGCATGCGCGGCACGCCGCTGAGCTCGAACTCACCACCCAGCAGCGACAGCGCCGCGGTCAGCGGGCGCATCGCGGTGCCGGCATTGCCGAGGAACAGCGGCAGCAGCGTTTCGTTGGGCTTCAGCTTCCCGCCCAGGCCGGTGATGCGCAGCGCGCTGCCCGCAGGGTCGATGCCGCAGCCGAGCGCGCGCAGGGCGTCGAGCATCACGCGCGTGTCGTCGGAGTCCAGCAGGTCGTGGATCGTGGTGGTGCCGCTCGCGAGCGCAGCGAGCAGCAGCACGCGGTTGGAAATGCTCTTGGAGCCCGGCAGCCGGACCGTGCCGGCCGCGCCTGCGAGAGGCGGGAGATCGAGGAAGGCCGTCGAGAACATCTCAGTTGTCCTGCTGCTGCGACGAGGTGTCGGTGGCCGGCTTCCAGGCCGCGCGGGTCTTGCTGGCGGCGGCGATGGATTGCTCCAGTGCCTGCAGGTCGCCTGCGGTCATCAGTGCTTCAAGGTCTTCCAGCGCCTTGCGGAAGGCCTTCGACTGCTGCAGCACCTGTTCGCGGTTGGCCAGCAGCACATCGCGCCACATGACGGGGTCGCTCGCGGCAATGCGCGAGAAGTCGCGAAAGCCTGGGCCCGCGAGGCTCAGGAACCGGTCGCCCTGCGGCTGGCTGGCGATGGCGTTGGTATACGCGAAGGCCAGCAGGTGCGGCAGGTGGCTCACGGCGGCGAAGGCGGCGTCGTGCTCGTCGTGCGTCATGGTGACGACGTGCGCGCCGATGCCGCTCCATGCCTGCGAGGCCCGCTGCACATTGGAGCGCAGCGTGGTCTTGACGGGCGTCAGCACGACCTGGCGGCCGGTGAAAAGCGAAGCCTCTGCATGCTCGATGCCCGAGAGCTCCTTGCCGGCAATCGGATGCGCCGGCACGAAGTTCGCGAATTGCTTCTGCAGGCCGTTGCGTGCGGCCTCGATCACGTCGCCCTTGGTCGAGCCCACGTCCATCACGAGCGTTTCGCTCGAAATGCCATGGCGGATGGCCTTGAATGTGGCTTCCGACGCCGCCACCGGCACCGCCAGCAGCACGATGTCGGCGCCCGATACCGCCAGCAGCGCCGAAGGCGCCACCACGTCGATCACGCCCAGCTGGCGCGCCCGCTCGGTGGTGGAGGGCGACTTGCTGTAGCCCACCACGCGTTTCACCAGTTTCGCGCGCTTGAGTGCGAGCGCAAACGAGCCGCCCATCAGGCCGCAGCCGATCAGTCCCAGTTGTTCGAACATGCTTCTGCTTGCCTGCCGCTCAGGCCTTGACGGGATAGGCGCCCAGCACCTTGTAGAAGGCGCAGAGTCCGCGCAGTTCGGCCAGCGCCGCGGCCACGTTGGGCTGCGAAGGGTGACCGTCGAGGTCGATGTAGAAGTAGTACTCCCACTGGCCGGTGCGCGCGGGACGCGACTCGAAACGCGTCATTGACACGTTGTTGGCCTTCAGCGGCACCAGCAGGTCGTGCACCGCGCCGGGCCGGTTGGGCACTGAGACGATCAGGCTGGTGCAGTCACGGCCCGAGGCCGGTGGCATGGCCAGCGTCTGCGGCAGGCAGATCACCGAGAAGCGGGTGCGGTTGTACGAGTCGTCCTGGATGGCATGCGCCACGATGTGCAGGCCGAAGCGGGTGGCAGCGCGTTCGCCGGCCAGCGCGGCCCAGGCCGGGTTGGTCGCCGCGAGGCGGGCGCCTTCGGCGTTGCTCGATACGGCGCGCCGCTCGGCGTTGGGCAGGTGCTTGGACAGCCAGGTCTGGCATTGCGCGAGCGCCTGTGGATGGGCCAGCACGGCCTCGATGCCTTCGAGCGAATTGCTGCTGCGCAGCAGGTGGTGGCGCACCAGCAGGCTGACTTCACCGACCACGTGGGTGGGCGAATGCAGGAACAGGTCGAGCGAGCGCGTGACCACGCCTTCGGTCGAGTTCTCGACGCCGACGACGCCGTACTGGGCGCTGCCCGCGGCGGTGGCGTGGAACACCTCGTCGAAGCTGGCGCAATAGATCAGGTCGGCGGCGCCGCCGAAGTACTCGATGGCCGCCTGCTCGCAGAAAGTGCCTTCGGGGCCGAGAACGGCCACGCGTTGCGGCGATTCGAGCGCCAGGCAGGCCGACATGATTTCGCGCCAGATGGCCGCCACATGGAGATCCTTGAGCGGACCGCCATTGCTCTTCTTCATCTTCTCGATGACTTGCGCCACGCGGTCAGGGCGGAAGAACGGCGTGCCCTCGCGCTTCTTGACCTCGCCGACCAGTTCGGCAACGTGGGCTCGTTCGTTGAGCAGGCTCAGCAGCTGCTGGTCGAGCGTGTCGATCTGCACGCGCAGATCGGCGAGGCTTTCTGATTTGTCGGAAGGAGAAGAGGGCGTTGTGGGTGTGGAGGCGGTCATCGTGCGAGCAGCTAGGGCATGCGCCTAGGCATGCGATCGCTCGAATTCTCGCATGTAGCTCACAAGTTCCTGTACGCCTGCCAGCGGCATGGCGTTGTAGATGCTTGCACGCATGCCGCCCACCGACTTGTGGCCCTTGAGCTGCAGCAGCCCGGCCTCGCGCGCGCCGGCCAGGAAAGCTTCGTTGCGGCTTTCGTCCGCCAGGAAAAACGGCACGTTCATGCGCGAGCGGCAGCCGGGGTCGATGCGGTTGGCATAGAAGTCGGAGCCGTCGATGAAACCGTACAGCAGCTTCGCCTTGGCGATGTTGCGCTGCTCCATGGCGGCGATGCCGGTGTGCGTGCCGTCGGTCTGCTGCAGCAGCCATTGGAACGTGAGCCCCGCCATGTAGATGCCCCAGGTCGGCGGGGTGTTGTACATGGAGTTGTTGTCGGCCACGGTCTTGTAGTTGAACGCGCTCGGGCAAATCTCGAGAGCGTGGCCCAGCAGATCGTCGCGCACGACCACGATCGTCAGGCCGGCGGGACCGAGATTCTTTTGTGCGCCGCCGAAGGCAAGGCCCACGCGGCCCCAGTCGACGCTGCGCGAAGCAACGTGCGAGGAAAAATCGATGACCAGCGGGGCATTGCTGCCGAGCGCGGCCAGGTCGGGCAGTTGCTGGAATTCGATGCCGTTGATGGTCTCGTTGGAGCATACGTGCACGTACGAGGCATCCTTGGAGAGTTGCCAGGTCGACGGATCGGGCAGCTTCGTATGCTGGTCCTCGGCATTGCTCGCGGCCACGCGCGCCGTGCAATAGCGCTGCGCTTCCTTGTGCGACTTGATGCTCCAGCTGCCGGTGAGGACGAAATCGGCGGTTTTGCCGCGCGACAGGTTCATCGGCACGATGGCGTTTTCGCCAAGGCCGCCACCCTGCATGAACAGGATGTGGAAATGCGAAGGCACGGCCAGCAGCGTGCGGAAGTCGGCTTCGGCCTGCGTGCAGATGGTGCCGAATTCCTTGCCGCGATGGCTCATTTCCATCACGCTCATGCCGCTGCCCTGCCAATCGAGCATTTCGGCGGCGGCGCGTTGCAGCACCGCCTCCGGCATGGCAGCCGGACCGGCCGAGAAGTTGTAGGGGCGCTTGCCGGCCGGCGTCTGCTGCTGGGTCACGTTGCTTTTACTTCTTGGCTGGAGCCTTGGCAGGTGCCTTGGCGGGAGCGGAGCCTTGGGCAGCACCGTCGGTCGGCGCGCCGAGTGCCTTGGCGACGGCGGTGTCGAGTGCGCGCATCTTGGGTTCGACCGAGGCGCGCGTGTCGGACACGAGCTTTTCCGTCAGTGCGGTCTGCATCTTCGGGTTCAGGTCCTGGTACTTCTTGCTCAGGGGCGAGTTGATCCAGGCCAGCAGCTGCTTGAGTTCGTCTTCGTTGAAGTTCTGCTCAAGCAGAGGGGTAAGGGCGCCTGGGGCCAGTTGAATGGCCTTGTCGCGAACGATCGGATAGGTCTCGTCGAAGTACTTCTTCAGTTCGGCGTCGGCAGCCTTGGCGGCGGCTTCGCGCTTGGCTTCAGGCACTTGCGTCTGGAGGTACTGCGAACCCGCCTGTGCGATCGGAGCGCTCGATTGCTCGACCAGGCCGCGTGCCAGCGATTCGATGCCGGGGCGCTGGATGTCGATGAACTGCTTGATGAGCGTGGCCTTGTCCTGGGCCATGGCGGCCATCGAACTGCCAGCCAGGGCGACCGTCAGAAGCGCGAGTTTGATTTTTTTCACTGAGGATTCTCCGTTGAAGATGAGGAAGTACCGTCCGCGTCAGGCTCGGTTTCGCCATTCGCGTCGTTTTCGACGATACGTTGTAGCCCGCTGAGTTTGGCGCCTTCGTCGAGCCCGATCAGCGTAACGCCTTGCGTTGCGCGACCAAGTTCGCGAATTTCGGCAACCCGGGTGCGCACCAGCACGCCCTTGTCGGTGATGAGCATGATCTCATCATCCGCATGCACCAGAGTGGCGGCAACGACCTTGCCGTTGCGCTCACTCTGTTGAATCGCGATCATGCCTTTGGTTCCCCGGCCGTGGCGGGTGTATTCGGTAATGCTTGTCCGCTTTCCGTAACCATTTTCCGTGGCGGTGAGCACGCTTTGCTGCTCGTCCTCGGCCACCAGCATGGCGATCACGCCCTGGCCCGGCTCCAGCGACATGCCGCGCACGCCGCGGGCGTTGCGGCCCAGCGGCCGGACGTCTTCCTCGTCGAAGCGCACGGCTTTTCCGTTGTCGCTGAAGAGCATCACGTCGTGCTTGCCGTCGGTGAGTGCCGCGCCGATCAGGTAATCGCCTTCATCGAGGTTCACGGCAATGATGCCGCCCTTGCGCGGATTGTTGAACTCGTCGAGCGCCGTCTTCTTGACCGTGCCCATCGAGGTTGCCATGAATACGTATTGGTCGGCCGGGAAGTTGCGCTTATCGCCGGTCAGGGCGAGGGCGACGTTGATCTTCTCGCCTTCCTGCAGCGGGAACATGTTGACGATGGGGCGTCCGCGCGAGCCGCGTGAACCCGCCGGCACTTCCCACACCTTGAGCCAATACAGCCGGCCGCGGTTCGAGAAGCACAGGATGTAGTCGTGCGTGTTGGCGATGAAAAGCTGGTCGATCCAGTCGTCTTCCTTCGTGGCCGTGGCCTGCTTGCCGCGACCACCGCGTTTTTGTGCGCGGTATTCGCCCAGCGGCTGGCTCTTGATGTAGCCGCTGTGCGAGAGCGTGACGACCATGTCGGTCGGCGTGATCAGGTCTTCGGTCGAGAGGTCGTAGGCGCTGTGCTCCACCAGGCTGCGGCGCGCGCCGGTCTTCGACTGGCCGAACTCCTGCTTGATGGTGCCGAGTTCTTCGCCAATGATGGTCGAGACGCGTTCGGGCTTGGCGAGGATGTCGAGCAGGTCGTCGATCTCGGCCATCACGTCCTTGTATTCGGCGACGATCTTGTCCTGCTCGAGGCCGGTCAGGCGCTGCAGGCGCATCTGCAGGATTTCCTGGGCTTGCGTTTCCGACAGGCGGTAGAGGCCGTCGCCGCCCATGCCGAACTCGCGCTCGAGGCCTTCGGGGCGGTAGTCGTCCGCGTTGATCACGCCGCCGTCGGCGCGCGTGCGCGTGAGCATTTCGCGCACCAGCTTGCTGTCCCAGCTGCGGGTCATCAGCTCGGCCTTGGCAACGGGTGGCGTGGGCGATTCGCGGATGATGCGGATGAATTCGTCGATGTTGGCTAGCGCCACCGCCAGGCCTTCGAGCACGTGGCCGCGTTCGCGGGCCTTGCGCAGCGTGAAGACGGTGCGGCGCGTGACCACTTCGCGGCGGTGCTGCAGGAATACCTGGATCAGGTCCTTCAGGTTGCACAGCTTGGGCTGGCCGTCGACCAGCGCCACCATGTTGATGCCGAAGGTGTCCTGCAGCTGCGTCTGCTTGTAGAGGTTGTTGAGCACCACCTCGGGCACTTCGCCGCGCTTGAGCTCGATCACCAGGCGCATGCCCGACTTGTCGGACTCGTCCTGGATGTGGCTGATGCCTTCGATCTTCTTCTCGTGCACCAGCTCGGCCATGCGTTCCTGCAGCGTCTTCTTGTTGACCTGGTAGGGGAGCTCGTCGACGATGATCGCCTGGCGCTGGCCGCGGTCGATGTCCTCGAAGTGGCATTTGGCGCGCATCACGACCTTGCCGCGGCCGGTGCGGTAGCCGTCCTTCACGCCGTTGATGCCGTAGATGATGCCGGCGGTGGGGAAGTCGGGCGCTGGCACGATTTCCATCAGCTCGTCGATGCTGGCTTCGGGGTTGCGCAGCAGGTGCAGGCAGGCGTCGACAACCTCATTCAGGTTGTGCGGCGGGATATTGGTGGCCATACCGACCGCAATACCGCCGGAGCCATTGACCAGCAAATTCGGCAACTGGCTGGGCAGCACTTTCGGTTCTTTTTCCGAACCGTCGTAATTGTCCTGAAAGTCGACAGTTTCCTTATCGATATCGGCCAGCATTTCGTGCGCAATTTTGGCCAGCCGGATTTCCGTATACCGCATTGCGGCCGCGTTGTCTCCATCGACCGACCCGAAGTTGCCCTGGCCGTCGACCAGCATGTGGCGCATCGAGAAATCCTGGGCCAGTCGCACGATGGTGTCGTAGACCGACTGGTCGCCGTGCGGGTGATATTTACCGATCACGTCGCCGACGATACGGGCCGACTTCTTGTATGGCCGGTTCCAATCGTTGTTGAGCTCATGCATCGCGTACAGCACGCGCCGGTGCACGGGCTTGAGGCCATCGCGGGCGTCGGGGAGCGCTCGGCCCACGATCACGCTCATGGCGTAATCGAGATAGCTGCTGCGCATTTCCTCTTCGAGACTGATGGGCAGGGTTTCTTTTGCGAAGGAGGTCATGAGCAAGGGGCTGGCGGCAGGAAGGCGAAATTTTACGCTGTGAGGGGTGTCGCACCGCCGCAACACAAGCGGCCTATTCCGCCTCCGTCCTACGCTTCCGGGCTGTCCAGCGGCCTGTTTGCCAAAGACCCTATGGCACAATCGCCTCAACGTTTTGGGTGGTGGTCACTTAAAGCGTCCTTGATTCGCAGCGCGGCTGCGGCTTTTTCCCCAAGAGGAGAACCATGAAGAAACTGAATAAAGTGGCGATGATGTTTGCAGTCGCTGCGCTCGCCACTGCCGCCGGCGCGCAGACCCGTGTCACCGCTGCGGACGGCGGTCCTACGATCGACAACTGGCAAAACGGCACCGGCGAACTGGTTTGGAAGAACGGCACGAATGAACTGTGCTGGCGCGATGCCAACTGGACGCCGGCTACGGCTGCCGCTGGTTGCGACGGCGCTCTGGTTCCTGCTGCTCCGGCTGCTGTTGCTCCGACCCCTGCTGCTCCGGCCGCACCGGCCGCGCCGCAAGTCGCTGCCAACAAGGTGACCTTCGCTGCTGACGCCTTCTTCGACTTCGACAAGTCGGTTCTGAAGCCCGAAGGTCGCGCCAAGCTGACCGATCTGGTCGAGAAGATCCGTGGCGTGAACCTCGAAGTCATCATCGCTGTGGGCCACACCGATTCGATCGGTACGGACGCCTACAACCAGCGTCTGTCGGTGCGTCGCGCCGAAGCCGTCAAGGCCTTCCTGGTCTCGAAGGGCATCGAACGCAACCGCGTCTACACCGAAGGCAAGGGCGAGAAGCAGCCTGTGGCTGACAACCGCACCAAGGAAGGCCGTGCCAAGAACCGTCGCGTGGAAATCGAAGTGGTCGGCACTCGCGCCAACTAATCAGTCGATTCCATCGATCATGAAAACCCCGCCTAGGCGGGGTTTTTTTATGGCCGTCGAATTCGCGATTGATCTTTTGTCGGCAAAGCCGACACGGTGCTTATCGGTCATTGCTCGTTTCATAATCGCTGTATGACAGAAAATGTGAATGCGGATCCCGCCGAACTGGCCAAGTTTTCAGAGCTCGCACATCGTTGGTGGGATTTGGAGAGCGAATTCCGCCCGTTGCATGAAATCAATCCGCTGCGCCTGGACTGGATTGACGGAATTGCGCCAATTTCGCAGCGCCGCGTGCTTGATATCGGCTGCGGCGGCGGCATCCTGGCCGACTCGATGGCTCGCAAGGGCGCCGAGGTGCTGGGCATCGACCTTGCGGGCAAGGCGCTCAAGGTCGCGCAACTGCATGCGCTCGAGGCCGGCACCCGCGGAGTGAAGTACCGCGAAATCAGTGCTGAGGCGCTGGCTGCCGAACAGCCCGGCAGCTTTGATGTCGTCACCTGCATGGAGATGCTCGAGCATGTGCCGCAGCCGGCCTCGGTGATCCAGGCCTGCTCAGCGCTCGTCAAGCCCGGCGGTTGGGTGTTCTTCTCGACGATCAACCGCAATCTGAAGTCGTTCATGTTTGCGATCGTGGGCGCCGAGTACGTCCTCGGCATGCTGCCGCGCGGGACCCACGAATATGCAAAGCTGATCCGGCCCAGCGAACTGGCCGGCTACTGCCGCGCGGCGGGCTTGGATCTGCGGCACACCCGCGGCATGGAGCACAACCCGTTGACCCGGCGCTACTGGCTCAGCGGCGACACCAGCGTCAACTACATGTTCGCCACGCAGAAGCCGGCCTCGCCGGATTCAAGGAAATGATGGGCGCGCAGACGCGGGCCGTGCTGTTCGACCTCGACGGCACGCTGATCGACAGTGCGCCCGATCTGGGTGCTGCAGCCGACAAGATGCGCACCGATCGCGGCCTCCATTCATACCCGCTGGAGCGCTACCGCCCCATGGCCGGAGCAGGCGCGCGCGGCATGCTCGGTATCGCTTTCGGCATCACGCCGGATTCGCCCGAGTTCAATGAGCTGCGCGAAGAGTTCTTCGTGGCTTATGAGCGCCGCATGCTGCTCAACACGCAGGTATTCGACGGCATCCAGGCGCTGATCGAGGCGCTGCGCGAGCTTGGGTTGCTGTGGGGCGTCGTCACCAACAAGTCGATGCGCTTTACCGATCCGCTGACGCGCGCCATTCCGCTTTTCGCGAGTGCGGGCGCGGTAGTGAGCGGTGACACCACGCCATTTGCGAAGCCGCATCCCGAGCCCTTGCATGAGGCGGCGCGCCGGCTCGGCGTGCCATCGGAGGCATGTGTCTACGTCGGCGACGACGAGCGCGACATCATCGCGGGCCGGGCTGCGGGCATGCGCACGGTTGCGGCGACCTATGGCTACATGGGGCCGCAGGCCGATTCAACGCTCTGGCAGGCGGATGCTTCAATCTCTTCGCCCCTTGAGCTCTTGAAGTTACTCAATAGAGCCTAAAATGTGAGGCTTGGGGCTGCACTGGTTTCGACGTGGGTTCGGAGTCGCAGCGGGGCATGTCGAGCTGAATGCGCTCGTAAAACAGATTCAAACAAACTAACTGCAAACGACGAACGTTTCGCACTCGCTGCTTAATTGCCAGTGAGCCTTGCAACAGTTGGCCGATGGGCTGGGCAAGGGGGTCTGGAGCAATCCTGACCTCCCGGCTGCAAGGATAATTACATGGGCTGGCTCCGATCCGGGTACCTTGGGTCGGGGCGAGAAAATAGGGTGCTGGCGTCCGGTTTAGCGTGTGACTGCGCGACTCCGGAAGCGAGACTCAAATCAGATCACTAAACATGTAGAACTGCGCGATGAAGGCTTGCGGACGGGGGTTCAAATCCCCCCAGCTCCACCACATTTCTCAACGCGAGCCTCTCTGAACATGGGCTTGCAGATGCTGGACCATGTCCAGCGACCCAGACTCAGTTGCACTGGAACAGGACGCCCTGTTCTGCAGGCGCCTTGCCGAGCCAGCGCGGCGTCTTGCTTTGCGCGTCGCAATAGTCCGAGGCTTGTACGTACGTCTTGGCCCGCAGCACGCCGTCGCGAACCTGCGTCACTTCGTTGGGGGGTGTCGAGCAGCCGGTGAGGACCAAGGCAAGCGGAAGCAGTGTGCGCCAATTCATCGGGTCATTCTAAGACCGGCGATCGCTGGAGCCGGGCCCGCGCTCGGGGTAGAGATACTTGAAGTATTCACCGGACTTGCCGAACAACTGGTGCGCCAACCGCACGGGATCTTCACTCTTGTGCTTCTCGTAGAGCACAGGCCCCCAGATGATGAAGCCGTCGATGCTGAGGCTTCTCGGCGAAGGCTCGATGGCCTTCCACGCGTGCGCGAACTTCGAGATCCAGGCCAGCGCTTCCTTGAGCGCGTGATTGGGCGCAGCGGTTGTTTCTTCGGTCAGAGACATGGCAGGTATCCTTTCTGAAAAGACTGTATAAATATACAGTAAACTGTGTCCCGGCCGAAATTTCTCCTTGACGGGTAACCGTCCCCCGCTGGTCAACCTGTGCGGGGACCTCGATGCATGCCAAGCAGAGAGGCTTTCAAGCCCAGCCCTCGCGGCTGGGCTTTTTTCTGTGCCATTCGCGCGGCCTGCTCGGGCTCGTTTTTTTGCTCGAACGCGGGCTATAGTCGGCCAGCGTTGTCACATTGCATTTGCTGCAATCCATCGCTGCCCGCGGTGCCCGTACCAAGGCACTGCCGCTTGCCCAGATCCCGAAAAGGACGCCCGTGCCGGATTCGCTGACTTCAGAGTTGACCACTTACTACGACACGGTGCCCTATGATTCGCATCCGTTTCCACAGTCGGCAATGGAGCATCTGGAAGCGCTGGCATTTCTCTTCGGGCTCGATGTTCCGTCTCCTGCAACGGCCCGCGTGCTGGAGCTCGGCTGCGCGGCCGGCGGCAACCTGATTCCCTTTGCGGCGCGCCACCCCGAGGCTTCTGCGATCGGCGTCGACCTCTCGACGGTGCAGGTGGCGCAGGGCATGGCGGCCATCGGGCGCGCCGGGCTGTCGAACATCGAGCTCAAGGCCTTCAACCTTGCGGACATCGACGCCTCGTTCGGCCAGTTCGACTACATCGTGTGCCACGGCGTCTACAGCTGGGTGCCGGGCCCGGTGCAGGACGCGATCCTGCGCATCTGCTCGGAGAACCTCGCGCCGAGCGGCGTGGCCTACGTGAGCTACAACGTGTACCCCGGCTGGAAGGCGCGCGAGATCGTGCGCGACGCAATGATCCTGCGCGGTGGCCCACGCGATACGCCCGACGAAAAGCTGTCCTATGCACGCGGCATGCTCGATTTCCTCGAGCAGTCGGCCCGCGCCGACAGCGTGCTCAAGAAGACGCTCGAGGAGGCGATGCCGATCGTGCGCAGCGCCAACAGCTCGTACCTGCTGCACGAGTTCCTCGAGCCCTGCAACGCCCCGTGCTATTTCAAGGAGTTCGTGGCGCGCGCGAACGTTCATGGCCTCGCCTACCTGGCCGATGCGGAGCCGTCGACGATGTTCGTGCAGAACTACGGCGACAAGGTGCGCGATCCGCTGCTGCGCGAATGCGGCGGCAGCCAGGTCATGATGGAGCAGTACCTCGACTTCCTGGTCAATCGCACCTTCCGCCAGACCCTGCTGGTCAAGCAGGAGCAGGCCAGGCATATCCGCTACAAGCTGGAGCCCGCGCGCATCCGTTTGCTCGAGTTCGCCGGCGTCTTCAAGGCCGACGGCGGCGAGGCGCTCACGCTCGATGCCCGCGAGCAGCCGTGCAGCGCGATCCAGGGCCGCAAGGTCACGCTGCGGGTACCGGTGCACAAGGCGGTGGCGCATCTGCTCGACATGCGTTATCCGGCGTCGATGTCGGTCCCGGCCCTCATCGAGGCCACCTCCGCGCTCACGGCGCAGCCGCCCGCCGAAGTCGAGGCGGCCGTGCTGGCCATGCTCGAGGAGCTGCTGATCCTCGGCGCCCTGCGCATCCGCCGCACTGCGGTGCCGGCGGCCGACGCGATTTCCGACCGGCCGCGGGTCCTGCCCGCTGTTCGGGGTGCTTCCGGCCTTGCGTCAGGCGCCGGTGCCACAGCCAACACCTGCAATCAATGGCACGAGCCCGTGGTGCTGACGCTGCTCGAGCGAAGCCTGCTGCCGCTGCTCGACGGCACACACTCGCACGACGCCCTGGCTGAGCATCTCGAAGCGGAAGTGCGCAGCGATCGCCTGCGCTTCGTCAAGGACGACAAGCCGCTGACCGACCCGCCGGCAGTCAAGGAATTCGCCCGCCAGCAGGTCGCGCTGGCACTCGACGCCCTGCGCCGCAAGGCACTGCTGACGGCCTGAACTTCATTCTTCATCACGCCCAAGAGGAGACTTTCACATGCAACAAATCCAATGGACCCCGAAGCTGCGCGCTGCCGTCGCCGCGGTGCTCGCGCTGGCGGCCGCCGGCGCGTCGAATGCCGCGTCGGTGGCGCCCGTCGCATCCGAGCACGGCATGGTCGTGAGCGCGCAGCACCTGGCCAGCAAGGTCGGCGTCGACGTGCTCAAGCGCGGCGGCAACGCGGTCGATGCGGCGGTGGCCGTGGGCTATGCGCTGGCGGTGGTGTATCCGGCCGCCGGCAATCTCGGCGGCGGCGGCTTCATGACCGTGCAGCTGGCCGATGGCCGCAAGACCTTCCTCGACTTCCGCGAGAAGGCGCCGCTGGCCGCCACGGCCAACATGTACCTCGACAAGGACGGCAACGTCATCAAGGGCCTGAGCACCAACGGGCACCTCGCCGTGGGCGTGCCGGGCTCGGTCTCCGGCATGGAGTACGCGCGCGAAAAGTACGGCACGATGAAGCGAGCCGACCTGATCGCCCCGTCGATCCAGCTGGCCGACAAGGGCTTCGCGCTGGAGCAGGGCGACATCGACATGCTGCTCACGGCCACCAACGATTTCAAGAAGGACCCCGTCTCCGGCGCGATCTTCCTCAACAAGGGCGAACCTTTCGCCGTCGGCCAGAAGCTGGTGCAGAAAGACCTCGCCAGGACGCTGAAGGAAATCAGCGCCAAGGGCACCGACGGGTTCTACAAGGGCTGGGTGGGCCAGGCCATCGTGGCTTCCAGCCAGGCCGGCAAGGGCATCATCACGCAGGCCGACCTCGACCAGTACAAGACGCGCGAACTCGCGCCGGTCGAGTGCGACTACCGCGGCTACCGCGTGGTGTCGGCGCCGCCGCCCAGCTCGGGCGGCGTGATCATCTGCGAGATGCTCAACATCCTCGAGGGCTATCCGCTCAAGGACCTGGGCTTCCGCTCGGCGCAATCGGTGCACTACCAGATCGAAGCCATGCGCCATGCCTACGTGGACCGCAACAGCTACCTGGGCGACCCCGACTTCGTGAAGAACCCGCTCGAGCGACTGCTCGACAAGGGCTACGCCGAGAAGATCCGCGCCGTCATCGACCCGAAGAAGGCCGGCGTCTCGAAGGACATCAAGCCCGGCGTGGCGCCGCATGAAGGCAGCAACACCACCCACTATTCGATCACCGACCAGTGGGGCAACGCGGTGTCGGTCACCTACACGCTGAACGACTGGTTCGGCGCCAAGGTCACGGCTGCCAAGACCGGTGTGCTGCTGAACAACGAGATGGACGACTTCACCGCGAAGGTGGGTGTGCCCAACCTCTACGGCCTGGTGCAGGGCGAGGCCAACAAGATCGAGCCGGGCAAGCGCCCGCTGAGCTCGATGAGCCCGACCATCGTGTCGAAGGACGGCAAGCCGGTGTTCGTGGTCGGCACGCCGGGCGGCAGCCGCATCATCACGGCCGTGCTGCACACCATCCTGAACGTCGTCGACTACGGCATGAACGTACAGGAGGCCGTCGACGCGCCGCGCTTCCACCAGCAGTGGCTGCCCGACGTCACCAACGTCGAGACCTTCGCGCTGAGCCCCGACACGCGCAAGATCCTGACCGACATGGGCCACAACCTGGGCGTGCCGCAGCCGGCCAACCACCTGGCGGCGATCATCGTCGGTGCGCCATCCCTTGGCGGCAAGCCGGTCGGCGCCAACCGCTTCTATGGCGCCAACGACCCCCGCCGCAACACCGGCCTGGCCGCCGGCTACTGATACTGCGGCAAACTAGAAGGCGGTCGTGCCCTTGTCGGCACGGCCGCCTTTTTCAATTTTCATGCACCTGCAAGACATCCTCTACACCCAAGGCTTCGGCACGCGCCGCGTGTGCGCGGGCCTGGTCCAGCAAGGCCACGTGACCGTCGCGGGCCAGGCGGTGACCGACCCCTTTGCCGATCTCGATCCCGACGGCCTGCTTTTCACCGTCCAGGGCACCGCGTGGGCGTACCACGAGAAGGCCTATCTGATGCTGCACAAGCCGGCCGGCACCGAGTGCTCCCAGAAGCCCTCGACCTACCCGAGCATCTACACGCTGCTGCCGTCGCCGCTGCGCCTGCGCCCCAACAAGGGGGCGGTGCAGGGCGTGCAGGCGATCGGCCGGCTCGACCAGGACACCACCGGCCTGCTGCTGATGACCGACGACGGTCAGTTCATCCACAAGATGGGTTCGCCCAAGCATCATGTGCCGAAGGTCTATGAAGTGACGGCCAAGCACCCGGTGGACGAAGCGCAGATCGCGAAGCTGCTGGCCGGCGTCGTGCTCGACGACGACCCGAAGCCCGTGCGCGCGGCCGCTTGCGAATCCGACAGCCCGCTGCACCTGCGGCTCACGCTCACCGAGGGCAAATACCACCAGGTCAAGCGCATGCTGGCGGCGGTCGGCAATCGGGTCGAGGGACTGCATCGTTCGCGCATCGGCGACCTGGCGCTGCCCGGCGACCTGGCACCGGGGCAGTGGCGGTGGCTGACGGCCGAAGAGGTCGCGGCGCTGCGCGCGCCGGCCAAGCCGGCGAAACCGGCGAAATAGAGGGGAAAAGCGAGCGAAAGAGCGTATTCCCGGTCAGCCAGCCATAAGACCTGGCCGTTAAGATTCGCAGCTCTCTCTCGGAACCTTCCCTTGCGACTCCCTGCTCGACCGAACGGCCGCACCGCGGCCTTCCTGCTTTCCTGTCTGACGGCCCTGGCGGCACACACCGCTGCTGCCGCGCCGGCCGAACCTCCGCCGATCTTCGTGCTCAACTCGCTGGATGCCAACGTGAGCGTGATCAATCCGGTCGACTGGACGGAAAAGCAGCGCATCGCCACCGGCAAGGAGCCGCACCACCTCTACATGACGCCCGACGAGAAATCGGTCATCGTGGCCAACTCGGCGGGCGATTCGCTGACCTTCCTGAACCCCCGCACGGCCGAAGTGCAGCGCGTGGTCTACGGAATCATCGATCCGTACCAGCTGCAGTTCTCGCGCGACATGAAGTGGTTCGTCACGGCGGGCAACCGCCTGAACCACGTCGACATCTACCGCTGGGACGGGAAAGACCTGAAGCTGGCCAAGCGCATCGCCAGCGGCAAGACGCCCAGCCACATCTGGATCGACAACACCAGCACCATCGCCTACGTGACGATGCAGGACAGCGACGAGATGATCGCCATCGACCTGCCCACGCAGACCGTCAAGTGGCGCACCGCCACCGGCACCATGCCGGCCGACATCTTCGGCGTGCACAACGACAAGACCCTGCTGGTGGGGCTGACCGGCAGCGACGGCGTGCAGGTGTTCGACGTGGCCGGCGCCGAGCCGAAGCTGGTCGGCAAGATCCCCACCGGCAAGGGCGCCCACGCCTTCCGTTCGGCCGGCGACGGCAAGAGCGTGTTCGTGAGCAACCGCGTGGCCAACAGCATCAGCCGGATCGACCTGGCGACGCTGAAGGTCATCGCGAACTATCCCGTGCCCGGTGGCCCCGACTGCATGGACGTCTCGGCCGATGGCAAGACGCTGTACGTGACTTCGCGATGGGCCAAGAAGCTCAGCGTGGTCGACCTGGCCAGCAACAAGGTCGTGCGCCAGGTCAACGTCGGCCGTTCGCCGCACGGTGTCTGGACGCTCGATCATGGCAAGCGCATCTAGCCGCATCGGCGCGGCCCTCGCGTTGTCGCTGGCCGGGGCCCTGGCGCCCGTGGCCTGGGGCGCGCAGCCGGGCGCCACCTGCGAAAAGCCCGTGTACCTGACCTTCGACACCGGCCACATGGGCGTCGCCCCGTTGGTGGCCGACGTGCTCAAGCGGCAGGACGTGCGCGTCACCTTCTTCGCCGCCGCCGAGCGCACCCAGACCGACGGCGACAGCCTCGACGACCATTGGGCGCCGTGGTGGAAGGCGAGGGCGGCCGAGGGCAACGAATTCGGCTCCCACACTTACGACCACGCGTACTGGCGCGCCGACGTCAAGGGCGCGCCGCCGAGCTTCCGCATCAAGCCTTCGGCCGGCCCGCAGGACGGCAAGGAATCGACCTGGAGCGCGGCCGAGTACTGCACCAACATCCGCAAGTCGTCCGACCGCCTGGCCGCCATCACGGGCAAGAAACCGCTGCCGCTGTACCGCGCGCCGGGCGGCAAGACGTCCCCCGCGTTGCTGGCCGCCGCCGAGGGCTGCGGCTACAAGTACGTCGGCTGGGCACCCGCCGGCTTCCTCGGCGACGAACTGCCGAGCGAGAAGTTCAGCAACGCCAGGCTGCTGACGCAGGCGCTCGACACCATTCGCCCTGGCGACATCCTGCTCGCGCACCTGGGCATCTGGTCGCGCAAGGACCCGTGGGCGCCGGCCAACCTCGAGCCGCTGATCGTCGGTCTCAAGGCCAAGGGCTTCTGTTTCCAGACGCTGCGCCAGCATCCGGACTTCCGCGCCTGGATCGCATCCCACCCCTGACCGAGTTGCCGCCATGATCGATTGGCTGACAGACGCCTTTTCCGCCCTGCAGGGCTGGTTCTTCGAGACCGCCGTCCAGCCGCTGGTCTATGCCGTCGGCCTCGGCGGCTGGACCGAGGACGCCTTCGACGCCACCGGCTGGCTGCTGGTCGGCCTCATCCAGATCCTGGTGCTGATCGCGGTCATCGGGCCGCTGCAGCGCTGGCGCTCGGTGGAGCCGGTGGTCGATCGCCATGCGGTCCGCATCGACGTGCTCTACACGCTGATCCACCGCCTCGGCCTGTTCCGGCTGGCGCTGTTCTTCACGCTGCAGCCCTTCTTCGACGACGCACTGGGCAGCCTGCGCACGGCGGGGTGGGGCACCTTTCATCTCGACGAGGTGTGGCCCGGCGTGACCGACGTGCCGGTGGTGGCCTTCGCCATCTACCTCGTGGTGCTCGACTTCGTCGGCTACTGGATCCATCGCGGCCAGCACCAGTTCAACTGGTGGTGGGGCCTGCATTCGCTGCACCACTCGCAGCGCCAGATGACCATGTGGAGCGACGACCGCAACCACCTGCTCGACGACATCGTCCATGACACGCTGATCGTCATCGTGGCGCAGCTGATCGGCGTGGCGCCGGGGCAGTTCATCGCCTTCGTCGCCTTCACGCAGCTCAGCGAAAGCCTGCAGCACGCCAACCTGCGGCTGAGCTTCGGCGCCATCGGCGAGCGGCTGTGGATCAGCCCGCGCTTCCACCGGCTGCACCACAGCATCGGACTGGGGCACGAGTCGAACGGCAAGAGCACGCTGGGCGGCCACAACTTCGGCGTGCTGCTGCCGTGGTGGGACATGCTGTTTCGCACCGCGAACTTCGAGGATCGCTACGACCCGACCGGCATCCGCGACCAGGTCGAGCCGGACGCGAATGGGCGCGTGCGCGACTACGGCCGTGGCTTCTGGGCCCAGCAGTGGCTCGGCCTGAAGCGGATGGCCGGTCGCGGCTGAGGGGCTCCGGGCCCTGAAAGGCGCGTCCGACGCGTTATCCTCGCTGCCTCATGCGCCTGCTCCTCGACTCCTTCTGGCGCGCGGTCGCCTATTGCATGCTGCCGCGCGTGATCGTGCTGTCGCTGCTGCCTTTGGGCCTGATGGTGGTGCTGGCCGCGGGGCTCGGTTACTTCTATTGGGACGACGCGGTTGTATGGACGCGCGGCGCGCTCGACGCCTGGCCGCTGCTGTCGAGCTTCTGGGCCTGGATCGGCCGTCTTTTCTCCGGTGACGTCACTTCCGCACTGGCGTCCCTGGTCGTGGTGTTTGCCGCCACCCCGGTGATCGTGGTGCTCTGCCTGCTGATCGTGGCCGGCTTCATGGCGCCCGCGCTGACGAAGCTGGTGGCCGAACGGCGCTTTCCCTCGCTCGAACAGAAAAAGGGCGCTTCGTTCTTCGGCAGCGTCGCGCGTTCGCTGGGCGTCACCATCCTGGCGCTGATCGCCCTCGTGGTGTCGATGCCGCTGTGGCTCATTCCGCCGCTGGTGCTGATCCTGCCGCCGCTGATCTGGGGCTGGCTCACCTACCGCGTGATGAGCTTCGATGCGCTGGCCGAGCATGCCAGCCCCGAGGAGCGCACCGCACTGCTGCGCGCGCATCGGCTGCCGCTGCTGTGCATCGGCGTGCTTTGCGGCTACCTGGGCGCCGCGCCCAGCATCGTCTGGGCATCGGGCCTGCTGTTCGCCGCCGCCTTCTTCGTGCTGGTGCCGATCGCCATCTGGATCTACACACTGGTCTTCGCCTTCTCGGCGCTCTGGTTCGCGCACTACTGCCTCGACGCGCTGGCGCAGCTGCGCGCTCAGCGCGCCGTGGCCGAAGCGTCGACCGCCGCCGGCACCACGTCGGCCCTCGAAGCCGAGGGAGCCAGCAAGGCCGCACTCTCTCAATGGGGTTCACCATGACACGCGCATTCGGTCTCATCGTCGTCGGCGACGAGATCCTTTCCGGCAAGCGGGCCGACAAGCACATGGCCAAGGTCATCGAGCTGCTCGCCGCGCGCGGCCTGCAGCTCGGCTGGGCGGAGTACGTGGGCGACGAGCCCGCGCGCATCACCGCCGCGCTCATGCGCGCCTTTGCCTCGGGCGACATCGTGTTCTCGACCGGCGGCATCGGCGCCACGCCCGACGACCATACCCGCCAGTGCGCTGCGCAGGCGCTGCGCGTGCCGCTCGCGCTGCACCCCGAAGCCGAGATGCTGATCCGCGAACGCATGCGGGACACGGCGGACGAACAGGGCCTGCCCTATGAGCCCGACCGTCCCGACAACATCCACCGCCTCAACATGGGCGTGTTCCCGCAGGGCGCGACCATCATCCGCAACCCGTACAACAAGATTCCGGGTTTCAGCGTCGACCACGTGCATTTCGTGCCGGGCTTTCCGGTCATGGCCTGGCCCATGATCGAGTCCGTGCTCGACAGTCGCTACGCCGACCTGTTCACCCGCAATGCCGTCGCCGAGAAATCGGTGATCGTTTTCGGTGCCATGGAAGCCACGCTGACCCCGCTCATGCAGGCCATCGAGGCCGCGCACGCCGGCATCAAGGTGTTCAGCCTGCCCAGTGTCGACCACCCTGAATATGGCCGGCACATCGAGCTGGGCGTCAAGGGCGACCCCGGCCGGCTCGATGCCGCCTATGTCCAGCTGATCGAAGGGTTGCACACCTTTGATGCCAAGCTTGGCCCAGAATTGGTGCGTTGATGTCGATTGCACCAACTTGGTGAATTTCCGCCTCTATTTGGGGTTTGCAGCGCTCGCCAAAGCGTCGTCGGGTGAGGCGACAATGGCACAGAAACTGCATCCCTCGTCCCTGTATTCCTAACCACCATCCAACTCAGGAGAAACTGATGGCAAAGACCGTCGCCGATGTACTCAAGCTCGTCAAGGAAAACGAGGTCAAGTTCGTCGACTTCCGCTTCACCGACACCCGTGGCAAAGAGCAGCACGTCACCGTGCCGGTCTCGGCTTTCGATGAAGACAAATTCACCTCGGGCCACGCGTTCGACGGTTCGTCCATCGCCGGCTGGAAGGGCATCGAAGCTTCGGACATGCAGCTCATGCCCGACCCGAACACCGCCAACATCGATCCCTTCTTCGAAGAAACGACGCTGATCCTGACCTGCGACGTGATCGACCCCGCCGACGGCAAGGCCTACGAGCGCGATCCGCGTTCGCTCGCCAAGCGCGCCGAAGCCTACATGAAGGCCTCCGGCCTGGGCGACACCGCCTTCTTCGGTCCGGAACCCGAGTTCTTCGTGTTCGACGGCGTCCGCTGGAAGAACGACATGTCGGGCTGCTTCGTGAAGATCGACTCCGAAGAAGCCTCGTGGAACACCGACAAGGAATACGAGCACGGCAACACCGGCCATCGTCCGGCAGTCAAGGGCGGCTACTTCCCGGTTCCCCCGGTCGACAGCTTCCAGGACATGCGCTCGGAAATGTGCCTGGTGCTCGAATCGCTCGGCATCCCGGTCGAAGTGCATCACCATGAAGTGGCCAACGCCGGCCAGATGGAACTGGGCACCAAGTTCAGCACGCTGGTCCAGCGCGCCGACTGGGTCCAGCTGCAGAAGTACGTGATCCACAACGTGGCCCACGCCTACGGCAAGACCGCCACCTTCATGCCCAAGCCCATCGTCGGCGACAACGGCTCCGGCATGCACGTGCACCAGTCGGTCTGGAAGGACGGCAAGAACCTGTTCGCAGGCGACGGCTACGCAGGTCTCTCGGACTTCGCCCTGCACTACATCGGCGGCATCATCAAGCACGCCCGTGCCCTGAACGCCATCACGAACCCCGGCACCAACAGCTACAAGCGCCTGGTGCCCGGCTTCGAAGCCCCGGTGAAGCTGGCCTACTCGGCCAAGAACCGCTCGGCCTCGATCCGCATCCCGTTCGTGGCCAACCCGAAGGGCCGCCGCGTCGAAGCGCGCTTCCCCGATCCGCTGATGAACCCGTACCTCGGCTTCGCTGCGCTGCTGATGGCGGGCCTCGACGGCGTCGAAAACAAGATCCATCCGGGCGAAGCCGCCAGCAAGGACCTGTACCACCTGCCGCCGGAAGAAGACGCGCTGATCCCGACCGTCTGCCACAGCCTCGACCAGGCCCTGGAATACCTGGACAAGGACCGTGCGTTCCTGACCAAGGGCGGCGTGTTCACCGATGCATACATCGATGCGTACATCGAGCTGAAGATGCAGGAAGTCACGCGCTTCCGCATGGCGACCCACCCGGTCGAGTTCGACATGTACTACTCGCTGTAAAGGCGAGCCCCTGACGGGGATTCAAGACAAAAGGACGGCCTCGGCCGTCCTTTTTCATTGGCCTGGAACATTTGGTCACGGTTGGCATCGAATTGCACGAAAATGCACCTTTGTCGCCGCCCTCCACCGATACACATGAAGACTGCTTCTCTCATTTTTCTGGCCGGTTCATTGATCGCGCTACCGGCGCTCGCGCAGGAGCGCGTCTGGCGTTGCGGCAACGAGTACACCAACAACGCCACCATCGCCCAGCAGAAGGGCTGCAAGGTCATGGAAGGCGGCAACGTCACGGTCGTGCAAGGCACGAAAACTTCGGGCGGCTCCGCGTCGTCCGGTGGCTCTTCCGCGGCACGCGCACCGGCGGGCAGCCCGCGTGTCGAAGGTGTTGACCAGCGCGCGCGCGACGGCGAGGCGCGCTCGGTGCTCGAAGCCGAACTCAAGAAGGCGGAGGCACGCCAGGCCGAGCTGCAGAAGGAATACAACAACGGCGAGCCTGAAAAGCAGGGCAGCGAAGGCCGCAACTACCAGAAGTACCTGGACCGCGTCGCCGAAATGAAGGCCGAGCTGGCGCGCAACGAAAGCGACATCGCCGGCATCCGCCGCGAGATCGGCCGCCTGCCGAACAAGCAGCAACCGCAATAGCCATATGGTGTTCGGGAAGAAGGCGAGCGGCGCCAATCCGCGCTTCCAGTCCTTCGACCTGCTGTCCACCCTCATCGCGGTGGTCAACAGCAACGGCTCGGTGCTGTTTGCCAATGCAGGCCTCGAAGACGCACTGGGCACATCGCGGCGCACCCTCGAGGGGTCGCAGTTCGGTGCGTGCTTTCACGAGCCGCAGGTGCTGCGCACGGCGATCGACGGCGCGAGCAGCAACGACTTCGCCACCCTGCGCTACGAAGCCTTCCTGCGCCGCGTCAACCACGAGCTCATGCCGGTGCAGGTCACGCTCGCGCATGGCGACAAGAAGGGCGAACTCATCATCGAGATGTCGCCGCTCGAGCATCAGGTGCGGCAGGACCGCGAAGAGCGCCTCATCGACCAGGCGCAGGCCAACAAGGAACTCATCCGCAACCTCGCGCACGAGATCAAGAACCCGCTCGGCGGCATCCGCGGCGCGGCACAGCTGCTGCAGATGGAGGTCGAATCGCGCGACCTCATCGAATACACCCAGGTCATCATCCACGAGGCCGACCGGCTGCAGACACTGGTCGACCGCCTGCTCGCGCCGCACCGCCGGCCGCACGTGGTGGGCGACGTCAACATCCACGAGGTGTGCGAGCGCGTGCGCTCGGTCATCCTTGCGGAGTTTCCGCGCGACCTGCACATCGAGCGCGATTTCGACGTGTCGATTCCCGAGTTCCGCGGCGACCGCGAGCAGCTCATCCAGGCCACGCTCAACATCACGCACAACGCCGCGCAGGCGCTGGCCGAGCGCCGCGCGGCCGGCGATGCGCAGATCACTTTCAAGACGCGCGTCGCCCGCCAGGTGATCTTCAACAAGCAGTGGTATCGACTGGCACTGGAATTGCATGTCATCGACAATGGACCGGGTGTGCCGGACACGATCAAGGACCGCATCTTCTATCCGCTGGTATCGGGCAGGGAAGGCGGGACGGGGCTGGGATTGACGCTCGCACAGACTTTTGTGCAACAGCATCACGGCGTGATCGAGTGCGACAGCGTCCCGGGCCGAACCGATTTCAAGATATTGATACCGCTGCCCTAGCAGCCCGGCAACAAGGAGATGCATGAAGCCGATCTGGATAGTTGATGACGACCAATCGATTCGCTTCGTGCTCGAGAAGGCTCTGCTGCGCGAAGACTTGCCCACGCGCAGTTTCACGAACACGCGCGAGGTGCTCGCAGCACTCGAACAGGCCGCCGACGACGATCAGCAAGGTCCCCAGGTCCTGGTGAGCGACATCCGCATGCCCGGCGGCTCCGGGCTCGACCTGCTCGACAAGATCAAGGCCAAACATCCCGGCCTGCCCGTCATCATCATGACGGCCTTTTCAGACCTCGACAGCGCCGTCTCGGCCTTCCAGGGCGGCGCCTTCGAATACCTGCCCAAGCCCTTCGACCTGCCGCGCGCGGTCGAGCTCATCCGCCGCGCCGTCGACGAAAGCCAGCGCGAGGAAGTCGCCGAAGAACGCATGGTCGCCGCGCCCGAGATGCTCGGCCAGGCGCCCGCCATGCAGGACGTTTTCCGCGCGATCGGCCGGCTCTCGCAGAGCAACGTCACGGTGCTCATCACCGGCGAATCGGGCTCGGGCAAGGAACTGGTGGCGCGTGCGCTGCACAAGCACTCGCCGCGCGCCAACGGCCCCTTCGTGGCCATCAACACCGCGGCCATCCCGAAGGACCTGCTCGAGAGCGAACTCTTCGGCCATGAGCGCGGCGCCTTCACCGGCGCGCAGACCATGCGCCGCGGCCGCTTCGAGCAGGCCGAGGGCGGCACGCTGTTCCTCGACGAAATCGGCGACATGCCCTTCGACCTGCAGACGCGCCTGCTGCGCGTGCTGAGCGATGGCCATTTCTACCGCGTGGGCGGCCACAACTCGGTGAAGGCCAACGTGCGCGTGATCGCCGCGACCCACCAGGACCTGGAGCAGCGCGTCAAGCTCGGCGGCTTTCGCGAAGACCTGTTCCACCGCCTCAACGTGATCCGCCTGCGCCTGCCGGCATTGCGCGAACGCGGCGAAGACGTGCCCGCGCTCACGCGCCACTTCCTGCAGGCGAGCGCGCGCCAGCTCGGCGTCGAGCCCAAGCGCATTTCCGACGCGGCGCTGGCCAGGCTCGCGGCCTTCAGCTTTCCGGGCAATGTGCGCCAGCTCGAGAACATCTGCCACTGGCTGACCGTGATGGCACCGGCCCAGCTGATCGAAGCGAAGGACCTGCCGCCCGAGGTGATGGCCGTCGGCGCAGGCGCCGAGGCCCACGTGCCCGAAGCCGTGGCTGCCGCGTCGGCTGCGATGGCCCAGCCCGTCGCATCGCCGCCGATTGCGGCCAGCGGTGAGTCAGCGCCCGTGCCCGCCGTATCCGAATCCACCGAAGCGCATGCAGGCGTGAGCAGTTGGGAAAGCGGCCTGGAGGTCGAGGCGCAGGCGCTGCTGGCGGCGGGCCGCACCGACGTCTGGGACGTGCTCACGCGCCGCTTCGAGTCGAGGCTGATCCTCACGGCCCTGGCCAACACGCGAGGCCGCCGCATCGAGGCCGCGCAGAAGCTCGGCATCGGGCGCAACACCATCACCCGAAAGATCCAGGAACTCGGGATCGAATGAAAAGGCCCTTCGGGGCTTTCTTACGACGCGACCCCAGCAGGGATGCCGCGGAACCGGTTTTGCCGGGCCGCCGGTATCGCCCCCTGCAGGGGGTGTGCCAAGCTACCTGCTGCGCTGGCCGAGCGTCAGCGAATCGATCTGGAATTTCCCGCTCTTGTCCCAGAGCCAGGTGTCAACGTACGTGTGACCGCCCAGCTTGCCCGGATTGGGCAGCGGCGACGTGGCCTTGATCAGTTCGGCAATCATCGGCGGCACTTCGGGCGCATGGCTCGGCGTGCGGCTGAACGTGACGTTCACTACCTTCCCGGTGGCGTCGATCTCGGTCTCGACCACCACCACGGCATACACCAGCGGCGGGATCTTGCCCTTGTAGATGCGGCTTGCGTACTTGTTGTAGATGTGGCGCGCGCCGATCTTGCGGTACGTTCGCACGGCCGGCGTTTGTGCCGTGATCAGGCGCACGGTGGGCACGTTGCGGTCGTCCGGCGCGGCCTCGCCGGCGGGGGCGGTCGCGGTGGCGCCCGTACCGCCTTCGGCCTTGTCGGTGGGCTTCAGCAGGGAGCAGGCGGACAGCGCGAGTGCGGTGGCCACCAATGCGATGCGGCCTGCGATGCGGATGGGCGCGGCCATCGGTCAGGCCCCCTGGTCCAGATCGAGCACCACCGGCGCATGGTCGCTCGGCTTTTCCCATTTGCGCGGCACGCGGTCGATGACGCAGCCCTTCACGCGCGGCACCAGCGGCTGGCTCACCAGGACGTGGTCGATGCGCAGCCCGCGATTCTTCTGGTAGCCCAGCATGCGGTAGTCCCACCACGAATAGCTTTTCTCGGGCTGCTCGAACATGCGAAAGCTGTCTGTCAGGCCCAGTTCGAGCAGCGCCTTGAAATGGTTGCGCTCCTCGGTCGTGTGGTGGATCGTTTCCTTCAGGCCCACCGGGTCGAAGCTGTCGCGGTCTTCCGGCGTGATGTTGAAGTCGCCCAGCAGCACGAGGTTCGGGTTCGACACCATCTCCTGGCGCAGCCAGTCTCGCAGCGCGTCGAGCCACTTCAGCTTGTATTCGAACTTGTCGGTGCCCGGCGCCTGGCCGTTCACGAAGTAGCCGTTGACCACACGCAGCGGACCCGACGGCGTTTCAACGGTGGCCGCGATCACGCGCGACTGGTCGTCGGTGAAGCCACCGATGTTCTTCACCACGTCGCGCATTGGTGCAAGGCTGAGGACCGCCACGCCGTTGTAGGTCTTCTGGCCAAACACCGCCGCTTCGTAGCCGGCCGACTTGAGCACGTCGAGCGGGAACTTGTCGTCGGTCATCTTGAGCTCCTGCAGGCACAGCACGTCGACCGGATTGGCGATGAGCCAGTCGAGCACGTGCTGAAGGCGCGCGGTGAGGGAGTTGACGTTCCAGGTGGCGATTTTCATAAATTATTGTAAGTCATTGATTTCAAATGAAAATTTATCATTTTCAGAGCGTCTTTGGCAGCCTGCACCCCTTGGTGTGCCCGTTCGGCGTTTCGCTTTGCCTCGGTTGGCGTGCATGCAACTGATCAGCTTAGCAAAAGCACTCGAACTTCCTTGCTTCTCGGGTAAGCGGGCGCAACAGCAGCGGCACCGCAGGGCGACGCCGCTGCTAGGTGCTTACCACTATCGTCAACAATATTGTCAACAATAATGTTGACGTTAATTTCAACAAAGCCTAGATTACGCCCGACAGCCTCGGCGGTGCACTGGCCCGGACCAGCCCGACCCGCGACTGCAAAGTTCGCCAGCGTGCCGGGTCCTTTTCCTGCAGGCTGGCATCCGTGCCACTGCAAGGAGACAAACCGATGCAAAACACCATGACGGACGGCGCCAAGGCGACCGCCGCAGCCCCCGACGCCGCCCACCAGCCCACCAAGGTGCGCTGGAAGATCTTCCTGATGATGTTGTTCCTGATCTCGATCAACTACATCGACCGGGCCTCGCTTTCGGTGGCCATGCCGCTGATCGCCAAGGAATTCGACATCGGCCCGGCCGTGCAGGGCCTGCTGCTCAGTTCGTTCTTCTGGACCTATGCGCTGATGCAGATCCCGGGCGGCATGCTGGCCGACCGCTTCGGCCCGCGCGTCGTCATCGCTGGCGCGACCGTGGGCTGGGGCGCCTTCCAGGCCATCGCTGCCCTCTGCACGGGCTGGGTTCCCTTGCTGTTGACGCGGCTGGGCCTGGGCGCGGCCGAGGCGCCGATCTACCCCGCGGGCGGCAAGCTCAACGGCATCTGGATGACCCAGACCGAACGTGGGCGCGGCGCCACCTTGCTCGACGGCGGTGCCCCCCTGGGTGCCGCGTTGGGCGCGATCCTGATCTCGGCATTGATCGCCGTGCTCGGGTCCTGGCGCCTGGCGTTCGTCATCGCCGGCGTCGGCACCGTGGTGGCAGGCTACTTCGCCTGGAGCTACATCCGCAACCATCCACGCCAGCATCCCGGTGTGAACGAGGCCGAAGCGCGCTACATCGAGGCCAGCCACGCTGCCGACGCCGCCAAGGAATCGGCCGACGCGAGCGGCCGGGTGCTCGACTTCTTCCGCTACCGCTCGGTGTGGGGCATGTTCTTCGGCTGGATGTGCTTCAACGCGCTGTTCTACGGCCTGCTCACGTGGATGCCCAACTACCTGTCGAAGGTGCACGGCTTCGACATCAAGCAGATGGGCGGCGCGGTGTTCATCATGTTCTTCTCGGGCTTCGTCGGCGAGATGTTCGGCGGCTGGCTGGCCGACAAGTGGCAGGCGGCCGGTGCCTCGCAGAGCAAGGTGCTGCGCACGCTGTTCGGCATCTCGTCGATCATCGCCACCATCGCCATCTTCATGGTGACCCAGATCAAGGACCCGGTCGCCGTGGTCGTGCTGCTGTCGGTGACGCTGTTCTTCCTGCGCTGGTGCGGCCTGTTCTGGTGCGTGCCGTCGATCCTCGGCACGCGTGCCCGGGTCGGCTTCCTCGGCGGCACCATGAACCTCGGCGGCAATGTCGCGGGCATCGGCGTGCCGATCGTGGTGGGCCTGATCGTGCAGGCGACCGGCTCGTACTTCATGGCGCTGATGCTGTTCACGGCGGCCGGTGCCGGCCTGTTCGTCTGCTCGACGATGCTGATCGACTACAGCAAGAAGCTGCCGGTCTGAGGCACGCAACCGAACCGGAAGGAGACGCTCCCATGTTTGTTTCTCATCTTCGTCTCGCGGCGGGTGCGGTTGCCCTGCACCTTGCCTGCGCCGGCGCGGCCCTGGCCCAGCCGGCGGTCGATGCCGAGCCCGGGATTGCCGTTGCGGTGCCCGAGGCCGTGGGCGTCGACTCCCAGCCGCTGGTGCGGCTGTCGGAGTGGATCCGCAAGGAAAACCTCGACGTGCGCAGCTTCCTCGTGGTCAAGGACGGCAAGCTGGTCTTCGAGCGCTACAGCCAGGGGCTTACGCGCGACCACAACTACGAGCTGTACTCGATCACCAAGAACGTCACGGCGCTGGCGGCCGGCGTGCTGATCGACGAGGGCCGCTCACGCCTCGACGAGAAGATCGCGCCCATTCTGGCCAAGGCGCGTCCCGACCTGAAGGACGCGCTCGCAGATAAGCAGGCCATCGAACTGCGGCACGTGATGTCGATGTCGACCGGCCTGTTCTACGACTTCAAGCCGACCGACGACCCGATCTACTACGGCGCGCCGGACCGCCTGAAGCTCGCGGCCGGCACCACGCCCCGGCGCCCGCCCGGCGAGGCCTTCGACTACACCGACGTCAACCCCATCCTCGCGAGCGCCACGCTGGGCGCCGATGCCGGCATGCCGCTGCAGGCCTTCGCCGAGCAGAAGATCTTCAAGCCGATGGGCATGGTGCACTACGCCTGGGAGCGCGCGGACGACAAGGGGCTCGTGTCCTCCGGCTGGGGTCTGCGGCTGCGCGCCGTCGACATGGCCAAGCTCGGCATGCTGGTGCTCTCGGGCGGCCGCTGGAACGACCGGCAGATCACGTCGCAGGCCTGGATGCGGACCATGACCGCGCCGTCGTCCGCGCCCTGGTACGGGCAGTACTGGTGGATCAACGACATCGTCGCCACCGAGCCCGAGGTGCATGCCATGGGCTTCAAGGGCCAGTTCATCGTGGCGCTGCCGCAGCGCAATGCGGTGGTCGTCATGACGAGCATGCTGCCCATCGAGGGCGGCCTGCGCGAGTCGAAGAACGTGCTGGCGATCCGCCGCATGGTCAACGACTTCGTGCTGCCCGCGCTCGACAACGCCTCGCATGCGAGCCCGACGCCCGCGCGCCGCAAGGCCCTGGCGCGCGAACTCGACTTGGCCGCGCACCACCAGGGCAAGCCCGGCGCACCGGCCGACCCGACCGATACCCCCCGGCTCTGACGACCATGACGCAACGAAAGCTCATCGGCGTGCTGACGCCTTCCTCGAACACCGCGCTCGAACCGCTGACCAGCGCGATGGTCGCGGGCGTGCCTGGCGTCTCCGCGCATTTCTCGCGCTTCACCGTCACCGAGATCTCGATGCGTGACGCCTCGCTGAACCAGTTCGACGACAGCAAGATCCTCGACGCCGCGCGGCTGCTGGCCGACGCGCGTGTGGACACGATCTGCTGGAGCGGCACCTCGGCCAGCTGGCTCGGCTTCGAGAAAGACCAGGCGCTGTGCGCGCGCATCACCGAGGCGACCGGTATCCCGGCCACCACCTCGGTGCTGGCGCTCAACGAACTGCTGGCCGCGCAGGGCGCGCGCACGCTGGGCCTGGTGTCGCCGTATGTCGAGGACGTGCAGCAGCGCATCGTCGCCAACTACGCGGGCATCGGCATCGACTGCGTGGCCGAGCGCCACCTGGACCTGACGGTGAACTTCGCGTTCAGCGAGGTCGAGCCCGACACGCTGCGCCGCATGCTGCGCGAGGTGGCACAACAGCGCCCCGACGGGATCACCATCATGTGCACAAACCTCAGCGGCGCGCAGCTGGTCGAAGAAATGGAGCGCGAGCTAGGCATCCCGATCTACGACTCGGTGGCCACCGTGGTCTGGCGCGCGCTGAAGACGGTCGGCGTCGATCCGAGCGCCGTGAAGGGCTGGGGCCGGCTGTTCGACGCGAAGGCCTGAACGGCCACCACCGACCATCAGACCCAGACATAAAAGCAAAGAAAGACCATGACCTTCCGCGACCTCGATCTCGTGGTGCGCAACGCCCGCGTTGCCACCGCCAGCGACACCTTCGATTCGGACATCGGCATCCGCGACGGCCGCATCGTGCAGCTCGGCCTCGGCCTGCCGCCGGGGCGGCAGGAGATCGATGCCGCCGGCCGCTACGTGACGCCGGGCGGCGTCGACGCCCATTGCCACCTAGACCAGCCGATGGAGCCGCCGGTGCGCATGGCCGACGACTTCGACACCGGCACCCGCGCGGCGGCCTGCGGCGGCACGACCACCGTGATCCCGTTCGCGGCGCAACACAAGGGCCAGTCGTTGCGCGCCGCCGTGCAGGACTACCACCAACGCGCCGAGGGCCGCGCCCACGTGGACCACGCCTTTCACCTGATCGTGAGCGACCCGACCGAGGAAGTACTCAAGCATGAGCTGCCGCAGCTCATCGCCGAGGGCTACACCTCCTTCAAGATCTACATGACCTACGACGATCTGAAGCTGGACGACGGCCAGATTCTCGACGTGCTGGCGGTGGCCAGGGAGCAGGGCGCGATGGCCATGATCCATGCCGAGAATGCCGACTGCATCGAGTGGCTGACCAAGCGGCTCGAAGCCGGCGGACGCACTGCGCCGCGCTTTCATGCGCATGCGCGGCCGATGCTGGTCGAGCGCGAGGCGACGCACCGCGCGATCGCGCTGTCGGAGCTGGTCGACGTGCCGATCATGATCGTGCACGTGTCCGGGCGCGAAGCCGTCGAGCAGATCCGCTGGGCGCGCGCACACGGCCTGAGCGTGTTCGCCGAGACCTGCCCGCAGTACCTGTTCCTGACCGCCGAAGACTTGGGGCTAGACGACAGCTACCAGGGCGCGCGCTGCGTTTGCAGTCCGCCGCCGCGCAACCGCGAGAACCAGCAGGTGATCTGGAACGGGCTGTCGGACGGGCTGTTCACGATCTTCTCTTCGGACCATGCGCCGTTCCGCTACGACGCACCCGAGGGCAAGAAGCCCGGCGGCGAAGAGGTGGCGTTTCGCCACATTCCGAACGGCATTCCCGGCATCGAGACGCGGCTGCCGCTCTTGTTCTCGCACGGCGTGCTCGATGGGCGCATCACCATCAACAAGTTCGTCGAGCTGACGTCCACCAACCCCGCCAAGGCCTACGGGCTGCACCCGCGCAAGGGCACGATCGCCGTCGGCGCCGATGCCGACCTCGTGGTCTGGGGCACCACGCCGCGCGCCATCCGCAACGCTGATCTGCACCACGACGTTGACTACACGCCCTACGAGGGCATCGAGGTGAAAGCCTGGCCGGCGCTGACGCTGGCGCGCGGCGAGGTCGTGTGGGACGGCGAACGCTTCCATCCGCGTGCCGGACGCGGAGAATTCCTGCGCCGGGGCGAGCCCACCTTGCTGCCGAGCCGCCGACCGGCCTGAGCCAATCGCCTGGAGACATTGCCATGAACCTGCTGCTGATCAACCCCAACACCTCGCAAAGCGTCTCGGACCTGATCGCGGCCGAAGCCCGGCGTGCGGCCGCGCGCGACACGCGCATCGAGGTGCTGACCGCACCCTTCGGTGTCGCCTACATCGAGACCCGCTTTGAATCGCTGATCGGCGCCTATGCCGCCGCTACGCTCGCGGCGGAGCACCACGCGCGGCACGACGCCATCGTGGTCGCGGCCTTCGGTGACCCCGGCATCGACGGCCTGCGCGAGGCGCTCGACATCCCCGTGGTCGGCCTGACCGAGGCCGCGCTGATGAGCGCGTGCCTGCTGGGCAAGCGCTTCTCGATCGTCGCGATCTCGCGGCGCATCACGGCGTGGTACCGCGAGTGCGTGCAGGCCAACGGCCTGATCGACCGGCTGGCGAGCATCCGCAGTCTCGACGGTCCGCTCAAGGACATCGGGCACGTGCAGGACGACCACGGCCAGCGACTGGAGGCGTTGTGCATGTCGGCCATCGAGGACGACGGCGCGGATGTGATCATCATCGCCGGCGCGCCGCTGGCGGGCCTGGCGCGTTCGATCAAGGACCGCATTCCGGTGCCGGTGGTCGATGGTGTGTCGAGCGCCGTGTGCCATGCCCAGACGCTCGTGTCCCTGGCGGCTGCGCCGGCGCGCCTGGGCAGCTTTGCGCCGCCGCCGATCAAGCCGAACCAGGGGCTGCCAGACGCCCTGGCGCGGCTGCTGGCGCGCGATGCCGGACGCAGCACGGGCTGAGGTTGCGGGTCCCGTGGCGCTCTGCAGCGTAGGGGGGCCGCCGATAGAATCGGCGCCGATGTCCACCAAAGCCCCAGCCCGCAAGACCAGCGCGAACGGCGCGGCCAACGCCCGCGAACACAGTGTCGAGGAGATCGCCGAGAAGATCTCGGCAGCCATCCTCGAGCACCGTCTCGCGCCCGGCACGAAGCTGGGGGAAGACCGGCTGGCCACGATCTTCGCGACCAGCCGCGCCAAGGTGCGCGAAGTGCTGGCCCGGCTGGCTCACGAGCAGATCGTCGAGCTGGTGCCGCAACGCGGCGCCTTCGTCGCCAAGCCCACCATCGAGCAGGCGCAGGACGTGTTCGAGGCGCGCCGCCTCATCGAACCCGGCGTGCTGCGCCGCCTCATCCGTACGCTCGACGACACCAAGAAGCAGCGCCTGCAGCGCCACATCGAACTCGAGGCCGACGCGCGGCGCCGCGACGACAAGCGCGCCATCGTCCGCCTGTCGGGTGAGTTCCATGTGCTGCTGGCCGAACTGGCCGGCAACTCGGCTCTGGCGCGATCGATGCGCGAGCTGTCGGTGCTGACCTGCCTGATCATCTCGCTGTACGACGCCCCCACGGCCACCAGTTGCCGCGCCGACGAGCACGAGGAAATCGTCGCTGCCGTGAACCGCGGCGATGCCGAGCGCGCCGAGAAGCTGATGCTGCATCACCTCGATCACATCGAGCAGAGCCTGAAGCTGGACGACAGCGCCGAAGAGGTCGACCTCGAAAGCGTGTTCAGCTGAAGCAGGAACGGTGCAGGCGAACCGTGCGCCCCGGAATTGGCACGATCAATGACATCGTTCATGCGCCGCAGGCGCGGTTTCCTACAGTTCGATGAATGCCGACGTGGCCTTGTTGAGCGCCAGCTTGCCCTTGGCGGTGATCGATTCGACCTGGGCCAGCTGGCGTATCGCGCGCGCATCGGGCGCGCGGTCCGAGGGCGGAATGAAGGCCGTCACCAACTCTGCCGCACGCAGCACGCGCAGCCTGTCGATGTCTGCCGGCGTGTGAATGACGTATGGCAATTTCTGCTCGGCGATGACCCGAAGAAATTCCATGGACATGAGCCGTCTCCTTGGGTTGAGGGCGGGAGCGACATTTTGCGCACAAACAATTGGCGTTGTCTAAACCCTGAGCCGGGCATGCCTTTACACGCGTGTACCGAAGTGTTCCTTTCGCGCTGAAAGGAGCGACGCAGGTGCCAGTTTGTTTCTGGTAACCGGGCGATTATTTTTTTTGAGCGTCAGGGCCGGCCAAACTGTCGCCGCTCATCCGTTCGGGGATGCGATGCGCTCGTAGGTCACGAAGCTGAAGCCCAGGCCTTCCTTGGCCGAGACATGCGATTCGCGCTGCGTCTCGCGCCATACGGCTGCGTCGAGATCCGGAGCATAGGCATCGCCTTCGTAGTTGCGCGCAACCTCGGTCACGACCGCGCGCTGCGCGAGCGGCTCGGCTTCGGCGTAGATCTGCGCGCCGCCGATCACCCACACGGCGTCGGCCTTCGATGACGATTCGCAAAGCGACAGTGCCTCCTGCAGGCTGCCTGCGCGCAGCGCGCCGTCGGCCTGCCAGCCGGGCTGCCGCGTCACCACGATGTTCTGCCGGCCCGGCAGTGGCCGGAAGCGTGGCGGCAGCGAGTCCCAGGTCTTGCGGCCCATGATCACCGGCGCGCCCACGGTCTGCTGCTTGAAGTGCGCCATGTCCTCCGGGATGTGCCAGGGGATCGTGTTGTTCGCGCCGATCACGCCGTTGGCGGCGCGCGCGAAGATGAGGTTGACGCGGGGCTTGCTCATTCCGCTCATACCGCCACGGGCGCCTTGATCGGATCGCCGTGCCGGTAGTCCAGCACCTCGAAGTCTTCGTACTGGTATTCGAAGATCGACGCCGGCTTGCGCTTGATGTTCAGCGTGGGGTACGGGTAGGGCGTGCGGCTCAGCTGCAGCGCGACCTGTTCGGCATGGTTGCTGTAGATGTGGCAGTCGCCGCCGGTCCAGATGAAGTCGCCCACGTCGAGGTCGCACTGCTGCGCCACCATGTGCGTGAGCAGCGCGTAGCTCGCGATGTTGAAGGGCACGCCCAGGAAGATGTCGGCGCTGCGCTGGTAGAGCTGGCAGCTGAGCTTGCCCCGTTCGCCTTCGGCCTGCGGCGGCGCCACGTAGAACTGGAAGAAGGCATGGCAGGGCATCAGCGCCATCTTCGACAGCTCGGCCACGTTCCATGCGCTCACGATGATGCGGCGCGAATCGGGGTTGCTCTTCAGCGTCTTGATGACGTCGGCGATCTGGTCGATGTGGCCGCCGTCGGGCGTGGGCCAGCTGCGCCATTGCACGCCGTATACCGGGCCCAGGTCACCGTCCTCGCGCGCCCATTCGTCCCAGATGGTGACGCCGCGTTCCTTGAGCCAGTTGTTGTTGCTCGACCCGGTCAGGAACCACAGCAGCTCCTGGATGATGGACTTCAGGTGCACCTTCTTCGTGGTGACCAGCGGGAAGCCCTCGTTCAGGTCGAAGCGCATCTGGTGGCCGAACACGCTCTTGGTGCCCGTGCCCGTGCGGTCGCTCTTGAAGACGCCATGCGTGTCGACGTGGCGCATGAAGTCTTCGTACTGGGAGCGGACGGGGCGGGCGGGCGTGGAGGTCATGGGCGAAAGGCTTCCGGGGGATCTGGCGGGAGGCTTCGAATTTTAAGTGCCCGGGCGTAGCATCGCCGGAATGAGCGCAGACCACCCCCACGACGACAGCGGCCACGGTCACCACCACGATCATGACCACGAACACAGCGAACTCGGCGAGATGGACCTGCGCGTGCGTGCGCTCGAAAGCGTGCTCGCGCAGAAGGGCTACATCGACCCGGGCGCGCTCGACGTGCTGATCGACACCTACCAGACCCGCATCGGCCCGCGCAACGGCGCAAGGGTGGTGGCGCGGGCCTGGGTCGATCCGGCCTTCCGGCAGTGGCTGCTGGCCGACGCCACGGCAGCCATCGCCTCGCTGGGCTACGCGGGGCGGCAGGGCGAGCACATGGTGGCAGTGGAGAACACCGGCGATACGCACCACATGGTGGTGTGCACCCTGTGCAGTTGCTATCCGTGGCCGGTGCTGGGCCTGCCGCCCACCTGGTACAAGAGCGCGCCGTACCGCTCGCGCGCGGTGAAGGACCCGCGCGGCGTGCTCGCCGATTTCGGCGTGACCCTGCCCGAGACCACGCGCATCCGCGTGTGGGATTCGACCGCCGAGGTGCGCTACCTCGTCATCCCGCAGCGGCCCACCGGCACCGAAGGCCTGAGCGAAGAAGAGCTCGCCGCATTGGTTTCACGCGATTCGATGATCGGCACGCGGCTGGCCGGTGCACCAGTTGAAGCCGGGAGCGACGCATGAGCTACGCGACGAAGGCCGACCTCGGCGGACAGCCCGGCTTCGGCAAGGTGGTGCCTGAAGCCGAGGGCGAGCTTTTTCATGCCGATTGGGAGCCGCGCGCGCTGGCGCTCGTGCTGGCCATGGGCGCGACGGGCTCGTGGAACATCGACGCGAGCCGCTCCGTGCGCGAGACGCTGCCCGACTATGGCGAGCTGAGCTACTACCAGATCTGGCTTCGCGCGCTGGAGCAGCTGATGCTGCAGCGCGGGCAGCTCTTTCCCGACGAGATCGCCAGCGGCGAGGTGAGCCATGCTGCCGCGCCCGTGGCCCGCGTGCTGCGCGCGGCCGATGTGCAGTCGGTGCTCGCCAAAGGCTCGCCCGCCGAGCGGCCGGCGCCTGCACCGGCCCGCTTTGCCCTGGGGCAGAAGGTGCGTATGCACCTCGGCAAGGTCGACCATCACACGCGGCTGCCGGCCTATGTGCAGGGCAAGCGCGGCACCATCGTTCACGTACATGGCGCGCATGTGTTCGCAGACACCAACGCGCAAGGGCTCGGCGAGCAACCGCAGTGGCTCTACACGGTGGAGTTCGACGAAGCCGAACTGTGGGGCGACGATGCGCCGCGCCAGAACCTCTCGGTGTCGGTGGATGCGTGGGAGAGCTATCTCGAGGCCGTGGCATGAGCGCCGCGCCGGGCCGCCCCAAGCAAGCTCGCACCGCAGTGCGAAGCACGAAGGTATTCCAATGAGCGGCGAGCGCATGCCGCTGTCGCCCGGCATGCCGCGCGATGCGGACGGGCCGGTGTTCAGCGCGCCATGGGAGGCCCAGGCCTTCGCGATGACGCTGGCGCTGCACGAGCGCGGCCTCTTCACATGGCCCGAATGGGCCGAGGCGCTGGCGGCGCAGATCTCCGAGGCTCAGGCCGCGGGCGACCCCGACACCGGCCAGACCTACTACCTGCACTGGCTGGCCGCGCTCGAGAAGCTCGTGGCCGCCAAGGGCGCCAGCTCGGGCGACGAACTGGCCCGCTACCGGCATGCCTGGGAGCACGCGGCCGGCCGCACGCCGCATGGGCAGCCGATCGAGCTGCGCGGGGAAGACTTTCCGGGTTGAACTTTTCCGGCTGAAGTGTCTGTAGAGTGCGTGCGGCAGCGCCCGCATCGTGAGCTTGATCCGTTCGCGAGTCGGGTGATAGCCTGCCGCGCTTTCCTCGACATTCCTTCAACAGAACGGACAACATGACGACTCACTCGCGCCATCCCGCTTCGGCTTCTTCGGCCATGAAATCCCGGACTCCCGCTCGCCGCCACATGCTCGCCATCGCCCAGTGCACCGCGCTCGCGTGCGCCCTGCTGACTGGCAACGCCATGGCCCAGAAGCCGCACCAGGGCGTGCTCGACGCCGCCACGCAAAGCAAGGACGAGGCGCTGAAGATGCTGGAGCGCATGGTCAACATCGACTCCGGCTCGGCCGACACGGCGGGCCTGGACAAGGTCCGCGAGATGGCGGTGGAAGAGCTGCGCAAGCTCGGCGCGCGCATCGAGACCTTTCCGGCCGATCCGCATCCCGGCACCAACGTGGTGGCCACGCTGACAGGGCAGGGCAAGAAGAAGATCCTGATCCTCGCGCACATGGACACCGTCTTCAAGGAGGGCACGGCCGCGGCCAAGCCCTTCTACATCAAGGATGGCCGCGCCTACGGCCCCGGCGTGATGGACGACAAGGGCGGCGTGATCGCCGGGCTCTATGCGCTGAAGATCCTCAAGCAGGTCGGCTTCCAGGACTACGGGCAGATCACCTTCCTGCTCGACACCAACGAAGAGGTCGGCTCCGTCGGCACCAGCGCGCTGATCGAGCGCATCGCCAAGCAGCACGACGTGGCGTTGAACCTGGAGCCGGGCCGACCGGCCGATGGCCTCGTGGTCGAGCGCAAGGGCTCGGCCACCGCGCTCGTCGAGGTGAAGGGGCTGGCCGCTCACGCGGGCGTGGCGCCCGAGGCCGGCCGCAATGCGGCGATGGAAGTGGCGCACCAGGTGCTGCAGCTGTCGAAGACGGCCGATGCCGCGAAGAAGACCACGGTCAACTTCACGGTGCTCACGGCCAATGGACCGACCAACGTGATTCCGGCGACCGCGAGCGCCAAGGGCGACGTGCGCGCGGCCACGCCCGAGGAGCTCGACCGCGTCGAGAAAGACCTGGTCCGCATCTCGCAGAACAAGCTGATCCCCGAGACCGAGGTGCGCGTGCGACTGATCCGCGGCCTGCCGCCGATGCCGCGTTCGCCCGCGTCCGACAAGCTGGTGCGCATGGCCGAAGGCATCTACGGCGAGATCGGCAAGAAGCTCACCATCGAGAGCAGCGGCGGCGCGGCCGATGCGAGCCTGGTGGCAGGCGTCGGCGTGCCGGTGCTCGATGGCTTCGGCATCGTGGGTGGCGGCATCCACACGCCGGAGGAATATGCGGAGGTAGAGAGCGTGGTGCCGCGCCTCTACCTGCTGTCGCGCATGCTGATGGACCTGAGCGCCAACTGAGCAGGCGCTCAGCCGCGCTTCGGAATGCCCAGCCCCGCCACCACGGCGGGGCGCGCCACGAAGGCTTCGAGCGCGCGCGCCACGTTCGGAAAATCCTTGAAGCCCACGAGGTCCGCTGCCTCGTAGAAGCCGATCAGGTTGCGCACCCACGGGAAGGTGGCGATGTCGGCGACGGTGTAGCTGTCGCCCACGATCCACGCGCGGTCCGACAGGCGCTTGTCGAGCACGCCGAGCAGGCGCTTCGATTCGGCCACGTAGCGGTCGCGCGGGCGCTTGTCTTCATAGTCCTTGCCGGCGAACTTGTTGAAGAAGCCGAGCTGGCCGAACATCGGGCCGATGCCGCCCATCTGGAACATCACCCACTGCAGGGTTTCGTAGCGGCCGGCGGCGTCCTGCGGAATGAACTTGCCGGTCTTCTCGGCGAGGTACATGAGGATGGCGCCCGATTCGAACAGCGCCAGCGGCTTGCCGCCCGGGCCATTGGGGTCGAGGATGGCCGGGATCTTGTTGTTCGGGTTGAGCGACAGGAATGCCGACGACGTCTGGTCGTGGGTCTCGAAGCTCACGAGGTGCGGCTCGTACGGCAGGCCGGTCTCCTCCAGCATGATCGACACCTTCACGCCGTTGGGCGTGGGCAGCGAGTACAGCTGCAGCCGGTCAGGATGCTGCGCGGGCCATTTTTTCGTGATGGGAAAGCTCGAGAGATCGGTCATGGAGGGAGTCCTTGGGAGGGAGACGGCAAGCGCCGGATTCTGCCCGGGCCGGGCAGGCGGCGTGCGCGTACGGCCTTGCCCCTCAGATCCCCAGCCAGCTCATCAGCGAGGACTCGACGTCGGACGAAGGCGTGACGAAGCCGACATAGGTGGACGCAGCGAGCGCGCGCTTGCCGGCGTCGGTCTGCGCCAGGCTCAGCAGCGCATCGCGCGCCGCGTTCACCGTGGCCGCATCGAGCTTGCGCGACGCGAGCCATTGCTTGATCGGCACTGCGCGCGATTCCGCGCAGACCTTGCCGCCGCCGTCTTTCCAGGTCTTGATCACGCCGGAGGCTGCCGTTGCACCGTAGGCTGCAAAGCCGTTCTGCACGTAGAAGGGCACGGCCTCCTGGAAGCGCGTGTTGGTGACCTTGACCGCGGTGCCCTGCAGTCCCTGCTCGCGCAGCATCGCGCGCGTGATCACCGCGGTGATCGAGTCGGCGTCGGGCATGACCAGCTGCTTGCCGGCCACGCTCTTCCAGTCGGAGATCGGCTGCTGTTCCTTGCACAGGAAGGACACCTTGTAGTCGGTGTAGCCGGTGGTCCAGGCGAATGCGCTGTACTGCCCGCCCTTGATGGCGCCGAGCGCCACGTGCGACGGGTGCACGAAGGCGAAGTCGACCTGCTGCTGCTTCAGCGCGTCGCGCGCACCGTTGTACGAATTGAGGATCTTGATCGTCACCGGCTGCTTGAGCGCCTTCGACAGCACCTCGGCGATGGGCTCGAAGCGGGCGGTGACCTGCGCGTCGGACACGTTGTAGCTCACGCCTTCGCTGACACCGATCACAAAGGCGTGTGACGAAGCGCAGGTTGCGAGAAGCAGCGCGGCCGTACCGCGGGCGATGGTGCCAGGTGAATGGAGGGCGGCGCGGTGTTTCATGGGGACTTTTTCCGGAGGGTGGTGTTGTAACTAAATTATTACATTCATCCACTCGAAGGAACAAGCCCGGACCGCAGGGTTAGCACTGATGAAACAACACTCCGGCGGCCCGCGGGCCGACCGGGCGAGGCGCTATCGCAGGATCAGCCCCGCAGCAGCACTTCCTCGACCTTGATCGACGGCACGTTCTCGCCGCCCGACTTCACCATGTCCTTCGGCCGGTCGAGGAAGACCAGCTGCCCATCGGCGTCGAACTTGCCCAGGTCGCCCGAGTGGTGCCAGCCGAAGCGCTGCGCGTTCGCCGTCGCCTCCGGGTCCTTGTAGTAGTCCAGCATCACGTTGGGTCCGCGAAAGACGATCTCGCCGACCTGCTCCGGCCCGAGCAGGTCGCCCTCATCGCCCATCACGGCGACCTCGTTCACCAGCGTGCCCACGCCCCAATACGAGCCGAAGCGCTTGCGCTGCTCCTGCACCTCGAAGATGGTGGCGCCGGGGTACATCTCGGTCTGGCCCGAGACGAGTGCGAAGTTGGGGCAGAACCCGTCGAGCAGGCGCAGCAACTGCGTGCGCGACATCGGCGCCATCGCGTAGACGCACAGCCGCAGGCTCGACAGGTCGCGCGCGGCGCGCTGCGGCTGCGCGAGGAGCGCACCGTACATCATCGGCAGGCCGACCATCACCGTGATCCGGTGGCGCTCAATGGCGGCGAGCACCGCGCCGGGGTCGAAGCCGCGCAGGACGACGAGCGCGCCGCCCACCGCCAGCGCCGACATCAGCACCGTGTGCTGGCCGCAATGGAACAGCGGCAGCACGCAGCTCCACACGTCGGCGCGCTCGGGGCTGCTGCCTCATTCGATCATGTTGCTCAGCAGCACCGAGTGCACCGACGCATGCGAATGCATCACGCCCTTCTGGCGCCCAGTGGTGCCGCTGATGTACATGATGAGCGCAAGCTGTGTGCTGTCGATGGGCACTTCGGGCAGCGTGTGAGGTCCCTGCGCGAGATGCGCGGATGGAACTGCGGCGGCGCGAGGCCGGTGGGGGCTGCAGGTATGCTCTGTGTCTCCGTTCTTCGGTGATGGGCGCAGCCCCAAGGCTGGCCGCCGCACCGCGCTTGCGAAGACTGGCTACACGCAGAACGCCCCAGGGCCTAGAAGCGTGCCTTGAGGAAAGCCGAAGGCCCCTGCAGGCGGACCTTCAAGCGCGAATCGGCAGAGCCGCTCTCGCGCGTCAGGTCGATGTTCGTCAGGCCATAGGCGAGCACCAGGCCCACGTTCTTCACCGGGAACCACTCGACGCCGGCGGAGGCGTTGTAGATGTTGCCGTGGAAGCGGCCGCTGCTCTTCCACACGCCCGAGGCGTCGGCGAACAGCCGCAGGTCCGGCGTGATGGCGTGGCGCACGCCCACTTCGAGCAGCGGCGCCACGGCGTTGTCGCTGGAGCTTTCGTTCAGCGTTCTGACCTGGCCGTTCACCCCGGCGAGCGCAGTCGCGCCGAGCGTCGCACGGTAGTAGGCGGCACCGGCGCCCAGGCCGAGCACGGTGTTGCCCGAGCCGATCCACCACTTGTACGAGAGCTTGGCAAAGTCGAGCTTGGTGTTGACGGTGGCGTTGCCGAAAGTATTCAGCGAACCGAAGTTGCCCAGGGACGTGGTGTTCGCGACGCCGCCGGAGTAGTCGCGCCGGTACTGGTAGTAGTCGAACGAGATTCCGTGGCTGTCGCCGATCAGCACGTCGGCCGTGATGCGCGGCATGGTCACGCGGCCCGGCTTGATGTCGCCCGATTGCAGCGTGCCATACGGCGTGCTGACCGAAGCGTTGAACTTCGGATCGGCGCTGAAGGCACCGACCGAGAAGCTGAACCGGTCGAGCGCGGGCGAGGGATCGGCCAGAGCCGGCGCGGCGGCAAGCAGGAGGCCGGAGCCGAACAATGCGCCGAAAGCGGGGCGAGGGCGGAGCAGCAGCATGGATGAAATCCTTGGTGACCCGGATGGGAAATGGATGCCGCGGGCACGCGATGAAATGGGCGCAGGCCTGAGGCCTTGCGCTGTGCTTCCGGGCGAAGCTCCCTTGAACAGCGAGAACCCTAGTGGCCCGCGTGAGCTTTCCCGATGCGCGGAATGCCGCTGTACTTGTAGGACTCCTTCTACGCTACGGCGCTACAGTGCTCGCCCATGCGCCGACATCTTTCCACCACCACCGGTCCCCAACGTCTTCTCTACGGCGCGGCCACCGGCTGCGCCGTTGCGGCCGCGCTGATGCCGCTGCCCATGAGCGGCATGGCGCGCGGGCTGGCCGGATGGTGCGTGGGCGTGGGGGTCTTCCAGCTGCTGTCGTGGTGGTTGGCCGACACCTTCGATGCGAAGCGCACGCGCGAGCGCGCCCAGTCGCTGGACCAGCCTAATGTGGTGATCCTGGTCTCGATGCTGGTGGTGGTGGGCATGAGCGTGGTGGCCATCGCGATGCTGCTGCAGCAGGTGAAGGGGCTGAGCGGCTGGGAGCGCGCGGCGCATGTCGCGCTGGGCCTGGTGGCGCTGGCAGGGTCGTGGCTGACGATGCACACCATCTATGCCTTTCACTATGCGCACCGCTACTACATCGACCAGCGGGACGGTACTCCTGACGGCGGGCTCGATTTTCCGGGCGGGCACGACGCCCCCGACTACTTCGACTTTCTCTACTACTCGTACGTGATCGGCATGACCTCGCAGGTGTCCGACGTGCAGGCGACGTCGAAGGAGATGCGGCGCATCACGCTGCTGCACAGCGTGCTGGCCTTCGCGTTCAACATGATGGTGCTGGCGCTCTCGGTGAACGTCGTCGCGGGTGCCGTGTAGGCGCCCCGCAAGAAAACACGCTCAGGCCGAGGCCCTGCGCGGCAGGCCCAGCTTGACGATGCCGCTCGACAGCGCCACGCCGCAGACGATGACGCCCGCGCAGATCAGCATCCACTGCGTGATGTTTTCTCCGAGGAACACCGCGCCGTAGAACAGCGCGAACACCGGCACCAGGAAGGTCACGGTCAGCGCGCGGGCCGGCCCGGCGCGTTCGATCAGCCGGAAGAACAGGATGTAGGCGACGCCCGTGCAGGCGATGCCCAGCGCCAGCAGCGCCAGCCACGCGCGCAGGCTGGGCATCTGCGCGGGCCAGAGCCAGAAGGCCGGAATGGCGAGGAACAGCGTGGCACCGATCTGGCTGCCGGTAGCGGTGGTCAGCGCGGGCACGCCGCCCAGGTGAGCGCGCGTGGCGCTGGCCGAGATGCCGTAGCACAGGCATGCGCCCAGGCAGGCCAGCACCGCGAAGAGCGCGGCATGCCCGCTGGCGCCAGCATGCAGGCCGGCGCTGCGGCTCGCGAGCATGGCGACGCCGGCAAAGCCGATCGCGAGACCGATGAGGCGCGAGCCGTTCGGACGCTCGCGGAACCAGGCCCACGCCACGAGCGCGCCGAACATCGGCGTGGTGGCGTTGAGCACGGCGGCCAGGCCGGTGTTGATGGTCAGCAGCGCGAAGCAGAACAGCGCGAACGGCATGCCCGAGTTGAAGACGCCGACCGTGAAGCTGGCCTTCCAGTGCTTCGCCAGGGATGGCCCCTGGCCGCGCAGCAGTGCGATGGGCAGCAGGAACAGCGCGGCGATCGCCACCCGCACCGCCGCCGTCGGCAGCGCACCGAACTCCGCCGCGCCGATGCGCATGAAGAGGAAAGACGCGCCCCAGAGCGCGCCCAGCAGCACGAGGTCGATGAGCCAGGCGCTGGGTGCAAGGGGCTTGGTGGCGGCGATGTTGTTGTTCGTAGTGGTCATGCGTCTTTCGCTCTGCTTCTTGTGGCTGCTCAGAGCGCTCCCTCGAGTTCGAGCAGGGCGGTCTTGCGTTCGAGCCCGCCAGCGTAACCGGTCAGCGAACCGTCGGCACCGAGCACGCGGTGGCAGGGCACGATCACGCTGATCGGGTTGCGCCCCACGGCTGCGCCCACCGCGCGCACCGCGGCCGGGTTGCCCACGTTCATGCTCAGCTTGCCGTAGCTCGTGGTGGCGCCGGCCGGAATGGCCAGCAGCTCCTGCCACACGCTCTGCTGGAACGCGGTGCCGTGCGACAGGTCGAGCTTCATGTCGAAGCGCTCGCGCTTGCCGGCGAAGTAGTCGCGCAGCTGGGCGGCCGCCTCCACGAGCGCGGGATGGTCGTCCTTCGTGATCCAGCCCGCGGTGTCGGGCCAGTGGCGCTGCTGGTCGAACCAGACGCCGGCCAGGCCCCGGTCGGTGGCCGCCATCGTGATGCCGCCGAGCGGCGTGTCGATGTGCGAGGTATAGATGACTTTGCTCTTGAACTTCATGACATTTCAGGCGGTGAGGCCTGCCGTAGTGATGAGAGGGGATTCCGTGATCGCCACGTCGGTGGCGGCCACGGCAGGAGAAGGAGAAGAGGGCGCGTGCCACGCCCGCAGCACCGCATAGCTGCGCCACGGCCGCCAGGCTTGCGAGGCCTCGCTGGCCGCGCGCGCGGTGGTCACGCCCAGCGCCTTCTGCAGCGCAACGTCGCCGGCCGGGAAGGCGTCGGGCCAGCGCAGCGCGCGCATGGCGATGTACTGCGCGGTCCACGCGCCGATGCCGGGCAGCTCCTGCAGCGCGGCGATGGTCGAGGGCACATCCGCGCCCGCATGCAGCGCCAGCTTGCCGGCCGCGACCTCGCGCGCGATGGCGTGCAGCGCCGTCTGCCGCTGGCGCACGATGCCGAGCTGGCCCAGTGCGTCGCCGCTCGCGTCGGCAATGGCCACGGGCGTGGGAAACAGGCGATCCAATCCTTCGACGGGCGTCGCAAGCGGCTCGCCGAAGGCCTCGACCAGCCGCGAGCCCAGCGTGCGCGCTGCGGCCACCGTGATCTGCTGGCCCAGCACCGCACGCACCGCCAGCTCGAAGCCGTCGACCGCGCCGGGCACGCGCAGTCCGTCGCCATGCGGGAAGGCCGCATGCAGCGCCGCGTTGATGGCCATCGGCTCGGCGTCGAGGTCGAACAGCGCGCGGGCGCGGCTGATGACGATCGGCAGCACCGCGGCCAGCGAATCGCTGATCGACAGCAGCACCTGTTCGCGCTCGAGGTCGAAGCGCAGCTGCAGCCAGCCTGCGTGCGCCTGTCCGCCCTGCTGGATGCGCAGCGTGCGGGTGAGCTTCACGTAAGTGGGCGTGCTGCCCTTGGCGGGCTCCTTGCCGTCCGATGTCGAGACGACTTCGACGCCGCGCAGCGCACGGCGCGCGAAGAAGCCGAGCATGGCGTTGGCGTCATAAGGCGGACGAAAGCCCAGCCGTACCTCGATGGCCTTGGCTTCGCCGCCCTCGGCCGTGGCACCGCCGGCGCGCCGCAGGGCGCTCGGGTTCAGGCCGTAGTGTTCGAGGAAGGCCGCATTGAAGCGCCGCACGCTCGCGAAGCCGCTGGCCAGCGCCACCTGCGTCATCGGCAGGCGGGTGTCGGCAATGAGCTGCTTGGCGGCCAGCAGCCGGCGCGTCTGCAGGTACTGCAGCGGGGACACGCCGAACTGCACCTCGAAGATGCGCCGCAGGTGACGGTCGCTCACGCCGAGCCGCGCCGCGATCTGCGCAGCGCCCGGACCGTCTTCCGACCACGCGTCGGGCTCGTCGATCAGTCGTGCCGCCTGCAGCGCGAGGATGCGAGAGGCGTCCTCGGTCGACCAGGTGGCCGCGCGCGGCGCGAGTTCGGGCCGGCAGCGCAGGCAGGGGCGAAAGCCCGCGGCCTCGGCCTGCGCCGCGTGGCGGAAGAACCGGCAGTTCTCGCGCCGCGGCAGCTTGACGCGGCAGACCGGGCGGCAATAGATGCCGGTGGAGGTCACGGCGGTGAAGAACGACCCGTCGAAGCGCGCATCGTGCGTCTTCATCGCCAGGTAGCAGGCGTCGCTCTCGAGCGCTTCGGTGGAGGTGTGGCTGGTGGGCATGGGGAAATGATACGGTTTCGACTCGTTTCAACTGGCCGTTTTCGGACATGTGGGCGCCCGGAGCCTTGCCTACAATGCCTCGTTCCAAAAACCAACAGGGAAACGCCTTTCATGCAGCTCAGCGCGTCCATCTTCAAGGCCTATGACATTCGCGGCGTCGTGCCCGTCACTCTCGATGCGGAGGTGGCCGAAGCGCTCGGCCGGGCCTTCGGCAGCGCCGCCCGCGCCGCCGGCGAGAAGTCCGTGGCCGTGGGACGCGATGGACGCCTGTCGGGCCCCGTGCTGGCCGAGGCGCTGATCAAGGGCCTCGTCGCCACCGGCGTCGAGGTGATCGACGTGGGCGCCGTCACCACCCCGATGCTGTACTTCGCGGCCCACACGCTGTGCACGAGCGGCATCCAGGTCACCGGCAGCCACAACCCCAAGGACTACAACGGCTTCAAGATGGTGCTGGCCGGGCGCGCGATCTACGGCGACGAGATCCAGGGCCTGCGCAAGACCATGGAAGCCGGCACCGCGCAACTCGCCCCCGGCGGCAGCGTGCGCAAGGTCGACGTGACCGAGGCCTACGTGAAGCGCATTGCCGGCGACATCAAGCTGGCACGCCCGATGAAGATCGTGGTCGATTCGGGCAACGGCATCGCGGGTGCATCGGCCCCGGCCATCTTCCGCGCCATCGGCTGCGAGGTGACCGAACTGTTCAGCGAAGTCGACGGCGACTTCCCCAACCACCATCCCGATCCGAGCAAGCCCGAGAACCTCAAGGATCTGATGGCCGCGCTGGCCGCGGGCGATGCCGAACTGGGCCTGGCCTTCGACGGCGACGGCGACCGCCTGGGCATCGTCACCAAGGACGGCCAGAACATCTTCCCCGACCGCCAGATGCAACTCTTTGCGCAGGACGTGCTGTCGCGCGTGCCGGGCGGCACCATCGTCTACGACGTGAAGTGCTCGCAGCGCCTGGCGCCGGCCATCGAGGCCGCGGGCGGCGTGCCGATGATCTTCAAGACCGGCCATTCGCTCATCAAGGCGAAGATGAAGGAAATCGATTCGCCGCTGGGCGGCGAGATGAGCGGCCACATCTTCTTCAAGGAGCGCTGGTTCGGCTTCGACGACGGCACCTATGCGGGCTGCCGGCTGCTCGAAATCCTGAGCAAGAGCCCGAACGCGAGCGAGGTGCTCAACGCGCTGCCCACCAGCTTCTCGACGCCCGAACTGAACGTGCCCTGCGCCGAAGGCGAGCCGCACACCGTGGTCGACAAGCTCGTGAAGGGCGCGAGCTTCGCGGCCCCGGCCAAGGTCTCGACCATCGACGGCCTGCGCGTCGACTGGCCCGATGGCTTCGGCCTGATCCGCGCATCGAACACCACCCCCGTGCTCGTGCTTCGCTTCGAAGGCCAGACCGATGCCGCGTTGAAGCGCATCGAAACCGAGATGCTCGCGCTGCTGCGTACGGCCAAGCCCGACGCCAAGCTCGCCGAAGCGTCCCACTGAGCCTGTGCGTTCCCTGCTGCTGCGCCTCTACGGCGTCTTCACCACCGTTGTGCAACCGCTCGTGCGCCGCAAGCTGCGGCGCCGCGCGGAGGCCGAGCCGGGCTATGGCGTGGCCGTGGAAGAGCGCTTCGGCCATTACGACGAAGCCACCACCGGCAAGGCCCAATGCTGGGTGCATGCGGTTTCGCTCGGCGAGACGCGCGCGGCCGCCATCCTGATCGCCGAGCTGCGCAGGCAGTACCCGGGCATCCCGATCCTGCTCACGCACGGCACCGCCACCGGCCGTGAAGAAGGCGCCAAGCTGCTCGAACCGGGCGACACGCAGGTCTGGCAGCCGTGGGACACACCGGGCGCGGTGGCGCGTTTCCTGGATCGCTTCGAGCCGCGCATCGGCGTGCTGATGGAGACCGAGGTCTGGCCCGAAATGGCCGCCGCCTGCGCCGAGCGCCGCATTCCGCTGGTGCTGGCCAATGCGCGGCTCAACGAGAAATCGCTGGCCGCGGCCGAACGGCTCGCATGGCTCGCGCGGCCCGCCTACTCGGCCCTCGCGGCCGTGTGGGCGCAGACCGAGGCCGATGCGCACCGGCTGGTGTCGCTCGGCGCCAAGGTGGCCGGCATCTACGGCAACCTCAAGTTCGACGCCACGCCCGACGTGCGCCAGCTGAACGCGGCCGTTTCGCTGCGCGAGCACCTGCCTCGGCCGATGGTCGTGCTCGCGAGTTCGCGCGACGGCGAGGAGCGGATGCTGCTCGAAGTGCTCAAGCGCTTCGGCGCGACCTCGCCCGTGCCGCCGGAGCAGGGCGCGATCCGCTCGATCGCCAAGCGCGTGCACGACGTGCAATGGATGATCGTGCCGCGCCATCCGCAGCGCTTCGACGAAGTGGCGGCGCTGATCGAGGCCGAAGGCTTCGCCGTGGCGCGCCGCAGCGCGGCGGGCCAGCCGGCCGAGGCAGAGATCTGGCTCGGCGATTCGCTGGGCGAGATGGCGCTGTACTACGGCCTGGCCGACGTGGCGCTGCTGGGCGGCAGCTTCGAGCCGCTGGGCGGGCAGAACCTGATCGAGCCGGCCGCCTGCGGCTGCCCGGTGGTCATGGGACCGTCGACCTTCAACTTTGCCGAGGCGGCGCAGCTGTCGCTGGCGGCCGGTGCATCGCTGCGCGTCGAGAACATGGAGCAGGCCGTGACGGCCGCGCTGAAGCTGGTCGAGAACCCCGAGCGCCGCGCCACGATGGCGCAGGCCGCGCTGGCGTTCTCTTCGTCGAATCGCGGGGCGGCCGAGCGCACGGCCGCCGCGGTGCTCGCGATCGCGCAGGCGGCGGAGCCTGTGGCGTCGGGACTCGCGCCGCTCGAAAGCGAGCCGCCGCGCGCCGAACCCACACTCGACTGAGTTTGCATGGCTCCCTCCCCTTCGGGGGAAGGCCGGGATGGGGGCAAGCGCCCAACGAGCGCAGCAGTGGGGCCGAGGCCGCCGTGCCTCCACCCCAACCCTCCTCCGGAAGGGGAGGGAGAAAGAATTTCAGCGCACCGGCGGATTGAGGATCACCGGCGGCACCGGTGCCGTCGGCATCGTCGGCGCCGGCGGATTGAACGGTGGTACCGGCACCGGCGGAATCACCGGGATGCTCGGCGGCGTCACGGCAGGCGTCGTTATGTTGCGATCCGGCCCCGTGGCCGGAGGCACCGCCGGCACGCTGCCGCTGCTCGCCAGCGTCGCGTTGATCGCGTTCATGTCGTCGATCGTCAGCGTGCCGTTGGCCTGGCGCAGCTTCAGGTTGCCCAGCAGCACGTTGTAGCGCGCCTGCGCGAGGTCGCGCTTGGTCTGGAACAGCTGGCTTTGCGAATTCAGCACGTCGATGTTGATGCGCACGCCCACCTGATAGCCCAGCCGGTTGGCATCGAGCGCGCTCTGGCTCGAGGCCTCGGCCGCTTCCAGCGCCTTCACCTGCCCCGCACCCGAGACGAGCCCGAGGTACGCCGCGCGCGTGGCCTGCGCCACGCTGCGCTTGGTGCCGTCGAGCACGCTGCGCGACTGGTCCTCGAGCGCCAGCGTTTCCTTGATGCGGTTCTCGGTGGCGAAGCCGGCGAACAGCGGCAGGTTGAACGTGACGCCGACCGTGGCCGCGTTGATGCGTGTGCCCACGGTGCTCGTGCTGGTGCCCGTCGGGTTGCGCGTGACGTTGTAGCCCAGGTTGGCGTCGAGCGTGGGCTTGTGGCCGGCCTTGGCCTTCTCCACTTCGAGCCCGGCCACGTCGAGCCCCAGGCGGGCCTGCTGGATGGCGGGGTGCACCTCGTCGGCCTGTGCGACCCAGGCGTTGATGTCCGCGGGCATGGCGGTGGGCAGCACCACCGGCACCCGCAGCGGCACCGGCACGCTGCCGGGACGGCCGACCAGCTGGTCGAGCACCACCTTCTTCACCTGCAGGTCGTTCTCGGCCGCGATTTCCTGGGCGATCACCAAGTCGTAGCGCGCCTGCGCTTCGCGCGAGTCGGTGATGGTGGAGGTGCCGACCTCGAAGTTGCGCTTGGCCGATGCCAGCTGCTCGGCCACGGCGACCTTCTGCGCGCGCACGAGCGCCAGGCTGTCCTGGCTCGCGAGCACGTCGAAGTACGCCTGGCTCACACGCACGATCAGGTCCTGCTCGGCAATGGTGAGCACCGCCTGTGCGATGTCGGCCTGGCGCTTGCCCTGCTCGTATGTGGCCCAGTTGGCCGGCCGATACAGCGGCTGCGTGGCGTTGATGCCGACGTTCTGCGTGTTGAAGTCGCGCGGCGTGGTGGTGCCGCGGCCGGCGCCGGTGAGGGTTTCGATGTCGAGATCGCTGCGCGTCACACCGGCCGTGAGTCCCACGGCGGGCAGGATGCCGGCCTTGGCCTGCGCGGCGCGCGCGATGCTGGCGTCGTACTGGGCCCGTGCGCCCTGGTAGGTGGCGTCGAAGCCGCGGGCGGATTCATAAAGTTCGTTCAGTGTCTGGCTCTGGGCCGGCGATGCGAGCAAGGCTGCGAAGATGCTTGCGAGCGCTGCGGAAAGAGGCGAAAGCCGGGGCCTGGAAGGCATTGAACGTCCTTGGAGAAAGAATCAGTAGCGCGGCACGGAAGGGTCGTGCTGCGAAGACCAGGCGTCGATGCCGCCCGCCACGTTGGCGAGCTGGTCAAAGCCGTTCTGGTTCAGGAAAGCGGCCACGCGCTGGCTGCGTGCGCCGTGATGGCACAGGCAGGCAATTCGAAGTCCGGGCTGGCCGTCGTTCAGCTCGGCCAGCCGCCCGGGAATCTCGTTCATCGGAATCGCGACCAGGGTGAAGCCCTGGGGCACGACGCTCGCCGTCTGCAGTTCCCAGGGTTCGCGCACGTCGAGCAGCACGGGGGTGGCGTCGGCGTCCTGGGCGAACCAGGCGGCAAGGTCGGTGGGGCGGACTTGGTCGATCATTCGGTGGACCGCCCGCTCAGAACGAGAAGCGCGAGGGCTCGGGGAAGTTCAGCAGCCGCGGGGCCACGGTGTCCCACGGCTGGATCGTGTCCCACTTGCTTTCGCTCGTGCGGGTGACGAAGTGGGCGCGCATCATGGGCTCTTCGCCCACGATGGCCGAGAGGCGGCCGCCGACCTTGAGCGAACCCAGCAGGTTCTGCGGAATGCGCGCGACCGAGCCGCTGAGCACGATCACGTCGAAGCTCGGGCCGCTGGGCAGCGGTACGGCGCCGTCGGCATGGCGCACTTCGACGTTGGTCACGCCGTTCTGGCGCAGCGTCTCGGCGGCGCGGGCGGCCAGCACGGGGTTGATTTCGAGCGTCAGCACCTGGGCGGCGCGGGCGCCCAGCAGGGCGGCCATGAAGCCGGAGCCGGTGCCGATCTCGAGCACCGATTCATGCTTCTGGATGTGCAGGTCCTGCAGCGTGCGGGCCTCGACCTTGGGCGACAGCATGATCTCGCCGGGCACGGAGCCGTCGAGCAGCGGCAGTTCCATGTCGAAGAACGACAGCGTGCGGTGCGCGTCGGGCACGTAGTCTTCGCGGTGGATTTCGGCCAGCAGTTCGAGGATGTCGGTATCCAGCACATCCCAGGGGCGGATCTGCTGTTCGATCATGTTGAAGCGCAGGCGCTCGAGGGTGGGGGTGGGGTTCATGGCGTGGCTTTCCTTGTGGGCTCAGGACAAACCTTCAATTTTAGGCGTCGCCGATGACGCCTCCGCCGCGGTCGGCCTTCCGGGGCGCACGCAGAGTCCGTTGATCACCACCTCGGCCTGGGTGGCGAGGTATTTTTCGGGGTCGAGGGCCGATTCGCCGTCGACGCAGACCATGGCTGAATGCTTCCAGAGCATGAGGAAGACCATGGGTGCCACCACCGAGTAGATCGCGTGGTCGACGTCCATCGGAGCGAACTCGCCGCTGTCGATGCCGCGCTGGAAAATGCGCCGCAGCAGCTCGTGGCCGGGGCGGACCACTTCGCGGCGGTAGAACTCCGCCAGATCGGGAAAGTTGGCGCCCTCGCTCATCATGAGCTTGGTCAGGCCCGAGGCCTGGGTCATGCCGACGCGTTCCCACCACACTCTCATGCAGTAGCGCAGCATGTCGGCCGTGGTGCCCTCGAAAGCCGCGAATTCGGCGTTCCACTCGGTGAAACGGCCGCCGAGGCTTTCCATGACGACGGCCTTGAACAGCTCTTCCTTGCTCGGGAAATAGAGAAAGAGGGTGCCCTTGGAGACGCCGGCGCGCACCGCTACTTCCTCTGAGCGGGTGGCGGCAAAGCCTTTTTCGACGAACAGGTCGAGTGCGGCGGCCAGCAGTTCGCCGGGGCGCGCCTCTTTGCGGCGCTCACGCTTGGCGCGCACCGGGCAGATGATCTTGTCGACGAAGGAACGGGGCGGGGACATGGGATGTTAATGACTCGCGGGTTAGTAATGTAGTGACCGATATCCGTCACGTCAAGCCGCCACAATACCGGGCTCATCCTTTTCCAACCTCCCGGAGCCGCACCATGTCCACTTCATCGCCGCCCACCGAAACCATCGTGCTCGGCGGCGGCTGTTTCTGGTGCACCGAGGCGGTGTTCGACCGGGTGCAGGGCGTGCTGGACGTGGAGTCGGGCTATTGCAACGGCCAGACCGTCAATCCGACCTACGAGCAGGTCTGCACCGGCCGCACCGGCCACGCCGAGGTGGTGAAGCTCGAATTCGACCCCGCGCAGATCAGCCTGCGTGAAATCCTCGAGATCTTCTTCGTCGTGCACGACCCGACCACGCTCAACCGCCAGGGCAATGACGCCGGCACCCAGTACCGCAGCGGCATCTACTACACGAGCGACGCGCAGAAGCAGGTGGCCCAGGAGGTCATCCGCGAGATCGGGGTCAGCAAGACCTACAGCTCGCCTGTCGTGACCGAGGTGGCGCAGCTCGCCAACTACTCGGCGGCCGAGGCCTACCACCAGGACTACTTCCTGAACAACCCGAACCAGGGCTACTGCGCGTTCGTCGTGGGACCGAAGGTCGAGAAGTTCCAGAAGACCTTCGCATCGCGCGTCAAGGCCTGAGCGCCGATCGGTACCTCGCCCCGTGCATCTCTCCATCCGCCAGCCTCGGACCCGTTCGACCCGCGCGCTCGTCATCGCGCTGATGGTCGCGGTGTGGTTCGCGGGCACGCTCGGGTTGATGCACCGCTCGCTGCACGTGCCGGGCCTGCCGGCCGCCGCGGCGCAGGCTGGCCACAAGCATGCCGTCCCCCAGCTGGCCAGCCTGTTCGGCGAACACAACGACGCCGAGTGCCGGCTGTACGACCAGCTCTCGCACGGATCCGGCGTGCCCGGCGTGCCGCTGGTGGTGCTGCCGATGCTGCTGCCGTCGGCCGTCTTTGCTTTCCTGCAGGGCGAAGCCGTCGCCCGCTGGGTCGCGCTGTTCGACGCGCGCGGCCCGCCTTCCACTCGCTGAATCCCCTGTGTTCCGGCTGCCGCACCCGCTTCCCGCGCGGGCGGCGGCCGGTCGTTTCCCGATTCAACGAGTGTTCCTTCATGACTCCCAAATTCCGTCGCAACGCCATCGGCGTTGCCGTTCTTTCGCTCGCCTCCTTCGCAAGCATGGCCCAGGACCAGGCGCAGGTTCAGGCCCAACCCGCCGACGCCGCCAGCCTGCGCGAGGTCACCGTCACCGGCAATCCGCTCGGCGCCTCCGAACTGATCGCTCCCACCACCACGCTGTCGGGTGACAAGCTGCTGCTGCGCTCCCAGTCGACGCTCGGCGAAACGCTGGACAACGTGCCCGGCGTGAGCAGCAGCTACTTCGGCCCCAACGCCAGCCGCCCGATCATTCGCGGCCAGGACGGCGACCGAATCCGCATCCTGCAGAACGGCGGCGGCGCACCCGATGCCTCCGCGCTGAGCTACGACCACGCGGTGCCTGTCGATGCGCTGGTCACCGACCGCATCGAAGTGCTGCGCGGCCCGTCGGCGCTGCAGTACGGCGGCAGCGCTGTCGGCGGCGTGGTCAACGTGATCGACAACCGCATTCCTTCGGAGCCGATCAACGGCTTCGGCGGCCGCGCCGACCTGGGCTATTCCACCGGCAACAAGGAGAAGAATGGCGGCGTGGTGCTCGAAGGCGGCAGCGACCGCTTCGCACTGCACGTCGACGCCTTCAACCGCGACTCGAAGGACGTCTCGGTGCCGATCACCCTCGAATGCAGCAAGCCCGGCTCGCCGTGGACGGCGCGCAAGATCTGCAACTCGGCCAACGAGGCGCACGGCGGCGCGCTCGGCGGCACGATGTTCTTCGACCAGGGCTACATCGGTGCCTCGGTCAGCACTTACCGCAGCACCTACGGCACCGTGGCCGAGGACGACGTCACCATCGGCATGAAGTCCGACCGCTATGCGCTCGAAGGCGAGTGGCGCCCGGGCGGCTTCATCAGCAGCATCCACGCCAAGCTGAGCCACACCGATTACCGCCACACCGAGTTCGAGGGCGGCACGCCCGGCACCACGTTCTCGAACATGAGCAACGACCTGCGCATCGAGGCGCGCCACCAGAAGATCGGCAACTTCGAGGGCCTGGTCGGCTTCAGCAGCGAAACCAACCGCTTCGCCGCCGATGGCGAAGAGGCCTTCGCGCCGCACAGCCGTACGCGCTCCAATGCGCTGTTCATGTACGAGGAGTACGGCACTTCGTGGGGCCGGCTGAGCTTCGGCGCGCGCACCGAGCAGGTCCGCATCCGATCGCTGGGCTATCCGGACGATCCGACGGTCACGCGCTTTGCGGTCGGCGAGCGCACCTTCAACCCGCACAGCGCGGCCTTCGGTGCTCTGGTCAACCTCGCGCCTCAGTGGCAGCTGACTTCGAACCTCGCCTACACCGAGCGCGCGCCGAAGGACTACGAACTGCTGGCCAACGGCCCCCACGTGGCGACCGCCGCGTGGGAGGTGGGCGACCCGAACCTGAAGAAGGAAAAGTCGACCGGCCTCGACCTGGGCGCGCAGTGGAAGTCGGGCCCCAACACGGCCCGCGTCAACGCCTACGTCACGCGCTTCAGCAACTACATTGGCCTGACCGCGACGGGGCGCAACCTCGACGAGGAAGGCAACGTGGCCGAGCCCGGCGCCACCGATACGCTGGCCGAGTACGTCTACAGCGGCGTGCGTGCACGCTTCACCGGCATCGAGGCCAACGGCAACCTGCGCCTGCTGGGCAGCGAAGGCTTCGCGCGCATGGACGACGCCGGCACGCTGGACCTCGAATGGCGCGGCGACATCGTGCGCGCGAAGAACCTCGACACCGGCGAGCCGCTGCCGCGCATCGCGCCGCTGCGCCTGGGCGCGACGCTGGCCTATGCCAACGGTCCGTGGGGCGCGCGCTTCGGCTTCGACTACAACGCGGCGCAGCACCGCATTCCGTCGGTGGGTGCGCGCGAGACCGATGCCTACACGCTGTGGAACGCGGCCATCACCTACCGCATGAAGGTGCAGCGCGCCAACCTCACCTGGTACGCGCGCATGGACAACATCACGAACAAGCTGGCCTACAGCGCGACGTCGATCCTGACGACGACGGTGTATCCGAACGCGCCGTTGCCCGGGCGCACGCTGAAGGTCGGTTTGCGCGTGACGTTCTGATCTTGTGTTGCTCCCTCCCCCGTTGGGAGAGGGCAGGGGGTGGGGGCAAGCGGCCTTTGACAGGGCCATGGCTCCTGCGAGTGCCGCCTGCCCCCATCCCGACCTTCCCCCAGAGGGGGAAGGAGCAAGGCACTCACTGGGCTATCCTCGCCGAGTGAATTCCTTCGTCATCTCCTCCCTGCTCCCCGTCGTCCTGCTCATCGCCGCGGGCTACCTCGCCGGCAAGCGCCGATGGATCGGCGGCAATGCGGTGAAGGACCTGTCGCATCTCATCTTCCTGCTGCTCGCGCCCGCGCTGCTGTTCCGCGCCATGAGCACGGTGCACGTCGAGCAGCTGAGCCTGAAGCCGGTGGCGGCGTACTTCGTTGCTTCGGGCCTGCTGTTCGCGGCCACGCTGGCGCTGCGCGGATTCAATCGCACCGCGGCGGTGATCGCGCTGGCCAACACGTACAGCAACACGGTGATGATCGGCATCGCGTTGATCGGCCTGGCGTATGGCGAGGCGGGCATGGTGGTGCTGCTCACGCTGATCTCGCTGCATTCGCTGGTGCTCCTGACCAGCGCCACGGTGGTGCTGGAGCTGGCCGTCGCGCGCGAGCACGCGGGTGTCGGTGGCGAAGACAAGCGCCCCTCGATGGCACGCACCGTGATGCGTGCGCTGCGCAACGCCATCATCCACCCCGTGCCGCTGCCGATCATCGCGGGCCTGTTGTTCGCGCAGACCGGGCTGGTCATGCCCGAGTTCATCGACAAGCCGATCCAGTTGCTCGGCCAGGCCTTCGGCCCCATCGCGCTGGTGATGGTGGGCATCACGCTCGCGCTCACACCCATCGGCCGGCATTGGCGCGGCGCGCTGATGCAGGCGCTGGTGAAGAACCTGCTGCATCCGCTGCTGGTGGCCGTCATCGGTTGGCTGCTCGGCGTGCGAGGCATTCCGCTCACGGTGATGGTGGTGGCGGCGGCGCTGCCGATCGGCGCCAACGTGTTCCTCTTTTCGCAGCGCTACCGCACGGCCGAAGACCTGGTGACGGCCAGCGTCGCGATGTCGACGGTGCTGGGGCTCGCCACGCTCCCGCTCGTGATGGTCTGGGTGCAGTGGTTGCCCTGAGCCCTTCGGTTCTCTCTTCGTAGAACCTCGCAGACTTTCGCCTTAGCGCGGTTCGCCGCACGCCTATGCCGTTCGGCAGGGTGGCCGTTTGGAGAGATGGCGCGCGGCCTCTGCCGCCCTACATTTGCCGGCTGATGATTCACCCGGCGCGCTCTTCGCCCCTTCTTGCTATGGCGGTGGTCGCGACGACGATCGCCGCGCTGCAAGTTCGCCCCGCGCAGGCCACAGGCGAGGCCAGGCCGTGCCGCACGCCGTGCCTGTCGGCGAACGTGCCGCGCGAGCCCGCCGAGCCGCCGCCCGCCGAGAAGGCTGAAAGGGCCGACGAGGGGCCGTCGAAGCCGAGGCCGGTGATCAGGACGCGCACACAGCCAGCCGCGTCGGCACCGCCGCCGGTGCAACGGGAAGCGGCGGTATCAAAGCCTGCGCCGTCGAAGCGCTGCAGCGAGATCAACATGCGCGCCGCCGTGGGCGAGCCGCTGTCGGATCAGGACATGAAGACATTGAGGAGCCAATGCTGATGACGACCATCACCACCCAACGAGTACGCCTGGCGCTGCGCGCGCTCGCGCTGTGCGCCGCCGTGCTTGCCGCCGCCTGCGCGCACCGCCCCGCGCCGGGCAACGCCATGCCCTTCGACCAGGCCGTGAACCAGGCGGTGGACGACCTGATGGTGCAGACGCAGAAACTGCCGGCCTTCCTGGCCAAGGTGGAGTCGACGCTCACGCAGCGCCGCATCGTGATCGACCCGCTGCTCGAAGGCGCGAGCGGCCAGCAGACCGAGGTGACGCGCGTGGCCGAGCAGCGCATCGTGCAGCGCATGCAGGCGCAGTTCAGGCAGTTCACCGTCACGCCCTTCAACGCGAGCGAGATCGGCAGCGCGCAGTACGTGCTCAATGGCACGCTGGTGCGCGACAGGGACGCTTCGGGCGCACCGTACCGACTGAACCTTGCGCTGACCGAGATCCGCAGCGGCATGGTGATCGCGCAGTCGGTCACGCGCATCAGCGATGCCACGCTCGACACACGGCCCACCGCCTTCTTCCGTGACAGCCCGGTGAATGGCAAGGACCGCGGCGTCGAGGGCTACATCCGCACCGCCGAGACCCAGCCCGGCCAGGCCGCGGACGCGCTGTACCTGGAGCGCCTGCCGACCTCGACCGTGCTGCAGGAGGCCACCGCCGCCTACGAGGCCGGCCGCATGAGCGAGGCGCTCGGCCGCTACGAGGCTGCATCGAAGCGGCCCGACGGCCAGCAGCTGCGCATCTACAGCGGGCTGTACCTCACGCAGTCGCAACTCGGCCGCACGGCCGATGCCGAGAAGACCTTCGGCACCATCGCGCGGCTGGGGCTCGAAACCAACAACCTGAGCGTGAAGTTCCTGTTCAAGCCGGGCTCGACCGACTTCCTCGCCGATCCGAAGATCAGCGCCGCCTATCCGATGTGGCTGCGCCAGATCGCGCGGCAGGCGGCGCAGATCGATTCGTGCGTGGTGGTCACGGGCCACACGAGCCGCACGGGCTCGGAGGCGGTGAACGAGCGGCTGTCGCTGCAGCGCGCAGTGAGCGTGAAGACCCGGCTGGTGGGCGAGGCGGCGCCCCTGTCGAAGAAGCTGCGGGAATCGGGCATGGGCTTCCGCGAGAACATCGTCGGTACGGGGGCGGACGATGCGAGCGACGCGCTGGACCGGCGCGTCGAGTTCAAAGTCGTGAGTTGCGAGGCCTGACGACGATCCGCCTCACGGAGCCAGGCGCTCGCGCACCCAGTCGCTACCGTCGAGCCGGTAGCGCAGCCGGTCATGCAGCCGGCTCTTGCGGCCCTGCCAGAACTCCCAGCGGTCGGGCACCAGCCGGTAGCCGCCCCAGTGCGGAGGGCGCGGCGGCGAGAGCATGTGCTTGGCCGCGGCAACGGCGGCGTTCTTCACCAGCACGTCGCGTCCGCTGATCACCTCGCTCTGCGGACTGGCCCAGGCGCCGATGCGCGAATCGAGCGGGCGGCTCGCGAAGTAGGCGTCGCTCTCTTCGGCGCCTGCCTTCTCGACGCGGCCCTCGATGCGCACCACGCGTTCGAGTTCGACCCAGTGGAACTGCAGCGACGCATACGGATTGCCCGACAGCTCGCGGCCCTTGCGGCTCTCGTAGTTGGTGTACCAGACGATGCCGCGCGCGTCGTAGCCCTTGATGAGCACGATGCGGCTGGACGGCCGCAGGTCGCTGCCCACGGTGCACAGCGTCATCGCATTGGGCTCGGGCACCTGCGCGTCGATGGCTTCGGTGAGCCAGCGCTCGAACTGCTTCAGCGGATCGCCGGCGCTGTGGGCTTCGCCGAGTTCGGCGCGCTCGTAGCTCTTGCGCAGCGCCGCCAGTGCGTCATTGGAGAGGGGGGAGGTCATGCCGGGATTGTTGCGCACATACTCGGCCCATGACGACCATGAAGGTGAATTCCCCGGTGGTGATCGTGCTGGCCTCGGGCCGCGGCGAACGCTTCATCGCGGCCGGTGGCGCGGGCTCGAAGCTGAAGGCGTTGCTCGCCGGCAGGCCGGTGCTGGAGCGCACGCTCGACGCGGTGCGCGCCAGCGGCCTGCCATGGCACGTGGAAGATGCGGGGCACCCCGGCATGGGCGATTCGATCGCGGCCGCAGTGCGCGCAACGCCCGATGCGGCGGGTTGGCTGATCCTGCCGGGCGACCTGCCGCTGGTGCAGCCCGCGACGCTGCAGGCTGTTGCAGCAGCCCTGGGCGGCCGGGTGAATGCCGTGCAGCCGCAGTACCGGGGCGAGCGCGGCCATCCGGTGGGCTTTGCCGCCGGGTGCGGTGCGCAACTCGCCATGCTGGAGGGAAGCCTGGGCGCATCGTCCATCCTGCGGTCGATGCGTGCCATCGATTCGGTGGCCGACCTGGTGGTGGACGACGTCGGCGTGATCACCGACATCGACACACCCGAGGCGCTGGCGCAGGCCGAGACGCTGTGGCTGGCGCGCGAGGGCGCCTAGCTTTTGCCGCCCGTTTCGATCAGGGCTTGGTGATCACCGCACAGGCGATGCGCGGGCCCGAGTTGCCTGACGGCTGCGTCGTGAAATCGTCGCGGTCGCGATGCACCACCAGGGCGCGGCCCACCACGTTGTTGGCGGCGCCGTCCGTCAGCGAGATCGAGTGGTCTTCCACGCTGAAGCGGGCCACGCCGCTGGCATCGGCCACCAGGCTCGGCAGTTCGCCGGCATGGCTGCCCGCGGCGGCGAACTTGCCGTGCGTGCCGCCGGTCGGATTGAAGTGGCCGCCCGAGGCGTCGCCGTTGTTGCCGCAATCGCCCTTCTCGTGGATGTGGAAGCCGTGCTCGCTGCCCGGTGCCAGCCCGCGCACTTCGCCCGACACGCGCACGCCGTGGTCGAGCGCGGCGAAGGTCACCGTGCCGCGCGTCGGGTTGGGCGTGATGGCGCCGGTCGGCACCAGCTCGACGGCGGTGCTCGGCTTGCCGCCCATGCTGCCGCAGGCGGCGAGAAGGGCGCAGGCGAGGAGGGCGGCGCCGGCGGCGGCGAGACGACGTTGGGTCATGTGTTTTCCTTGGATGATTCGGAAGGTTGGGAAGAAGAGTCTGAAGACCCCGGAACATATACCGGAGGCTGCGGCGCCCCGCAATCGGCGGCGGCCTCGGTTTGCTGCTGGCGCTGCTGTTCCTGAACGGCGGCCAGCGCCACCAGGCGGGCCAGCGCCGCGTCGTGGATCGAGTGGCGCTGCAGTTCGAGCAGCGTCTGGCGTGCGTAGTCGAGCGAAGTTCCGTAGCGGCCGACGGCGTTGGCGAAGATGTGGCGGTAGCGCTCGTCGCTGAGCTCGCCCGTGAAGTTGGGGCTGCGCCGCGACAGCGTGAACGCCAGCGCGCGCACAGGCCCTTCGGCCGTGCCGCAGCGCAGCCATTTCGGGTCGTACACGCCAGTCGGCATCTCGCGCAGCCAGAGCCGGCGCAGCGTTTCCAGACCCTCGGCCCTGGGCACGCGGAACACCATGCCACGGCAGCTGCCGCCCGAGAGCAGTCCGAACACGAGGCCGGGCACCTGGACGCTGCCGCGGTTCACGCGGCTCCACATCTTCAGCGCGCGATGCCAGCCGCGCACCCAGGCCTGGCGCCGCTCGACGAAGTCGAACTCGGGCCGCCAGATCAGCGAGCCATAGCCGAAGAGCCAGAGATCCTCATGCCCGCCCCAGTCGGCGATGGCGCGCTCGAGCATCGGCTGCGGATCGCGCAGGGGTTTGGGCATGGGGTCGAGTCCCGGCGGACCGGGGTTCGGCGCAGGGTCCGACATGGGGATGCCGGGACCGCCGCCTACAATTTCCTGATCATGGTTCACCGCACCATTATTTACCTACCCCTTCCCTATGGAGCAAGATCCCCGATGAGCGATGACGACAGCCAGCAGAATTTCATCCTCGGATTCGTCATGGCGCTGATCGCCCTGGTGATCTTCTTCGTGGTCGGCATCGTGCTCTGGCACAGGGGCCACAACCCCGCGGTCGCGCAGGCCGCCGCCGCTCCCGCGGCGGTGGTGGTCTCGGCGCCGGCCCCCGGCGCCGCGCCCAAGGTGGCCGAGGTCACCGAGACCGTGACGGTCACGATCCCCGACGGCGCAAGCATCCGCGTGGTCGACGGCGTGGTGAACTTCTACTTCGCGACCGGCAGCGCCGACCTTGCACCCGGCGCCGCCGAGGCGCTGGCCGCGGTCATCAAGGGCGTCGAGAGCGGCCGCAAGGCGGTGGTCTCGGGCTTCCACGACACCACCGGCGACGCCGCCATCAACGAACAGCTCGCGAAGAAGCGCGCTGAGATGGTGCGCGACGTGCTCGTGGGCCTGGGCGTGCCGGCGGCCAAGGTCGACCTGCAAAGGCCCGCCGTGACGGCCGGCTCGGGCAACGATGCCGAGGCGCGCCGCGTCGAGGTGAAGCTGGTGGACTGAGCGCCGCGCGCATCGGCTGCAAGAGCAGAAGAAGCCCGGTGACGCCGGGCTTTTTCATGGGTGCTTCCCTGCAGGGGCGCGGATGAGAGGATTCGTATTGGCGGGCACCCGGATTTCATCGGGCTTTCGTGCCCGGCTTGTTACCATGGGTCTCCAGGCCCACAGCCGCCCTGGCGGCACGCAGCAAGAGCCACCGACCCCATGAGCAGCAGCACACACCCCATCGTCCGCGACGTCACCGATCGCATCCGCGAGCGCAGCAAGGGGCTGCGCAGCGCGTACCTCTCCCGCCTCGCCGAAATCCGCGACCGCGACCGCGGCTCAGACCGCATGGGCTGCGCCAACGTGGCGCACGCCGTGGCCGGCATTCCGGCGAACGACAAGTTCCGCGTGGTGGCCGAGCGCGCGCCCAACATCGGCATCGTCACCGCCTACAACGACATGCTCTCGGCCCACGCGCCGTACCAGGGCTACCCCGACATCATCAAGCACGAGGCCCGCCGACTCGGCGCCACCGCGCAGGTGGCCGGCGGTGTGCCCGCCATGTGCGACGGCGTCACGCAGGGCACGCCCGGCATGGAACTGAGCCTGTTCAGCCGCGACCTGATCGCCATGAGCACGGCCGTCGCGCTCACGCACGACATGTTCGACAGCGCGCTGCTGCTCGGCGTGTGCGACAAGATCGTGCCGGGCCTGCTGATCGGCGCGCTGCACTTCGGCCACCTGCCGACCGTGTTCGTGCCCGCCGGCCCGATGCCCTCGGGCCTGTCGAACAATGCCAAATCGAAGGTGCGCGAGCAGGCGGCGCAAGGCCTCGTGGGCCGCCAGGGCCTGCTCGACGCCGAGATGGCGGCCTATCACACGATGGGCACCTGCACCTTCTACGGCACCGCCAACAGCAACCAGATGCTGCTCGAGGCCATGGGCCTGCACGTGCCCGGCACTGCCTTCATCCAGCCCGGCGACGCGATGCGCGAAACGCTCACGCGCGAAGCGGTGCGCACCGTGCTGGGCAAGGCGAGCGACATTTCCTTCCAGTGCCCGCCCATCGGCGAGATGGTGGACGAGCGCTGCATCGTCAACGCCATGGTCGCGCTGCTGGCCACGGGCGGCTCCACCAACCACCTGATCCACTGGGTGGCCGTGGCGCGCGCCGCCGGCATCGTGATCGACTGGGACGACTTCTCGAAGCTCTCCGATGTGGTGCCGCTGCTGAGCCGCGTGTATCCCAACGGCAGCGCCGACGTGAACGAGTTCCAGGCCGCGGGCGGTCCCGGCCTCGTGATCGGCGAACTGGTCGACGCCGGCCTGATGCATGCCGACGTGCTGACGGTGCGCGCGGGGGGCATCCGCGAATACGCGAACATCCCGGCGCTGGCGGGCGATGGCGCCGAACAGCGCCTGCAATGGAGTCCCGCGGCGCCGCTGAAGAACGAAGCCATCACACGCACGGTCGCGAATCCGTTCAGTGCCACCGGCGGCCTCAAGCTGCTGGGCGGCAACCTCGGGCGCAGCGTCATCAAGGTGTCCTCGGTGCCCGACGACCGCCATGTCATCGAAGCGCCCGCGCGCGTGTTCGACTCGCAGGCCGCGCTGCACAAGGCCTTCACCGCCGGCGAACTCGAGCGCGACGTGGTCTGCGTGGTGCGCTGGCAGGGCCCGCAGGCCAATGGCATGCCCGAGCTGCACAAGCTCACGCCGCCGCTGTCGGTGCTGCAGGGCAAGGGATTCCGCGTGGCGCTGGTCACCGACGGCCGCATGAGCGGCGCGTCGGGCAAGATACCGGCCGCCATCCACGTCTCGCCCGAAGCGGCTGCGGGCGGCCCGCTCGCCAAGGTGCGCGACGGCGACCTGATCCGCCTCGATGCGGTAGCGGGTACGCTGGCCGTGCTGCTGCCCGAAGACGAATGGGCCGCGCGCGAAACCGCGACGCTGCCCGAAGCGCAGCGCATCGCCGATGGACACGGCCTCGGCCGCGAACTGTTCGCCGGCATGCGCCGCAATGCACTCACTGCCGAAGAGGGAGCCTGCTCATGGCTGTAATCGGGCTCGCCCCCAGGCTGCGCGCGCTTCGTGCCGCTTCGCCTTCCCCCTTCCGGGGACAACACCGGTGGCCCGGCAAAGCCGGTTCCGCGGCGTTTCTGGAATTGAGCACCGCGATTTTCAGGATCGCGGATGTGCTTGAAGTAATGGAGCTATGAAATGACAAAGAAACTCACCGCCCTCGAAGTCATGCGCGATGCGCCGGTCATTCCGGTCATCGTGCTGAACGACGTGAAAGACGCCGTCCCTCTCGCTCGTGCACTGGTGGCTGGCGGCATCCGCATGCTCGAAGTCACGCTGCGCACGCCGCAGGCGCTGCAGTGCATCGAAGCCATTGCCAGGGACGTTCCCGAGGCCGTGGCCGGCGCCGGCACCATCCGCAGCGCGGCCGATGCCCAGGCCTCGGCGCTGGCCGGCGCGAAGTTCGGCGTGAGCCCGGGCTACACGCGTGCGGTCGGCAAGGCCTGCCACGACCTCGGCCTGCCGCTGCTGCCCGGCGTGGCCACCGGCAGCGAGATCATGATGGCGCAGGAAGACGGCTACACCCAACTCAAGTTCTTCCCCGCGCTGCAGGCCGGCGGGCTGCCGATGCTCAAGGCCTGGCAGGGTCCGTTCGGCGACGTCACCTTCTGCCCGACGGGCGGCATCCAGGCGGGCAACGCGGCCGAGTTCCTCGCGCTGTCGAACGTGGCCTGCGTGGGCGGTTCGTGGATCGTGCCGACCGACGCGATCCGCGAAGGCGACTGGGCCCGCATCGAGCAGCTGGCACGCGCCGCGAGCCAGCTGCCGCGCTGATCATGCGCGCCGATTTCGACGCGGGCGACCTGAAGGTCATCGCGTTCGACGTCTTCGGCACGGTGGTCGACTGGCACAGCGGCATTGCCGCCGAGGTCGAGCGCGCATTGCCGGGCGTGGACGGCGCGGCCTTCGCGCTGGCGTGGCGCGCGGGCTACCAGCCCGCGATGAAGGCCGTGATGGAGCGCATTGCCGCGGGCGAGGGCGGCTTCACGCTGCTCGACGAGCTGCACCTGAGCATGCTCGAACAGGTGCTGCGCGATTTCGGCCTGTCCGAGCGCCTCGACACGGCCGCCAGGCGCGACCTGAGCCGCGCCTGGCACCGCCTGCCGGCCTGGCCCGATTCGGTGCCGGGTCTCACGCGGCTCAAGAAGAAGTTCACCATCTGCACGCTGTCGAACGGGAACATCGGCCTGCTCACCGAGATGGCGAAGCGTGCGGGCCTGCCCTGGGACTGCGTGCTGTCGGCCGAGGTGTTCAAGGCCTACAAGCCCGACCCGCGCACCTACCTCGGCGTGGCGGGTGTGTTCGATGCAACGCCCGGTCAGGTGATGCTGGCCGCCGCGCACCACGACGACCTGGCCGCCGCGCGCGTGTGCGGCCTGAAGACGGCCTACATCGAGCGCCCGCACGAATTCGGCCGCGCCAAGCCGAAGGACGTGTCGCCGCAGCCGGACAACAACCTGCATGCGCGCGACATCGAGGCGCTGGCCGACCTGCTGGGCTGCTGATCAGCCGGTGAGCAGCTTCTCCACCGTACGCAGGTTGCGCGTGGTGGTGCTCGACTTGTAGCGCGTCTTGGCCAGCAGCTTGGCCACCGGCGTATCGAGGCTCTCGCCGCGCGGGCATTGCCAGTACAGCACGCCCTTGCCGGGCTCCATCTGTTCGACGTCGGCATCGACGGTGCCGGCCTTCTCCACGATCTCGTCGAGCATCGCGGTGTCCGAGCCGAACACGATGTAGGGATGCCGCTCGTCGTCGATGCGCTCGAAGGGATAGGCCTTGGCCACGTCGGCCACCTGCTTCTGTGTGAGCAGCACGATCCACGCCTCGTAGCCGAATCGCTTGCGCAGCGCCTGCTCGATGCGCTTGCGCAATGCGGTGGCATCGCGCTCGTCGGTGTCGAACAGCACGTTGCCGCTGGCGAGCACGGTGCGCACCGCGCCGAAGCCGAGTTCTTCCGCGAACAGCGCCTTCAGGTCGGCGCTCCTGATCGCGATGCCGTTGACGTTCACGCCACGCAGCAGGGCAACGCGGCGAGTCATCAGCGCAGGCCGCCGCCGGCGGCGCCTTCGTCACGCTGGATCAGCTCGATCTTGTAGCCGTCGGGGTCCGTCACGAACGCGATCACGGTGGTGCCGCCCTTGACCGGCCCGGCCTCGCGCGTCACGTTGCCGCCCGCGGCCTTGATCTTCTCGCAGGCCGCGTACGCGTCGGGCACGCCCAGCGCGATGTGGCCGTAGGCGGTGCCCAGTTCGTAGCTCTCGGTGCCCCAGTTGTAGGTGAGCTCGATCTCGGCCTGCTCGGGGTTGCCCTTGCCGTAGCCGATGAAAGCGAGGCTGTACTTGTACTCGGGGTTCTCCGAGGTGCGCAGCAGGTTCATGCCGAGCACCTTGGTGTAGAAGTCGATGGAGCGCTGGAGGTTGCCGACGCGCAGCATGGTGTGGAGGAGTCGCATCTCGTGGGGGCCGTTGGGCGTGAAGAAAGGGAGGCCGCTATTGTCTGCCTCCCGCCGCGACGATCAAGCCGCCAGTGTCAGCAGGTGGGCCTGGTGGCGCTTCAGGAATTCCATCAGGTGCCGGGGATATTCAGGCACCACCGCATCGCGCACGCTGGGGCGGGCCGCCAGCGCCTTGCGCCAGGCCTTGACCCTGGGCAGTGCGTCGAAGACATGCGAGTCGCTGATCGCGTCGAACACCTCGAAGTAGCGGAACACCGGTGCGAAGACCGCGTCGACGAGGCTGAAGTTCTGGCCGGCGAAGTAGGGACCTTCTCCCGAGGCTGCCAGCGCAGCTTCCACGCGCTCGAACCTGGCGACGAGCGCCAGCCGCTTCTGCTCGAACACGGCCGCGTCCTGCGTGGTCTCGTAACCCCAGAGGTCGCCGAGGATGGCCGAGCCGAACTCCATCCACGCGCGATGTTCGGCGCGCTGGAGCGGGTCTTCGGGGTGCAGGCGGGCGCCGGGCTGTGTCTCCTCGAGGTACTCGCAGATCACGTTGCTCTCGAACAGCACGGCCTCGCTGCCGTCGGGCCGGCGCACCTTCAGCAGCGGTACCTTGCCGAGCGGCGAGATGTCGAGAAACCACTGGGGCTTGTTCGCGAGGTCGATGACGACGCGCTCGAAGGGCACGCCCTTTTCATGCAGCGCGATCGCGGCGCGCTGGACGTACGGGCACAGCAGGTGGCTGACGAGGGTGAGAGCTTGCGTCATGGGGCTTTCCGTTCCTGGGTGATGGATGTGTCTGGAAGGCCGCGATTCTTGCGGACCGGAACAACCTTTTCCCGGAAAGCCCATTCGGAAAATGGGCCTCGTGTGCTACGCCGCTGCGTCGAGCCAGTGCGTGATGCGCCCGCCGTGCATCACGCCGATGCGGTCGGCCATGGCGTGCGCCTCGGCCTCGTTGTGCGTGACGAGGATGGCGGTCTGGCCGGCCTGCTTGAGGATGCCGCGCACCTCCGCAGCCAGCCGCTCGCGCGTGCCGCCGTCGAGGTTGGAGAACGGCTCGTCGAGCAGCAGCAGGGCGGGCGAGGGCGCGAGCGCGCGGGCCAGTGCGACGCGTTGCTGCTGGCCGCCGGAGAGTTGGTGCGGATAGCGTTCGCCCGCGTCGGCGAGGCCGACCAGCGCCAGCATTTCCGCCACGCGCGATTGCTGCGCCGTGCGGCCGAGCCGGCGCAGGCCGAAGGCCACGTTCTTCGCCGCCGACAGGTGCGGGAACAGCGCGTACTCCTGGAACATCATGCCCACGTGCCGCTGCTCGGGCGGCAGGTGCTTCTGCGCGGACGAGAGCAGCACGTCGCCGAGCCGGACCGTGCCGGCGCGCACGGGCTCGAAGCCTGCGATGGCACGCAGCACCGTCGTCTTGCCGCAGCCCGAAGGGCCGAACAGGCAGCCGATTTCGCCGGCGTCCAATGCCAGCGAGAAGCCGTCGACGACCGTGTGTGGGCCGCGCGGTGTGTCGTATGCGAGCTGGATCGCATCGAGGTGCAGGGGGGAACTCATGGTGTCTGGTCGGGGCCGGGTGCGGCCGAAGGCGCGCCCAGCTGGTTGCGCGCGAGCAGCAGGACGGGCAGCAGGCCGGCCAGCACGATGGCGAGCGCGGCAATCGCGCCTTCTTCATACGTGCCGCGCGCGGCCTCGGCATACAGCCAGGTGGCGAGGGTGTCGAAATTGGCGGGCCGCAGCAGCAGCGTGGCCGGCAGTTCCTTCATCGCATCGACGAACACCAGCAGCGCGCCCGTGGCGATGGCGGGGCGCAGCAGCGGCAGGTGCACGCGGCGCAGCGTGCCGCCGGTGGTTTCGCCGAGCAGGCGCGAAGCCTGTTCGATGGCAGGCGGAATGCGCGCGAGGCCGGCCTCGATGCCGCCGACCGGCATCGCGAGAAAGCGGATCGCGCAGGCCACGACCAGCACGATGCCCGCGCCCATGAGCGGCAGGCCCTGCCATCCGAATGCCGTGGCGAGCGCGCTGTCGAAGGCCAGCGCCGGCGTGAGCAGGCCGATGGCCAGCACTGTGCCCGGCACCGCGTAGCCCAGCGTCGCCGCACGCGCCTGCCATCGCGCGCGGTTGGCGAGGCCCGCGCCCTGGCTGCGCGAGGCCCAGGCGACGACCAGCCCCGCCGCGACTGCGGCCGCGGTGACACCCGAAGCCAGCGCCAGCGTGTTGCCGAGGCTCGCGACCAGGCCTTGGGAAATGCCGCCGCCCTGATGCAGCCGCTTGAAGCTTTCCCGCACGAGGTAGAACGCAGGAGCCACGAAGCCGATCAGCACCGGCAGCGCCGCCGCCACGCTGGCGGCCCACGCCGCGCCACCGTGCAGCCGCCGCGGCTGCACCGCGCGCATGCGCTGCGCCGAGCCGAAGCGCTGGTGCTGCCGGCCATTGCGTTCGAGCCAGACCAGCGCCACCACCACGAACAGCATCGCGCACGCGATCTGCGCAGCCCCTGCGAGGTCGGAGCGCGTGATCCACGTCGTGTAGACCGCCACCGTCAACGTGTTCACGCCGAGGAACTCCGAGGCGCCGATGTCGTTGAGCGTTTCGAGCAGCGCGAGGCTCAGCCCCACGGCCAGCGCCGGCCGCGCCAGCGGCAGCGCCACGCGGAAGAACGCGCCGCGCCGGCTCTCGCCGAGCGTGCGCGCCGCTTCCATCAGGTGCGCCGGCTGCGTCATGAACATCGCGCGCGCCGTCATGTAGACGTACGGATAGAGCACGAAGCCCAGCACGAAGATTGCACCGGGCATCGAGCGCAGGTCGGGCAGGCGGAACTGGCGCGGGCTGTCGAAGCCCAGCATCCAGCGGATCGCGCCCTGCACGGGGCCGATGGGGTGCAGCAGGTCGAGGTACGCGAAGGCGACGATGTAGGTTGGCATCGCCAGCGGCAGCAGCAGCGCCCAGTGCAGCACGCCGCGCCCCGGGAAGTCATGCGCCGTCACCAGCCACGCGCAGCCGGTGCCGATCACCAGCACCAGCACGCCCACGCCCGTGAGCAGCATGGCCGTGTTGAGCGCCGCCTGCGGCAGCACGTTCGCAAACAGCGGCCCCCAGTGCCCGAGGCCCGAGCCGAAGGCGAGCCACACCAGCGTGAGCACCGGTGCGAGCACGCCGACGGCGATGGCGAACGAGGCAAGACGCCAGACCGGACCTGCGGCGTGCAGGCCCGGGAGCTGGCGTCGTGTCATTCGCATGCTTCCTCAGGCACCGGGAAGGCGTGCCCGGCCGCTTGCGTCACTGGTCGAAGCCGACCTTGTCGACCAGCGCGCTGGCCTGCTTGCGGTACTTGGCGATCTCGGCCACGGGCAGCGGGTCGGCCTTCAGCTCGCCGATGCTCGACGCGATGATCGGGTCGAGCGCGACGCCCTTGCGCACCGGGTACTCGTAGTTGGTCTGCGCATACAGCGCCTGCGCCGGCTCCGACACCAGGAACTCGAGCAGCTTGACCGCGTTGGCGCGCTGCGGCGCGTTCTTCGCCACGGCCGTGCCGCTGATGTTGACGTGCGTGCCGCCGCTCTTGGCGAAGGTCGGGCGCACCACCTTGATGGCGTCGCCCCACTTGCGCGCGTCGGTGCCTTCCTTGGAACTCTTCATCTGGCCAACGTAGTACGAGTTGGCCAGGCCCACGTCGCAGATGCCGCCGAGGATGTCGCGCGCCACGTCGCGGTCGCCGCCCGTGGCCTTGCGCGCCAGGTTGGCCTTGACGCCGCGCAGCCACTGCTCGGCCTTGGCTTCGCCGTCGTGCGCGATCAGCGCGGCGACCAGCGCGGTGTTGTAGGGGTGCTGGCCGGCGCGGATGCAGACCTTGCCCTTGTATTTCGGGCTGGCGAGGTCTTCGTAGCGGAAGCTCGTGAGCGGCAGGGCCTTGTCGGCATAGAGCACGCGCGCGCGCAGCGAGAGCGAGAACCACTGGCCGTCGGCGCCGCGCAGGTTGGCCGGAATGGCCGATTCGAGCGCGGGCGATTTCACGGGCTGCGTCACGCCGCCGTCGACGAGGTCCATCAGCGCGCCGATGTCCACGGTCATCAGCACGTCGGCCGGCGAGCGGGCGCCTTCGGCCTTGACGCGCTCCAGCAGGCCGTCCTTCACGAACACGGTGTTGACCTTGACGTTGCTCTGCGCGCTGAAGGCAGAAATCAGCGGCTGGATCAGTGCGGGCTCGCGCGTCGTGTAGAGCGTGAGTTCGTCGTTCGCAGCGTGGGCGGGCAGGGCCGTGAGGGCGAGCCAGGCGGTAGTGGCGCCGATCAATGCGCGCGCGGCGCGGACTTGAGCGCCAGAGCGTTCGGTCATGAAAAATCCTCCAGGACGGTGAAGTGTTCTTGTGAAAGCATCGGCGGCACGGCGTGCGGCGCCAATGCGAACAATTATCACTGACGAAGAGGGGATGAGCCGTTTGGACTTACGAGCTGAAGGCCTACTGCAGGCGAATCGACGTTCAGCGTCAACGCGGTGAGCGCCGGGTTGTCGATGTCGGTGGCCAGGGTTCGTGCGGCCACCGCCCCATCCGGATCGCCGAGGGCGGCGCGAAGGAGGTGGGCCCGCACCACGAGTTCCCGCATGCCGGTTCGTGCGGCGATGTCCATCAACTCGTCCACCTGCCGGCGGATCGGCGACGTGCGCCGCGACACGCCAAGACGGCAAAGCGCCTCCAGCACATAGGCCTCGCCCCACAGGTAGGCGTCCGGCGGGCGGGTGCAACGGGCCAGTGTGTCCAGCAGGATTTCCTCGGCGCGCGCAGCGTCGCCGCGAGCCATCGCGACCAGTCCGAGGCCGCGGCCGGCAATGCCTTCCCAGCATGGATCGCCCAACTGGCATCCCAGCGCGAAGGCGTGCTCGAAGCGCTCAGCGGCCGGCTCCAGTTGGCCGTCGCTCAGATCTATTTCGGCGCGAAAGGACAAGGGCCAGGGAAGGAAGGCGGCCCACAGCCGGCCAGCCTGGTCGACGGCACGGTCGACGATCGGCCTCGCTGCTTCCCATTCGCCGCGCAGGATCATGGCCCGACCCAGCATGGACTCGGCGTAGATCACCTGTTTGGGCTCGCCCGCCTCCAACGCCCAGGCTGCGGCGTCGCGCAGCGTTTCCATGGCGGCCGGGTAATAGGCCGAGTCGCTCAGGATGGAGCCCTTCACCGTGGCGATCCGGGCCCGCTCGGCAAGGGAGTCGCCTGCCAATGGCTCTGCCCGTGCCATCCAGGCCAGCGCGCGCTCATAGCGACCTCGCAGGAACTCGACGTAGCCCAGTTCGCGGCATGCGGCGGCGGCCAGTGCGGGCGCGGCTTCACGGCCGATGGCCAAGGCCTCGTGCAGGGCCGCGGCGCCCTCTTCGTCGCGGCCGCGCGCCGCGTGCACCAGCGCGCCGCCCAGCGCGACCCGCGCGCGCGTGCGCAGGGCGGGATCGCCGGTGCCGTCGGCGTCGACCATGGCTCGGCGCAGGCATTGCAGGCCGGCCTCGAGCACGCCCGCGCCGATGGCGGCCTCGCCAGCCTCGAGCTGCGCCAGGGCACCCGCGCGGCCAATGGCCGGCCGGGCTGTCGGCGTGGCCGTCACGGTGTGCAGTGCATCGGCCAGCGCGGGCCCGGGTGCGACGCCGAGCTGGCGCCTGAACAGTTCCCGGCAGGCGGCCGCCTGCCGCGCCGCGCCCATCCCGTCGCCCGCCGCCGCAAGGCAGCGCACCAGCAGGACATGCGCGTTTTCGTCCAACGGGTCCAGGCTGACGAGCCGGTAGGCCAGGTCGGCGGCCGCGCCCGGCGCCCCGTCCGCCACGCGGGACAAGGCGGCTTCGCGCAGCACGGCTTCCGCCGTGGCCTGCATCCTTCGTCGCTCGGACTGCAGCCACGCTGCGAACGACGGGCTCGATGAAAAGCCCAGGCCCTCCAGCAGCTCGCATCCGAGCCCATGGAGCGACAACGCGTCCGACCAGTCTCCCCGCGTCAGCACGGCAACGTCCACGCCGGCGACGTGCTCGTGCGGAAAGGCGATCGCATCTCCGCGCAGCGTGCAGTCGCCCAGGGCCCGACGCAGTTCGCGAAGGTTCCAGCGCAGCGCAGCCAGCGGGTCTTCGGCGTCCTCGAACAGCAATCCGGCCAGGCGCTGCCGCGCAACAGCGCCCGGTTGGAGCGCGAGATAGGCAAGCAGTCCCCAGGCCTTGTGGCCCCGGATGGGCGCGACCGGGCCGTCTGGGCTCACCACACACGGCACGCCAAGAAGCTGGACGAAGGGCCTCATGCCAGCAGTGTGGCAGAGCGAGGCACGGGGCGCAGCAGGATCGTGGGGTCAGGCCTCCGCAGTCGTCGGATCGATCGTCGTCACCACGCGGGCCACGCTGTCGGCGGGGAATCCGCCCTTGCGCGCGTGCTCGCGCACCAGCTCTTCGCTGGCCGCGTTGTAGACGCAGTAGATCTTGTCGCCCGTGACGTAGCTGTGGACCCATTGCACGTCGGGGCCGAGTTCGCGCAGCACGCCGCACGACTTCTGGGACACGGCCTGCAGTTCGGCGGCGCTGGCGGCGCCGATGTTGGGAATGGCGCGTTCGATGACGAATTTGGGCATGAGGCTCACCTTGAAGAGAGAGTCGAAGGGAGCGCGACCGTAGGCGCGGCGCGTTTGAGCTTGCGTTTGACGGCGGGTTACCCCGCCGCGGCCCCCTTGGCGACTACCGCCGCCTGGTGCCAGCCGCCGATGAGTCCGCCGGCTGGTCCGCCGAAGCCTGCCGTGCGAGCGACAGTGCCAGGTAGTCGACGAAGGCGCGCACGCGCGCCGCGAGTCGGTGGCGCTGCGGGTAGACCGCGTAGATGTCCGCGTCCGGCGTGTGGTGCTGCGGCAGGACCTGCACGAGGCGGCCGCTGCGCAGGTGGCGGGCAATGTCCCACTCCGCGCGCATCAGGATGCCGTGCCCGTCGAGCGCCCAGTTGACGGCGATCTCTCCGTCGTTCGTCGTCAGCGTGCCGCGTGTCTTGACGGCCTGCGTGGTGGCGCTCTTGCCCCGGCCGCTCGACAGCCGCCAGAGGCCGTAGGCCTCCTCGCCCTGCCGGATGCCGATGCAGTTGTGCCTGGCCAGGTCGCTGGGCACCTTGGGCATGCCGCGCCTGGCGATGTAGGCCGGCGCGGCGCACAGCAGGCGGCGGTTGGCAGCGATCCGCCTTGCGATCACGCGCGAATCCGGCGGCGCGCCGAAGCGCACGCAGACATCGAAGGAATCGTCCGTCAGCGGCGGCGGATTGACCGACAGCTGCAGCTGCACTTCCACCTCCGGATATTCGCGCACGAACTTGGATATCAGCGGTGCGATGTGGCTGCGGCCGAAGCCGAGCGTGGCGTTGACGCGCAGCAGTCCCCGTGGGGTCGCCTTCGACGCGCCCAGCATCTCGCTCATGCTGTCGATGTCGTTCAGGATGCGGCGCGCGTGCTCGAGATAGAGCTCGCCTTCGGGCGTCAGGCTCATGCGCCGCGTGGTGCGGTTGAGCAGGCTGACACTCAGGCGCGCTTCCATCTGCGCGAGATGCTTGCTCACGGCCGCCGTCGAGACACCCAGCTCGCGTGCCGCGGCACTGAGGCTGCCGGCGCTCGCCAGCGCGCAGAAGAAGCCCAGGTCGGCCGGCTGGATCTCGTTTCCCACGGCTCAGCCCGCCGGCCGCGTCTCGAACACCAGGCAGGTCGTGGTGGCATGCGCGTACAGCGTGCCATCGGGCCCGAAGAGGCGGGCCTCGGCGGTGGCCAGCTGGCGGCCGCAGTGGATCACCTTGCCTTCGGCGCGCACGCGCTGCACCTTGGGCGTCAGGCCTTTCACGTAGTTCACGTTCAGCTCGGCGGTGGTGTAGGCCCGCCCGGGCGGCATCATCGTGTGGACGGAGCAGCCCAGGGCGGAGTCGAGCATCGTGGCGACCCAGCCGCCATGGATGGTGCCCAGCGGGTTCAGGTGCTGCGGCAGCGGCGTGCCCTGGAAGATGGCCACGCCCGGGCGCACTTCGAGGATCGTGAAGTCCAGCGTCCTGGCGATGGCTGCAAAGGGAATCTCGCCGTTCAGCATCGCCTGCATCATCTCGAGGCCGGTCTTGCCCGCGATCTGGTCGGGGCGGGCGAGGCCAGGGCCTGGGCCGGCTTCGAGGCGTTCGGTGATCTTTCGCTCTTCGGCGATCCATGCGTCGAGCTGGCTGGGGTTCTGCGTCATGCCGGGTGTTCTCCTGTCCGGGTTGTCTGGAGGGTTAAGTTGCATATGCAATAGTTGTAGCTACAATAATACCCCATGGACACCCTCGCCAAGCCACGCGGCTGCACCAGCTTCAAGGTACGCCAGCTCTCGCGCCGCCTCTCGCAGCACTACGACGCCGAGGTGTCGAAGAGCGGCCTGAAGACCACACAGTACTCGCTGCTGTCGAATCTGGCGCGGCTCGGGCCCTCGCGCCCGGTCGACCTGGCAAGCGAACTCAAGATGACCGCCTCGACCCTGAGCCGCAACCTGCAGCCGCTGATCGCCGCGGGCTGGATCTCGCTGGGCGCCGGCGCCGATGCGCGCAGCCGGCTGGTGCAGATCACCGATGAGGGCGATGCCAAGCGCCGCGAGGCGCAGCTGCACTGGAAGGCAGCGCAGCAAAAACTCAATGCGCTGCTGGGCGTCGAGCGTGTGCTCGCGCTGCACCGGCTGATCGACGAGTCGATGGAACTGCTGGGCGCGGAGGACGAGCCCGACGCCGAAGACTGAACCTTTTCTTTCCAACCGCACGCCTTCACCCATCGCGTCCGAGGCCGCGCGCGGATTCCGTTTTCGTTTCCTGCTTCTCCTCACATTCAATTCCAACAGCAGAGGTCCCATGTTCGCCACTCCCGTCTCCGCATGGCTGCAGCGCCGCGGCATTCACTACGGATGGATCGTCGCCGCCATCACCTTCCTCACCATGCTGACCATGTCGGCCGCGCTGGGCTTGCCGGGCGCCATGCTGCAGCCGCTGGGCAAGGAGTTCGGCTGGAGCACCGGGCAGATCTCGTCGGCGCTGGCGCTTCGCTTCGCGCTGTTCGGCCTGATGGGGCCGTTCGCCGCGGTGCTGATGGAGCGCTACGGATTGCGCGCCGTGGTCTGCACCGGCCTCGCGCTGGTCGGCCTGGGCATGGCACTGGTCACCATGGCTTCGCAGCTGTGGCACCTGTTCGTGCTGTGGAGCCTGATGCTGGGCCTGGGCACCGGCATGACGGCGCTGGTGCTCGGCGCGGTGGTGGCCAACCGCTGGTTCGTCGCGCGGCGCGGCCTCGTCGTCGGCATGCTCACGGCCAGTTCGGCCACCGGTCAGCTGGCCTTCCTGCCGCTCGCGGCCTGGATGATCGAGCACTGGGGCTGGCGCTCGGCCATCGTGCCGATCGTGGCCGGCAGCATACTGATCGGCGTGCTGGCGCTGTGCCTCATGCGCAACCGGCCTTCGGACCTCGGCCTGCTGCCCTACGGCGAGTTGCCCGGCACCCAGCCGGCCGCGCCTGCCGCCGCCGCGCCGGCGATGAACTTCGCCACGCCGTTTCGCGTGTTGAAGGAAGTTTCGACCAACCGCACCTTCCTCATCCTCGCCGCCACTTTCTTCATCTGCGGCCTGAGCACCAACGGGCTCGTGCAGACGCACTTCATCTCGCTGTGCGGCGACTACGGCATGAGCGCAGTGCCCGCAGCCTCGGTGCTCGCGATGATGGGGGCCTTCGACTTCGTCGGCACCATCCTCTCGGGCTGGCTCTCGGACCGCTACGACAACCGCAAGCTGCTCTTCTGGTACTACGGCCTGCGCGGCCTGTCGCTGTTCTGGCTGCCGCATTCGGAGTTCACTATCTACGGCCTGGGCATCTTCGCGATGTTCTACGGCCTCGACTGGATCGCCACCGTGCCGCCGACCGTCAAGCTCGCGGGCGCCGCCTTCGGCCCCGCCAAGGTGGGCCTGGTGTTCGGCTGGGTCTTTGCCGCGCACCAGCTGGGCGCCGCCACGGCCGCCTACGGCGCCGGCTTCGCGCGCACGCTGCTGCTGACCTACACACCGGCGCTCTACGCGGCCGGCGCAGCCTGCCTGGTGGCGGCGGTGGTCGTGATGATGATCCGCCGTCCGGCGGCGAAGGCCGGCGCGCAGGTCGCGCCTGCCGCGGCACGGGCCTGAGCGCGCGGAGCCCCCGACATGACGACAGCCCACACCGAGCTCGACCCGCGCACGCGCCGCCTGCTCGAGGCGCCCATCGTGCCCACCCTGCTGCGCCTGGCTGCGCCCAACGTGCTGGTGATGCTGGCACAGGCCTCCGTCGGCCTTATCGAGACCTACTTCGTCGGCAGGCTCGGCACCGATGCGCTCGCCGGCATGGCGCTGGTGTTTCCCATCGTGATGCTGATGCAGATGACCTCCAGTGGCGCGATGGGCGGCGGCATCGCCTCGTCGATCGCGCGCGCACTTGGCGCACGCCGCAAAGACGATGCGGATGCGCTGGTGTGGCATGCCATCGTCATCGCGCTGGGCTTCGGCCTGTGCTTCACGCTGGCCCTGCTGCTGGGCGGGCAATGGCTCTACGGGACCATGGGCGGCACGGGGCCGGCGCTCGAGGCTGCGCTCACGTACTCGAATTGGGTGTTCGCGGGCGCGACGCTGGTGTGGCTCTTCAACTCGCTCTCGGCCATCATCCGCGGCACCGGCAACATGTCGGTGCCGGCCAACGTGACGGTGGTGGGCGTGGTGTTCCTCGTTCCCGCGTCGCCGCTGCTGATCTTCGGCATCGGACCGCTGCCGGGCATGGGCATCGCGGGCGGTGCGATGGCGCTGCTGCTGTACTACCTGCTGGGCTCCGTCGCGCTGATCGTCTACCTGCGCTCGCCGCGCAGCCTGCTGCGGCCCACGCTGGCCGCGCTGAAGCTGCGCTGGCCACTGTTCCGCGACATCCTGCGCATCGGGCTGGTGGGGGCGGTGTCGACGGTGGCGACCAACCTGTCGATCGGCATCGCCACTGCGCTGACAGGTCATTTCGGCTCGGGCGCGCTGGCCGGCTACGGCACGGCCTCGCGGCTCGAATACCTGCTGGTGCCGCTGGTGTTCGGCCTCGGCGCGCCGCTGGTGGCCATGGTCGGCACCTGCATGGGGGCAGGGCAGCGCGAACGCGCGCTGCGCGCCACCTGGACCGGCGCGGCGCTGGCCTTTGCGCTCACAGAAACCATCGGACTCGCGGCCGCGCTGTTCCCGCGCCCGTGGCTGCTGCTGTTCGGCAGCGACCCGGCGATGCTCGAGACCGGCGCGCACTACCTGCGCGTGGTCGGGCCGCTGTATGGCTTCTTCGGCGTCGGGCTGGTGTTGTATTTCGCGTCGCAGGGCGCGGGCCGCCTGCTGTGGCCGGTGCTGGGCAACATCGCGCGCCTGGCGGTGGCGGGCACGGGAGGCTGGCTCGCGCTGCGCTGGGGAGGCGGGCTCACCGGCGTGTTCGGGGCGCAGGGCGTGGCGCTGGCGGTGTACGGCATCGTGATCGCATCGGCCATCGCGGGCGGGGCCTGGTTCGGCCGCGTCGGCTGGCCGCGTACCACCGGCGGGCTGCTGCGGCGCATGGCGCAGGCCTGATGAAGCCCGCGCCTGCGCAACGAACCGGACGTGGACGCGGGCCGACCCGAGGCTCTGGCCGACGAGGTCTCGCGGCAGCTCAAGCAGGGCCTGTCGAGTCCGACGCCGCCCTATGCCGGCTCGCCGCGGGCAGCCTGAACCGATGCCCGAATGGAGCACCCGGGCGCGCGGCCCGGGCCTTCGTCAATAGCGGTAGGGGTTGTTGGGCCGGCGGTCGTAGCGGTTGGGTACGCCGTCGCCGTCGTTGTCCCTGCGGCCATAGCGCGGGCGGTCGTCCCAGCGGCGGCCGTAGTGGCGATCCGGACCGCGGTAGTAGCCGGGGCCGTAATAGTGGCGCGGCGGGGGCGGCGGCGCGTAATAGTGGCGGGGCGGTGGTGGCGGTGCGGGCACGACATACACCTGCGCCTGGATGAAGCGCCCGCCCGTCTGGGCCTGGGCCGGAATGCTGAGTGTGGCCAGCGACAACAAGGCCGCGGCACCGATTGCGAAACTAAGCTTTTTCACTTGATCCCCCGGTTGTGGTTGGAAGCCTCATCCTCGCGCCTGCGTGTGAAGTTGTTGTAAGGCTGAAGCGAAATCGGATGAAGAGCTGTAAGCCCGTGCGCGCCGGACGCGGCATGGTCAAGACACAATTGTGAATGGCTTTGCACCGCGGAACATGTCCCGCGGACAGGCCATTGGCCGTATCGGCCGGATGCTCAGTCGCGCGGGGCGGGCAGCATGCGCCGCAGGGCTTCGAAGAACAGGTCCGACTGTTCGCGCTCGCCCTGGATCTGCGCCGCCACATGCGCGGCCAGCTTCGCGTCGACCGGCACGAGCGGACGGCCGGTCGATTGCGCGATCACCTGGTGCAGGCAGGCGCGCTCCAGGTAGTAGAGGTCGTCGTAGGCATGGGCGATGGTGCCGCCTGCCACGATCACACCGTGGTTCGCGAGAAAGGCCACGTCCTTGCCGGCCATCGCGCGGGCGATGCGTTCGCCCTCGGCGTCGTCGAGCGCGAGGCCGTTGTATTCGGCGTCGATGGCGATGCGGTTCATGTAGCGCATCGCGTTCTGGCTGGCGGTCGGGTCGAGCGCGCGGTCGGCCGTGATCGTGAGCGCGGTGGCGTACGGCATGTGGCAGTGCATCACGACCGCATGGCCCGTGAGCCGGTGCACCGCGCCATGGATGAAGAGGGCTGTGGGCTCCACGCGGTGGCGGCCCGCAAGCACCTCGCCGTGCACGTCGATCAGCACGATGTCGTCGGGGCCGATCTCGCTCCAGTGCAGCCCGCGGGGGTTGATGAGGTAGCGGTCCTGCGCGCCCGGCAGCATCACGCTGAAGTGGTTGCAGACGCCTTCGGACAACCCGTGGTGGGCGGCGGCGCGCAAGGCCAGGGCGAGGTCTTCGCGCAGCTTGCTGACGGCGGGGCTGGCGTAGGCGGCATCGGCGGACATCGAGGGGGCTCCTTGTTCTTGGGTTGCGTCCTGGATCAGGCCTGGATCAATCCCGTCCAGGCCGCGATGAATTTCTTCGCATCGTCGCACACCGCCGCGGCCTGCTTGCCGGGCTTGTAGAGCGCGGAGCCGATACCGAACCCTGCAGCCCCGCCCGCACGCCATTCGGCCATGTTCGCGGGCGTGATGCCGCCCACGGGCATCACGGGCGTGCCGGCCGGCAGCACGGCCAGCAGCGCTTTCACCACGGCGGGCGAGGCCAGTTCGGCCGGGAACAGCTTGAGCCCCGTGGCGCCGGCCGCGAGCGCGCCGAAGGCCTCGGTTGGCGTCATGACGCCCGGCAGGCACACCATGCCGAGCCGTGCGGCCTCGGCGATGACCTCGGCGTTGAAGTTGGGCGAGACGATCAGCTCGCCGCCGGCCGCGTGCACCTCGCGCACCTGCTGCGCGCCGAGCACCGTGCCGGCGCCGACCAGCGCGTGCGGAAAGCGCTTGCGCATCAGCGCAATGCTTTCCAGAGGATGCGGCGAATTGAGCGGCACCTCGAGCAGCCGGAAGCCGGGTCCGGCGATGGCGTCGCCGATGTCGGCGGCCTCGGCGGGCGTGAGACCGCGCAGGATCGCCACCAGGGGCAGCTCGCGCATCGCGGCATGGAATTTTTCGAGGGGCGTGGTCATGTGGGGGTTCTGTCGGTGTCGAGAAAACCGGACAGCGCGTGCAGTCCGGCCCAGGTGGCTTCGGCGCCCAGCGTGCGTGTGGCGACGCCGGTGGCGCGCAGGGCCAGTGCATAGCGCTGGGTGAGGGCGGACGAGCCGATGAGGATCACCTCGCCGGCGGCCTGCAGCGACTGCGTGCGCAGTTCCTCACCGATCAGCAGGCCCGAGAGATAGCTCGACAATTCCTGCTTCGGCATGCGCTCGAACAGCGCCAGCGTGCGCGTGCCGAAGGCGTTGTGCAGCAGGCCGTGGCCGTTTTCCGAGCAGGTCACGCCTTCGAGGAAAGAGGCCTCGTCGAGCGGTGCCGACGCGTCGAGCATGCGCGCCAGGATCGAATGCTGGCTCAGCAGCGCGTAGAACTCGCCCGTCATGTAGGTGCGGAAGCCCGCGACGCGGCCCTTCTTGACCGTGACCCATTTGTTGTGCGTACCGGGCAGCACGAAGACGCCGTCGTCCAGGCCGGTGATCGACATCGCACCGAAGATCTGCACCTCTTCGCCGCGCATCACGTCGGGCACGCCGTCGTGCTCGTCGTTCAGGCCCGGCACGATCGCGATGCTGGCACCGGGGATGGCGTCGACGTCGATGATCCTGCGGCCCACCTCGACGCGGCCGGCGGGGCAGGCACAGTACGGTGCTTCCACCCAGCCCTGCTTGCTGCCGGCCATGCCGGAGATCAGGCAGCGCGCGCCCTCGAGGCGCATCCAGTCGCCGAACAGTGACTCGAAGACGGCGGGAAAGCCACCTTCGGGCACCGCGAGGATGCCTCGCGCATCGCTGCGTTCTTCCTGTACCTTGCCTTGGGCGTCCAGCAAGGCACCGCGCAGCGAGCTTGTGCCCCAGTCGATGGCTATCAGTCGTGTCATGTCTGTCGCCTGCGTTTTGAGGATTTGTGTCGGGGTGCGTGCACAAGCCACCGGGTGCTCCCCTCCGCGAATGTCCCCCGTCGGCGTGATCGCGCCGCGAACCCTCAGCCCTCGGTCCTAGTGATTGTCGCGCGGCACGAAAGCCCCACGGCGACCACGCAGAAAGCCCAGGTCGGCCCCCTGGTCAGCCTGCAGCACCGTGTCGACGTAGAGCTTCCAGTACCCCGAGTCCAGCGGCGCCTTGGGAGCGACCCATTTCTCGCGGCGCTTCGCCAGCTCTTCGTCGCTCACATGCAGATGCAATTTGCGGTTCGGCACGTCGAGCTCGACGATGTCGCCGTCCTGCACCAGCGCCAGCGGGCCGCCGGCTGCGGCTTCGGGTGCGGTGTGCAGCACCACGGTGCCGTAGGCCGTGCCGCTCATGCGCGCATCGCTGATGCGGACCATGTCGGTGATGCCCTTGCGCAGCACCTTCGGCGGCAGCGGCATGTTGCCGGCCTCGGCCATGCCGGGGTAGCCCTTGGGGCCGCAGTTCTTCAGCACCATGATGCAGTGCTCGTCGATGTCGAGGTTCTCGTCGTCGATGCGCTTGTGCAGGTCTTCTGCGCTTTCGAACACCACCGCGCGGCCCTTGTGCACCAGCAGTTCGGGCGTGGCCGCGCTGGGCTTGATGATGGCGCCGTTGGGCGCGAGGTTGCCGCGCAGCACGCAGATGCCGGCCTTCTCCTTGAAGGGCTCGGCCAGCGTGCGAATGACCTGCGGGCCATAGTTCTCGGCGTCCTTCACGTTCTCCCACACGCTCTGGCCGGTGACGGTGAGGATGTCCTTGTGCAGGTGGTCGGCGATCTCCTTGATGACCACCGGCAGGCCGCCCGCGTAGCAGAAGTCTTCCATCAGGAACTGGCCCGAAGGCTGCAGGTTCACGAGGCAGGGCAGCTCGGAGGCGAGGCGGTCGAAGTCGTCGAGCGTGAGGTCCACGCCGATGCGCCCCGCGATGGCCAGCAGGTGGATCACGAGGTTGGTCGATCCGCCGATGGCCGCGTTCACCTTGATGGCGTTCTCGATCGCCTGGCGCGTGAGGATCTTCGACATGTTCATGTCCTCGTGCACCATGTCGACGATGCGCCGGCCCGCCTGGCGCGCGAGCACGTTGCGGCGGCCGTCCACGGCGGGGTAGGCCGCGTTGCCCGGCAGCCCGATGCCCAGCGACTCGACCATGCTCGCCATGGTGCTGGCGGTACCCATCGTCATGCAGTGGCCGTGGCTGCGGTGCATGCAGCTCTCGGCCTCGAAGAATTCCTGCAGCTTGAGCGTGCCGGCGCGCACCTGCTCGCTCATCTGCCATACGCCGGTGCCCGAGCCCAGCTCCTGGCCGCGCCACTTGCCCGAGAGCATCGGGCCGCCGGAGACGCCGATGGTCGGCAGGTCGACGCTGGCCGCGCCCATCATCAGTGCGGGCGTGGTCTTGTCGCAGCCCATGAGCAGCACCACGCCGTCGAGCGGATTGCCACGGATGCTTTCTTCGACGTCCATGCTCGCGAGGTTGCGGTACAGCATGGCGGTCGGGCGCAGCAGCGTCTCGCCGAGCGACATCACGGGGAACTCGAGCGGAAAGCCGCCCGCTTCGTACACACCGATCTTCACTTGCTCGGCCAGCGTGCGGAAGTGCGAGTTGCAGGGCGTGAGTTCGCTGAAGGTGTTGCAGATGCCGATGACCGGGCGGCCGTCGAACTGGTCGTGCGGCAGGCCCTTGCCCTTCATCCAGCTGCGGTAGATGAAGCCGTCGCGGTCGTTGCGGCCGAACCATTGCTGGCTGCGAAGTTCACCGGGTTTTTTCTTGGGAGCGGTGCTCATGGAGTGTCTCTCTTTGTTGTCGAAATAAGAGGCAGAACTCTCAGGGTTTGTCCTGCCGATCCGGGCTTTCAATCATCATATGATAAGCGCGACCAGCACGCCGGACCCTTGGTGTTTTCGAGCGTCGAGATACCGAATTTCGCATCACACATGATCAAGAACATCCACGGTCGTACGCTCGAGCTGCTCGGTGAAGCCGTGGTGTCGGGACGCTATGCGATCGGTGCGTCGATCCCCTCCGAGCCGGTGCTCGGCGAGGAACTCGGCGTGAGCCGGACCGTGGTGCGCGAGGCCATCAAGTCGCTGGCGGCCAAGGGCCTGATCGTCACGGGGCCGAAGGTCGGCACGCGCGTGCTGCCCCAGGACAAGTGGAACTGGTTCGACCCCGATGTCATCACCTGGCAGGCGCGCGCGGGGCTCACGCCCGAGTTCCTGCGCGACCTGCAGGACCTGCGTCGCGTCGTGGAGCCGGCGGCCGTCAGGCTCGCGGCCGAGCGGGCCACGGCCAAGGACATCGCGGAAATAGAAACGGCCTTCGCCGGCATGAAGGAGGCGGTGGAAAACGGCGGCGACTACGTCACCTTCGACCTGCGCTTCCATAACGGCCTGCTGAGTGCCGCCGGCAACCGCATGCTGGCGCAGATGAGCAAGGTGCTCAGCGCACTGCTGCGCACCAGTTTCGAGATATCGACCGCCAAGCCCGACGGGCCCGCGCTTTCGCTGCCGCTGCATCGCGCGGTGATCGACGCGGTGATCGCGCACGACCCGAGCGGGGCCGAGCGCGCGATCATCCGCCTCATCGACGGCGCGCGCCAGGACATCGAGGACGTGCTGGGCTCTCGCCGGCGATTGCCGCGCCTGAGCAGGCCGCCGCCCAGGCTCAAGGCCAGCTAGCAGCATCTGCGCCGTCTACGCGTTTGTCCGCAGTTCGCATCCGGTTCTTTCACCCTACGCTCGCGCCCCGAGCAAATTCCACCCAAGAAGAGAAGGAGACATCAACCATGAAACTCGTCAAGTCGCTCATCGCGCCGACGCTGGTCGCGCTGGGCCTGCTGTCGGCAGGCCACGCTGCCGCGCAGGAAAAACTCACCGTCTGGTGGGTCAAGGGCTTCTACAAGGCGGAGGACGATGCGCTGTTCGCCGCCATCAAGAAGTTCGAGGAGAAGAACAAGAACGTCAAGATCGAACTGTCGCAGTACCCGATCCAGGACATGATCCCCAAGACCGTGTCCGCGCTCGACTCGGGCAGCCCGCCCGACGTGGCCTACGCCGACGTGTACGACTTCCAGGTCACGGGCAAGTGGGCCTTCGACGGCAAGCTCGAGGACATCAGCAGCGTGCTCACGCCCATGAAGGACCGCTTCGCGCCCAACACGATCGAGACCACCTACCTCTACAACGACCAGACCAAGAGCAAGGCCTACTACGCCTTCCCGATCAAGCAGCAGACGATGCACATCGAGTACTGGCGCGACATGCTGGCGGAGGCGGGCTTCAAGGAGTCGGACATCCCGACGACCTGGAAGGAGTACTGGACGTTCTGGTGCGAGAAGGCGCAGACCGCCAGCCGCCAGAAGAGCGGCAAGCGCACCTTCGGCATCGGCATGCCGATGGGCGTGGATTCGAGCGACTCGTTCTATTCGTTCCTGACCTTCATGGACGCCTACAACGTGAAGCTGGTGGACGACAACGGCAAGCTGCTGGTCGACGACCCGAAGGTGCGCACCGGCCTGATCGGCGCGCTGACCGACTACACCACGCCCTACACCAAGGGCTGCACGCCGCCGTCGTCGACAAGCTGGAAGGACCCGGACAACAACGTCGCGTTCCACAACAAGACGACGCTGATGACGCACAACGCGACCATCTCCATCGCCGCCAAGTGGCTCGACGATTCGGACAACGCCTCGCTCACGCCCGAGCAGCGCGAGGAAGCGCGCAAGAACTACACCGAGCGCATCCGCACGGCGGGTTTCCCGAGCAAGCCTGACGGCAGCAAGATGGTGTACCGCACCGCCGTGAAGACCGGCGTGGTGTTCAAGGACGCGAAGAACAAGGCGCGCGCCAAGGAGTTCGTCGCCTTCCTGATGCAGGAAGAGAACCTGACGCCGTACGTCGAAGGCTCGCTGGGCCGCTGGTTCCCGGTCACCAAGGCCGCGCAGCAGCGCGACTTCTGGAAGGCCGACCCGCACCGCCTCTCGGTCTACAACCAGTACGCCGCCGGCACCGTGACCTTCGAGTTCACCAAGAACTACAAGTTCACCGTGCTGAACAACGAGAACGTCTGGGCCAAGGCCATGAGCCGCGTCGTCACCGACAAGGTGCCGGTGGACAAGGCCGTGGACGAGATGATCGCGCGCATCAAGACGGTGGCGGCGCAGTAAGCGGCGCACACGCGACACCCGCAACCACCAGCAGCTGCATGCCATGAGCGCCACAGCCACCGCCGCCGCGTCGACCCCGACGCCTGTCGTCAATCCCGGAGCGCGGCATGCGCGCTGGCAGTTCTGGGGCGCGGTCATGGTCGTGCCCTACCTGCTGGTGTTCGTGGTGTTCGTGCTGTACCCGGTGGGCTATGGCCTCTGGCTCGCCCGCCATCCGCAAAGCTACGTGAAGCTGGTCGAAGACCCGATCTTCTTCCGCTCGGTGATCAACACGGCCATCTTCCTGATCGTGGCGATCAACCTCAAGATGCTCGTGGCACTGGTGCTCTCGGGCTTCTTCGTGACATCGCGCTGGTGGATCAAGATCGTCTCGGCGATCTTCATCCTGCCCTGGGCGATGCCGTCGATCCCGACCATCCTGTCGATCCGCTTCATGCTGAACCCCGAGTGGGGCGTGATCAACAGCACCATCTTCCGCCTGACCGGCGCCGATGGGCCCAACTGGCTCAACGACCCCGCGCTGGCATTGGCCTTCGCGATGGTGGTGCACGTGTGGAAGTCGCTGCCGTTCTGGACGCTGATCCTGGTGGCGGGGCGGCTGGCCATTCCATCCGAACAATACGAGGCGGCCTCCGTCGACGGCGCCTCGTCGTGGCAGAAGTTCCGCTTCGTGAGCTGGCCGGCACTGAAGACGCTCTACATCACCTCGACCATCCTCTCGATGATCTGGACGCTGGGCGACTTCAACAGCGTCTACCTGCTGACCGGCGGCGGCCCCGCCGACCTGACGCATGTGCTCGCCACGCTGGGCATCCGCTACCTGCGCCTCGACCAGGTCGACCTGTCGATGGCTTCCATCGTGGTGGCCTTGCCGCTCGTGCTGCCCCTCGTGTACTTCATGATGAAGAGGCTCTCGAAATGAAGCGCTGGACTCCGAAAGCCGTGCTCACCGAAGCCCGGCTCCTGCTCATCGGCATACCTGTGCTGCTGTGGACGCTGATCCCGGTCTACCACATGGTGCTGTTCGCGATCTCGTCGAAGGACTCAGCGACCTCGGGCCACCTGTGGCCCAAGAACCCGACGCTGGACAACTTCCGCATCGTGTTCCAGCAGAAGCATTTCTACCTCGACCACTTCTGGCTGCAGCTGTGGAACTCGCTGCTGATCGCGCTGTCGGTGGGCGTGCTCACGCTGTTCGTGGCGACCACAGCCGCATTCGCCATCAGCCGGCTGCGTGTGCGCGGCGGGCGCACGGTGATGAACCTGGCGCTGTTCACGTACTTCATCCCGGCGGCGTTCCTGGCCGTGCCGATGTACAAGACCATGGGCAACTACGGGCTGCTCAACAGCCAGTGGGCGTTGATCCTGGCGATGGTGACCATCGCTTCGCCGTACTGCATCTGGGTACTGAAGCAGGCGTCGGACAAACTGCCCTACGAACTCGACGAGGCCGCGCGCATGGACGGCGCCTCGCCGCTGCAGTTGTTCCGCCTGGTGTACTTGCCGCTGATGGTGCCGTCGCTGGTGGCGGTGGGCACCTATTCGCTGCTGCTGGCATGGAACGAATACCTCTACGCCTTCCTGCTGCTGTCGAACGACAGGAGCGTGACCCTTGCCGTCGCGCTCGGCAACTTCCTCTCGGCGGACGATTCGCCATGGGAGCTGCTGATGGCCACCGGCCTCATCTATGCGTTGCCGCCCGCGGCGATCTACTACGCATTCAAACGCTACATGGTCGGTGGTCTTACTGCCGGCGCCGTCAAGAGCTGAGCGAATCCAGGAATCACAAATGGCATCCGTAACCTTTCGCAATATCCAGAAATCCTTCGGCAAGGTCCAGATCATCAAGGGCCTGGGCTTCGACATCAGCGACGGCGAATTCGTCGTGCTGGTCGGCCCTTCGGGCTGCGGCAAGTCGACGCTGCTGCGCATGCTCGCGGGCCTGGAAGACATCAGCGGCGGCGAGATCGTCATCGATGGCCGCGTGGTCAACGACCTCGAGTCGAAGGACCGCGACATCGCCATGGTGTTCCAGAGCTACGCGCTCTATCCGCACATGACGGTGGGCGAGAACATGGGCTTCAGCCTGCGGCTGCGCAACGCCGAGAAATCGGTGACCGACGAGCGCGTGGCGCGGGCCGCGAAGATACTCAACCTCGACGCATTGCTGGGCCGCTATCCGCGGGAGCTCTCGGGCGGCCAGCGCCAGCGCGTGGCCATGGGCCGCGCCATCGTGCGCGACCCGAAGGTGTTCCTGTTCGACGAGCCGCTGTCCAACCTCGACGCCAAGCTGCGCGTGGCGATGCGCGCCGAGATCAAGGCGCTGCACCAGCGCCTGAAGACCACCACCGTCTACGTGACGCACGACCAGATCGAGGCCATGACCATGGCCGACCGCATCGTGGTGATGCACGACGGCATCATCGAGCAGATCGGCACGCCGCTGGAGCTGTACGACCGGCCCGACAACCTGTTCGTCGCGCAGTTCATCGGCTCGCCGTCGATGAACGTCATCGAAGGCACGGTGCGGCGCGCGGGCGGCGACTGCTGGGTCGAATCGCAAGGCGCGCGCTGGCCGGTGCCGGCCGGCACCTCGGCCCCCGACGGCCAGCCGGTGCACTACGGCATCCGGCCCGGCGACATGACGCTCGGCGGCGGCCCGCACAGCGTCGAGGCCAAGGTGATCGTGGTCGAACCCACCGGCGCGGAGACCGAACTGCTGGTGCAGGTCGGCGAAGAAAAGCTGGTGCTGGCGGTGCATGGCCGCGTCGATGCCGGACCTGACGAAACGGTGCGGCTGGCCATCGAGGCCGAGAACGTGCACCTGTTCGACCGGCAGACCGGCCGGCGCATGGGCTGATCCTCAGGCCGTGCGCAGCCGCAGCAAGGCGCGCACGAAGCCGTGGTCGGAGCGCGAGCGGTCGCGCCCTTCGTGCAGGTGGTCGTTGAAATAGTCGACCCGCCGCACGTCGCCCAGGCTGTGCCGGCTGGTGGCGACGAACTCCTCGCTCACGAAGATCTGGTCGAGCACGTCCGGAAAGCCCTGGTGGATGTGCGAATACGCCACGTCCTTCTTGAGTGCTGATTCACCCTGCATCTCGTAGGCGTTGAACAGGGCCACGTCGCGCGCGGCCTTGTCGTAGGCCACTTCGGAGGTGGCAGCCACGAGCTGCGTCGTCACGCTGTGCGGGTTGTCGTTGAAGTCGCCCATCACCACGAGCGGCACGTTCGTGTCCTGCAGCAGATCGATGACGATGCAGCGCAGGGCCGCGGCTTCCGCGCCGCGCATCAGCAGCGAGCGCATCGAGGCCATCACGCCCACCTTGCGGTCGTCCCGGTCTTCGAGCGGGTTGCCTTGGGCGTCCTGCAGGAACTTCGGGCGCTTGGACTTCAGGTGCACCGTGAGCACATGCACCTGCTGGCCGTGCTTCATGCGCACCGTGGCGAGCAGGGGGGGCCGCTCGAAGCGCGTGTGGGGGCCCAGGCCCGGCACCTCGACGCCGAAGCCCGGAGGGAAGTCGACGAAGGAGCGAAGCTCGTCCACCTTCAGCCGCGTCGCGATGCCCACGCGCGGCGTGCCCTGCGCGCCGCTGTGTGGTGGCGTGTTCTCGGCACCCGGCACCGAGACGAAGTCGTAGCGCAGGCCGCTGCGCGCGATGCAGGCCTTGAGCGCCGACTCGTCCCACACCTCCTGCACCGCCAGCACGTCGGCGTTGAGTGCATGGAAGCGCTCGCCGGTCCAGTCGATCTTTCGTTCGTACTCGCGCTCGGTGTAGGCGTCCTGGTTCTCGTAATACACGCGGTTCGGTGCCGCGAGATTGAGGAGGTTGCAGGTGGCTACGAAGAGGGTGGCGTAGTTGGGTGGGATGTATTGCATGGCGGCGATGATTGTGGCTCGGGTCACCGTTGCCTATCGAAACCTTGCCTGCCACACGCGCTGACGACCTCAAAAGAAAAAGGGCACCGAGTGCCCTTTCTTCATCTTCCGGGTAGGTGTTCTACCCGCGGCGAGTCTCAGCGACCGAACGAACGGCCACCACCGCCGCCGCCCGAGCGGCCACCGCCACCATAGCCGCCGCCACCCGAACGGCCACCGCCGCCCGAACGGTTGCCGCCGTAGCCGCCACCACCACCGCCGCCACCCGGGCGACCGCGACCGCGTCCGCCACCCATGTGGTCGACGCTCGTGCGCAACGGATCCGGCTGGCCGGCGCCGCCTGCGACCGCTTCGGCGCGCAGGTGTGCGACCTGGTTGGCCTGGGTCGGGCTATGGCTGTTGCCGTGATGGCGTGGCTGGCGCTCGTCATGCGGCTGATGGGCCTGTTGCTGATGTGGCGCATGGTGCGGCGCGCGTGCCGGACCTTGCGGGCCACGGCCCTGCGGTGCGCGAGCACCCTGGCCGCGCGGGCCTTGCCCCTGGCCTTGGCCGCCACCGTTGGCGTTGCGGCCCTGGCCGCCACCACCGCGGCGTTGACCGCCGCCATTGCCGCCGCCACCACCGCCAGCGCGCTCGCCGCCGCCGCCCTGGCCGGCCTTGTTCTCGCGGATGCGCTGCAGCATCTCGGTGCGGGCAGCCTTGGCGGCCGCCTGCATCACGTCGCGGCTCGGCGGACGGCCGGCGCCGCCCCAGATCGTCTGGCGACCCATGGCGATCGGCTCGGCGCGTTCGCCGTCTTCAGGGCCGAAGCCTTCGACGATCTGCACCGGAATCGTCTGCTTGGTGAAGCGTTCGATTTCCTGCATGAAGCCCTCTTCGTCCAGGCACACGAAGCTCACGGCCTCGCCGCTCGAACCGGCGCGGCCGGTGCGGCCGATGCGGTGCACGTAGTCTTCGCTGACGTTCGGAATCTCGTAGTTCACGACGTGCGGCAGTTCATCGATGTCGATGCCGCGCGCCGCGATGTCGGTGGCCACCAGCGCTCGGATGTCGCCGGTCTTGAAGCCGGCCAGCGCTTGCGTGCGGGCGCTCTGGCTCTTGTTACCGTGCAGCGCCATCGCCTCGATGCCGTTCTTGGTGAGGAATTCGGCCACGCTGTTGGCGCCGAACTTGGTGCGCGTGAACACGAGCACCTGGCTCCACTTGTTCTCGTTGATGATGTGCGCGAGCAGCGCCTTCTTCTTGCCGCGGCCCACGGGGTGGATCACCTGGGTGATGCGCTGCACGGTGGTGTTGCGCGGCGTGACCTGGATGCTTTGCGGGTTCTTCAGCAGCGTGGCCGCGAGGTCGCGGATCTCGTCGCTGAAGGTGGCCGAGAACAGCAGGCTCTGCTTTTCCTTGGGCACCAGGGCCAGGATCTTCTTCACGTCGTGGATGAAGCCCATGTCGAGCATGCGGTCGGCTTCGTCCAGGATCAGCATCTGGACCTGGCTCAGGTCGAGCATGCCTTGCTGCTGCAGGTCGAGCAGGCGGCCAGGGGTGGCCACGAGGATGTCGACACCCTTCTTGAGCTTGCTGATCTGCGGGTTCATGCCGACGCCGCCGAAGATCACGGTCGAGTCGAGCTGCAGGTACTTGCCGTAGGTACGCACCGACTCTTCGACCTGGGCCGCGAGTTCGCGCGTGGGGGTCAGCACGAGGGCGCGGATGCCGGTACCGCCGAACTTGTTGGTGGCGCTGCGGCTCATGCTGAGCTTGTGCAGCATCGGCAGCGTGAAGGCGGCCGTCTTGCCGGTGCCGGTCTGGGCGCCGCCCAGCAAGTCGTGGCCTTCGAGAACCGCGGGAATGGCTTGCGCCTGGATGGGGGTGGGGGTGTCGTAGCCGTGCTCGTGCACAGCCTTCAAGATGGCGGGGGCCAGCTTCAGTTCGTCAAAATTCATTGGAAACAATAAGCGCCATACACGGCGCAGTGGCATCGGCCCGCCAGGCGTCTTGTTGACGCCGAGCCAGTCAAGGCAGATGAAGGTCAGGGGTGGGAGCCGGAAAGTCCGCCCTCGCAAAAGGGTTGAAATGGAGCTTTCTTCGTCCCCGGCAGAGAGCCGGTGTTGCGGGCAACTGGACCCGGCAACGGTGGCTATTGTCGCATGAGTCGATAATCGGTGGTTTGCCGCGCCTGAATGCTTCCCAAGGGCTTCTTTCTGGCGACCGCGCTTTCCCCCCGAATCTTTGTACCCAAGGTAACTATTCCCAGATGGCTCAATACGTCTATTCGATGAACCGCGTCAGCAAGACCGTGCCGCCCAAGCGGCAGCTCTTGAAAGACATTTCGCTCTCTTTCTTCCCCGGCGCCAAGATCGGCGTGCTCGGCCTGAACGGCTCGGGCAAGTCCACGCTGCTCAAGATCATGGCGGGTGTGGACAAGGAGTTCGAGGGCGAGGCGCTGCCCATGCCGGGGATGACGATCGGCTATCTGGAGCAGGAACCCAAGCTCAACACCGAGCACACGGTGCGTGAGTCGGTCGAAGAGTCCATGGGCGCGGTGTTTGCGGCCAAGGCGCGCCTCGAAGAGGTGTACATCGCCTATGGTGCCGAAGACGCCGACTTCGACGCGCTGGCGGCCGAACAGGCCCAGCTCGAAGCCATCATCGCCACCGCCGGCACCGATTCCGAGCATCAGCTGGAAATCGCCGCCGATGCCCTGCGCCTTCCGCCGTGGGACGCGAAGATCGGCCTGCTGTCTGGCGGCGAAAAGCGCCGCGTGGCGCTGTGCCGCCTCCTGCTGTCCAAGCCCGACATGCTGCTGCTCGACGAGCCGACCAACCACCTGGATGCCGAATCGGTGGAGTGGCTCGAAGTGTTCCTGCAGCGCTTCTCGGGCACCGTGGTGGCCATCACGCACGATCGCTACTTCCTGGACAACGCGGCCGAGTGGATCCTGGAAATGGACCGCGGTCGCGGCATCCCCTGGAAGGGCAACTACAGCACCTGGCTCGAGCAGAAGGGCGAGCGCCTCGCGCAGGAGCAGAAGAGCGAGGAAGCCCACGCCAAGGCGCTGAAGAAGGAACTGGAGTGGTCGCGCCAGAACCCGAAGGCACGCCAGGCCAAGAGCAAATCCCGCCTGGCCCGCTTCGAAGAGCTGAGCGACATGGAATACCAGAAGCGCAACGAGACGCAGGAAATCTTCATTCCTGTGGCCGAGCGGCTGGGTCAGCAGGTGTTCGAGTTCCACGGCGTCAGCAAGTCCTTCGGCGACCGCATGCTGATCGACAACCTGAGCTTCACCGTGCCGCCGGGCGCGATCGTCGGCATCATCGGTCCGAACGGCGCCGGCAAGTCGACGCTCTTCAAGCTGCTCGCGGGCAAGGAAAAGCCCGATTCGGGCGAGGTCGTCATCGGCCAGACCGTGAAGATGGCCTTCGTCGACCAGCACCGCGACGAGCTGGCCAACCAGAAGACCGTGTGGGAAGACATCTCGAACGGCCTGGACATCATCAACGTCGGCAAGTTCCAGATGGCGAGCCGCGCGTATGCGGGCCGCTTCAACTTCAACGGGGCCGACCAGCAGAAGAAGGTCGGTACGCTGTCGGGCGGTGAACGCGGCCGCCTGCACCTGGCCAAGACGCTGATCGCCGGCGGCAACGTGCTGCTGCTGGACGAACCGTCGAACGACCTCGACGTGGAAACGCTGCGCGCGCTCGAAGACGCGCTGCTCGAGTTCGCCGGCACCGTCATGGTGATCAGCCATGACCGCTGGTTCCTCGACCGCATCGCCACCCACATCCTGGCCGCCGAAGGCGACAGCCAGTGGACTTTCTTCGACGGCAACTACCAGGAGTACGAAGCCGACAAGAAGAAGCGCCTGGGCGAAGAAGGCGCAAAGCCCAAGCGCATGCGCTACAAGGCCTTGAAATAGGGCTCGCCCCCAGGCTGCGCGCACTTCGTGTCGCTTCGCCTACCCCCTGCCGGGGGCAACACCTGAGGCCCGGCGGAGCCGGTTCCTCGGTGTTCCTGGATTTGCTCCCTCCCCCCGCTGGGGGAGGGTTGGGGCGGGGGCACGACGGCCTGCGAGAAACCCCTCAGTTCGTTTCGGCAAGAGCGCGCGGTTCCGCAAGGGACTGCGCGCTTTTTTCATCGTCGGCCGCGAACACCTCGCGCGCCGCAAACAGGCCGTTGAGCGCCGCCGGAAAGCCCGCGTACACCGCCATCTGCATGATGACCTCGACAACCTCGGTGCGCGTCGCGCCGACGTTCAGCGCACCCTGGATGTGCACCTTCAGCTGCGGCGTCGCATTGCCCATGGCGGTGAGCGCGGCCACGGTCGCGATCTCGCGGGAGCGCAGGTCGAGGCCGGGGCGCGAGTAGATGTCGCCGAACGGAAACTCGATCACCAGACGGCCAAAGTCGGGCGCGATGTCGGCCAGGCTCTCGACCACCTTGACGCCGCCTTCACCGTCGATCTCGTGGAGCTTGGCGAGGCCGCGCGTGTAGCGCAGGTTGTCGTTGTGGCCCTGGTTCTGTGTGTTCGTCATTGCTCGTCTTTCCTTCCGGGGCAGTGCCCGATGAAGGAGGACGCTTCTTCGTCTTCTCGACCGCGCGGTAGTGGTCGATCTTGAGCGACAGCGCCTGCATGGATTGCTGCAGCGCCGCCACCCGGGCCTGAACTTCGGCAAGGTGCTGTTCGAGCATCTCGCGCCGTTCGCCGACGCTGGCGTCCCCCTGGTTTCGAAGCCTGACGAAGGCCTGCATGCCCTGGATGGACATGCCGGTCTCGCGCAGGCGCAACAGGAAATCCAGCAAGTCCATGTCGGCGCTCGCATAGCGCCGCTGACCGCCCGGTGCACGCGGCACCGCGGCAATCAGCCCGATGCGTTCGTAGTAGCGCAGCGTGTAGGCCGTGAGGCCGGTTCGCTGCGCGACTTCCGCGATGGTCAGACTGGTTTCCATGGCGTTGATTCTCGAAGTTAGAGCGCGCTCCAAGTCAAGCGCTTTGACGAACTATTTTTGCGCAGTGTGCAGGTCGGCATCGAGCCAGCCGCGCAGGCTGTTCACGAAGGCAAGGGCCTGCACGCGTGGCAGATCGTTCACCCGCACGACGGCTTCGGCAAGCTGGCCGCTGCGCAGCCGGTTGGCGCGGCCGACGCCGTTCAGCAGGCCGCAGTGCAAGGGCGGCGTGACCCAGCGGCCGTCGAGCAGCAGGGCGATGTTGCCGCGCGTGCATTCGGTGATCTCGCCATCGCGGTTCCACAGGAGCGTGTCGAACACGCCCGCGGCGGTGGGCGCGAAGGCCTCGTAGTGGGCGCGGCGGGTGGTCTTGAAGCGGGTGAAGTCGCTGTCGGCCTCGTCGAACGCGCGCGTGGCCAGTTGCAGTTGCACGCGCGCGGGTGGCGCCTCCATCGCAAAGGCTTCGGCGCGCGGCGCGCCTTGCGCGTCGAGCAGCAGGCGCACGCGCCACATACCGGTGGCATGCCGTGCCTTGAGTCGATCGAGGCATGCAGTGACGGGCGCTTCGCTCCACGCGCGGCCGAAATGCGCTGCCGCGGCCGCCATGCGCGCAAGGTGTGCGGGCGCATCGCGCAGCTCGCCGCCAACCAGCGCAAGGGTTTCGAGCAGCTCGAACGGCGGGTTCGCCGCCTGGCCCAGGAAGGCCCGCTTGTGGCGCCATTCCTCCCATTCGGCGTCCGCCCGCGCATCGGCCGTGATGCCGCTGCCGATGCCGCAGCGCGCCTCGGTGCCGCGCAGCGTCACGGTGCGGATCGGTACATTGAAGGTCGCATGGCCGCCGGGCTGCACCACGCCGACCGCGCCGCAGTACACGCCGCGCGCCTCGGGCTCCAGCTCGCGGATCAGCCGCATCGCGCTGACCTTGGGCGCGCCGGTGATCGAGCCGCACGGGAACAGCGCCCCGAACACGTCGGCCAGCGTGATGCCCTCGCGCAGGAGCGCCTCGACATCCGACGTCATCTGCCACACCGTCGGCAGAGCCTCGGTATGGAAGAGCCGCGGCACGCGCACCGAGAAGGGCTGCGCCACGCGCGACAGGTCGTTGCGGATCAGGTCCACGATCATCACGTTCTCGGCCCGCTCCTTCGGCACGGTGCGCAGCCGCCGTGCCAGCGCTGCGTCCTCGGCCGGTGTCGTGCCGCGCGGGGCCGTGCCCTTCATGGGGCGCGCCAGGATGCGGTCGCCGTGCCAGTCGAAGAAGAGTTCGGGTGACACCGACAGCACCTGTTCTTCGCCGGTGTCGATGAAGGCGCTGTAGCCGCCGGGCTGCGCCTGCCGCAGCGCGAGGAACCAGTCGAGCGCATCGCCGTGGAATTCGGCATTCAACGCGGCGGTGTAGTTGAGCTGGTAGAGCTCGCCGTCCGCAATTGCGCGGTGGATGGCCTGCATGCGCTGGTCGAAGGACTCGCGCGAGAGGCTGCCTTGCCATTCGACCGGCGGCATTGCGGGCGAATCTTCCGGCCAGGGCAGCACTTCGTCATGCACGCCGAACCATGCCAGCGGGCCGTCGGCTTCGTGCACGGCCAACGCAGGATCGAACGCCACAGCCGCCTCGTAGCGCAGGTACCCCACGCACCAGCGCCCCTCGCGCGCCAGCGCCTCGATAGCCTCCAGCACCGGCCGTACCTCGCCGGCAGTCCGCGCCACCAGCACGCGCGATGGCGCGCCGAAGGCCAGGCGCAGCCGGCTCGCACCGTCGCCGTGCGGCTGCGCAAAATCGATCAGCGTGCGCAAGGCCGGAAGCAGGGCTCCATCAGCCGGCATCGTTCGCCGCGGCCGTCGGTGCGGCAGCGCCTTGCGACGTCCTGGCCAGCACCCGCTTGCGCACCGCATAGATGTTGTTGCGCAGTGCGTAGAGCTCGTCGGCATACGACAGCGGCACCGCCACCTTGTTGACCGTGCGGTCGAGCTGGTCGAGGTCGTCCAGCAGCGTTTTCTGTTCGCCCTGTTTCGCATCGACCTTGGCCTCGATGTCGCGCAGCCGTGCATACCAGCGGAACACGCGCCGCCGCACGCGGAACTGGTACAGCGGCGGCACCACGCGGCTCAGCGGCAGCATCAGCACCAGCAGGCCGCCCAGCACCAGCCACATGCGCTCGACCAGGTTGCTGGCCCAGAACGGCAGGTAGCGCTGCCAGGCCGGCGGCGTGCCGTTGATGGCGCGGTCGCCCTCGGGGCTCACCGGCAGTTCGCTGGTGCGGGTGTTGGGAAAGTCGCGCGCCCGGTTGAACCAGCCGGCGCCGCCGTGGATCGACTGCGCCGCCTGCGCGAACAGCTGGCGCAGGGCGGGGTGCGTTTCCTCGCGTGACAGCAGCGAGGTGGTGGCTGCGAGCAGCGACACGTCGTGCGGCGGCAGGTCTTTCGACAGGTCGACCACGCCGCGCGGCAGCGTCACTGCCGAGAGGAACGGAAAGCGCCGCGAGTAGGCATCGGCCTGGCCGAAGTCCATGAGCTTGATGTCGTCCGAGCGCAGCAGCCGCTGCACCTGCGGCGACTGCGGCGCCGAAGACAGCACGATGGCATCGAGCAGCCCGGCCTGCAGCGCTTCGGCCGCCGCCGCCTGCTCGAGGTTCGACAGCAGCAGGTCGTCCGGGCCCAGATGGTTGGCCTTGAGCATCCGCTCCATGATGTCGGGCAGGCCGCTGCCCGGCAGGTCGACGTTCACGCGCAGGCCGCGCAGTTGCGTGAGCGACGTCAGCGTGCCGGTCTTGCGGTCGATCTTCTGCGCCGAGTCGGCGCGGTAGAACAGCCAGATCGGCTCGTAGAACAGGCTGCCGAGCGAGGTCAGGCCGGCTTCTTCGTCGGCCACCGGGTCGGCGCTGCCGCCGCGCACGAAGCCTACGTCGGCGCCGCCGGTGCGCAGCAGCTGCAGGTTCTCGGTGGAGCCCGACGTGGGCTTGAGCTCCACCTCGATGCCGGCGCGCTTGAGCGCTTCCGCGTAGTGCTTGCCGAACTGTGCATAGGCGCTGCCCGTGGGGCCGGTGGCGAGCGTGACGTGCTTGGGCGGCTGTGGCTGCAGCCACCAGTAGGCGGCGATCAGCAGGCCGATCACGATGAACACGATCGGCCCGGCCGAGGCGATCAGGTCGCGGATCGACAGCAGGATCAGTTTCAAGGTTCTGGGAAACGCCATGGTGTCTCTTCCGTGTTCAGCCACGCGGCGTGGCGAGATCGGCCGCGCAGGGAATGTGCAACTCGCCCACGGTCACGGACCGCGCTGCGTGCACCGCGCGCAGCGTGGCGATCGCGACGGCCTCGGCCGCCATGGTGCTGAGCACCGTCATGCCCGGCGCGCTGCCTTCCAGCGGCACGCGGCCGGTGGCCAGCGCGAACAGCGTGTCGCCATCGCTCATGGTGTGCACCGGGTTGATGGCGCGCGCCAGACCGTCGTGGGCGACCATGGCGAGCCGGTTGGCCTGCACCTTGGTCAGCACCGCGTCGGTGGCGATCACGCCGATGGTGGTGTTGGTGCCCGCCAGCAGCGGCTTGGGGCTGTCGCCGCGCAGCAGCGCGCGGCGCGTGTCGAGCAGCGCCTTGCCGTCTTCGGTGCGCGCGCCGGCCACGGGCTGGCCGGTGTTGTGGTCGATCACGTCGCCCAGCGAGTTGACCGCGATCAGCGCGCCGACCGTGACGCCGCCGACCGTGACCGACGCGGTGCCGACACCTCCCTTCATCGCTCGGTCCACACCGAAGAGCTTGCCCACCAGCGCGCCGGTGCCCGCGCCCACGTTGCCTTCGGCGGGCGCCGCGGTGCTCGCGGCCTCGCAGGCGGCGTAGCCGGCGGCGGCATCGGGGCGGATGCGCGCATCGCCCATGGGCAGGTCGAACAGCACGGCGGCTGGCACGATGGGCAGGATGCCGAAGCGCACGTCCATGCCGATGTTGCGTTCTTCCATCCATCGCATGGCGCCGTCGGCGGCCGCGAGGCCCCAGGCGCTGCCGCCCGCGAGCATCACCGCGTGCACCTGCTGCACGAGGTTGCCGGGCGCGAGCAGGTCGGTCTCGCGCGTGCCGGGGGCGGCGCCGCGCACGTCCACGCCGGCCACCGCGCCGTCGCGCGCCATGACCACGGTGCAGCCGGTGGGGCGGCGGGTGTCGGAGAAATGGCCGACCTCGATGCCGGCGACGTCGGTGATGGAACCGGCGGATTGGGAGGGAGCAGAAACTGAGGCTGGCATGGCGGCCGATTATGGGACCGCACCCTCTACGATCCTCGTCATGACAGTTGCAAGAAGTTTCTCTCCCGGTGGCGGACGCCGCCATGTGGTGGTGATCGGCGCGGGCGCGGTGGGCAGCGCCACCGCCATCGAGGCGCTGCGCGCGGGCCTGCGCGTGACGGTGCTGGAGCCCAACGAACCGGGCGGCCCGCAGGCCACGAGCTACGGCAATGCCGGCTGGCTGTCGTCGCACTCCGTGGTGCCGCCTGCGTTGCCGGGCGCCTGGCGCAAGGTGCCGGGCTGGCTGGCCGACCCGCTCGGTCCGCTCGCCCTGCGCTGGCGCTATCTGCCGCGCGCCTTGCCGTGGTTGCTGCGCTACCTGGCTTCGGGCTGGACCGAGGCGCGCGTGCAGCGCACGGCCGACGCGCTGCGCACGCTGCTGGTCGATGCGCCCGCGCTGCACGCGCAACTTGCGGCCGAGGCTGGCGTGCCGCAGCTCATCGAGCGGCGCGGGCTGTTGCATGCCTATCGCTCGCGCGCGGAATTCGATGGCGACGCGCTGGGCTGGCGCGTGCGCCGGCGTGTGGGCATCCAATGGAACGAGTGGAGCGAAGACGAGCTGCGCCGCCGCGAGCCCGATCTGGATGCGCGCTACACGCTCGGCATCTTCGTGCCCGAAGCCGGCCATTGCCGCAATCCGGGCGCCTACGTGGCCGCATTGGCGCGGCATGCGCTCGATGCGGGCGCCGAACGCATCACCGCCCGCGCGACGGGCTTTCTCGTCGATGGCGGGCGGCTGCGCGCAGTGCGCACCGAGGCCGGCGACATCGCCTGCGACGGCGCCGCCATCTGCGCCGGTGCGCGCTCGGGCCCGCTCGCGGCGGCGGCCGGCTCCGCGGTGCCGTTGGAGTCCGAGCGCGGCTACCACGTGGTCATCGAAGACGCTGCGGCCGGCCCGCGCACCCCGACGATGGTGGCCGACGGCAAGCTCATCGCCCACTGGATGGACGGCGGCCTGCGCGCGGCGGGGCAGGTCGAGATTGCCGGCCTCGAAGCGGCGCCCGACTGGCGCCGCGCCGGGATCCTGCACCGGCATCTGCAATCGATGTTTCCCGCGCTCGCTGCAGGTGCATCGCCGGCGAAGCACTGGCTCGGCCATCGCCCGAGCCTGCCCGACGGACTGCCCTGCATCGGCCCGGCCGCCGCCAGCGCCGACATCGTCCTAGCCTTCGGGCATGGCCACGTGGGCCTGTGCGGCTCGGCGCGCACGGGGCGTCTGGCGGCGCAACTGCTCGCGGGCGTTGCGGCGGAGATACCGTTGGCCCCGTTCGATCCGGGCCGCTTCAAGCCATAGGGCCAGCCGACATGCCGAGTGCGTCAGTTCGCCGGTGCGATCGACAGCACCGTGAGCGCGCCATCGACCTTGTCGGCCGTGAACTGCACCTTGTCGCCCGGCTTCACCTTCGCGAGCAACGCAGGGTCGCTCACGCGGAAGACCATCGTCATGCCGGTCATTTCGAGGTTGGGAATGTCGCCGTGCTTCAGCGTGATCTTCTTTGCGTCGGTGTCGATCTTGCGGACCTCGCCTTCGACGGACGGCAATGCAGCCTGCGCGAAAGCGACTGCGGCGAGCAGCGCGGCGGAGAGTGCGGTGAACAATTTCTTCATGATGAGTTTGCCTTCCTCGGTGGTCGGTTGATTCAGCGATAGCTTTGATAGATGCGTGTGCTGCCATCGGCCAGCACCAGCAGCACGTCGTAGGGATCGCGCTGGTCGCCATAGGCAGGGCCGTCCATGCCCGGCGAGCCGACCGGCATTGCGGGCACGGCGAGGCCGACGGCCTTGGGCTTTTCCTTGAGCAGCCGCTGCACTTCGCGTGCGGGCACGTGGCCTTCGATGGCGTAGCCGCCGACGAGGCCCGTGTGGCACGAGCCCAGCTTGGCAGGCACGCCCAGGCGGGTGCGCGCGGCTGCGTTGCCTTCGTCGTGCACGCGCGTGGCGAAGCCGCTCTTGTTGAGGTGCTTGACCCAGTCCTGGCAGCAGCCGCAGTTCGGGTCTTTCCAGATCTCGACCATCGGTGCTGCGGCCATCGCTGTGAAAGGCAAAGTGGTCGAGGCCAGTGCCAGCAGCAGGTTTCTTCTTTGCATGGGTTCTCCTTCAGGATTTGCCAGCGGCAGCCAGCACGCGGATGCGGCCGGCCATGCCGAGTTCGTAGTGGTCCTTCACGAGGCAGGCGAAGTCGAAGTCGCCGGCGCGGTTGAAGGTCCAGACCATGTCGCCGGTCTTGCCGGCGGGCACGTGCACCATCCACGGGTCGTCGTGTTCCATGTCCGGGAACTTCTTCATCATGGCCGCGTGAGCCTCGATTTCGGCGGTGGTGCCGAGCACGAGTTCATGCAGTTCCTTGCCGCGGTTCTTCAGGCGCAGGCGGATGGTGTCGCCTTCGCGCACTTCGATGACCGAGGGCGTGAAAGTCATGTCGTCGGCCATCGCGATGTCGATGGTTCGCTTCACTGCATTGGCCTTGCCTGCGATGCCCCAGGCCTTCTGCTCGGGCGCGAGCGTGGCAGCGCCTTTGGGCTTGGGGCCGTTGTGGGCCTCGTGGGCCAACGAAGCAGTAGTGGCAGCCGCGAGCACGAGGCCCGCGGCGATGGACTTGATGAGTGTCTTGTTCATGAGTTGAGCTCCAGAGAGGAAGGGGTAAAGGAATCAGTGGTTGTGTGCGCCATGCCCGGAGGGCTTGCGCACGGTTGCGTCGGGGCTACTGTTCTTCATCGACGGTGCGGGCGTTTCCTTGCGCGTGGCCGGCGGCACGTTCGCGTTCGGCACTTCGCGTGCGACCGTGCCGGCCGGGTGCTTGAACCAACCCGGATCGCGGTAGTCGCCGGGCTTCTGGTCGCGCCGCACCTTCAGCAGCGTAAACATGCCGCCCATCTCGGCCGATCCGAAGGGGCCGGTGCCGGTCATCATCGGCACGGTGTTGTCGGGGATGGGCATTTCCATTTCGCCCATGTCCGCCATGCCCTTGTCTCCCATCACCATGTAGTCGGGCACGAGCTTGCGGATCTTCTCGGCCACGCCCTTGTGGTCCACGCCGATCATGGTCGGCACGTCGTGGCCCATCGGCCCCATGGTGTGGTGCGCCTTGTGGCAGTGCAGCGACCAGTCGCCTTCCTCGTCGGCTATGAATTCCATCTGCCGCATCTGGCCCACCGCGATGTCCACCGACACCTCGGGCCAGCGCGCGGTGCGCGGCACGGGGCCGCCGTCGGTGCCGGTCACCTCGAACTCGTGGCCGTGGATGTGAATGGGGTGGTTGGTCATCGTGAGGTTGCCCACGCGGATGCGCACGCGGTCGCCCTTGCGCACGTTCAGCGTGTCGATGGCCGGGAACACGCGGCTGTTGAAGCTCCAGATGTTGAAGTCGGTCATGGTGTTGACCTTGGGCGTGGCGCTGCCGGGCTCCACGTCGAAGCTGCCGAGCAGGAAGCAGAAGTCGCGCTGCACGGGCTCGATCAGCGGATGACTCTCCTTCGGGTGCGTGACCCAGAAGCCCATCATCCCCATCGCCATCTGCACCATCTCGTCGGCGTGCGGGTGGTACATGAAGGTGCCGGGCCGGCGCGCGGTGAACTCGTAGACGAAGGTCTTGCCCGGCGGAATGTGCGGCTGAGTGATGCCGCCCACGCCGTCCATGCCGTTGGGCAGGCGCTGGCCGTGCCAGTGCACGGTGGTGTGCTCGGGCAGCCGGTTGGTCACGAAGATGCGCACGCGGTCGCCCTCGACCACCTCGATGGTCGGGCCGGGCGACTGGCCGTTGTAGCCCCACATGTTGACCTTGAAGCCAGGCGCCATCTCGCGCACCACGGGTTCGGCGACGAGGTGGAATTCCTTGACGCCGGCGTTCATGCGCCAGGGCAGCGTCCAGCCGTTGAGCGTGACGACGGGGTTGTAGGGGCGGCCGTTCGGCGGCACGAGTGGCGGCGCGGTGGCGGTGGAGCCCCGCGACACCGGTTCGGGCAGCGCGGCCATGGCCACACGGCTTACGGTGGTTGCGGCGACGGCTGTGGCCGCGCCTGCGAAGAAGTTGCGGCGGTTCATGTCAGTGGCCTCCCTTGGCGGGGGCGTCACCGGCCGCAGCGGTCTGCAGCGCCGTCATGCCACCGGGCGAGCTGCCCGTGAGCACCAGCTGCAGATCGGTGTCCGCCAGCCAGAAATCGCGCTGCGCCTCGATGCCCGCGTTCACCGCGAGCATGCTGGCGCGCGTCTCGCCGAGCAGTTCCCACACGCTCGCGAGCATGCCGTTGTAGCGCAGCACCATCTCTTCGTTGACCTTCTTGCGCAGCGGCAGCACCTCGTCGCGGTAGCGGCGGGCGAGGGTGTAGGCGGTGTTCCAGCCCTGCCATGCCTCGCGCGCCTCGCTCGCGGCCAGCACGCCCACGTCGCGCACGCGGGCGGCCGACTGCAGGTATTGCGCCTCGGCGCGGCCATTGCGGGCCTGTCCCCAGTCGAAGATCGGAATGGGCAGGTCGAGTTCGAAGCCGCGCTTGGTCTTTTTCGTGCGATCGGCGTCGTTGTCGAAGGTGGTGTTGCGCACCACGCCGAGCTCCATCGCGTTGATCACGCTGGTGGCATGCGTCAGGCCCAGCGAGCCGGCCACGGCGGTGTTCTGTGCTTGCGCCGAACGCACGTCGAGGCGGTCGCGCAGCGCCAGCGCCTGCACGTCGCCCAGTTCGGGCGCGGCTTGCGGCAGCGGTGGCAGGCGGTCGGGCAGGGTGTAGCCGGCGCGAGCGCCGCCCAGGCCCATCAGGCGCGTGAGCTGCTCGCGGCTAGCGACAGCCGCCTGCTCGGCACGCGCGAGCTGCGCGGCCGCGTCGGCCAGCAGCAGTTGTTCGCGGGTGCGCTGCAACGCGCTCCAGTTGCCGACCTGGGCCATGCGATGCGCGAGTTCGGCGCCGGCTTCCGCGGCCTCCTTCGCGTCGCGCAGGTAGACCACGCTCTGCTGCGCCGCCACCGCGCGCACCCAGGCGCGGCGAGTGTCAGCGGCGAGCGTCAGCACGCTCTGCGCAGCCTGCAGCTTGGCCGCCTCGTGCCGCTGGCCGGCCCATCGGGCCTGCCATGGCAGCGTGACCAGGCCCACCACGTTGAAGCTGAGCATCCGCTCGAACTCGCGCTCGCTGCCCTGCGCCAGCCGGCTGAAGGAAAGCACCGGATTCGGCAGGCTCGCGGCCTGCACACGGTCGGCATCGCTCAGTTGCAGGGTGGCGAAGGCGTCTTGCACGCGCGGGCCGTTGATGAGTGCGATGCGTACCGCGGCTTCGACGTCCAGCGGCTTGGCAAGCAGGGCATCGACGCTCTTTTGCGAGGCTTCGTCGGGCGTGCGCTGGGCTGCGGTGCCCGCCATCAGCGGGTTGCCGTTGACCAGCGCCTGCACGTCGGCGGTGCCGCCGTCGGGCGAGAGGCTGGCGCAGCCGGCCAGTATCAGGACGCTCGCGAGTGCAGTGGCGCGTTTGAGCAGCGCGCTACTTCTTCGATAGCAAGGGGGGCCGGCAGGCTGCCGGCGAACAATGGGGTTCACGCTCGATCTCCATGAGCAATACGACGGACGCTGCGAGCCGGAACGGGCTCACTGCGGACGGACTACGGGCAGGGAGATCAGGAAATGGGCGGCTTCAGGCCCTGTGCGGGCTCTGCGCTTGCGAAGCGAGCCGCGTGTGCCGCAGGCGGCGCCTGGGGCGCGCTGTGCACGATGTCGACGAGGGGCATGCCGCCGAGGGCCACCGCGTGGCAGACCTGGCAGGCGGTGCAGGTGCCGCAGCCTTGATGGCCGGTGCCGTCGTTGCTGCTGTGGTTGTCATGTGAACCGGCGTGGTCCGCCATGTCCATCTGCATGTCCATGCTGTTGCCGGCATCCATCGCCTCGTGGCAGTGGGCTTCGGTGGCCGCAGTCGCCGTGGACACGGCCGCCTCTGCCGCCGGCAGCGAATGCCGCACCATCTCGACCGCCATGGCATCGCCGAGCCAGCCGCGGATGGGCAGCAGGGCGATCATGAGGGCGAGCAGCAGGGTGCGCATGGGCGGGATGATAAACCTGCGCTCTCAAGACACCAGCTGGCCTCGGGCCTTGTCCACCCATACCTGCAGGTTGTCGAGCAGGTCTTTCTGGCTGAAGGAGCAGCTTTCCTCGCTGAAGAGCGCGCTCGACTCCAGCCGGTCGAGCAGGCTCAGCAGCACCTCGCCGTAGCGCGGTGGCAGGGCGCCGAGCAGCTCGGTGCTGGTGCGGGCTTCGTTCGACAGCGTGGTGACGGATCCGCCGCCATCGGTGCGCAGGGCCGCGATGCGCGCGGCGATGGCGTCGAGTTGCTGTGCGGCGCTCATTGCTTGTTCTTTCCGGGCGGCGGCAGCGACAGCCCGCGCTCGCGCATCAGATCGCGCAGGATGTCCGGGTAGTCCGTGATGATCCCGTCCGCGCCCCAGTCCATCAGCCGCTGCATGTCGGCGCGCTGGTTAACGGTCCAGGGCAGCACCTTCAGGCCGAGCTTCTGAGCTTCCTTGATGACGGTGGGCGTCAGGTCGGCGAAGGCCGGCGACCAGATCACCGGGCCCGGTGCGTTGGCCGATGCGGCCCTGACCATCTGCGGCACCGAGACGAAGCCCGCCGCGTCGATCCCGGCCGTCCAGCGGCTGTCCTTCAGCGTGCGGGGCGTCGTCAGGTAGGCGCGGGGCAATTGCGGCGCGAGCTTGCCGACCAGCGCCAGCGTGCGCCAGTCGAAGCTCTGGATCGTCACGCGGCCTGCCATCTTCGCCTTGTCGATCTCGGCGAGCAGCGCGCGCACCATCGGCTCGGGCGCGGCGGTTTCCTCCGGCCTGGTCGGATCGATCTTGGTCTCGATGTTGAAGTGCACCGTTGCCGCGTCGGCGCCGCGCGCCTGCACCTGCGCGAACAGCGCGGCCAGCGTCGGGATACGCTCGCCGTCGCGCGGCTGCTGCAGCGCGAACTGCTTGCCGTAGTTGCTCGCCGGATTGAGGCGGCCCACGTCGTAAGTCTGCAGCTGCGCCAGCGTGAGCGAGCGGATCGACGCGCCGCTGTTCGTTGGCAGCCAGGCGCCGCTGGCGTCGCGCGTGTGGTCGGGGTTGAGCGAGGTGTCGTGCGAGATCACGACCACGCCATCGACCGTGAGCCCGATGTCGAGTTCGAGCGTGGTCACGCCCAGGTCGATGGCGTTGGAGAACGCGGCCAGCGTGTTCTCGGGTGCCAGCCCGCGTCCGCCGCGGTGGGCTTCGAGGTCGAAGTGCTGCTTGGCCGTGGGTGCGATGGCGGCGCAGCCGGCGACGAGCAGGGCAGAGGCGAGGAGGACGTATTTCATTTGAGCTGCACTTTGATGCCGTCGTCTTGCACAGTGATGTCGCCGATCTCGTAGGTCTTGCGCCCGACCGTCAGTTCGTTGGCCGTGAAGCTGCGCAGCACCTGGCCCTGCAGCAGCTCCTGCGCGACCAGGGCGCCGATTTTTTGCAGCCGCTCGGCATCGCGGCCTTCGATACCCTGCAGTTCGATGCGCTCGGCCTTGGGCTGGTCGAGCCGCAGCGCGCGCGCGGCTGCGTCGTACTTCAGTGCGCTGCTGACCGACACCACGCCCTGCACCGGCGACGCCGCCAGCAGGGGGCTCGCGATGGTCAGCGTGGCCGTGATGGCTGCGCGGTTGGCCTGCGCGTCGAGGCCCAGCTGAGGATCGCGCAGCCCGACCATGAAGATCTCGGCATAGCGCTCGGCCACCGGAAAACGCTTGGCGATCTGCATCTGCAGCTCGTCGCGGGTGGCGGTGTATTCGCTCGTGAAGAAATTGAAGCCGGCCAGTGCCGCGAAGGGCGCATGCAGGGCCGCGGCGCCCAGCAGCGCGCGCAGCACCCGGCGGCGGGAGGTGGGAAACGGGGTGCGGAGGTTCATGGGGGCTCCGAGCTTGCCACAGGCGGGAACGTTCCCGCCAGTGCGATGGATCAGCGCACCCAGGCCAGAATCAATCGTGCAGCGAAGAAAGAAACTGCTTCAGCTCCGCCGTCTGCGGATTCCCGAACAGCTCCGCCGGCGGCCCCATCTCGTGCACACGTCCCTGGTGCATGAAGATCACGCGGTCGCTGACCTTGCGCGCGAAGCTCATTTCGTGCGTCACCATCAGCAGCGTCATTCCCTCGTCGGCCAGCGACTCCACCACGCGCAGCACCTCGCCCACCAGTTCGGGGTCGAGCGCCGAGGTGATCTCGTCGCACAGCAGCACGGCCGGTTCCATTGCCAGTGCGCGCGCGATGGCCACGCGCTGCTGCTGGCCGCCCGAAAGCTGGTCGGGCATGGCGTCGAACTTCTCGGCCAGCCCCACGCGGTCGAGCAGCTTGCGCGCCTGGGAGGCCGCCTCCATGCTGCCGCGCTTCTTCACCAGCGTGGGCGCGAGCATCACGTTCTTGCCGACCGTGAGGTGCGGAAACAGGTTGAAGCTCTGGAAGATCATGCCCACGCGCTGGCGCAGTTCGCGCATGGCCATGGTGCTTTCGTGCAGCAGGGGCTTGCCGTCGACGGTGAGCGAGCCTTCCTGGAACACCTCGAGCCCGTTGATGCAGCGCAGCAGCGTGCTCTTGCCCGAGCCGCTCTTGCCGATGATGGCGATCACCTCGCCGCGTTTCACGTCGAGATCGATGCCCTTCAGCACTTCGTTGGTGCCGTAGGACTTGCGCAGCGCGGTGATGCGCACGATGGGGGCGCCCACCGAGGTGGCGGGTTGCTGTTGTTGCGGTTCAAGCACGGCGGCCATGGGTCTTCCTCTCGAGGTTCTTGGCGTACAGGCTCACGGGGAAGCACAGCACGAAATAAAGCAGGGCCACGCAGCTGAACACCACGAAGGGCTTGAAGGTGGCGTTCGAAATCATGCTGCCGGCCTTGGTGAGCTCGACGAAGCCGATCACCGAGGCGAGCGCCGTGCCCTTGATCACCTGCACCAGGAAGCCCACCGTCGGCGCGACCGCGATCTTCACGGCCTGCGGCAGGATCACATGGCGCATCTGCTCGGCGAAGCTCAGGGCCAGGCTGCCCGAGGCCTCCCACTGGCCCTTCGGGATCGAGGCCACGCAGCCGCGCCAGATCTCGGTGAGAAAGGCGCTGGTGTACAGCGTGAGCGCCACGCTGGCCGCGGTCCACGCCGACACGTCGACGCCGAACAGCGCGATGCCGAAGTAGGCGAGGAACAGCTGCATCAGCAGCGGCGTGCCCTGGAACAGCTGCACATAGAGGCCGACGGCGCGGTTCATGGCGCTGCCGCCGCGCAGGCGCAGGAACAGCAGCAAGGCGCCGACCAGTCCGCCGCCGATGAAGGCGATGAGCGACAGCACGACAGTCCAGCGCAGCGCCATCAGCAGGTTGCGCAGGATGTCCCAGAGGGAAAAATCGACCATGGTGTGTGTGGCTTTCCCGCGTTCAGCGGCCGAAGAAGAATTTCGGCCCGGCCCAGTTGAGCAGCCGCCGCAGCGCGACCGCCAGGGCCAGGTAGATCAGCGTGGCAACGATGAAGGCCTCGAAGGCGCGGAAGTTGCGGCTCTGGATGAGGTTGGCCGCATAGCTCAGCTCCTCGGTGGAGATCTGCCCGCATACGGCCGAGCCCAGCATCACGATGATGATCTGGCTCACCATGGCGGGCCACACCTTCTTGAGTGCCGGCGGCAGCACCACGCGGGTGAACACCTGCGCCTTGCTGAGTGCCAGGCTCACGGCCGCTTCGATCTGCCCCTTGGGCGTGGCCTCGATGCCGGCGCGGATGATCTCGGTGGAGTAGGCCCCGAGGTTCATCACCATCGCGATGATCGACGCTGTCTCCGGCGTGAGCTTGACGCCCGCCGCGGGCAGCCCGAAGAAGATGAAGAACAGCTGCACGATGAAGGGCGTGTTGCGGATCAGCTCCACGTAGGTGCCCACGATGGCGCGCAGCCATGCAGGGCCATTGGCACGCGCCCACGCGCAGAAGGTGCCCACGATCATGCCCAGCACGGTGCCCACGGCGGTGAGGCCGATGGTCCACGCCACCCCGCGAAGCAGCAGCGGCCACTCGGAGAGCACCGCGCCGAAATCAAACTCGATGTTCATAAGTCAGTCTTCTCTTCGTGGAACGCCGCGGAACCGGCTTTGCCGGGCCGCAGGCGTTGCCCCCGGCGAGGGGGTGTGCGCAGCGACACGAAGTGCGCGAAGCATGGGGGAGCGCTTGTTCAGACCGGCAGCTCGCCGGCGGCCTTGCCAAGCCACTTCTTCGACATGGCGTCCAGCGTGCCGTCCTTCTTGGCGGCGGCAATGATCTCGTTGACCTTGGTCTTCAATGCGGTTTCGCCCTTGGCGACGCCGACGAAGCAGGGGCTGTCTTTCAGCAGCAGCTTGAACTCGGCGCTCACCTTCGGATTCTTGGCGAGCATGTCGCCGGCGACCGCCGCGCTGGTCGCGATGGTTTGCGTCTGGCCGGCTACGAAGGCCGCGATCGTCGCGTTGTTGTCTTCGAAGCGGCGGTAGTCGACGTTCGGGGGGGCCACCTTGTTCAGTTCCTGGTCTTCCATTGCGCCGCGCGTCACGGCGACGGTCTTGCCGGCCATGTCGGCGAAGCTCGTGAGCTTCATGCTCTTGGCCGCATACACGGCCTGGAAGAAGGGCGCGTAGGCCGAGGTGAAGTCGATCACCTTCTCGCGCTCGGCGTTCTTGCCGAGCGTGGAGATCACGAGGTCGGCCTTGCGGGTCTGCAGGTACGGAATGCGGTTGGCGCTGGTCACGGGCACCAGCTCGACCTTGACGCCCAGCTTGGCGGCGATCAGCTCGGCCATCTCGATGTCCAGGCCCTGGGGCTTCATGTTCCTGTCGACCGAGCCGTAGGGCGGGTAGTCGGTCGGCACGGCGATCTTGATGGTCTTGGCCTTGAGCACGTTGTCGAGTGCGTTCTGGGCCTGGGCGGCGCCCGTGGCGGCCATCATGGCGAGCGAAGCCAGTGCGAGCGCGAAGCGGCGTTTGGACGGAGAAGAGAAGGTCATAGCAAGGCTCCTAGGTAAGACGAAGAATCGGAAGCAGGGGATGCGGCCGCCTTGCGGCGCTTGCCCTTGGGCGCCGCTGCGGCGGCGGTGTTCGTGTTCTGCAGCGGCGCCAGCGCATCGCGCAGCTGCGCGAGCGGATCGGCGGGCGCCTGCACGCGCAACGCCGACTGCACCGTGCCGATGTGCGCGGCCATCAGCGCCTCGGCGGCGGCGGGGTCGCCGCGCTCCAGCGCCGCGACGATCTGCACGTGGTCTTCGCACGACTGCACCGCGTCGTGCGTGGACTGGTAGAGCATGGCGATCAGCGTGGTGCGCGCGGTGTAGTCGCGCAGCGTGTCGGCCAGCAGCGTGTTGCCCAGGCATTCGGCCAGGCACACATGGAAGTCGCCCAGCAGAAAACTGCGGTTGCCTACGTCGCTCTCTTTCAGTGCGGCTTTTTCACGCTGAAGGTGCGCTTTCAGCTCGCGCAGGGCGGCCTTGTCGATCTTGCCGGCGCTGCCCGCGCTGCGGATCAGCCCCAGTTCGATGACGCGCCGGGCTTCGAAGGCCTCGCGCGCCTCGTCCTGCGAGGGCTCGATGACGAACCAGCCGCGCCGTGCGCTCACCGTGACGATGCCGCGCGCCGCCAGCCGCGTGAGCGCCTCTCGCACGATGGTGCGGCTGCAGTCGAACAGCATCGCCAACTGCTGCTCGCCCAGGCGCGAACCCGGCGCGAGCTTCTGCGCCATCACCGCTTCGATGATGCGTGCACTGATTTGGGATGCGGAAGTGGCCATGGCCTGCATACCAGCAGCTTCTGTGCCAATTGGTATGCAAGATATGTGCACCAAAAAGAGGCTGAGCAGCCTCTTCAGGCCCTCAGAACCTGGCCGGGAAGTCGCCCTTCTCGAAGGCGGGAATCACCGCCTTGAGTTCCTCCACGCGCTCCAACGCGCAGAATTTCGGGTTGGCCTTGCTCTGCGCCGCGTGGAAGTCGATGCCGTTCATTTCGTGCATCAGCGCGTCCTGCTGGTACTTCTTGATCAGCTGCGCGACGGCGTTCGGGCGGTCGTACGGGATGCCGCAGGTCTTCGCCGCACCCAGGCGCGACCAGGCGAACTGGAGGTTCGGGTCCCAGCCCATTGCGTCCGGCCCGGTGAAGCCCTTGTCGTAGTGGTACTCGTAGACGTTCGACTCGATCTTGTAGGCGCCCATGCCGCCTTTGCCGCGGTAGCTGCCATAGTCGGCGGCCATGGCTGCATGCCCTGCCACAGCGGTAAGCAGGAGGATGGCGATGCGTGCTGTGCTCTTCTTCATCTGGAATCTCTTGAAGGGTTTATTGGAGGCTATCTGGCAATGAAGGTCTCGCTGTCGTAGCCGTACCGGGAAAGCAGCGCATCGAAGGGTGGTTGCCGCAGCGAGGCAAGCAATTGCGCACGATCGGCCGGCTTGGCGTCGGTGCCCAGCAATTCTTTGCCGCGATCGAGATCCTTCCTGGCCAATTCACGCCGACCCTGCGCGTCGTACGCGAGGGCGCGGTACAGGTAAGCCCACGCATAGGTCGGTTGATAGCTCAGGCCCTCGGTGAAGGCTTCGGTTGCTTCGGGCCATTGCTTGAGCTCGCTCAAGGTCCTGCCCAGGTGGTAGTAGGCCGGCATGCCCGACAGGCCGAGCCGCTCGTCCTGCATCTTGCGAAGCAACTCGAGTGCCTTGGCGGGTTGTCCTGTGTCCCGGTACAGCGACGCTAGGTTGATGAAGTCCAAGGCCTCGCGGCGTGGCATCAGACGCTGGGATTCTTCGAGGTCACGGATCGCCTCGTCGTACTGTTCGATCTGCCTTCTCGCGTGGCTGCGCATCTTCAGCGCCAGGCCCTTCAGGATGGCGGTCTGCGGTCCGTTCTCGACGCAACGGGTCCAGAGCGCCACGGCCCGGTCCGGTTGCTGATACCCGTCCTTGCTGGCGGTCAGGGGCAGGTTGCCGGCGGCACGGCATGCGCCCTGGCCCGTGAGGGGTCCCGACGCACAGCCGGCGACGGCCAGTCCCAGCGCGGCGGCCAGGACGAGTTTGATGCCGGTTTCGCTCATTGCTGCAGCGACGCGGGAAGGTCGGGACGCACGCGCTCCAGCAAGGGCGGCGTGACGGAGCCTTGCAAGGCGCAGGAGACTTTGGTCCGGCCGGGCGCCTTGTCGGCTTCGATAAGCAGCACGCGCTCGACCGTGCCCTTCTGCGTCACCGACCCGGACTGGCCGCCACGGCGCCACGTGTCCATGGGATCGCCGATCCGCCGGGTTTCCGCTCGGGCCCATTCGGCACCGTTCTTCACGACACGCTGGGCCGGCTGCAGCAGGCTGTTGAGGGCAGTCGCGGCCGTATCGGGCGTGCCTTCGACGTCGAAACCCCACCAGAGGAACGCGCCCATCGTCGCGTCATAGCTCACCTCGTTGCGCCAGGCGACCAGGCGCAGGCCCGCCACGTCGATCGGCCGGGCGAAAGACTGTCGCTGTCCTTTCTCCGACCGCGGGTCCGCCACCGCAGGGGCCGCCGTCGTCCCATTCATGGCAACTTCGACGCCCGATCCGAAGAGCTGCGGCTTCTGGCCCAGCAACGTGAAAAACGACGCATCGCATTGCGCGAATGCGGCGAGCGCCGTCTTCGCTGCGTCCAGGTCGGGCGCGAGGTTGGCGGGCGCCGTGCCGGCGGCACCGGCCGAGAAAGACATGGCTGTGAAGCAAGTCAGGGTCGCCATGCGGCGGCCGAAGCCGATGTGGTCTTGATGTGTGCGCATTGCGCGATTCCTCCCATTTGATTGCGTTGCCCTTGTCGTCACTGGCGATGCAGGCCGCCCTCCATGCGACAAGGTGTGGGCACTATAAGAGGCTTGGAAGCGTCGGGCGGGCGCGCTTGCGCATCGGGCAAGGCAATCGCAAAGAAGTTGGCACCGGCGCCGGCGGGCGCGCGGCCGGGCCGGTCGGTGGTCAATCCATCCGGGCGCGCCTGTCTGTAGTCGCAGGGCGCATCGTGCGTGGCGATGACGTCAGTACCGCGCTCCTGGCCGGTGTCAGCCGACGTGCACGCCGGCAGTGCTGCGCTTCATCTGTGCCCGGACTTCGCCCGCCGGCCAGGCGCGGGTCGATATGCCGACGTGCGAACTTCTGTGCCAACTGGTATGCAAGGCGCGTGCACCGAAATGGATCGCGGCCGGCCGGGCCGCACCGGCGTCAGCCCCTGTTGCGCCCCAGTGCGCTGGCTGGAAGTGCCACAAGCATGAGCAATGCCGACAGCACCAGCGCCCCGCTCAGCACATACAGGCTGGCGGCGAACCCGCCCGTCAGCGTCTTGAACGCGCCGACCATCATCGGCGCCACCAGCCCTGCGCTGCCGCCGATGGTGCTGATGAGCGCGATGCCCGCGGCCGCGGCGCTCTTCGACATGAAATTGCCGGGCACCGACCAGAGCACGGTGAACGCGGCGGAAATGCCCATGGCCGCCAGTGCCAGGCACAGCACGGCGGCGAAGGCGTTGTGCATGAACAGCGTGGTCAGCGCCAGCCCGGCCGCGCCCACCACCGCGCTCAGTGCGAAATGCCAGCGGCGCTCCTTGTGCCGGTCCGAATGCCGCCCGACGACGATGTTGGCCGCGATGCCCGCCACCGCCGGAACGACCGAATAGAAGCCGATCTGCAGCACGCTGAGCCCCATCGACTTCAGGATCGTGGGCTGCCAGAACGACAGCGCATAGATGCCGAGGATGATCAGGAACGACATGAAGCCGATCAGCCACACCCGGGCGTCGCGCATCGCCGCGCCGAAGGTGTGGCGCCCGGTGGCGCCATTGGCGGCCTGGTCTTCGGCCAGCAGGCGCGCCACGCGCTGCTTCTGCGCTGGCGACAGCCAGGCCGCCTGCGACGGGCTGTTCGACAGCCAGCGGAAAGCCGCCACGCCGAGCAGCACGCTCGGAATCCCTTCGAGCAGGAACAGCCACTGCCAGCCGCGCAGCGACAGCACGCCGTCGAGATACGTCATCGTGAGCCCTGCGATGGGCCCCGCCACGATGGGCGCGGCGCCGAAGGCCATGAAGAACAGCGCGGTGGCCTGCGCGCGGCGGTGTGAGGGGAACCACAGCGTCAGGTAGAACAGCACCCCCGGCGCGAAGCCGGCCTCGAACACGCCGATGAGAAAGCGCAGCACATAGAAGTGCGTGGGCGTGGTCGCGAACATCATCGCCGCCGACGCCAGCCCCCACAGGCCCATGATGCGCAGCAGGGTCGCGCGCGCACCGATCTTCGCGAGCATCAGGTTGCTCGGAATCTCGAACACCGCATAGCCGATGAAGAAGATGCCCGCGCCCAGGCCGAACACCGCGTCGCTGAAGCCGAGCTGGTCCTTCATCTGCAGCTGCGCGTAGCCCACGTTGGTGCGGTCGAGGTAGTTCAGCACGTAGCAGGCGCACAGCAGCGGCATCAGGCGCCAGGTGATCCTGCGGAAGAGCGCGGCGTCGTCGCGAGCGGCGGTATCTGCTGCCGGGGTGCGCGCATCCGCTGCGTCGAGGGTGGCGGTGTTCATCGTGTGTCTCCTTCTGTTGTTCCTGCCCGAGATGCTTCAGGCGACCGTGGGCGTGCCGAAGCTTGTCTCGCCCCACAGGTGGCTGGCCGGCGCACCCGGAAACAGCCAGTGCGGCGAGCATTCGGCCGACGGCACCACGTTGCTGAACCCGTGCGAGGACGAGGTGCCGGCGAGGGTCTTCTCCAGCACCATCGACAGGTACTGGTCGTTGCTGCCCTCCTGCGTGTTGCCGTTGAGGATCACCTCCGCGCCAGTGGCCTGCACGTAGCGGCGGATGCCGTTGTGCCGCGACTGCAAAGGCGCCCAGCTGTCGGCTGCCACGCCGTTCTCGCTGCTCACACGCAGGCCGTCGCCGGTGCGGTAGACCAGCGAATGGTTGCCCTCGGTGTGGCCCGGCGTGTGCACCAGAGCGAGCCCGCGGCCCAGCTGGATGCTGCCGTCGAAGGCGACGATGCGTTCGGCCGGCACGCCGTCGAGGCCGCGCGGGCAGTACCACTCGGCCTGTATCGGCAGCAGGCCCTGCACGTTCGCGAGCTCCTGGCGGTGCACCAGCAGCCTTGCGTTAGGCAGCAGGCCCGGCGCGCCGGCGTTGCCGAGCCAGCGGCGCACGTCCTGCGTGTGCAGGTGGTCGTAGGTGATGTAGTCGACTTGCTCCGGCGCGATGCCGCAGCTCGCCAGCGCCTGCGGCACGGTCTGGTAGACCGGCGCGATCGCCTTGTGCAGGAACTTCGGCGTCTGCTCGCTCAGGCGCTTGAAGTAGGGCGTTTCGTTGCCGGCCTCGAAGTCGGCCGGCGTGAACAGCAGCGTGCGCAGGCGGCCCTCGAAGTCGTCGTACTGGATCAGCACGGTGCGCGCCAGCAGGTGGACCATGTGCGGCTTGAGCAGTTGCTGCGAGTACACGCCGGTAAAGGCGAACCACGCGGGGTACGGAATGCGCAGCAGGTTGAAGCTGCGCGCAAAGCGCACCGGCGGCGCGTCGAGCAGCCGCTCGCGCAGGCCTTCGGCCCCATGGCGGACGGCGCGCAGGCGATCCTGCGGCATGGCGGCGTTGCGTGTGCCGTCGAATTCCGGCAGCTGTGCGAAGCCGGTGGGCTCGGGGTCTCGGATCATGGTCGTCTCCTGGAAATGAATGCTTGCTTTTCGATTCGTTGTGCGTTGTTCGGGGGAGCGGTTGAACTGCCGGCATGAGCAGAGCGCTCATCGTGCGCAGGGCACCGAGTGCTCCCCGCAGCGAAATAAAGG
>NZ_AKIW01000014.1 GCF_000282635.1 Variovorax sp. CF313
GCACCGTGGCGATCGCCGCCGTCAGCGTGGTCTTGCCATGGTCGACGTGACCGATCGTGCCCACGTTCACGTGCGGCTTGGTGCGGGTGAATTTACCTTTTGCCATTTTTCAATCCTTGAAAGAGCATGTCCCGTGTGTTGGTTTTATGTCTGCATCCGATTGCTGGTTCGCCTCGCACGGGAACGTGGCGGCACCGGATCGCAGACAACGAGGGCCACGCACTGCGCGGCCCTGCATTCTTGAAAACTTACTTTGCGCGAGCAGCCACGATGGCTTCGGCAACGTTGCGCGGAGCTTCAGCGTAGTGCTTGAACTCCATCGTGTACGTGGCGCGGCCTTGCGACATCGAGCGCAGCGTGGTCGAGTAGCCGAACATTTCCGACAGCGGCACTTCGGCCTTGATGGACTTGCCGCCACCGATCATGTCGTCCATGCCCTGCACCATGCCGCGGCGTGAGGACAGGTCGCCCATCACGTTGCCGGCGTAGTCTTCGGGCGTTTCGACTTCCACGGCCATCATCGGCTCCAGGATCACGGGGCTGGCCTTGCGGGCGCCTTCCTTGAAACCGAAGATCGCGGCCATCTTGAACGCCATTTCGTTCGAGTCCACGTCGTGGTACGAACCGAAGTGCAGCGTGACCTTGACGTCGACGACGGGGTAGCCCGCCAGCACGCCTTGCGTCAGCGCTTCAACAACGCCCTTTTCCACTGCGGGGATGTATTCGCGAGGAACCACACCGCCCTTGATGGCGTCGACGAACTCGAAACCCTTGCCCGCTTCCTGCGGCTCGAGCTTCAGGATCACGTGACCGTACTGGCCCTTGCCGCCCGACTGGCGAACGAACTTGCCTTCGGCTTCTTCGACGGTCTTGCGGATCGTTTCGCGGTAGGCCACTTGCGGCTTGCCGACGTTCGCTTCCACGCCGAATTCGCGCTTCATGCGGTCCACGATGATTTCGAGGTGGAGCTCGCCCATGCCGGCGATGATGGTCTGGCCCGATTCTTCGTCGGTCTTGACGCGGAACGACGGGTCTTCCTGAGCCAGGCGCTGCAGGGCGATGCCCATCTTTTCCTGGTCGGCCTTGGTCTTGGGTTCGACGGCCTGCGAGATCACCGATTCCGGGAACACCATGCGCTCGAGCGTCACGACGGCTGCGGGATCGCACAGGGTTTCGCCCGTGGTCACTTCCTTCAGGCCCACGCAGGCGGCGATGTCGCCGGCGCGGATTTCATTGACTTCTTCGCGGTTGTTCGCGTGCATCTGCACGATACGGCCGATACGTTCCTTCTTGCCGCGCACCGGGTTGTAGACGCTGTCGCCCTTGGTCAGCACGCCGGAGTAGACGCGCACGAAGGTCAGCTGGCCCACGAACGGGTCGGTCATCAGCTTGAATGCCAGGGCCGAGAACTTCTCGTTGTCGTCGGCCTTGCGGGTGACGGGCGCTTCGTCTTCGTCGGTGCCGTTGACGGGCGGAATGTCGGTCGGTGCCGGCATGTATTCGACGACGGCGTCGAGCATCGCCTGCACGCCCTTGTTCTTGAAGGCCGAGCCGCACAGCATCGGCTGGATTTCGCCGGCGATGGTGCGCTGGCGGATGGCCTTCTTGATTTCTTCCTCGGTCAGCTCGTTGCCTTCGAGGTACTTGTTCATCAGCTCTTCGCTGGCTTCGGCAGCCGCTTCGACGAGCTTTTCGCGGTATTCGTTGCAGACATCGGTCAGGTTCGCGGGGATGTCACCGTAGGTGAAGGTCACGCCCTTGTCTTCGTCCCAGATGATGGCCTTCATCTTCACGAGGTCGACGATGCCCTGGAAGTGCTCTTCGGCACCGATCGGGATCTGGATCACGACGGGGTTGGCCTTCAGGCGGTCGACCATCATCTGGCGCACGCGCAGGAAGTCGGCGCCGGTGCGGTCCATCTTGTTGACGAACGCGAGGCGGGGCACCTTGTACTTGTTGGCCTGGCGCCAGACGGTTTCCGACTGGGGCTGCACGCCGCCGACGGCGTCGTACACCATGACGGCGCCGTCCAGCACGCGCATCGAGCGCTCGACTTCAATGGTGAAGTCCACGTGGCCGGGGGTGTCGATGATGTTGATGCGGTGTTCTTCGAACTTGCCAGCCATGCCCTTCCAGAAGCAGGTGGTGGCAGCCGACGTGATCGTGATGCCACGCTCTTGCTCTTGCTCCATCCAGTCCATCGTGGCGGCACCGTCGTGCACTTCACCGATCTTGTGGTTCACACCGGTGTAGAACAGGATACGTTCGGTCGTCGTGGTCTTGCCAGCGTCAATGTGCGCGGAGATACCGATGTTGCGGTAGCGCTCGATGGGGGTCTTGCGGGACATGATTTACTTTCGGGTTAAATGCGTTGAGCGCTGGTTCTCGAGTACGGACGACATCGCCCGACACTCAAGATCCAACGCCCAAGCTGTGTCTGATTTTTAGAAGCGGAAGTGGCTGAATGCGCGGTTGGCTTCTGCCATGCGGTGCACTTCGTCGCGCTTCTTCATGGCGCCGCCACGGCCTTCCGTGGCTTCCATCAGTTCGTTGGCCAGACGCAGGGCCATCGACTTCTCACCGCGCTTGCGGGCAGCTTCCTTGATCCAGCGCATCGACAGGGCGAGGCGACGGACGGGACGGACTTCGACCGGCACCTGGTAGTTCGCACCGCCAACGCGGCGCGACTTCACTTCGACCATCGGCTTCACATTGTTGATGGCAACGGTGAAAGCCTCGAGAGGGTCCTTGTCCGGGTTCTTCTTTTCGATGAAGTCGAGGGCACCGTAGATGATGCGCTCGGCAACAGCCTTCTTGCCGCCTTCCATGATCACGTTCATGAATTTGGACAGCTCGACATTGCCGTACTTGGGATCCGGCAGGATTTCACGTTTGGGGACTTCGCGACGACGTGGCATTTTTCTAACCTCTTTGCTTCAGTTGGCATCGTTTCCGATACCGCGAGAGCCAGTCAGGACTCTCACTTACTCGACCCGGGATTGGGTCACTTCGTTCGACAAGCCCGCCAAGGCCATCGAACACCGCTTGTTTTTTTACAACAGGAAGGCTTAAGCCTTCTTGGGACGCTTCGCGCCGTACTTGGAACGCGACTGCTTGCGGTCTTTCACGCCTTGCAGGTCGAGCGAACCGCGCACGATGTGGTAACGCACACCGGGCAAGTCCTTGACACGACCGCCGCGAACCAGCACGACGCTGTGTTCCTGCAGGTTGTGGCCTTCGCCGCCGATGTAGGAGATGACTTCGAAGCCATTGGTCAGACGGACCTTGGCAACTTTACGAAGCGCCGAGTTGGGCTTCTTTGGCGTCGTGGTGTAGACGCGGGTGCAGACACCGCGACGTTGCGGCGAGTTCTGCATGGCAGGGCTCTTCGAATTGATCTTTTCGACCGTTCGACCCTGACGCACCAGTTGATTGATGGTTGGCATGAATGAATTAGTCCCAAAACGCCCCGGCCTTGGCTGTGAAACCGTCCTTGTCCTTGTCGTGACGCAAGGCAGGGAAGCCGGGAATAACGAAAACGTGAAACCCTTCGGAAATTTCCGAAAAGCCCACGAGTATAGCAAACGAGCATGAAACAGCAAGGTCAGCCGCGGCGGCTGGCCGCCGACGGCCTTGCAATACCACTGATTTACTTGATCCAGAGCCGCACGGCATCCCAGGCTCGGCCGAATATCCCTGCCTGCTCGACGGGCTCCAGGGCGACCAGCGGCACATCCGCGACCGGCTGGTCGTCCAGGGTGACCTTGAGCGAACCGACGGGCTGGTACTTGGCGAACGGAGCCACCAGCGGATCGGGGCGCGACACCTGGGTCTTGATCTTGGCGGCAGTGCCGGCCGGCACCGCGACCACGATGGCCTCCGGACGACCCAGCTTCAGGATGTTGGCCTTGCCCTTCCAGACGGCCGGAGTGGCAGCCGGCTGGCCTGCGTCGAACAGGCGGACCGCGTCGTAGGCCGTGTAACCCCAGTTCAGCAGCTTCTGCGACTCGTTGGCGCGCACGGTCTCGCCGGTGGTGCCCAGCACGATCGACAGCAGGCGGCGCCCACCGGTCAGGTTCGGGAAGTCGCGCTTGGCGGTGGCGATCATGCAGTAGCCGGCCGCTTCGGTGTGACCGGTCTTCAGGCCGTCGACAGTCGGGTCGCGGAACAGCAGCAGGTTTCGGTTGGTGTCGTTGGTCGACGGGGTGCCCGGATAGCGGTACTTCTTGATGGCGTAGTACTTGGCTTCCTCGGGGAAGTCGCGCACCAGGCGGGTCGCCAGGATGCTCAGGTCGCGGGCCGTCGTGGTGTGACCGGGGGCCGTCAGGCCTTCGGGGTTCTTGTAGCTGGTGTTCTTCATGCCCAGGGCCTTGGCCTGGGCGTTCATCATTTCGACGAAGTGCTCCACCGTGCCGCCGACGCCCTCGGCCAGCGCCACCGTGGCGTCGTTGCCGGACTGCACGATCAGGCCCTTGATCAGGTCTTCCACCGGCACCTGCATCTTGGGGTCGATGAACATGCGCGAGCCGGGCATCTTCCATGCGCGCGGGCTGACCGGCATCGTCTGGGTCAGCGTGATCTTCTTGGCGCGCAGCGCGTCGAACACCACGTAGGCCGACATCAGCTTGGTGAGCGAAGCCGGCTCGACCGGGCTGTCGATGTCCTTCTGCGCCAGGATCTGGTTCGCGGTCACGTCGAGCAGCAGGTAGCTGCGCGCGGCGATTTCGGGCGGCGTCGGCACCTGGGCGACGGCGATCAGGCTGACGGATGCAGCGGCGGTAAGGACCAGCGCGCGGAGCGCGCCAAGAAAACGATTCATGGGGAGTTCGGAAAGAGACGAAAACAAGCCTGCGAGGCTTTCACGCGATGTCCGCGCGCAGATGGCGGACCACGAGACTTTTGAGCAGCGGCAATTGTCCGTGAAAGAAATGGCCGCCCCCGGGAACGACTGTGACAGGAAGTGACTGGGGCCGCGCCCAGTCCATCACGGCGGAGAGCGCCACGGTGTCGTCGGCTTCGCCATGAACCACCAGCATGCGCTCGTGCGCCTCGGCCGGCAGCGTGGCCACGGTGTTGCGCGCGGCGGCCGTGCCCACCAGCACGATCTGCCGGATGTCGCGTTCGGCCCAGAGTCTTGCGGCGGCGCCGCTCGCGACGAAAGCACCGAAGGAAAAGCCGGCGATCGCCAACGGACCTTCGGACGCCAGCTGGCCCACGACATTCAGCATGTCGTCCAGCTCACCGCGTCCCTCGTCGTGCACGCCTTCGCTGGCACCCACGCCGCGGAAGTTGAAGCGCACCGTGGTCCAGCCGCAGGCGACGAAAGCGCGCGCCAGCGTCTGCACCACCTTGTTGTCCATCGTGCCGCCGAACAGCGGGTGCGGATGGGCGATCACGGCAATGCCGCGCGCAACACCGGCAGGCTGGTCGCGTTGAACCTCGATCGCGCCGGCGGCGCCCTGGAGGCTGATCTTTTCGGTCTGGGAGTTCATTGGCGCAGGGTACGAGCGGAGAGCCGGTGGAAAAGTTCAGCGTCCGACATCGGGAGGCAGCACCAGCCGCTCGACGACCTGGCCGTTCTTCAGGTGCGACTCGACGATTTCGTCGATGTCCTCGCTGTCGACGAAGGTGTACCAGACGGCTTCGGGGTACACCACGGCCACCGGCCCGCCCGCGCAGCGGTCGAGGCAGCCGGCCTTGTTGACGCGCACCTTGCCAGGCCCTGCGAGCCCCTGCTCCTTGACCTTCGCCTTGCAGCGATCGAAGCCCTCCTGCGCGTTGTGCATGGCGCAGGAGTCTTCGCCGTTCTTGCGCTCGTTGAGGCAGAAGAAGATGTGGCGACCGTAATAGCCGGACGGCTTGGCGGGAGAGGAACTGGGCATCGGCAGATTTTAGTGACCGCCTCCCGGCGTCGTGGCCCGGACGCTCAGACCGTCGCAACGGCGGCAGGCCGGCTCCGCCGCGACAAGGCGGCCACCACATACGCCAGCACGGCGAATGGCCAAGTCCAGCCGAGCCACTGCGCCAGTCCGTGGAAGCGGATGAAGCACCCCTGCTCCCAAGTGGCCAAGGTCTGGGCGAAGTACGCGCTCTCGGGCGCCTGGTTCAGCAGGCTCAGCTGCAGCACGAGCCCCACCAGCAGCAGTGCCGCGCAGAGGCGGCGCGGCGCGAAAAGCAGCAACACGCCAGCGAACAAGGCCGCGGCGATGCCGACCTGCACCGGCAGGTCCAGCCATGCCCATGCGTGCTCGGGCCCGTAGCTCAATGCCGCCGACAGCGCCGAGGCCGCGACGCCGGTCAGCAGCGTCAGCGGCAGCAGGACCGCGCGCTGGGCCACGGAGCGCGCCACCAGGTAGCCCAGCAGGCACGGCACCAGCGCGCCGAGCATCACGCACAGCAGTTCCACCGCGGGCACCAGCGGTTCGAGTTCGAACTGCCGCAGCGGCAGCCAGTCGATGAAGGGCGTGTCGAGCAGCCATTCGGAGATCGCCACTTCGAGCCGCTCGAACACCTGCCCGAGCCCGAAGGTGACGGCGGCCGGAAACAGCAGCGCGAAAGGCCACAGCGCGAGCAGCACCAGCGCGCCGCGCGACTCCTCGACGAACCACTGCGAACGCGCGCGGCTCCAGTGCGCAACCGCGCCCAGCCGCTCCAGCCCCGCCGCCAGCACCGCGCCGAGAACGGTGCCGGTCGTGTTGAGCCCCAGGTCCACATTGGAAGGGATGCGCGCAGGCAGATAGCTCTGCAGCGTCTCCATGGCGAAGGCGATCGCCGCACCCGCTATGACGGCTCGCAGCACGGCATGCCAGACGGCAGCAGTCCGGCCCGTGCGCAGTGCCGCCAGGGCGCAGAGGAATCCGAAGGGCATGTAGCCCACCACGTTGACGGCGAAGTCGAAACCCGTCCAGTACTTGGGCCAGGGCGCCGACAGGTAGGCCCAGGGCGCGATCCCCTGGTCGCGCCAGTCGGCGAACGGATAGAGGCTGGCGTAGACGATCAGCGCTGCATAGGCGAGCGCCAGGGGGAGCGCGGTTGACTTGTGCGGCCTCTCCACCATGTGCACCGGGCTTCAGAACGGCTTGACGACCACCAGGATCACGATACCCAGCAGCAGCAGCACCGGCAGTTCGTTGAACCAGCGGAACCAGCGGTCGTTACGCCGGTTCTCGCCCGCCACGAAGCGGCGCAGCAGCACGCAGCAGCCATGGTGGTAGCCGATGGCCACCAGCACCAGCGCCAGCTTGGCATGCATCCACCCGTTGCCCGGGCCACGCCCGATGCCGTAGCCCAGCCAGAGCCACAGGCCGAAGCCGAGCGCCGGAACTGCCAGGAAAGTCGTGAACCGCATCAGCTTGCGCGCCATCAGCAGCAGCCGTTCACGCTCGGCCACCGACTCGGGCGGCACCATCGCCAGATTGACGAAGATCCGGGGCAGGTAGAACAACCCCGCGAACCAGCTTGCAATGAAGACGATGTGAAGAGATTTGACCCAGAGCATGGCGGCAGTTTAGTGGCGCCCTCTCGCCGGCCCCGGGGTTTTGCGGCAGTGCCTCCGCACGGCGGGCAAAAAAAAGCCCGACGTCTTCACGCCGGGCTGGGAAGCCCTTTTGCTGTCACACATCAAGGCACCCGCTCAGGGAGGAAAAGCGGGGAGCGGCAAGCCGCCCGCTTCAGAATTTAACAAAGACGAAACAAGGTTTCAAGCGACTGAGGCACTTTCTTTGACATTTAAGGCAAAAAATTTAGAACCTTGGTTCTACGATTTTCCGTAGTTGTCAGACAACCGCCTCCTTCGAACGGACGCGGCGAAATGTCGCTTCAGGCACAATTTTGGATATATGACGTCATCATCTTCCCCCTTGGCCATGTTCCCCGCCGGGCGGCCGCGGCGCCTGCGCCGCGATGCCTTCACCCGCAACCTCGTGCGGGAGCACGCGCTGACGGCCAACGACCTGATCTACCCGGTGTTCGTGCAGGAAGGCGAAAAACGCCGCGATGCCGTGCCTTCGATGCCCGGCGTGGACCGCCTGAGCCTCGACCTGCTCTTGCCCGTGGCCGAGCAGTGCGTCGCCGCCGGCATCCCGGCGATGGCGCTGTTCCCGGTGATCGACGCCAGCCTCAAGACACCCAACGGCGACGAGGCCTTCAATCCCGACGGGCTGATTCCCCGCGTGGTGGCCACCCTCAAGGCGCGCTTCCCCGAACTGGGCGTGATGACCGATGTCGCGCTCGACCCCTACACCAGCCACGGCCAAGACGGCCTGCTCGACGACATCGGCTACATCCTCAACGATGCGACCGTTGAAGTGCTGGTGAAGCAGGCGCTCACACAATCGCAAGCCGGCGTCGACATTGTGGCGCCCAGCGACATGATGGACGGCCGAATCGGCGCCATCCGCACCGCGCTCGAGGCCCGCGGCGACGTGCACACGCGCATCATGGCCTACAGCGCCAAGTACGCCAGCGCCTTCTACGGCCCCTTCCGCGACGCCGTGGGCTCGGCCGCCACGCTCGGCAAGAGCAACAAGAAGGTCTACCAGATGGACCCCGGCAACAGCGACGAGGCCCTGCGCGAAGTGGCCATCGACATCGCCGAGGGCGCCGACATGGTGATGGTGAAGCCCGGCATGCCCTACCTCGACATCGTGCGCCGCGTGAAGGACCAGTTCCACGTGCCGACCTTCGCCTACCAGGTGAGCGGCGAGTACGCGATGCTCAAGGCGGCCGCCCAGAACGGCTGGCTCGACCACGACGCCGTGGTGCTCGAAAGCCTGCTGGCCTTCAAGCGTGCCGGCGCCGACGGCGTGCTGACGTACTTCGCGCTCGACGCCGCGCGCCTGCTCCAGAAGTAGCGCGCACCGGCATGCGCATCTTCGAAATCAATCGCTCGCAGGTCAGCGAGCACTCCGCACTGACGCCGTTGACCGTGCCGGGCGCGTGCGGCGCAGGCGGCTACCTGTGGATCTCGCTCACGCGCGAGGAATTTCGGACTTCGCTGGCCGAGGTGCAGCAGATCCTGCAGACCTTGTGTCTCACGCAGCTGGTCGACCTGCACGTGGCCGACCTGCTCAACGATCAGCTGCCTTCACACTACGACTACACGTCCCAATACGACGTGCTGGTGTTCCGGCGCCTTGCCAACGGGAACGGGCAGGGCCAGGAGGCCCCGGCGGGTGGCGCGGCGCCGCGCCTGCCCCGCAGCGGCCCGCCCGTGCTGCGCCGCGTCGACACCCGTCCGGTCGGCTTCGCGGCGTTCGACCGCGTGCTGCTGTCGGTGCACCCGGAAGACGGCGCGGTGCGCGACGCCTTCGCCGCGCGGCTGCTGGCGGCCGGCTCGCCCGACGACCGCGGCGCGCCAGCACTCGACGTGCGCGCCACTTCGTCGCGCGTGCCGGCCAGCCCTTCGGACCTGATGCTGCGCGTGATCAACCAGATCGTCGACGGCTACCTCGACCTGCGGCGCGAACTCACCAAGCAGCTCGACCACTGGCAGACCGAGCTGATCGACCCGCGCAGCCGCTTCACCAACTGGGGGGCGCTGATGGAAGCGCGCCAGTCGCTGCACCACCTGGACGAGATCTGCGAGGACCAGCGCGCCGCCATGCAGGACTGGATCGACTCGCTCGAGACCCTGCCCGTGCCCAAGGGCGAGACCGAGCGGCGCGAGCGCGAACTCATCATGATCCGCAGCCGCGACGTGCTCGAGCACATCGAGCGCGTGGTGCACCACGTGCACCGGCTGGAGCAGAACGCCGAAACCGCGGTGCAGATGCACTTCAGCGTGCAGGGCCACCGTGCCAACGACATCATGCGGGTGCTGACGGTGCTCACTGCCGTGTTCCTGCCGCTCAACCTCATCGCGGGCATCTTCGGCATGAACTTCGAGTTCATCCCGCTGGTGCACAAGGCCGACGGTTTCTGGATCGCGATGACGTCGATGCTGGTCATCGCCGTGCTGCTGGTGCTGATCTTCTGGCGCAAGCGCTACCTCGCCCGCACGCGCTGACTCCCCTATATATCAGCGGCAAATGCAAAAGGGCCACGCTTTCGCGTGGCCCTTTTGCATTTGGGCAACCCCGAGGGGCCGCTTCGATTACTTGGCGATAGCGCCCGAACCTTGCTGCGCCTGGAGTGCGTCAGCCGGATTGGCCATCGTCGAGATGACCTTGCTGTTGACGCGCGAACCCGAAGTCACGTTCTGGTCGGGAGCGTAGGCGGTGCGAACGGCTTCGGCTTCGACGATCGCGCGGTCCTTCGACACGGCGACGGTTTCCGCACCGCGCGAACCGCGCACGACGTTCTGGTTCGGAGCCGACGCGGTGCGTGCGGCTTCGGCGTTGACGTCGTCGCGGCTCTTGGTCGAGACGGCGGTGTTCACGCCTTGGTAGGTTTCGGCTTGGGCGCCAACGGCGGCCAGCAGGGTCAGGGCGGCAGCGGCGAGGATTTGCGAGGTCTTCATGTTCAGTTCTCCTAGTGTGTTCGTCGGATGGTTCGTCCACCAGGCTTGCTGGTTCGCTTGCCTGTGCGGCGAGTTTCCCGGCGAACGGCCCTGCCAGAACACTCGGATCAGAGACACCGTGTTTCCTCTATTGAAACAATGCGAGCATCAAGGCATGCCGGTAGAAGAAAGCGGCCGGTTCCGGAACGGCCCAGCCGTGGCTGGCAACGTCGGCGTGAACCACAGTGTCGCGGGAGCCGGCTAAGAAAAACCCCGGAGAATCGAACCATCGCGTTCCCAAAACGGAAACAATGGGCTTATTCACATGGACAGTCTCGACCTGATCAGAACCTTTCGGGAAGTCGCCTCGCAAGGCAGTTTTTCCCAGGCAGCCAAGAGGCTCGACATGTCGAAGGCCACCGTCAGCAAGTACGTGGCCGAGCTGGAAACCCGCTTCGGCGTGCGTCTTCTCAACCGCTCCACGCGCTCCGTGAGCCTCACCGACGCCGGCCAGCTGCTGCTGGAGCGCAGCACGCCGGTGCTCGAGATGGTCGAGCTCACCCAGTCGGAACTGCAGGACCGCGCCAGCCAGCCCGGCGGCCGGCTGCGCATCTCGGCCCCGCACGGCATGGGCAACGGCGAGTTTCCGAACCTGCTGGCCGACTTCATGCGCTACTACCCCGACGTGACGATCAGCCTGCAGCTGACCAACCGCACCGTCGACCTCGCCGAGGAAGGCATCGACGTCGAACTGCGCAGCGGCCCGGTGGAAGACGCCAACCTCATCGTGCGCAAGCTGCGCCTGATGAACATGGTGGTCTGCGCCTCGCCGATCTACTGGAAGAAGCACGGCAAGCCCGAGCATCCGCGCGACCTGTCTGGCCACGACGCCCTCACGTTCTCGCTGCTGGGCCAGCAGCCGGTGTGGCGCTTCGACGAGAACGGCACGCCGCTCGACGTGCAGGTCAAGAGCCGCATGGACTGCACAGAGGCTGCGCCGCTGATCCGCGTGGCGATGCACGGCTTCGGCGTGATCTACCTGCCGTCGATCCTCGTGCAGTCGCACCTCGACCAGGGCGAACTCGTGCCCGTGCTGCAGGACTACGCGCGCAAGGACATGTGGCTGTCGGCCGCCTACCTGCAGCGGCGCCACAACAGCGCCGCGCTGCGCGCGCTGCTCGACTTCCTGCAGACGCGGGTGGGTCCTGAATCGGCGCAAAGAAGCAAGTAAGGGCGCCGAGGCGCTGCTTCAGCCGACGTGCTTCGCAAAGAACGCCAGCGTGCGTTCCCGCGCGAGCTTTGCCGCGTCGGCGTCGTAGGAGCCGCGCTGGTCGCAGTTGAAGCCGTGGCCGACCGGGTACACGTGCACTTCCACCTCCGGATGCGCCTTCTTGAACGACTCGACGGTGTCCAGCGGAATCCAGTGGTCCTGGTTGCCGAAATGCGCGAGCACCGGCACCTTGGGCTGGCGTGCCGTTTCCTCGGGCGTGGTCATGCCGCCGCCGTAGTAGGGCGCCGCTGCCGCCAGGCCCGGCAGCAGCGCCGCTGCGCGCCACACCAGCAGGCCGCCCCAGCAGTAGCCGACGATGCCGACCTTGCCGGCCTTCGACGCGTAGGCGATGGACGCCTCGATGTCCTGCAGCACGCCCGGCGCCGGCAGCGCCTCGACCGCGGTTTTCAGGCCGAAGCCGTTCTTCATGTCGTCGTCCGAATAGCCCAGCTCCACGCCCGGCTTGACGCGGTGGAAGGTCGACGGCGCCACGGCGAGGTAACCCTCCGCCGCGTAGCCGTCAGCCACCGCGCGGATGTGCGAGTTGACGCCGAAGATTTCCTGCACCACGACCACCGCGCCGCGCGGCTTGCCCGCCGGCTCGGCCACGTAGGCGGGGAAGATGAAGCCGTCCTTGGCCTTGAGATCGATGAATTGACCCATGTTGTCTTGCTCCTTGATGGCAAATAGATGAATGAATGAATGCCGGGGGTCAAGGGCGCAGCGCCCGCTCGACAAAGTCGAGGCGGTCCTGGCCCCAGAAGATCTCGCCGTCGATCACGTAGCTCGGCGCGCCGAACACCTGGATGTCGATGGCCTCCTGCGTGTAGGCCTCGTAGCGCTCCTGCACCGCCTGGCTCTGAGACTGCTCGGCGCGCTTGGGCGACAGCCCGCATTCGATGACCAGCGAATCGAGCACCTTCGGATCGCCGATGTTGCGCTCCTGCACCCACACGGCCGCGAACACCGCCGCGCACATGCGCATGGCGGCCTCGGTGCCGTCGTGCATGTCGACCGCGATGATGAGCCGGGCCGCATCGTCGCTGGCCACGGGAAAGAACTTCGGCCTGGTGTTCAGCGGCAGGCCGAGGTGGCGCGAGAAGCGCGCCAGGTCGACCAGCCGGTACGCCTGGCGCTGCGGTGCGCGTTTGCCCAGCGGCAACCCGCCCGACACAGGGAACACGCTGCCCATGTCGATGGGCCGTACGCGCACCGCGGCACCGGCGGCCGCGGCAATCGCCGCGAAGCGGGAATGCCCCAGATAAGTCCATGGGCTCTGTGGCGCAAAGTAGTAGTCGATGGTTCTGTTGGTGCTCATGCGCGTGCCCCCGATGATGTAATCCAAGCCAACGGTTTTAACTGACACGCAGTTTCTCTGCAGGAGGTAGGTTTTGGACCAAGTGCTCTTGATCACGGGCGGCGGGCGCGGCATCGGCGCCGCCACCGCCGTGCTCGCCGCGCAGCGCGGCTACGCGGTGGCCGTCAACTACGCCAGCAACTCTCTGGCCGCCGACGAGGTGGTGCGCACCATCCGCGCGGGCGGCGGCACCGCCATGGCCGTGCAGGCCGACGTGGGCGACGAGGCGCAGGTGCTCGCCATGTTCCAGAAGGTCGACGCGAGGTTCGGCCGGCTGACGGCGCTGGTCAACAACGCCGGCGTGGTCGACGTGCAGGCACGCGTCGACGAGATGAGCGTGGCCCGGCTGGAGCGCATGTTCCGCATCAACGTGATCGGCAGCTTCATCTGCGCGCGCGAGGCCGTGCGGCGCATGAGCACGCGCTACGGCGGCGCGGGCGGCGCCATCGTCAACATCTCCAGCGCCGCCGCGCGGCTGGGCTCGCCCGACCAGTACGTCGACTACGCCGCGAGCAAGGGCGCCATCGACACCTTCACCATCGGGCTGGCCAAGGAAGTGGCGGCCGAAGGCATCCGCGTGAACGCAGTGCGCCCCGGACTGATCGATACCGAGATCCACGCCTCGGGCGGCATGCCGGACCGCGCCTTCGATCTCGCGCCCACCGTGCCCATGCAGCGCACCGGCAGCGCAGAGGAAATCGCGGGCGCCATCCTGTGGCTGCTGTCCGCCGAGGCCAGCTACACCACCATGGCCCTGCTCGACGTCGCCGGAGGCCGCTGACCATGAGCACCTCGATGGACCTGATCAAGCCGCTGGTCACGCTGGTGGCCATCGTCAACCCGCTGGCCATCGTGCCGTTCTTCATCCACTACACGCAGGGCTACAGCGATGCGCAGCGCCGCCACACGGTGCGCATGTCGGCCTTCAGCGCTTTCGTGGTGATCGCGGTGAGCGCGCTGCTCGGGCTGCAACTGCTGTCCTTCTTCGGCATCTCGATCGCGAGCTTCCAGGTCGGCGGCGGCCTGCTGCTGCTCATGAGCTCGCTGTCGATGCTGAATGCCAAGCCGGCCGAGAGCAAGACCAACGTCGAGGAGCTGCGCGCCACCGAAGTGAAGGCCTCCATGGGCGCGTCCATCGCGGTGGTGCCGCTCACCATTCCGCTGCTCACCGGGCCGGCCACCATTTCCACCGTGGTCATCTACGCGGACAAGACGCAGCACCTGTGGGAACTCGCGGTGCTGGTCGGCTACGGCGTGGTGGTCGCGCTGGCCACCGCGGTGGCCTTCTCGCTCGCGCAACCCATTGCGCGCGTGCTCGGCAAGACGGGCATCAACATCATGACGCGGCTCATGGGGCTGATCCTCGCGGCGCTCGCGGTAGAGGTGATGGCCGATGGGCTGGGGAAGCTGTTTCCGATCCTGCAGCGCGTGGGCTGATTCATTCAGCCCAGCATCTTCTCGATGATCCGCCAGTGCGCGGGTTCGACCGGCGTGATCGACAGCCGGTTGCCCTTGCGCAGCACGACCAGGTCGGCCAGCTCGGGCCTGGCGCGCAGCTCGGGCAGCGAGAGCAGCCGCGTCTTGCGCAGCGCCTGCACATCCACCAGCAGCCAGCGCGGATCGTCCTTCTTCGAGGCCTCGTCGTAGTAGGGCGACTTCGGATCGAACTGCGTCGGGTCGGGCTTGATGCCCGAGGCCACGCGCGCAATGCCCGCGATGCCGGGCTCCGGGCAGCTCGAGTGATAGAACAACACGCCGTCGCCGACCTTCATGCCATCGCGCATGAAGTTGCGTGCCTGATAGTTGCGCACGCCGGTCCAGGCCACGGTGGCGCCGGGCGCGGCGAGCGCGTCGTCGATCGAGACCTCGTCGGGCTCGGATTTCATCAACCAGTACTGTGGCATTGCGGTCTCTTCACCGGAGGAATTCGCCGCAAATATAAACCTGCACCAGGCCGTGCACCTTCATCGCGGAACACCGCGGAACCGGCTCTGCCGGGCCGCAGGTGTTGCCCCCGGCGAGGGGGTGTGCGCAGCGACACGAAGTGCGCGAAGCATGGGGGAGCGCCGGGTCAGGGTGTCACATAGTCGGACACGACCACCCACTTGCCATCCTTGATCTGCGACAGGCGCGACAGGTCGTTGCCCAGGCGCTTGGTGGCGGTGTAGCTGCTCTTCGGGCTGCCGAACATGTCGGGCTCGAAGGTCATGCTGTCCATCGCCTTGATGAAGCTGTCGGTCGTGAGGTTCGGCCCGGCCTTGGTCGCCGCCTTGATGAACGAATCGATGATCACGTAGCCGTACACCGAGAACACGGTCGGGTCTTCGTTGAACTTGGTCTTGTACTTGTTGGCCCAGAAGCGCAGCGGCTGCGACTGCTCGTCGGTGTACGGGTTCTGCACCGTCATGGTGGCGTAGATGCCGTCCATCGCCTTGCCGCCCAGCTTGTGGATCAGGTCGGTGTAGGCCGCGCTCGAGCCCAGGAAGGTCGGGTTGAAACCCGTCTTGCGCGACTCGCCCACGGTGCCGATGGTCTCGCGGATGATGGTGCCGAGCACCACGAGGTCGCAGTTGGCGGCCTTCATCTTGGCGACCTGCGAGCTGAAGTCGGTGGCGCCGCGCTTGAACGAGGTCTTCTCGGCCAGCTCCATGCCGGCGGTCTTCAGGCCCGCCTCGGCGCCGCGCAGCACCTCGAGGCCGAACTCGTCGTCCTGGTAGATGGTGCAGACCTTCTTGGCGCCCTTCTCCTTGATCATCTTGGGCAGGGCCAGGCGGATCTGGTCGTAGTAGGTGGCTGCGAACGAATACTTCAGCCGATTGAGCGGCTCGTACATTTCGCGCGCTGCGGTGATCGGCATGAAGTTGACGATGTTCTTCTCGAACTGCACCGGCATCGCCGCCATGTTCTGCGCCGTGCCGATGTGGCCGGCCATGATGAATATCTTTTCCTGGTTCACCAGCTTCTGCGCCGCCAGCACGGCCTTCTTCGGGTCGTAGCCCGAGTCTTCGACGAAGAGCTTGAGCTTGCGCCCATTGAGGCTGCCCTGCTCGTTGAGTTCGTCCACGCGCAGCTGCATGCCGTTGCGCGCCTGCTTGCCGAAGCCCGCGAGCGGACCCGACAGGTCCTGGATCGTGCCGATGCGGATCTCGTCCTTGCTCACGCCCTGCTGCTGAGCGGATGCGAGCGTCGCGATCAGGCCCAGCACGGCCAGCGTCGTCAGTGTCTTGAGCTTCGTCATAGCGGTGTCTCCTCGGGTTGGCAAAAAAAGAGGTCAGCGGTACATGGCGTCGATGCGGCCGGCGTACTTGGTCTGCACCAGCTTGCGCTTGAGCTTCATCGTGGGCGTGAGCTCCTCGTCCTCGGCGCTGAGCTGCGTTTCGAGCAGAAAGAACTTCTTGATCTGCTCGACGCGCGCGAACCTGGCGTTGACGCGATCGATCTCGCCCTGGATCAAATCCTGCACTTCCTTCGTGCGCGTCAGGCTCTCGTAGTTGCTGAACGGCACGTCGTGGTCCTGCGCAAACTTCTCGACGTTCTCCTGATCGATCATGACGATCACCGTGAGGTACGGCCGCTTGTCGCCGATGACCACGGCATCGGTGATGTAGGGGCTGAACTTGAGCTCGTTCTCCAGCTCGCTGGGCGTCACGTTCTTCCCACCCGCCGTGATGATGATGTCTTTCATCCGGTCGGTGATGCGGAAATACCCGTCCTCGTCCATCGTGCCCACGTCGCCGGTGTGCAGCCAGCCGTCGGCGTCGATGGTCTCGGCCGTCTTCTCGGGCAGGTTGAGGTAACCCATGAAGACATTGGGGCCGCGCACCAGGATCTCGCCGGTGGCGGGGTCGAGGCGCACCTCGTTGTAGCCGGTGGCCGGGCCGATGGAGCCCGGCTTGATGCGCGTGGCCGGCACCGCGGTCGAGGCGCCGCACGACTCCGTCATGCCCCACACCTCCAGCATCGGCACGCCCAGCGCGAGATACCACTTGACCAGCTCGGGCGAGATGGGCGCCGCGCCCGTCACCAGGAAGCGCGCGCGGTGGATGCCGATGAGCTTGCGCGCGTTGTCCAGCGCGAGCATGCGCGCGAGCCTGAACCTGAACTTCAGCGGCGAGCTCACCGGCTCGCCCGCCAGCACGCGGTTGGCGATCTCCTCGCCCACGCCGATGCTCCACCTGTAGGCCGCCTGCTGCAGCGGGCTCGCCTCCTTCAGGGCGATCATCACGCCCGAATAGAACTTCTCCCACACGCGCGGCACGGCCGTGAACACCGTGGGTGCGATCTCGCGCACGTTCTCCGGCACGGTCTCGGGGTTCTCGACGAAGTTGAGGATAGCGCCGGTGTACATCGCGAAGTACTCGCCGCCCATGCGCTCGGCGATGTGGCACAGCGGCAGGAAGCACATGCGCTCGTCGGTCTGGTCCTGCGCGACGAGCGTGTTGTAGCCGCGCGCGGTGTACACGAGCCCGGCATGGCTGTGCATGGCGCCCTTGGGCTTGCCGGTGGTGCCCGAGGTGTAGACGAGGATGGCGAGGTCTTCAGGGCGGCAGGCGGCAACCGTACGTTCGACCGCCTGCGGATCGGTGGCCAGGTGCTGGCGCCCGAGCGCGCGCAGCGCGTCGAGGCTCATCACCGCTGCATCGTCGAGGTCGCGCAGGCCTTCCATGTCGAACACGACCAAGCAGCGCAGGCGCGGCAGGCCGGCGCGCACCTCGAGCGCCTTGTCGAGCTGCTCGTCGTCTTCCACGAAGAGCACGGTGGTGCCCGAGTCTTCGCAAAGGTAGTGCACCTGCGAGGCCGCGTCGGTCGGATAGATGCCATTGGAGACACCGCCGCAGCTCAGCACCGCGAGATCGGCGAGCACCCATTCGATGACGGTGTTGGACAGGATCGACGCGCACTCGCCCGGCGCAAAGCCGATGGACTGGAGGCCGGCCGCGATCTCGCGCACCGCGTCGGCGGTCTGGTGCCAGCTCCAGCTGCGCCAGATGCCCAGTTCCTTCTGCCGCATCCAGATGTTGTCGCCGCGCTGCTTCACGGCGTTCCAGAACATCGCGGGAATGGTGTCGCCGGGCACGACGACGTCGAGCCGGGGTGCGAAGGCGTCGAGGTCCCAGAGTCCTTGCATGGCGGCTATCTCCAGGTTTTCTTCTTTTTCCAGCGCCGCTCGCCGCGCACGCCGTCGTCCTTCACGCCGAGGTAGAACTCCTTGATGTCTTCCTTCTCGCGCAGGCGTTCACAGGTGTCCTCCATCACGATGCGGCCGTTCTCCAGCACGTAGCCGTGGTCGGCGGCGTTGAGCGCCATGTTGGCGTTCTGCTCGACCAGCAGGATGGTGGTGCCGCGCTCGCGGTTGATGCGCACGACGATCTCGAAGATCTCTTTCGTCAGTTTCGGACTCAGCCCGAGGCTCGGTTCGTCCAGAAGAATCAGATGCGGCGCGGCCATGATCGCGCGCGAGATGGCGAGCATCTGCTGCTGGCCGCCCGACAGCAGCCCCGCGTCCTGCGTGGCCCGCTCGCGCAGGATCGGGAAGTAGGTGTAGACCGTCTCCATGTCCCGCGCCACGCCGTCGCGGTCCTTGCGGGTGTAGGCGCCCATCAGCAGGTTGTCCTTCACCGACAGCAGCGGGAACACCTCGCGGCCTTCGGGCACGTGGCTCAGCCCCTGCTGGACGATGTGGGCCGGGTCCTTGGCGGTGATGTTCCTGCCCTGGAATTCGATGCTGCCCTTGCGGGGGTCGATGATTCCGGAGATGGTCTTGAGGATGGTCGTCTTGCCTGCGCCGTTCGAACCGAGCACGGTCACGATCTCGCCCTGCCTGACTTTCAGGCTGACGCCACGGATCGCCTTGATCGGACCGTAGGCGCTCTCTACGTTGAGAAGCTGAAGGACTGCGTCGCTCATGCCGCCGTCCTCCTCAAGCTGCTCACGTCGTCCACGGTCCCGAGATAGGCCTCGACAACCCGCGCATCGGCTTGCACCTCGCGAGGAGAGCCGGTAGCCAGCACCTCGCCCATGTTCATCGCCAGCACCCGGTCGGACACCTTGGAAACAAGCGACATATCGTGCTCGACCATCAGCACAGACACACCCAGCTCATGCTGGATGTCCTGGATCCAGAACGCCATGTCCGCCGTCTCTTCCACATTGAGCCCCGAAGAAGGCTCATCGAGCAGCAGCAGCTTCGGCTCCGTGCACAGCGCACGCGCCAGCTCGACGACCTTGCGAACGCCATAGGGCAACCCCGCCACCATCGAATCGCGATGGTGCTGCAGGTCCAGCAGCTCGATCACCTGCTCCGCCTTCTCGCGCGCCTCGATCTCCGCGAGCCGCGTGGCGGGCGTGAAGAACACCTCGCTCCAGAACCCCGTCTGCCGGTGCGTGTGCCGGCCGATCAGCAGGTTGTGCAGCACCGTCGCGTGCTCGAACAGTTCGATGTTCTGGAAGGTGCGCGCAATGCCCAGCGCGGCAATCGCATGCGGGGCCTGCTGGGTCAGCGCAATGGCGCCGCCCTCCTCGCCATGCCACGTGATCTCCCCCATGGTCGGCGTGTAGATGCGGCTGATCAGGTTGAACACCGTCGTCTTGCCCGCCCCGTTCGGCCCGATCAGCGTGAACACCTCGCCACGCCGCACGTCGAAGCTCACCTTGTTGACCGCCAGCACACCGCCGAAGCGCACGCTCAGCTCCTTGGCCGAAAGAAGAATGTCGCCGCTCATCTCTGGGCTCCGTCACTCGCCGGCGCGCAGGACTGCCGCACCCCGTTCGCAGGACACCGCGGAACCGGCTTTGCCGGGCAGCAGGTGTCGCCCCCGGCGAGGGGGTTGGCGAAGCGACACGGAGTGCGCGAAGCCTGGGGGAGTGTCATCTCAGCCGGTCCGACTTGGTGAACGACTTCTGCCGCTTGAACAGCCCCCTGCGGTAGAACGGAAACAGCTGCAGCCAGGTGCGGATCTTCAGCCAGCGTCCGTACAGCCCCAGCGGCTCGAACAGCACGAAGGCGATCAGCACCACGCCATAAACCAGCCCCTGCAGCCCCGGCGCCTGGCCGATGACCGCCGGCAGCCAGTCCTTGCCAATGGAGATCAGCTGCGGCATCGCGATCAGGAAGATCGCACCCAGGAACGCGCCGTGCACCGAACCGAGCCCGCCGATCACCACCATCAGCAGCAGGTCGATCGACTGCAGGATGCTGAACTGGTCCGGCGAGATGAAGCTGAGCTTGTGCGCATACAAGGCCCCGCCCAGGCCCGCGAGTGCCGCCGAGATCGCGAACGACATCGTCTTGTAGCGTGCGAGGTGAATGCCCATGCTCTGCGCCGAGATCTCCGAATCGCGGATCGCGACAAAGGCGCGCCCCGTCGGCGAGCGCAGCAGGTTCAGGATGCCCAAGGTGGAAATCACCGCAACCACCAGGCACAGGAAGTAGAAGCCATCGCCCGAGCCCAGCGACCAGCCGAATATCTCCGGCGCCTTCACATGCAGGCCGGCATTGCCGCCCGTCACGCTCTCCCACCGCGCGAACACTTCCTCGACGATGAAGCCGAACGACAGCGTCGCGATGCCCAGGTAGATGCCCTTCACGCGCAGCGCCGGCAGCGCGACCACCACGCCCACGGCCGCCGACAGCGCCGCGGCCGCGATCAGCGCAACCGGAAACGGCACACCGGCGTTCGTCAGCACGCCCTGCGTGTAAGCGCCCGCGCCAAGAAACGCCGCATGCCCGATCGAGAACTGCCCCGTGAACCCGGCCAGCAGCATGAGCCCCAGGCCGACGATCCCGTAGATCAGCACGAAGGTCAGCTGCGCGAGCCAGTATTCGTCGATCACCCATGGTGCGACGACCAGGAACGCCACCAGCAGGCCGTACCAGAACACATGCCCGCCGTGCCGGGCAAGGCGGATGTCCTGGTCGTAGCTGGTCTTGAAGATGAAGCGCATGAACGATCAAACTTTCTTGCGCAGCTTCTCGCCGAACAGACCGTTCGGCTTGATCATAAGCATCAACAGCACCACGATGTACGGCGCCGTGTCCTTGAAGCCATCGGGCAGATAGAAGCCCGCGAACGACTCGACGATGCCGATGACCAGCCCACCGACGATGGCACCCGGCAGGCTGCCGAAACCGCCGACCACCGCCGCCGGAAAGGCCTTGAGCCCGATGAAGCCCATGTTCGCGTGCACGAAGGTGATGGGCGCGAGCAGCATGCCCGCGATGGCCGCGACCGCCGCCGCCAGGCCCCACACCAGCCCGTTGAGCCGCTTCACCGGAATGCCCATGTAGTAGGCCGCCAGCTGGTTCTGCGACGAGGCCTGCATTGCGATGCCGAGCTTGCTGTAGCGGAACATCGCGAACAGCAGGGCGCAGAGGATGGCGGTGGCGACGATGATCGCGAGCTGCTCGAGGTTGACCACCAGCTCGCCCAGTTTCCAGATCTGGTCCTTGTAGGGCACGGGGAGCGTGTGGGTGTCGGTGCCGATGCCCGGCACCATGGTGATGAGCCCGCGCGCCACGTAGGCGATGCCGATCGTGAGCATCACGATGGAGAACTGCGGCTGCCCGAGGATCGGCCGGATCACCACCAGTTCGAGCAGCACGCCGAAAGCCGCCATCGCCACCACGGCAAGGATGGCCGCGAGCCAGAACGGCAGGCCGAACAGCGACATGCCCGCGAACGCACCGAAGGCCCCGAGCATCATCAGGTCGCCCTGCGCGAAGCTCACGGTTTCGGTGGCCTTGTAGATCAGCACGAAGCCCAGCGCGATCAGGCCGTAGATGCAACCTTGCGCAATGCCCGACAGCAGGAGTTGGAGGATCTGCATGGGGCCTCTTCGCGCCTACTGCCTGAAGCCGCCCGCCGCGTCGTGCAGCGCAAGCCGGCGCGATCCGGCCACGATGTCGCTGGGCTTGAGGCCGTAGACCTGGCGGATCGAATGGCTGAAGTGCGTCGAGTCGGGGTAGCCGGTGTCCAGCGCGATATCGGTCAGCGTGCCGGCCTGGCGCACGTAGCGCAGCAGGCTGCGCGCGCGCTTCCAGGCCCGGAAGGCGCGAAACGCCATGCCGGTCTCCTGCTTGAACAGATGCAGGAAGCGCGAGAACGACAGGTGCACCGAGGCCGCGCAGTCTTCGGCCGAGGCGGGCGCCGCGGGGTCGGCGACGAGGGTGTCGATGACCTTGCGGATGCGCGCGTCGATCGGTCGCGGCGCAAGCACCTCGCCGAAGAACAGCGCATCGAAATCGAAGCCGTCGAATTCCGAGCCGCGGCCCGAGGCCGCGAGCAGGTGCGCATGGACCTCGCGCACACGCCGCGCGAAGGCGGGCGCATCGACCGGGCCGCAGTGCCGCATGAACGCCGGCAAGCGCGCGGGGTCGACCGATTCCGATTCGATCAACAGGTTGAAGATCAGCGGATGCTCGCTCTCGACATGGTGCGGCACCTGCGGCGGCACCACGATCAGCTCGCCCGCCTGCCAGGCGCCGCCGCCGATGCGGATGCGGATCGGCGGCACGCCCGCGGGCGCCAGGTACACGCCGTGCCCGCCCATCGTGCGCTCGGCGGCCGCGCCGAGCAGCCCGGCGTAGAACACGCGTTGCGGCGTGAGCCACATGAGGCGTTCACCCTGTGGTGCGCCGCCGTTGTCCGACGGCGCAGTCCTCGTTCGCTGCATGGTGCCTGTCTCCTGCATCGGGGGTCGATTGCCAACGGTGGATGGTGTCGCGCTCGCTGGATCGTAGCGGCGCAGGCCGGCGGCGCGGCGTGCATTTGCGCGGGGACTTTCCCTAGGCCCGCGCGAACGCGCGGCGCAGCTCGGCGGCACAGAGCGCGACCGCGGTGCCGGCCTCGTCGAGCACCTTGCCCATGGTGATGAAGCCATGGATCTGGCGCTCGAAGCACACGTACGCGGCGCTGTTGCCGGCGGCCGTGAGCGCCTCGGCATACGCGGCGCCTTCGTCGCGCAGCGGGTCGTAGCCGGCCGTGACGACGAGCGCCGGCGGCAGGCCCGCGAGGTCGGTGTGCAGCAGCGGCGAAGCACGCCAGTCGAGGTCGTGCTCCGGGTCGGTGATGTAGTGGTCGTGGAAGTACGTCATCGTGTCGCTGGTCAGCAGGTAGCCCTGCCCGTTGGCATGGTGCGATGGATGGCCGCGGCGCATGTCGGTGGCCGGGTAGATCAGCAGCTGGTAGGCGATGGGCAGGTCGCCGGCATCGCGTGCGGCGATCGACACCACGGCCGCGAGGTTGCCGCCCGCGCTGTCGCCGCCCACGGCGAGGCGGCTCGCATCGAGCCCCAGCGCGACGGCCTCGCGGCGCACCCAGCGGGTGGCGGCGAGCACGTCGTCCACCGCTGCGGGAAAGCGGTGCTCCGGGCCCATGCGGTAGTCGACCGCGACCACGGCGCAGCCGGCGCCGTTGGCCAGTTCGCGGCACAGCACGTCGTGCGTGTCGAGGTCGCCGATGACCCAGCCGCCGCCGTGGTAGTACACCAGCACCGGCAGCGGACCGGCGCCCGAACCCAGGGGCCTGTACAGACGCACCGGGATGGGGCCGTGCGGCCCTTGCGCGGCCAGGTCGCGCACCTCGGCCACCTCGGCCGGCAGCGGCTGCAAGGCGGCGCGGCGCTCGCGATAGAAGGCCCGCGCGTCGGCAGGCGAGAGGGTGTGAGTCGGCGGAATGCCGCGCGCCTCGATGAAGTCGAGCAAGGCGCGCGCCTGGGGATGCAGCATGGTGTCTCCGGGAGGTCGAGCGGGCGTCGCTCGATCCCCCCGCACCATGCCCGCGCCGCTGCGGCGCGGCTTGCGGAAACTGGCTATGCCTTGCGCGGCTTCACGCGCGAGGCGGCTTCCTTGGCGAGCCTGCGAGCGGTGCCGGTGTCGGCTGCATGCACCAGCGCCACGCCCATGCGGCGCTTGGTGAAGCTCTCGGGCTTGCCGAACAGGCGCACGTCGCTGCCGGGCACCTGCAAGGCCTCGGCCACGCCGTCGAAGGCGATGCCGGTGGCGTCCACGCCGCCGTAGATCACGGCGCTGGCGCCCGGGCTCTTGAGCGAGGTGTCGACCGGCAGGCCGAGGATGGCGCGCGCATGCAGCTCGAACTCGTTCTGCCACTGCGTGGCCATGGTGACCATGCCGGTGTCGTGCGGGCGGGGGCTGACTTCGCTGAACCAGACTTCGTCGCCCTTCACGAACAGCTCGACGCCGAACAGGCCCTGCCCGCCGAGGTCGGCCGTGACGGCCTGCGCGATCTGCTGCGCCTTCTGCAGCGCGGCGGGCGCCATGGGGTGCGGCTGCCAGCTTTCCACGTAGTCGCCGCTCACCTGCACATGGCCGATGGGGTCGCAGAACCTGGTTTCCACGGCGCCTGCGGCATCCTTGGCGCGCACGGTCAGCAGCGTGATCTCGTAGTCGAAGTCGATGAAGCCCTCGACGATCACGCGGCCGTAGCTCACGCGGCCGCCGGCCATGGCGTAGTCCCAGGCCTTCTGCACGTCGGCCGGGCCGTCGATCTTGCTCTGGCCCTTGCCGGAGCTGCTCATCACGGGCTTGACGATGCAGGGGTAGCCGATGCCTGCGTCGATGGCCGCCTGCAGTTCGGCCAGCGAGTCGCAGAACTTGTAGGGGCTGGTGGGCACGCCCAGCGTCTCGGCGGCCAGGCGGCGGATGCCTTCGCGGTCCATGGTCAGGCGGGCGGCGCGGGCGGTGGGAATCACGCGCACCACACCCGCGTCTTCGAGCTGCTGGAGCATGGGCGTGGCGATGGCCTCGATCTCGGGCACCACCAGCGCGGGCTTCTCGGCCTCGATCAGCGCCTTGAGTTGCTCGGGGTCGCTCATGGTGATGGTGCGCGCGTGGTGCGCCACCTGCTGGCCGGGGGCGTTCTCGTAACGGTCGACCGCGATGGTCTCGACGCCGAGGCGCTGCAGGGCGATCAGCACCTCCTTGCCGAGTTCGCCGGAGCCGAGAAGCATCACGCGGGTTGCCGAGGGGGAAAGGGGGGTGCCGAGGGTGGTCATGGTCGGAGGTCGGAGAAAGCGGTGGAAAGCGGGGGAAAAAGCAACCGCCGCACTGTAAGCCACCGGCGGGCCGACGGTGTCGCACGCGGCAACGGCGCGGCCCGGGGGCTGCTTCACAATCGAAGTTTTCGCCGCGGCGCCAGCCTCGCGCACCCTTCTTTTCGTTTTCTCTCAAGGAGTTTTCTCATGGCTATTCAGACTGTCGGCATCATCGGCGCCGGAACGATGGGCAACGGCATCGCGCAGGCCTGCGCGGTGGCCGGCGTGAAGGTGGTGATGGTCGACATCGCCCAGGCGGCGGTCGACAAGGGCCTGGCCACGGTGTCGGGCAGCCTCGACCGCCTGATCAAGAAAGAGAAGCTCACCGCCGAGCAGAAGACCGCCGCGCTGGCGCTCATCAAGGGCTCGACCAACTACGACGACCTGAAGAGCGCACAGCTGGTCATCGAGGCGGCCACCGAGAACCACGCGCTCAAGCTGAAGATCCTCAAGCAGGTCGACGACATGCTGGCACCCGAGGTGATCATCGCCTCGAACACCTCGTCGATCTCGATCACGCAGCTGGCCGCCGCCACCTCGCGCCCCGACCGCTTCATCGGCATGCACTTCTTCAACCCGGTGCCGATGATGGCGCTGGTGGAGCTGATCCGCGGCTACCTCACGAGCGACGCCACGCACGACACGGTGAAGGAACTGGCCGAGCGCCTGGGCAAGTCGCCCATCACCGTGAAGAACGCGCCGGGCTTCGTGGTCAACCGCATCCTGGTGCCGATGATCAACGAGGCCTTCTTCGTGCTGGCCGAGGGCATCGCCACGGCGGAAGACATCGACGCCGGCATGAAGCTGGGCTGCAACCAGCCGATCGGCCCGCTGGCACTGGCCGACATGATCGGCCTGGACGTGTGCCTGGCCGTGATGGAGGTGTACCTGGAGCAGTTCGGCGACTCCAAGTACCGCCCCTGCCCGCTGCTGAAGGAAATGGTCGCCGCGGGCCAGCTGGGCCGCAAGACGGGCCGCGGCGTCTACACGTACTGATCGAGCGAAAACAACAACAAGGAGACAAGAACGCCATGACCGCCACGCCCACAATCCCACCGGCAGAAGGCTGCATCGACACCGAGGTGCTCGGCCACGTGCTGCTGATCGGCATCAACCGCCCTGCCAAGCGCAACGGCTGGACGCCGCCGATGTTCAGGCAGCTCGCCGAGGCCTACACCCGGCTCGACGACGACCCGAACCTGCGCGTGGGCGTGCTGCACGCCTTCGGCGACCACTTCACGGCAGGCCTCGACCTGCCGGCGGTGGCCGAGTACATGAAGCGTGGCGAGAAGGCGGTCCCGCAGGGCCTGGTGGAGCCGCATGACTTCGGGCTCGAAGGCTACCGCCGCCGCACCAAGCCGATGGTGGCTGCCGTGAAGGGCATCTGCTTCACGGTCGGCATCGAGCTGATGCTGGGCGCCGACATCGTGGTGGCCGCCGACGACTGCCGCTTCTCGCAGATGGAAGTGCAGCGCGGCATCATGGCCACGGGAGGCGCCACGCTGCGCATGGCCGAGCGTGCCGGCCTGGGCAACGCGATGCTGCACCTGCTCACGGCCGACGAGTTCGACAGCGCCGAAGCCTATCGCCTCAACTTCGTGCAGAAGGTGGTGCCGGCCGGCCAGGAGCTCGACGCGGCGCTGGCCATTGCGCAGCGCATCGCCGCCCAGGCGCCGCTGGCGGTGGTGGCCACGCGGCTCAACGTGCTGAAGGCCATCGAGCACGGGCCGCTGGCCGCGGTGTCGGAATTCATCGAGACGCAGAAACGCCTGTCGAACAGCGAGGACGCCGCCGAGGGCGTGCGCTCTTTCGTCGAACGCCGGCCAGCGCGCTTCAGCGGCCGTTGATCCTTTCACCGAGAACAACAACATGCCCTTTTTCGTTCGCACGGCGATCGCCGCCGCATTCACCCTGCTCGCCGTGAACACCACTTCCGCACAGACGCCCACGCCTCCCGCGCTGCCCGACCCCGCGGCCACCTCGGTCGACGCGCTGGGCTGGATGAAGGGCTTCCCGCCCGCACCGGACAAACTCATCACCTTCGACAACCCGGCCGGCGGCGTGTTTCCGCGCACGCGCTGGAGCTTCTCGCACGTGCGCGAGACCGTGCCCACCGCCAACGTGTGGCGCGGCAGCGGCGCGGCCAGCCCGCTGCCGGCGGCCACGTCACCCGTCCAGATCGAAGCCGTGACGTTCAAGCCTCTTGGAGGTGCAGGCAGCGACCAGACGCTGAACTTCGCCCAGATGATCTCCGGCACCTACACCGACGGCATCCTCGTGATGCACCGCGGCAAGGTGGTCTACGAGAAGTACTTCGGCGCACTCACGCCCGAGCGCCCGCACATCGCGATGTCGGTCACCAAGTCCTTCGTGGGCACGCTGGCTGCCATCCTCGCGGACGAAGGCAAGCTCGATCCGGCCGCACCGGTCACCAAGTACATCCCCGAGCTCAAGGACACGGCGTACGGCGACGCCACCGTGCGCCAGGTGATGGACATGACCGTCGGCGTGCACTACTCCGAGAACTACGCCGACCCGAAGGCCGAGATCTGGGACTACGCCCGTGCCGGCGGCATGCTCACGCAGGGCCAGAACTACATCGGACCCAAGTCGTTCTACGAATTCCTCGTCACGCTGAAGAAGGAAGGCGAGCACGGCGACGCCTTCGCCTACAAGACGGTCAACGCCGAGGTGCTGGCCTGGATCGTGCGCCGCGCCAGCAACCAGTCGCTGGCCGACCTGCTGAGCGAAAAGATCTGGCGCCGCATCGGCGCCGAGCAGGACGCCTACTTCATGGTCGACCGCATCGGCACCGAGTCGGGCGGCGGCGGCCTCAACACCGTGCTGCGCGACCTCGCGCGCTTCGGCGAGACCATGCGCAACGGCGGGCGCGCCTCCAACGGGCAGCAGGCCATTCCGAAGGCGGTGGTCGACGACATCCAGCGCGGCGGCGACCCGGCGAAGTTCGTGAAGGCCGGCTATGCGCTGCTCAAGGGCTGGTCGTACCGCGACATGTGGTGGGTGTCGCACAACCCGCACGGTGCCTACATGGCGCGCGGCATCCACGGCCAGAGCATCTACGTGGACCCGAAGGCCGAGGTGGTGATCGTGCGCTACGCCGCGCATCCGGTGGCGGGCAATGCGGGCAACGACCCGCTGACGCTGCCGGCGTTCCATGCCGTGGCCGAGGCGCTGATGCGCCCCTGAGCCGCTTCTAGGCCGTCGCCCGCTCCCGGGCAATCACGAGCAGGCCGTCCATGATCAGGCTCTCGACCAGCTCGAAGTGCCCGTTCATGACCGGCGCCATCTTCCAGCCCGCGCCGCCGGTCATGTAGCAGGCCGGATCGGCGCCGCAGTGCGAGCGCACGTGCTGCACCATGCGCTCGACCGCGCCGGCGATGGCGTAGGTGCCGCCGCTGGTCAGCGCATCGCTGGTGTTGGTGGGGAATTCGCGCACCTCGCCGGTCGGCACGTGCAGCCCGGCCGTGCCCGACTCCAGCGCGCGCAGCATGATGCCGTGGCCCGGCAGGATCAGCCCGCCGAGGAACCTGCCGTCCGCGTCGATCGCCTCGACGGTCACGGCGGTGCCGATCATCACCACCACCATAGGCCGCGGCGGCTGTCCCGGCCTTGCGGCGAGCATGCGGTGGCGCGCGCCGATCATCGCCACGAAGCGGTCGGCGCCCAGGCGGGTGGGATGGTCGTAGCCGTTCACGATGCCGGCCTCGCCCGCGCTGGACATCACCCAGCGCGGCGCGCAGTCGAAACGCTCGACGATCTGTTCCTCGGCACGCCGGCGCACCGCGTCCCCGGCCACCACGCAGCCCAGCATGGAACCGGGCGCCGGCAGGTCGGCCCAGGGGCCGTCGGCCAGCCGTTCGATGTGGTCGAGGAATTCGGCGCCGTGCGCCTGCAGCTCGGCGCCGGGGCGGGCCGAGTCGTAGAGCGCCCATTTGAGGCGGGTGTTGCCGATGTCGATGGCGAGGAAGGGGGATGGCATGCGCGGGATTATTGCGACTTTGTCGTTATTCCTGCTGGCACCTCGTCGACACGCGGCGTGGGCCTACGCGGCGCTGCCCCGTCGCGCCGGTAGATTGGCAGGTCCATCCACCAACTACGGCACAAGGAGAACACCATGGGTTTGCTCAGTTTCATCAAGGAGGCGGGTGAAAAACTGTTCGGCGGCCCGTCGGCGCAGGCCGCCACGCCAGACGCCAACCAGGCCGCCGCCGCGGCCATCAAGACCTACATCGAGACGCAGAACCTCGGCCTCACGGGGCTCCAGGTGACCTATGCGGCGAGCAGCGGCGTGGTCACCCTCGCGGGCCAGGCGCCATCGCAGGAGGCCAGCGAGAAAGCCTCGCTGGCAGCAGGCAACGTGGCGAACGTGACGAGCGTCGAGAACAACCTCGTCGCACCGGCCGCGCCGCCCGCGCAGTACCACGACGTGGTGAAGGGCGACACGCTCTCGGCCATCTCGAAGAAGTACTACGGCGATCCGAACAAGTACAACGCGATCTTCGAGGCGAACAAGCCGATGCTGAGCAGCCCCGACAAGATCTATCCAGGGCAGAAGCTGCGCATTCCGCCGCTCTGAACTGGCGCTCGAAGAGGGCAGTCTCGAGGCCTGCCGAGGAATCGGTGGGCCTTTTTGCTTCTTTCGGGGTGCGTGCGAATGGCACCGGGTGCTCCCCTGCGCGAATGCCCCCCGCCTTCGGCTCCTCCTTTATTTCGCTGCGGGGAGCCCCGTCGGCGTGAGCACACCCCGAACGACTCAGTTCTGCTTCCAGGGCAACCCACGCTTGCGCCAGCCGCCGATGAGTCCGCGATGCCCCTGGTCGTCCGGATTCCCCTCGAAGCCTTCGAGGATGTTGTAAGCCTCTGCGCCCAGTTCGGTCGCGCGCTTGGCGGCCGCGATGGAGCGCACACCGCTGCGGCACAGCAGCACCAGCTTCTTCCGGCCTTCGGCGGCGGCACGGATGCCGTCGTCGAACGCGGGGTTCATCGCCATGCCCGGCCACTGTTTCCAGGCCAGCGGCACGGCGCCGGGTACGTAGCCGACCCATTCGCGCTCGGCGTCGGTGCGCACGTCGACCATCACGGCCTCGCCGCTGGCCATCCATTGCGCCGCCTGCTCGGGCGTCACGTCGCCAGCGTAGCCTTTGTTCTCCACGGATTCGGTCATTTCCTTGCTTCCTTCCTTTTCTGCGACGCGGTATTCAATCACTGGGATTCTTCATCTGTTCGATCAGTTCGAACAGGCCCATGCCCAGCAGCATGGCGCCCACGAAGACCGCGGCCTTGAGCTCGCCCGAGCCGAGCGAGACCAGCGCGGGGCCGGGACAAAAGCCCGCCACACCCCAGCCAACGCCGAACAGCAGGCTGCCGCCGACGAGGCGACGGTCGATCCGGCGCGCGGTGGGCAGCATGATCGGCGCGCCGAGCAGCGACAGCTTGCGCCGGCGCGCGAATAGGAAGGCGGCGGCGCTCACGATCACCGCCCCGCCCATCACAAATGCGAGCGAGGGGTCCCAGGCGCCGGCAAGGTCGAGAAAACCGAGCACCTTGGCCGGATTGGCCATGCCGGAGACGATGAGGCCGAGCCCGAAGACCAGGCCGGCGAGCAGGGAGGCGATGACGGTCGGCATGAGGGCGAATCGCTCCTTCATCACAGGTTCAACAGATGACGCGCCACGAACACCGTGGCGAATCCGGTGGCCATGAAAGCCCCGGTGGCGGCCAGCGAACGCGGCGACAGCCTCGCCACGCCGCACACGCCGTGGCCGCTGGTGCAACCCGCACCGTAACGCGTGCCCACGCCCACCAGCAGGCCGGCCAGTGCGAGCGCGCCATAGCCGGCATCGATCCGTGCCGCGGGCAGCACGGCAAACAGCCCGCAGGCGGCGGGTGCACCGATCAGTCCGAGCACGAAGGCCGCGCGCCAGGCCACGTCGCCCTTCACGGGGCGCAGCAAACCGCCCAGCACGCCGCTGATGCCCGCAATGCGCCCGTTGAGCAGCACGAACATCGCCGCGGCGATGCCGATGAGAACGCCGCCGGCCAGCGCGGTCCATGGCGTGAAATGCGGCCAGTCGATGGCGGCCATCTTCAGTCCTCCTTCGGGCAGTAGAGACGGTAGAGCACCGCGAGGATGTCGAGCAGCGCGGCATCGGCGACGCTGTAGTAGATGTTCTTTCCCTCGCGGCGGGTGCTGACCACGCCTTCCGCGCGCAGCACCGAGAGTTGCTGCGACAAGGTGGGCTGGCGGATGCCCAGCGCGCTTTCGAGGTCGCTCACGCACATCTCGCCCTGCGAGAGCTGGCACAGCAGCAGCAGCCGGTCTTCGTTGGCCAGCAGCTTGAGCACCGCGATCGCCTGGCGGGCACCGCCGCGCAGCACTTCGGGATCGATGACGAGGGTGGAAGCCTTCATGGAGGGCAATGTCGGTTAGCTCACTAATATTATATCGATTAATATAATATCAACGGCTTGACTGAAGGAGTGCCCATGACGACGACCGCAGCGCCCCGCCGCACCACCACCCAGGCATTCTTCGATCCCGTGACGGGCACGGTGTCCTACGTGATCTGGGACCACGCCACGAAGCACGCCGCGATCATCGATCCAGTGCTGGAGTACGACTTCAGGTCTGGCCACACCAGCACCGCCTCCGCCGACCGCCTGCTGGCCTATGTGCGTGAGCAGGCGCTGCAGGTCGACTGGATCCTGGAAACCCACGCGCACGCCGACCACCTCTCGGGCGCGCGCCATGTGCAGTCGCAGGCCGGCGGGCGCATCGCCATCGGCGAGCACATCCGCACGGTGCAGGCCACCTTCCGCGCGCTCTACAACCTGGAGCGCGACTTCCTGCCCGACGGCAGCCAGTTCGACCATCTCTTCAAGGACGGCGAATCCTTCCGCATCGGCGACGCAGAGGCGGTCGCGCTCCTGGTGCCCGGCCACACGCCGGCCGACATGGCGTACCTCGTGGACGGCGCGGTCTTCGTCGGCGACACGCTCTTCATGCCCGACCTGGGCAGCGCGCGCGCAGACTTCCCCGGCGGCGACGCACGCCAGCTCTATCGCTCGATGCACCGGCTGCTCGCCCTGCCGCCCGGGACGACCATCTATGTCTGCCACGACTATCCGCCCGCCACGCGCGAGCCCCGCTGGCAGAGCAGCGTGGCGGAACAGCGCGCCCACAACATCCATGTGCGCGACGGCATCGGCGAAGAAGAATTCGTGCGCATGCGCACCGCGCGCGACGCCACGCTCGACGTGCCGACGCTGATCCTGCCGTCGATGCAGGTCAACGTGCGCGCCGGGCGATTTCCGCCGCCCGATGACAACGGGGTGGCCTACCTGCGCATTCCGCTGAATGCCCTTCCGGTCCATCGAGGCGCGGCCGCCCCGCAGTGATGGCTCAGCGCCGCCGCTCCACGTATGGCCGCGCCTGCAGCAGCACGATGCGGTCGCCCACGGTGGCCCACTCGATGTCCTGGTCCACCGCGTTGAAGGTGCGCTTCACAGCCGCGCCCACGTTGGCGAGGCGCACCACCAGCTCGTCGGTCAGCACATTGCGGCCCACCTCCACCGGCACTTCCTTCACGCCGCCTTCCTTGTCGAGCTGCAGCGACGTTTCTTCGGCCGAACGGCTCAGCACCTGGATCGCCTTCGACCAGCTCGAATACATCACCTGCTCCGCCACCCGCTGCCCCTCGACCACGCGGATGCCGATGCCGCGCTTGGCCGAGATGTAGGTGACGTGCGGATGCCCCGCATCGAACGGGTCGCGGGTGATCATGACGCCAGCGTTGGTCGAGTCGATGGCGGTCTGCACGAACACCCCCATCAGCACCGACTCGGCGCCGAAGCCCGCGGCGCTGCGTGCCTCCCAGGCCTCGGGGTTGAAGACCGAGGCCCAGACCTTCTTCACTGCGACCTCGAGCGCATCGCCGGTCTTGACGTTGGGCACCGTGGTGTAGAGCCCCGCGCCGCTGAAGCCGGGCAGGTCTTCGGAGTTGGACGAGCTGCGCACGAACACGCCGCCGCCGCCCAGTTGCGACTGCCACGCGGCGCGCCATGCGGCGGCGGTGGCCGCGTCGACCGGCCATTGCACGATCTCGTCGCGCAGTTGCGCCAGCGCCTTCTGCCGGGCGTTCGGATCGCTCGCGAAGCCTGGCTGCTGCTGCATGCGCGCGATGCGCTCGGCCAGGCCGTTGGCGCGCATGAAGCGGTCGTAGTGCGCGAACGGAATGCAGAAGCCGTCGGGCACCGAAGTACCCGGAATGTGCGCGGCCAGCATGGCGCCGAGGTTCGCGGCCTTGGTGCCGCACTGCGCGTTGTTGCGCGCGCGCAGCGAGACCAACGGCAGCAGACGGGTTTCGTGCAGGTCGGGCCTGATGGCGCGCGCGCTGCCGGGCGTCGCGCCGGTGGCGGCGGTGCGCACGGCGCGCGGCGGCAGGGCGGCGATCTCTTCGGGCGCGAGGCGGCGCACCTGGTAGCCCGAGGCCGCGACCTTCAATGCCACCCACTGGCCCGCATGCGCCTTCAGCACCGTGGCGGCGTCGCGCACGTAGGCGTTCGGAATGCCCCATCCCTTGGCCAGCAGGTTGACGTGCGACAGCGCGGTCGACGGCCGCTCGGTCAGCACGCCCGCCACCGGCGGCAGGCTGATCGGCACCTGCCGCAGCACGGCGATGTCGTCGGGCAAAAGTGCGAGCTGGGCGTTGATGCCCGATTCGTCGTCCACGATGCGCACGCGGCCGGTGGCGGTGCCGAGGTTCATCGGCAGAAATGGCTGCTCGCGGATCAGCGCCTCCTGGCTCACGAAGTCGATGCCGGCTTCCTTCGCCACGCGTTCGTGCAGCGTGGAGTTGGTCTTGAACTTCACGGGCGCGAAGAAGCTGGCCTTGACCTGCGCGTCGGCCTGCCGCAGCAGCGGTGCAGTGAGCCGGTCGCCCTCCCAGAACTCGTAGGTGAAGGTGCCGATGTTCTGCTGCCAGCTCAGCGTGCCGAACAGGAAGCGGCGGTCGGGCACGAGGTAGTTGCGGTCGATCTCGCGCTTGATCGTGTTCGGCGTGAGCCGGGTGTCGCGCAGGAAGCGTACGTGCAGCTGGTAGCGCGGCGTGTCGATGTAGTACATGCGCGCCGGCTTCGCCTGCCGGTCGACGGCGAACAGCACGTGCGCGAGCTGCATCGGCGTGCCGGCGTCGTAGACGCGCGCCAGCTGGTCGAAGTCCCCCTGGCTGCGCAGCGCGGGCAATGACGACGGCACCGCGGGGCGCGGCGCGAGCTGCGCGGCCGGGCCGTCGGGCAGAGGCTGGTTTTGCTGCTGGTAATACGAGGGCTTGCGCGCCAGCTGGGCCGCGGCGGGCATGGCCGCCAGAACCATGGCGAGCGCTGCGCAAAGCGCGATCAAGCTATCGGTTTCGGAGCGCATGGCGCCCGTGGGGCGTGCGCGATCCTGGTTTTTCATGGGGGATTTCTTCCTTACAGCCGGTTGCCGAATGCACGCGCGCTTCACCAAGCAGCGGGTTGGCGATGACAGCGGCAGCGGATTCTCGCGCGTTACACATTCAGCGCTTTCGCATTGTCCCAACGACCGGGGAGAACAACGCCATGAGCCCATCCGCCATTTCCATGCATTCCGCCACGCTGCGCCGCTGGCTGCTCGGCCTGGCCATGCTGTGCGTCGGCCTCGCGGCCAGCGCCCAGCAGGACCCGCCGGGCCGCGTGGCCCGTCTCAACTTCCACCAGGGCACCATCAGCTTCGCGCCGGCCGGCGACGACAGCTGGTACGACGCGCAGCCCAACCGCCCCATCACCACCGGCGACCGCCTCTGGACCGACCGCAACGCCCGCGCCGAGGTGTACATCGGCTCGGCAGCCCTGCGGCTCGACGGGCAGACGCACGTGGAGTTCTCCGAGCTCGACGACGACACGGCGCGCATCACCTCGAACCAGGGCAACCTGCAGCTGCGCGTGCGCGACGAGCTGGCAGGCCAGCGCTTCGAGGTCGACACCGGCAACCTCGCGGTGGTGATCGACGCGCCGGGCGAATACCGCATCGCCTCCGATCCGGCCGCCGGCACCACCTGGGTGGCCGTGGCCTCGGGCCGCGCCACGCTCTATGGCGAGAACGGCCAATCGCAGTCGCTGGCCGCGCGCCAGCAGCTCACCGTGTCGGGCCGCGACCTCGCGGCCGTGGGCGGTGCGCCGCCGCAGGCTGGCGGCTTCGACGCCTGGGTGGCCGAGCGCAACCGCATCGAGGACCAGTCGGTCTCGGCGCGCTACGTGTCGCGCGAAGTGGTCGGCTACCTGCAGCTCGACAACTACGGCGACTGGCAGAACGACGCCACGTACGGCGACGTCTGGTTCCCGCGCAACGTCGATGCCGACTGGGCGCCGTACCGCGACGGCCAGTGGGTCAACGTCGCGCCGTGGGGCCTGACCTGGGTCGATGCCGCGCCTTGGGGTTTCGCACCCTTCCATTACGGCCGCTGGGCGCGCGTGGGTTCGCGCTGGGGCTGGGTGCCGGGGCGGACAAGCGGCCGGCCGGTGTATTCGCCGGCGCTGGTCGGCTTCGTGGGCGGCGGTGCGAACGCGGGCGTCCAGATCGGCAACGGCCGCAGCGGCGTGGGCTGGTTCCCGCTGGCCCCGGGCGAGCAATGGCGCCCCGGCTACCACGCGAGCCAGCGCTATGTGGACCAGGTGAACCGCATGGCCATCTACAACCGTCAGGCCGGGCCGCGCAACGACTTCTATGCCAACCAGCAGATGCCGGGCGCCGTGACCGTGCTGCCCGCCGACCGCTTCGGCCGCGGCCCCTTCGGCCGTCGTGACCTCGTGCGGCTGCCGGACGACCGCTTTGCGCGCGTGCCGGTGGCACCCACGCCGGGCGTCGCGATCAACGGCTTCGGCGGTGGCTTCGGCCGGCCCGCCGCCGTGGTCCCGCCGGCGGCGGCGCTGATGGAGAGGCAGCAGCAGATACAGCTCCAGCAGGCGCAGCAGCAACAGTTGCAGCAACGACAGCAGATGGAATGGCAGCGCCAGCAGGGCGGGCGTCCGCAACAGGACTGGCGCCAGCAGCAGGACTGGCGGGCCCAACAGGACGGGCGCCAGCGCGGCGAACAGGAACGCTGGCAGCAGCAACAGCAACAACAGCAGGCGCTGCGCCAGCAACAGGAAATGCAGCAGCGCGCGGCGCAGGCGCAAGCCCAGCAGCAGCAGCAGCAGCAGATGCTTCAACAACAGCAACAGATGCAGCTGCAGCTGCAGCAGCAACGCGCGACCCAGCAGCAGGCCCAGCAACAGCAACAGCAGCTTCGCCAGCAGCAGGAAATGCAATTGCGCGCCGCACAGGCGCAGCAGCAGGCGCAAGCCCAGCTTCAGGCCCAGCAGAACGCGATGCGGCAGGCGCAGGAGGCCCAGTTGCGCGCGATCCAGCAGCAGCACGGCATCGCGCCAGCGCCGCAGCAGCCGCAGCCGCAAGGCCAGCGCAGCGACGATCCGCGCAGGCTCTGGACCTCGCCCGACTCGCGCTGAACGCCAGCCGCCGCGCAAGTCCCGCCGGAAGCGCTTCCTTCGGCCCGCCGCTACAGTCGGCGGCCAAGGAGCCTTTCATGCCCACATTCGACTTCGATCTCTTCGTCATCGGCGGCGGCAGCGGCGGTGTCCGCGCCGCGCGCATGGCCGCGCAAACCGGCGCGCGTGTCGCCATCGCCGAGGCCGCCGAACTCGGCGGTACCTGCGTCAACGTGGGCTGCATACCGAAGAAGCTCTACAGCTACGCCGCCGGCTATGCCGAATCGTTCGAGGAAGCCGCCGGCTACGGTTGGAAGCTGCCGCAGGCGCCGCAGTTCGACTGGGCGCACCTGAAGTCGCAGCGCGCAAAAGAGATCACGCGGCTCAACGGCATCTATGCCTCGCTGCTGAAGAACGCGGGCGTCACGCTCGTCACCGGCTGGGCGCAGCTGGCCGACGCCCACACGGTGGAAGTCGACGGCAAGCGCCACACCGCGCGTCACCTCCTGGTGGCCACCGGCGGCACGCCCTACGTGCCCGACATTCCGGGCCGCGAACACATCGTGAGCTCCGATGCGATGTTCGACCTCGACCCCTTCCCCAAGCGCCTGCTGGTGGTGGGCGGCGGCTACATCGCCTGTGAATTCGCATCCATCTTCAACGGCCTCGGCGCCCAGGTCACGCAGCTGCACCGCCGCGCGCACCTGCTCACCGGCTTCGACGACGACGTGCGGCAGTTCCTTGCGAACGAGATGGGCAAGGCCGGCGTCGACGTGCGGCTGAACTGCGAAGCCACCTCGGTCACGCGCGGGCCGCACGGGCTTGCCGTCACGCTGGCGCGCGGCCAGCAGATCGAGGCCGACACGGTGCTCTTCGCCACCGGCCGGGTGCCCAACACACAGGGGCTCGGCCTCGAGGCGGCGGGCGTGAAGCTCGACGAGCGCGGCGCCATCGCGGTCGATGCGCACTACCGCAGCTCGGTGCCGTCGATCCATGCGGTGGGCGACGTGTCCACGCGCGTGCAGCTCACGCCGGTGGCGCTGGCCGAGGCGATGGTGGTGGTCGACGAACTCTTCGGCAAGGGCAAGCGCCGGCTCGACTACGAGTTCATTCCCACAGCCGTGTTCACGCACCCGAACATCGGTACCTGCGGCTACACCGAACTCGAAGCGCGCGCGAAGTTCGGCGAGGTCACGGTGTTCTCGAGCGAGTTCAAGTCGCTGCGCCACACGCTGTCGGGCCGCACCGAGCGCACCTTCATGAAGCTGGTGGTCGAGAAGGCCACCGACCGCGTGGTGGGCCTGCACATGGTGGGCGCGGACGCGGGCGAAGTGGTGCAGGGCTTTGCGGTGGCGATGCGCGCGGGTGCGACGAAAGCGCTGTTCGACAGCACCATCGGCATACACCCGACTGCGGCCGAGGAGTTCGTGACGATGCGCGAGCCGATGCCAGGCTAGCGCTGCTTGCCTTCGAGCAGCTTCACCATCACGAACAGCACGCGGTTCGCCGGCGTGGGAACGCCGAGCGCCTCGCCGCGCCGCACGACCAGGCCGTTGAGGTGGTCGATCTCGCTGAGCTTGCCGCGCGCGAGGTCCTGCGCGGTGGACGAGTATTGCGAAGGCATGGTCTGCGCGATGCCGCGCACGGCGGCGTCGGTGTCGCCGGGCACCACAACGCCCTCGGCTTTTGCGACGGCGAGGCATTCGGCCACCACGTCGCGGATCACCTCGGCCACGCCCTCGCCTTTGACGAGCACACCGTAGGGCAGCTGCGTAACGGCGGACAGTGCGTTGTAGGCGCAGTTGAGGATCAGCTTGGCCCACAGCGAGCCACGCACGTTGTCGGAGATTTGCGTGGGCACGCCCGCGGCGGCCAGATGCCGAGCGACCTGTTCGCTCACGCGCGAAGGCGCAATCACCAGTTCGCCGCGCCCGTGGTGCTTCACATGGCCCGGCCCCGCCATCTCGGTGGCGACGTAGACCACGGCCGCTGCAACCTCATTCGACGGCAGCACCGGGCGCACGCGCTCGTCGTTGTCCACGCCGTTCTGCAATGTGAGCACCAGCGCGCCGGGAGAGAGGTGCGGCTTGATCTGCGCGGCGGCCGATTCGCTGTCGGTGGACTTCACGCAGAACAGAACGAGGTCGGCGCCGTGCACTGCGCTGGCTTCGATGCTGGCTGCCACCTTCACGAATTCGTCGAAGGCCTTGGTCTCCAGCCGAAGCCCGCTGGCGTTGACGGCCTCCACATGCGAGGGCCGCCCGATCAGCACCACCTCGTGTCCGGCGCGCGCCAGCATGGCGCCGTAGTAGCAGCCGACTGCGCCGGCGCCCATGACTGCGACTTTCATCGATCGTGTCCTTCGTTGTCTGTTCGGACCACGAGGTTACTCAACACGGCCGTTTCATGCTTCGGCCTCCACGCCGCGCGAGGCCGCGCCCTCTTGCAGCAGCCATTCGCGGAACGCCACGAACGCCGGCAGGTCGAGCCGGTCCGGCCGATAGCAGAGATAGTGCCCCTGGTTCACGCTCACCGGCATGCCGCAGGGACTCAGCAGCGAGCCTTCCGCCAGTTCTTCCTGCACCAGCAGCCTGGGCACGAGGCCGATGCCCAGGCCGTTGAGCGCTGCCTGGATCAACGCGGAGTACTGCGCGAAGCGCGGGCCGGCCACGGTCTGCACCTCCGGCACGCCGTGTTGCGCGGCCCACTGGCGCCACGCGGTCGGCGCGCCCTCGTGGTGCAGCAGCGTGTGGCCGAGGATGTCGGCGGGCTGCGCGATGCGGTGCCGCCCTTCGACCAGCGAGCGCGCCACGATCAGCACGAACTCGCGCCCCGCGATGTATTCGGACACCACGCCGGGCCAGCCGTCGGGGCCGTAGCGGATCGCGGCGTCCACGCCGGCCGGAATGCCGTCGCTCGGCTCCAGGTGGCGGCTGAAGCTCAGCATCACGTGGCGGCTCTTCTGGCTGAAGGCGGGCAGGCGCGGAATCAGCCACTTGGTGAGGAAGGTGGGCACGCTCGCCAGCGTGAGAAGTCCGGCGCCCGCATCGCCCGAGCGCGCCTCGAAGGTCGCCGTTTCAATCGCTCGCAGCCCACCCGAAATCTTCTGCCAGTACACGCGCCCCTGGGGGGTCAGCTGCACGCCGCGTCCGTTCTTCTGCAGCAGTTCGCGGCCGAGGAAAGCTTCGAGCCCCGCAATCTGCTTGCTGACCGCGCTCACGGTGATGCACAGGGCGCCGGCCGCGAGCGTGATGCTGTCGTGGCGCGCCACGGCGTCGAAGGCCAGCAGCTCCTGGATGGTGGGGCAGTCACGCTTCATGCTGCATGGCTCCGGTTGATGAAAGCTGAATGAAAAACGCTTTCCGATTGCTCAAGTGTCGTCATCCAACTTTCACCCATAAGTTCGCATGCGCTTCCTAGAATTCGAAGCATCGCGGCGGCATGGCCGGCGCAGACAGTAGCGCATCCGGAAAGTATGCCGGGTGCCAATGATACTGGAGACAACCTTGGTTCGCGGCATCTCGCTCATCTACGGCCTGTACCTGCTGCTGCCCATCGCCCTGCTGCTCGTCGGCAGCGTGGGCGGCAACTGGACCAACACGCTGCTGCCCACGGGCATCACCGGGCAGTGGTATCTCGACCTCTGGCTCGACACCTCCTTCCGCAAGGCCTTCGTGAGCAGCCTCGTGGTCGCCATGGCGGCCTGCGCCATCAACACCGTGCTGGCGCTTCCGCTGGCCTATGCGCTGTACCACGGCGCGCGGCGCGGCGGCAGCCTCGCCGCGCGGATCGTGAGCGCCACGCCGGTGGCGGTGCCGGCCATCACGCTGGCCTTCGGCTACATGATCGTGTTCAACACCGACCTCGCGCCCTGGCTGGGCTCGATGCCGCTGCTGATCGCGGCGCACGCGATCCTCACGCTGCCCTATCTCACCAACACGCTGCTGACCGACCTGCGCCACCTCGACCTGGGCCGGCTCGAGCAGGCCGCGGCCACGCTCGGCGCCTCGGGCTGGCAGCAGTTCACCGGCATCGTGCTGCCGAGCCTGCGCCAGAGCCTGATCAGCGGGCTGGTGATGGTGGCCGCGATATCGGTGGGCGAGTTCGGCGTGTCGAACCTGCTCACGAGTTTCCAGAACCGCACCTACCCAGTCGTGCTGCTGCAGGCCTTCTACGGCGCCACCGGCTTTGCCTGCGCGGCCACGGTGATCCTTCTTGTGCTGGCCAGCGCGTCGGCGCTTCTTTCTTCTTCCCTTGTAAAGCAGCGCGCATGAGCCTCTTGTTCGACAACGTCAGCTACAACTACCCCGGCAGCACGCACGGCCTGCACGACGTGTCGCTCGACGTGCGTACCGGCGAACTGGTCGCGGTGATCGGGCCCAGCGGATCGGGCAAGTCGACGCTGCTCAAGCTGGTGGCGGGCCTGGAGACGGGCCACACCGGTCGCATCATGCTCGGCGGCGAAGACATGTCGCGCACGCCGGTGCACCAGCCATCGGCATGGTGTTCCAGAGCTATGCGCTGTTTCCGCATTTGAGCGTGCTCGACAACGTGGCCTACGGGCTCAAGCTGCGCAAGGTGGCAACGGCCGAGCGGCGCAAGCGCGCGCAGGAGTTGCTCGACATCGTGGGGCTGGGCGAGTTCTCGCAGCGCGCCGTGGCGCGACTCTCGGGTGGGCAGCAGCAGCGCGTGGCCCTTGCCCGCGCGCTGGCCATCGACCCGCGTGCGCTGCTGCTCGACGAGCCGCTGTCGGCGCTCGACGCCAGCGTGCGCGGCCACCTTCGCGACCAGATCCGCTCGATCCAGCAGCGCTTCAACGCGACCACGCTGCTGGTCACGCACGACCAGGAAGAAGCGCTGGTGATGGCCGACCGCATGGCCATGCTGAAAGACGGCCGGCTGCTGCAGATCGCCACGCCGCGCGACATCTACGAGAACCCCGCGAGCCGCGCGGTGGCCGAGTTCGTGGGGCTCTCGACGATCCTGCCCGCGAAGGTGGCCTCGCCGGGCCGGCTGGACCTGGGCTTTGCCGAGCTCTTCGCCGAGACGGGCAGCCGCTCCTTCGGCACCCCGGTGCATGTGCTGGTGCGCCCCGAGCACATCCAGCCCGACCCGGCGCCCAACGCCATGAACCGCCTCGCGGGCCGCACCGGCGCACAGCGCTACCTGGGCGCGCTCACGCGCTACGACTTCGAAGTGCAGGGAGCGCCCAAGCCCTTCCTCGCCGAGTCGCCCGCGCCGGCCAACGAAGCCATTGCCATCGCGCCCGAACACCTCCGTTTACTCGACCACTGACCTTTTCCTTCAAGGAGCCACCATGCAACGCAGACATCTGATCCAGGCCGCCGGCGCACTGCCGCTGGCCACGCTCGCGGCACGCACCGCCTTCGCCTTCGACGGCCCCGAGCTCTACGCGGGCGAGAAGGCGCTGTACGCCGAGGCGCAGAAGGAAGGCCTGTGCGTCTCCTTCGACACCGGCCCCGAGTGGGCCAACTGGAAGTCGCTGTTCCGTGACTTCAAGAAGCGCTACCCCGAGATCGAGCTGACCTACAACGACATCGGCTCCGCCGCCACTGTGGTCGCACTCGAAAAGACCAAGCGCCGCCCGCAGGCCGACACCGCCTATTACTTCGCGGCCTCGGCCGTCGATGCCGCGAAGAAGGACGTGGTCGCGCCCTTCAAGCCTGTCAACTTCGACAAGCTGCCGCCCGTGTTCCGCGAGGCCGAGGGCCGCTGGTTCACCATCCACACGCTCAACATCGCCTTCCTGGTCAACAAGAAACTGGTGAAGACCGTGCCCACCGGCTGGGCCGACCTGCTCAAGCCCGAGTTCAAGAGCACGGTGGTCTACCTCGACCCGCGCTCCACCGGCATCGGCCAGGTGCTGACCTTCGCGGCGGCGTATGCCAACGGCGGCAGCGTCGACAACGTGCAACCCGGCACCGACTACCTCGGCAAGCTGCATGCGGCCGGCAACGTGCTGCGCGTGGAAGGCACCACGCCGTATGCCAAGTTCCTGAAGGGCGAGATCCCCGTGTGGATCAGCTACGAGAACGACGGCCTGAAGGCCAAGCACGTCGACGGCATGGGCGACGCGGTGGAAGTCGTGATCCCGAAGGAAGCCAGCGTGGCCGCGCCCTACGCCATCAGCCTCGTGAAGAACGGCCCGAACCCGAACGCCGGCAAGCTGTGGCTCAACTTCATCATGAGCGAGGCCGGCCAGTCGCTGTTCGCGCAGGGCTTCGTGCGGCCCGCCGTGCCGGGTACGCCGCTGTCGGCCGATGTCGCGGCCAAGATGCCGGCCGCGCCGCAGATCCGCCCGCTCGACGTGGTGAAGGCGTCGGAGCGCAAGGCCGAGGTCGACAAGCTCTGGGCCCAGGCTGCATTGGGGAAGTAATCAGCATGCGACGCTTTGGCGCCTGGCCCGCATGGGCCTTCATGGCGCTGTTCTTCGCGGTGCCGCTCGCGGCGCTGCTGCCCGAGGCCTTCGGCGAGGGCGGCAGCGCCTTCGGCCGGCTGTTCGGCAACCCGCTGTTCTTCGGCGCGCTGCGCAACACGCTGGCGCTCGGGCTCGCGGCGGGTCTCATGTCGGCGCTGGTGGGCACTTGCATCGCGATCGAACTCGCTCGCCAGCCCGAGGGTCGGCGCCAATGGATGATGACGCTGCTGGGCCTGCCGCTGGCTTTCTCGGGGCTGGTGATCGCCTACGGCTTCATCCTGGCCTTCGGTCGCGCCGGCTTCGTGACGCAGCTGCTCGCGGGCCTGGGCGCAGACCCGGCGGCCATCGGCAGCTGGATCTACAGCGTGTCGGGCCTGGGCTTTGCATACGCCTACTACCTGATTCCGCGCGTGGCGCTGTCGCTGTACCCGGTGTTCGCGAACCTCGACCTGCGCCCGGCGCAGGCGGCGCGCACGCTGGGCGCTTCGCGCTCGCGCGCCTTCCGGGACACGGTGGTGCCCGAGGTGCTGCCCTCGGTGTTGTCGAACGCCTGCATGGTGGCCGCGATAGCGATGGGCACCTACGGCACGGCGCTGGCGCTGGTGGGCACGCAGCTCAACATCCTGCCGCTGATGCTGCTCGCGCAGGTGGGCGACGGCGGTTCCGATTTCGCGGTGGCGGCGGCCTTGTCGCTGGTGCTGATGGTGGTGTGTGTGATCGTGATGGGAGTGGGCGATGTCTTTACGCGAAGGCGCGAGCACGGTGCTGTCGGCGCCGGTCACTGAGGCGCTGACGCGCCTGGCGCAGAAGCAGTGGGGGCCGGCGCGCCACCGCCAGCCGGTGGCCATCATCGGTCCCGGCGACGGCGGCCCGGCAGAGTGCGAGGCGGCCTATGCCGTGGCGCACGCACTGGCCGGCGCGGGCATGGCAGTGGTCTGCGGCGGGCGCGGCGGCGTGATGGCCGCCGCCTCGCGCGGGGCGGTGGAAGCCGGCGGCATCGCCGTGGGCATCCTGCCCGAGGACGACGACCGCAATGCCAACGAATGGCTCAGCGTGGCGATCCCGACCGGTATGGGCGAGATGCGCAACGGCATCGTCGCGCGCAGCGGCGTGTGCCTGGTCGCCATCGGCGGCAACATGGGCACGCTGTCGGAGATGGCGATGGGGCTCAAGTGGGGCAAGCCGGTGTTCGTGATGCACGGCGATATCGAGCTGCCGGGCGCGGTGCAGGCTGCGGATGTGAACGACATGCTGGGCAAGGTGCTGGGCTGCCTGCTGGCTTGAGAGGCCGTGCAGGGGACATTCGCGGAGCAAGGCACCCCGTCGGCGTGAGCGCGCCCTGAACAACGCACCCCAACGCGGTCCCAAGGCAAACACCGCAGGCATTGCACAATGACAGGCATGCCCTACATGCCCACCTTCGTCGCCCCCGCCCGCTTCACCGACGCCGCCGCCGCACTCGAACAGGTCAAGACCATCTACCAGGGCGGCCTCGCCCACCTGCGCGAATCGATGCTGCGCTTCGTTGCCGGCGAGGCGCTGCCGGGCCGGGTGCGGGCCTGCTACCCCTTCGTGCGGGTGCACACCCACACCGTCTCGCGCCACACGCCGCCTGCCAACGCCGGCCTGAGCTACGGCTTCGTCGCCGGACCCGGCCGCTACGAGACCACGCTGACGCGGCCGGACCTGTTCTCGCGGTACTACCTCGACCAGTTCCGACTGCTGCTGGAGAACCACCAGGTCGAGCTCGAGGTGGGCACCAGCACGCAGCCCATTCCGATCCACTTCTCCTTTGCCGAGAACGACCACATCGAAGGCACCATGAGCGCCGAGCGCCGCGCCCTGATGCGCGACGTGTTCGACCTGCCCGACCTGGGCGTGATGGACGACGGCATCGCCAACGGCACCTACGAGGCGCGCGATGGCGAGGCGCAGCCGCTGTCGCTGTTCACGGCCGCGCGGGTGGACTACTCGCTGCACCGCCTGCGCCACTACACGGGCACCGCGCCCGAGTGGTTCCAGAACTTCGTGCTGTTCACCAACTACCAGTTCTACATCGACGAGTTCGTGCGCCTGGGCCACGAGGCGATGGCCGACGAGAACAGCGAGTACGTCGCCTTCATCGAGCCCGGCAACGTGGTCACGCGCCGGCGCGGGCTGCCGGCCGGTTCGAGCAGCACCTACGGCCACCTGCTCGACGGCAGCCAAGGCACCGCGCCGCCGCGGCTGCCGCAGATGCCGGCCTACCACCTGGTGCGCGAGGACTGCAGCGGCACCACCATGGTCAACATCGGCGTCGGCCCGGCCAATGCCAAGACCATCACCGACCACATCGCGGTGCTGCGCCCGCATGCCTGGATGATGCTGGGCCACTGCGCCGGCCTGCGCAACACGCAGCAGCTTGGCGACTACGTGCTGGCCCACGCCTACGTGCGCGAAGACCACGTGCTCGACGAGGAGCTGCCGCTGTGGGTGCCGATTCCGGCACTGTCGGAAATCCAGCTCGCGCTGGAAAAAGCCGTGGCCGACATCACGCGCTACGAAGGCCCCGACCTCAAGAAGATCATGCGCACCGGCACCGTGGCCAGCACCGACAACCGCAACTGGGAGCTGCTGCCCGGCAACCAGCCGCAGCGCCGCTTCAGCCAGAGCCGCGCGGTGGCGCTCGACATGGAAAGCGCAACCATCGCGGCCAACGGCTTCCGCTTCCGTGTGCCCTACGGCACCCTGCTGTGCGTGAGCGACAAGCCGCTGCACGGCGAGATCAAGCTGCCCGGCATGGCCAACCACTTCTACCGCGAGCGCGTGGAGCAGCACCTGCGCATCGGCATGCGCGCCATCGACATCCTGCGCGCGGAAGGCTCGACACGGCTGCACAGCCGCAAGCTGCGCAGCTTCGACGAGGTGGCATTCCAGTAAGAAGAAGGGCTCCAGCAGGGCCCTGGGAGAGCGCGGGCCTCAGGGTTTGTCCTGCCCGCCGCGGCGCGGGATCGCCGCGTTTCGCGGACATCATCTGGCTGGCCCTACAGACAACCGGAAAAAAGATGCCCCAGTCGCCTTCCGCTCCCCTCTCCCGCCGCAGCTTCTCGGCATGGATCGCGGCCTCGGCCGCAGCAGCCGGCGGAGGGCATGCCGCCCTCTGGCCGCGCGCCGCGCACGCCGCCGACGCGCCCGTGAGCAGCAAGCTGCGCATCGTGATTCCCGCCAACGAAGGCGGCGGCTGGGACCAGACCGGCCGCGCGCTCGGTGCCGCGATGCTGGCCTCCGGCGCGGTCGGCAGCGTGGTGTACGAGAACGTCGGCGGCAAGGGCGGCACCATCGGCCTGGCGAAGTACGCCGAGAAATACGATGCCGACCCCGACACGATCCTGATGAGCGGCATGGTCATGGTCGGCGCGGTGGCGCTGCAGAAGCCCGCCGTCACCATGGCCCACGTGGCGCCCATCGCCCGCCTCACGAGCGACTACGAGGTGGTGGCGGTGAAGGCCGATTCACCCATCAGGACGCCCAAGGACCTGATCGCGCAGCTGCGCGCCGATGCGGCCAACACCGTCATCGCGGGCGGCTCGGCCGGCGGCGTGGACCACATGTACGCCGGCATGCTGGCGCGCGTGGCCGACGCCTCGCAGACGCTGGTCTATCAGGCGCACCCCGGCGGCGCCGAAGTGGTCGAGGCGCTGGAAAGCGGCAAGGCCGCGGCGGGCATCTCGGGCTACAGCGAGTTCAGCGAAGGCCTGGCCAGCGGCAAGCTGCGCGCCATCGGCGTGTCGTCGAAGCGGCCGTTCCAGGGCATTGCGTCGGTGCGCGAACAGGGCGTCGATGCCGATCTCGCCAACTGGCGTGGCGTGCTCACCGGCCGCAAGGTACCGCCCTACCGCAAGGCGGCACTGCTGACGGTGGTGCGGCGCGCCACCGCCACCGACCTGTGGCAGAAAACCATCAAGCAGAACAACTGGGACCCCTTCTGGATGGAGGGCAAGGACTTCGAGAACTTCCTCGAACTCGACACGGCGATGGCTGGTCCGCTGATCTATCTGCTCAAGCTGAAAGCCTGAGGGGCAACGGCCGCCACTCAACTCCAAGGGTTTTCCCTAGATGTAAAACCCGAGGAGGCTGCTCGTTTTTCGGACATCATCCAGTTACCTTTATAGACAACTGGAAACAAAATGCCGCATCCCGTGCCAGCAGGCTTTTCTCGCCGCAGCCTCGCTGCATGGTTGGCATCGGCCGTCGTCGCGGGCGTGGTGCCGGAAGCGTTCTGGCCCCGGTTGGCTGGCGCGGCCGAACCGCAGCTGATCCCCAAGCTGCGCATCGTGATTCCCGCCAACGAAGGCGGCGGCTGGGACCAGACCGGCCGCGCGCTTGGTGCCGCGATGGTGGCGTCGGGTGCGGTGGGCGATGTCGCCTACGAGAACATCGGCGGCAAGGGCGGCACCATCGGCCTGGCGAAGTACGTAGAAAAATACGACGCCGACCCCGACACCCTGCTGATGAGCGGCATGGTCATGGTCGGCGCGGTGGCGCTGCAGAAGCCCGCTGTCACCATGGCGCAGCTCGCGCCGGTGGCGCGGCTTACCAGCGACTACGAGGTGGTGGCGGTGAAGGCCGACTCGCCCATCAGGACGCCAAAGGACCTGATCGCGCAGCTGCGCGCCGATGCCGCCAAGACGGTCATCGCCGGTGGCTCGGCCGGCGGCGTGGACCACATGTACGCCGGCATGCTGGCGCGCGTGGCCGGCAATGCGGCCGCGCTGGTCTACCAGCCGTACCCCGGCGGTGCGCAGGTGGTCGAGGCGCTGGAAAGCGGCAAGGCGGCCGCCGGCATCTCGGGCTACAGCGAATTCAGCGAAGGCCTGGCCAGCGGCAAGCTGCGCGCCATCGGCGTATCGGCCAAGCGCTCGTTCATGGGCATTCCGGCAGTGCGCGAACAGGGCGTGGACGCCGACCTCGCCAACTGGCGCGGCGTGCTCACCGGCAAGAAGGTGCCGGCCGAGCGCCGCGCGGTGCTGCTCGAAGCCGTGCGCCGCGCCACCATGGCCGAACTCTGGCAGAAGACCATCAAGCGCAGCAATTGGGACGCGTACTGGATGGCGGGCAAGGACTTCGAGAGCTTCCTCGAACTCGACACGGCGATGGCCGGCCCGCTGATCTACCTGCTCAAGCTCAAAGCCTGATCGCCCGGCGCTTCAAGAAAAAAGCTCCGGCATCTCGCGCTGCGCCTTCGGCGTGAGCGTGAGCGCCCGCCCGTCCAGCTCCTGCCGTACCCATCCCCGGCGCAGCGACAGCTGCAGCCATGCGGCACCCAATGCGCCGCCCAGGTGCGGCCGGCGTTCACTCCAGTCCAGGCAGGCGCAGGCAAAGCGCCGGCGCGAGCGGCGCACCGCATCGACCTCGACACCCAGGCTCTCCAGCGCGATCGCGCCTTCGGGCGTGAGCTCGTACGAGCCGCTCTGCAGGCCGCTGAGCCAGCCCTGGGCATGCAGCCGGTCGTGCAGCGCAACGCCCGCCGTGCCCGCCATGTGGTCGTAGCAGGTGCGCGCACTGCGCAGGCGGCTCGGCGTGCTCGGCTCGAATCCGGGCGTGCGCGGCGTGCCGGCCACCACCATCAGGCTTTCGAGCGCGGCGGCGACGTCGTCGCTGGCGAGGCGGAAGTAGCGGTGCTTGCCCTGCACCAGCAGCTGGACCAGCCGCTCGTCCTTCAGGCGCGCGAGGTGCGCGCTGGCGGTCGACGCGGCCACCTCGGCGACGGTGGCCAGCTCGGTGGCGGTGCGTGCATGGCCGTCCATCAGGCAGCTCAGCATGCGGGCGCGCGCCGGTTCGGCGATGGCGCCGGCCAGGCGGGCCAGCTGGAAATCGGCGGAGGAGGAAATGGAGTCCATGCGCGCATCGTAGAACGGCGCTGCATCCGACACTTCGTTCGCGGGCGAAGTGCGATGGCGGCTTCGATCGCACACTGCGGCCATGAACGAAAGCAACCGCCCCGTCGATATCGGCATGCCCGCCGACCCGGTCGCAGCCGCCACGCATGCCGACCCCTATCCCTGCTACGCCACCCTGCGCGACGGCCCGCCGCTCGCGTGGAACGAGAAACTGCGCCTCTGGGTCGCAAGCCGCGCGGATGTCATCGAGCAGGTACTGCTCGCGCATGGCGCGCTGCGCGTGCGGCCGGCCGCCGAGCCGGTGCCGCGCGCCATCGCGGGCAGCGCGGCCGGCGAAGTGTTCGGACATCTGGTGCGCATGAACGACGGCGCGGCGCACCAGGCGCATCGGCCTGCGCTGCAACGAGCGCTGACCGGCCTCGACCTCAATGCCGTGCATGCAGCCGCCTTGCGGGTGGCGCAGCGCGTGCCCGGGCAGCAGCCGCTATCCGACACGCTGTTCTCGATGCCCGTGCAGGCCGTCGCGCACCTGCTGGGTTTTGCCGACGATGCGCTGGCGCAGGTGGACCGGTGGCTGCGCGACTTCGTGGCCTGCCTGTCGCCGCTGTCCACGCCCGAGCAGCTGGAGCGTGCGAGCGCCGCAGCGGGCGAACTGATGGCGCGCTTTGAAATGCTGGCAGCGGTCGCGCCGCCGCGGCACGGCACGTTGCTCGCGGCTGTGCTCGCCGAGAGCGCGGGCGATGCGCGCGTGTCGCGCTCTCTGCTCGCGAACCTCGCGGGCCTGCTCTCGCAGACCTGCGACGCCACGGCGGGCCTGGTCGGCAACAGCCTGATCGCGATGATGCGCGAGCCTTCCCTGCCGAGTGCGTCGACCCGCACGCGCGACGGCCTGCAAGCCATCGTCGAGGAGACCGCGCGCCACGACCCGTCGGTGCAGAACACGCGGCGCTTTGCCGCCGAGGCCGTCGAGATCGCCGGCACCCCGCTGGCGGCCGGCGATGCGGTGCTGGTGCTGCTGGCCTCGGCCAACCGCGACCCGGCACTCAACCCCGACCCCGATCGCTTCATGCCCGTGCGCGCCCGCCGCCGCATGCTCGGCTTCGGCCACGGCATGCACGCGTGTCCGGGGCAGGCGCTGGCCTGCACGCTGGCGGCGGCCAGCCTCGGTGCCCTGCTGCCGCGCCATGCAGCCGACCTCGATGCGCAGCGCGTGCGCGGCTGGAGCTATCGGCCGTCGGTCAATGGGCGCATCCCCGTGTTCCACTGACCCGTGCCCGCCAGGTGGGGCGACAGTTGTGCATCACCCCAGCGCAGCGGCAACGCCGCCGGACGACGCAGGGCGTGCGTGACCCGAAAGCGCATCAGCCGCTCCGCACCTTCGAACGCGGCCACTTCGGGACCGTCCCACACGATCTCTGCCGTGACCGCCACGTGCAGCAGGTCGCCGCTGTCGAAGTCGACGAACAGCAGCCCCGCGCGCGGATGCGCCGCCAGGTTGCCGAGCGTGTTGAAGAAGCGGTTGCCGTTGAAATCCGGCACGGTGAGCACGTCGCCTTCGTGGTCGTTGTCGATGCGCACGAAGCCCGGACGGCCGCCGCGGTGCGACACGTCGACGCCGTGCGAACTCGCATCGGCCTCATCGCCCGCCGCCGCTTCGTTCGGATAGGCGGTGGCGATGAACAGCGTGTCGGCGCTGCCGATCAGGCGATGCGCCGCCAGGTCGAGTTCGTCGAGCCACTGCACCTGCGGCGCCGCATCGCCGCGCGGCGATGCGAACACCGGCTCGCGCGCCTGGATGTAGCGCGGGCAATTGCCGAAGCTCTGCTGCACCGCGACCATGAAGCCCGAACCATCGAGCGCCTCGACCGTGCCGTTCATGCGGTTGCGCCGCCGCGTGTGCGGCTGCATGCCGAGCAGGCCCAGCGTGGCGCCCTGCTTCAGCTGCCCGGCGAGCGGATCGCCCGCCGCCGGCAGCGCATCGACGCGCAGGTGCGTGGCATCGGGTGAATGCACAAAGCCGGCGGACGCCGCGAGCACGCTGGCCCACGGCTGTAGTTCCGCATCGAGACTGCCGATCACGAGGAACGGCAGCAGCCCGAAGAATTCGCGGTGCTGGTCGGGCATGTAGTCGCGAATGACGCGCGGGCCCGCCACCTCCATCTGCTCGCGCGAGCCTGCCAGGGCCTGCATCGCGCGCTCGCCCGCATGGAACGGCGCGGCGATCATGCAACCGCCCCGAGCCCGACGGGCGTGCGCACCATCGGCACGAACCCCGGCAGGGCTTCCACGCGTTCGAGCCAGCCGCGCAGGTTCGGATAGGCGTCGATCGACACGCTGCCTTCGGGTGCATGCGCCACGTAGGCGTAGTTCGCGATATCGGCGAGCGTTGCGTCGTGGCCGGCGAGGAAGGGCTGCTGCTGCAAATGCATTTCCATTACCGAGAGCAGCGCATGCGAACGCGCGACGATCTCCGCCGGGTCGGTGTCGCGGCCGAACAGCGCAATGACCCGCGCCGCCGCCGGACCGTAGGCCAGCGGGCCGGCCGCCACCGAAAACCAGCGCTGCACGCGCGCAGCACCGACGGGATCGCGCGGCATCCAGCGTGCGGGGTCCGGCGCATAGCGTTCGTTGAGGTAAACGAGGATGGCGTTGGAATCGGCCAGCGCGAGTTCGCCGTCCTCGATCACCGGCACCTGGCCGAAGGGGTTGCGCGCCAGGAATTCGGGCGTGCGGTTCTCGCGCCTGCGCATGTCGATCTCGATGTTCTCGAATGGCAGGCCGAGCATCGCGAGGAACAGGCGCACGCGATGCACGTGGCCCGAGATGGCGGAACCGTAGAGCTTGATGGGCTGGGCGGGGCGGGCGGTGGTCATGGGAACTCCTTGTTTGAGGATGGCGGGGGCGTTGCCTGGATTGTTCTCTCTTGCATCAGATGAATGAATAGCCAATTCGGTATTTGACTGCTGCGTTTTCCGGTTTAATCGCGCCATGGATCGTTTCAAAGCCATGCAGACCTTCGTTCAGATTGCCGACAAGGGCAGCCTGACTCGCGCCGCCGAGGCGCTCGGCAGCTCACTGCCGGCAGTGGTGCGCTCGCTCGCCGCGCTGGAGGCGCACCTGGGCGTGCGACTGTTCCATCGCACCACGCGCCGGCTGTCGCTCACCGAGGAAGGCCGCCACTACCTGCCGAGCGCGCGCGAAGTGCTGCTCGCGGCCGACGCCGCCGACCTCGCGCTGAAGGCCGAGGCGCGCGAGCCGGCGGGCCAGCTCACGATCACCGCGCCGGTGCTCTTCGGCCACATGTACGTGGCGCCCGCCATCGTGCGCTTCATGCAGCGGCACGAAAAGGTGCGCTGTAGCGTGCGCCTGTACGACCGCACCGTGAACCTGCTCGAGGAGGGCATCGACGTGGGCATCCGCATCAGCCCGCTGGAAGATTCGTCGCTGGTGGCGCAGACGCTCGGCACCATCCGCCGCGTGGTGGCTGCGAGCCCCGCGTACCTCGCCCAGCACGGCACGCCACGGCATCCGCGCGACCTGGCCGGTGCGCCCTGCGTGCGCGGCCGCATCGACGCACCGGCGCAGTGGCTGTTCCGCGACGGCGGCAAGACGATCAGCGTGACGCCGAACAACCGCCTGGAGTTCAACCACCTGGCCCCGGCCATCGAGTCGTGCGCGGCGGGCATGGGCTTCGGCACCTTCTTCTCGTACCAGGTGATGCCGCACGTGGCGCAGGGCCGGCTGAAGCTGGTGCTCGAAGACTTCGAGCCGCCGCCGCGGCCGGTGAGCGTGATCTATCCCAACGCGCGGCTGCTGCCCGCGCGCACGCGGGCGTTCATCGAGTGGATGAAGATGGAGTTCAGCGGCCTCAGGCTCTGAGCCCGGGCGGCGTCAAGCGGCGCTGCCCGGCCAGCCGTCGTCGAGCGATTCGCGGCTGTCGTGCAGGCAGATCTCGCTGTCCTGCTTCAGCGGCAGCCAGCCTTCGCGTTCCAGCTGGCCAGCCAGCGCCGCCACCCGGGCCTTGAACCCGGCCAGCGGCTCGCGGCTGCGCAGCGTGACGAAGCGCATGCCGGTCTCGCCCATGAGGCTGTTGCGCGACAGCCGCGCACCGTGCGTCTCGCACAGGTGCTGCAGCGCGGATGCGTTGTGCAGCAGCAGCTTGCCGCGCCACTCGAAATACTGGTCGGGCTGGCTCAGCCGCTCCCAGCCCTGGACCGACGCCTCGATCTTCACGCGCCGCACCGCCATGCCCGCGCGCGCCAGCCATTGCCCCAAGGCCATGGCCTCGGCCTTCGCTTCCTCGAGCGTGCCGCGAAGCCAGCCGGTGGCGATGGGCTGCTGCTTCTGCTCGCCGTGGGCGAGGTCGATCAGCATCGGCTTGAGCCCGACTTGCTCGCACACCACGACGAAGGCCGCCATTTGCGATTCCTGCAAAACGCAGCACGTCAGGTGCAGCTTCAACGCGCGCTTCATGGCGCACCCACCGGCTCGGGCAGCGGCCTGCCGTCGCAGAGCGACGCGGCGTCGATCGCCATGCCGCGCACCGCTTCTTCAAGGCCGAGGTTCAGCACCGACATGAACTCGCCGTTGGCGCTGGTCCAGTTGGTGCGCGTGCCCATGCCGTGGTACTGGCGCGCGGCGGTCCCGCCGCCGGGCAGGCGGTAGCTCACCTTGAGCACGACATGCGAAACCAGGTTCAGGTTCACCGACCACGCATGGGCGAGGCGCAGCGCAACGTCGGCCACAGCCTGCCTGGCGCCACTGTCGCCTGCGGGCGGCGCCCCCGGCACCGCCTGGAGTCCATAGCGGCCCAGCGACTGCAGCGCACCGCGCGTCCACGCCGTCGCGTCGCCGCTGCGCAGCGACTGCACGGACCGGGGCGTGGCGTGCACCGTCGGCATCATCACCGTGAGGTTGCCGGCGTTGGCCTTGTTGCTGCGCGTGTCCTCGATCGCGGGCAGGTACAGCGTGCAGTCGCGCGCGAGCCGCAGCGGTGCGGCCGGTACGCCGTTGGGCCGCTCGGCCGGTTCGGGCGCCGGCTCGAAGACCATGGAGAGCGGCTCGCTCTCGGTGAGAGCGTGCGAGAGGGTGGGCAGGGCGCAGAGCGCGGCGAATGCAGCAGCGGCGAGTTGTTCTTGGCACAGCCTCATGGCGCGGCGCTCCTGACCGAATACATGGCGCCGTCCTGGTCGCGGAACAGCACGCGGCCCGGCTGCTCGTCGAAGCCCTTGCCGGCCAGCGTCACCCACGAGCCGTTGACGTTGAAGCGCGCGGTCTTCACGCCGCCGGAGCGGGCGCCGGCGATGTCCAGCGCCACCACATGCAGGGTCTGCGCCATCGACTCGCGCATCACGCCGCGCAGCACCTGCCCGTCGTTCGCCGTCAGCCGCCGCAGCACGGCGGCGCGCGCCGTGCCGCCGATGGGTGTCTGGAAGATGGCGGCGGCGCGGTAGCTCGGCTCGCTGCGGCCGTCCTGCCACAGCAGCGCCGAGGTTCGCGTGGTGAAGGCGCCCAGGCCGGGCTCCAGCGCGTACTGCAGCAGCAGCACCATGTAGGCGGGACCTGCCTTCGTGGCGGCGATGCGGGCCTCATGCTCGACCTTCGCCGGCATGGCCGCGAGCACCTGCGACGAGCGGATCTTCAGCGGGAACGAACTCGGCTCGGCCAGCAGCGTGCCGAGGGCCTTGCCCGCCTCCACGCGGTAGTCGTAGTCGAGCAGCGGTCCGACGATGGCCTGCACCTCGGCGCTCATGTCCTTCTGGCGCGATTGCTGCACCGACGAATCGATCAGCGCGCCGATCAGCCCGCCGCCCGTGGCCGCGCTCACGCCGGGGGGCTGCGCGGAGAGCATGAAGCTCTCCTGCGCAACGACGACGCGCAGGTCGACTTCCTGAACCTTGTCGCGGTCCGCAACCGCCAGCGGCCGATGAAAAGGTGCGCAGGCGCCGAACAGCATCAGCACCGGCAGCGCCAGCCAGAAACGCAGCATCTTTGGGCCTCCCACCGCACAAACGCCATTCTTGGCGTCGATTGTGCCGCCGCCGGCGTACGGTTCGACCCGGGTTATCGAGGGTCCGCCGGACGCGTCCGCCATGTAGTGGCCCCGAACACGCGCGGTTGTCCATCGATTGAAGCGATGGGGCGCCCGCGGCACGGCTGCGTCAGAATGGCCGCGTGCCACCCACACAATCCTCCATTCAGTCTCCGCTCTTCCATGCCAGCCATCTGCACAAGCGCTACGGTGGCACCACCGTCGTCGACGACCTCTCGTTCGAGATCGCGCCCGGCGAGTGCCTGGGCGTGATCGGCCCGAACGGCGCGGGCAAGACCACCACCATCCGCATGTGCCTGGGCCTCACCGCGCCGGACGGCGGCGACATCTCCGCGCTGGGGCTGCAGATGCCGCGCGACGCGCTGGCCATCAAGGCGCAGCTCGGCGTGGTGACGCAGTTCGACACGCTCGACCCGGATTTCAGCTGCGCCGAGAACCTCGTGGTGTACGGCCGCTATTTCGGCTTCGGCAAGGCGCAGGTGCGCGCACGCGTGCCGCAGCTGCTGGAGTTCGCGGCGCTGTCGCACAAGGCCGATGCGAAGCCGGGCGAACTGTCGGGCGGCATGCGGCGGCGGCTGTCGCTGGCGCGCGCGCTGGTCAACGATCCCAGGCTGCTGCTGCTCGACGAGCCGACCACCGGGCTCGATCCGCAGGCGCGGCACCTCATGTGGGAGCGGCTGCAGGTCTTGCTGCAGCAGGGCAAGTCGATCTTGCTGACCACGCATTTCATGGACGAGGCCGAGCGTTTGTGCTCGCGCCTGCTGGTGCTCGACCACGGCCGCAAGATCGCCGAAGGCCGACCGCGCGACCTGATCGCCGAGCACCTGGAACCCGACGTGGTCGAGGTGTACGGCAACGGCGCGCTGTCGCTGGCCGACTCACCCGAACTGAAGGCGATGGCAGCACGCGTGGAGGTCAGCGGGGAGACCGTTTTCTTCTACACGCAGGACGCGCGGCGGCTGCTCGATGCGCTGACGCGACACAGCGGCCTGCGCACTTTTCATCGGCCCGCGAACCTGGAGGACCTGTTCCTCAAGCTCACCGGCAGGCAGATCCGGGAGGACGGCTAAGAATGCGGCACACCCCCAGGCTTGCCCACTTCGTGTGGCCTCCTACCCCCTCGCCGGGGGCAATACCAGCGGCCCGGCAAAGCCGGTTCCGCGGTATTCCTGAAATGGAGAGGAAATCATGAACAACATTGCGACCGCTGCGTCGCCGCCTGCGCCTTCCGTGTGGCGCGCGCCCGAACTCTCGCTGCGCTGGTGGCCCGTGTTCCTGCGCAACCTGCTGGTGTGGCGCAAGCTCGCCATTCCGAGCCTGATAGGCAACATCGCCGAGCCGCTGATCTGGCTCGTGGCCTTCGGCTACGGCATGGGCGCGCTGGTGGGGCAGGTGTCGGTCGACGGCGTGAAGGTGCCGTACATCCTGTTCCTGGCGAGCGGCTCGATCTGCATGAGCGCGATGAACGCGGCGAGCTTCGAGGCCCTGTACTCGGCGTTCTCGCGCATGCATGTGCAGAAGACCTGGGACGGCATCATGAACGCGCCGGTCGGTCTCGACGACATCGTGCTGGCCGAGATGCTGTGGGCCGCGTTCAAGTCGATCTTCACGGTCACGGCGATCCTGTTCGTGATGCTCGGGCTGGGCATCAGCCACAGCCCGAAGCTCGTCGTCGCGTGGATGGTGCTGGTCGGCGCCGGCATCACCTTCTCGTCGATCGCGCTGATCTTCAATGCGCTGGCGAAGGGCTACGACTTCTTCACGTACTACTTCACGCTGTTCATGACGCCGATGATGTTCCTGAGCGGCGTGTTCTTTCCGCTGGAGCAATTGCCCTCGGCGGTGAGGGCCGTGGCGGCGTGGCTGCCGCTGACCAACGCGGTGGCGCTGGTGCGGCCGCTGTTCATGGACCAATGGCCAGCGAACTGGTGGGTGCATGCGGGGGTGCTGGCTATGTATGCGGTTGCGGCTTTCTGGGTGGCTCTGGCGTTGACTCGGAAGAGATTTCGGGGGTAGTTGTTCTCTTGTTTTCCCAGGGCTGGGTCTCGCACGGGCGCCGATTCCATCGTACTCAGGCTGCTTGCCGAAACGCTCGGGAGCTGAAGACTGGTCGCCGTGCCCGCGTCGCGCAAGTTGCTGATCGCGAATTTCTAGCACGAGGGGAAGGCGTCATCCCAACCGTACTGCCCCGAAGGTTGTACTCGGGACGATGAGTCCAATGTTCCTAGAAAGCCTCTCGCCCGGGGCAAAGCGGGTAGTGGACAAAAAAACGCCAACCCCAAACCAATAGCACCACCAATGCGAGCCAGGCGGAGTAATGAATCCGGCGCTTCTTTGCGGATAGCGCGCAGCCCGCGATAGCGAGGGGCAACAGCACGATGAGCGCGATGATTCTGGCGTCGATTCCGTCATCAAGGGGCAACCCGCAAAAGGTGAGGCCGTCAGCGCGCGCCTTGGGATCGTCGAGCATCCATTCGTACTCGTTCATCGGCATCATGAACATAACTGCCACGCACAGAAGTGCGTAGAACGACATGCCGATCGCGCCAAGTTTCTTCATGCTCAGAATCTGTTGAGCAGGCGTGAAACATGCTCTCGATGCTCAATCATTCTGCGTCCGTACTCTGAATATTCCCGGCCCCTGGCACCCGGCGGGAGCTTGATCGAGTTCGTGATATCCGCCAGCGGGCGAGTTGTCCCCCGGTTGTAGCGCGCGCCCGCGGCAATGAACTGCTCATCGGTCAAATGGGCTGTACCTGCGCTCGGGTAGTCGTGCAGGACCAAGCCACGTAGATGCTTGGCGACCACCGTCAGATTGAAGACGTCTGTATTGAGGCAGTTCAACATGGCCACCTGATCGGAGAAGGACATTTCCTCGATGGACAAGCCCAATTCTCTTGCGGCATTGCGCATTTGGATGCTGACGGCGCCAACGGAAGTGCCTCCAGGCGGCTTGTCATAAATGCCTGGCGCGCCGCCCCTTTGATTGAACCAAGTCTGTAAGGATCGTTCGAAGAATACTGGTTTCTTGGTGCCATCGGGCTTGCCCCCCACTTCGGCCCATGCGACGGATGCGAGGAGGGCAGGCGGTATCTTTTCTTGCTTGGCGATCTCGACGATTCGGTTCTTGTTGTAGACAACCCAGCCGTCCTTATAGGCGGTCAGGTACGCGCGGCCGCCACCAAACTTCTCAGAGAGCGCTTGCCATTTGAAGACATCCCAACTTGACCACTTCGGATAGTTGGAATTGTCTGGTGCGCAGAATTCACGGCCACTCATATTTTTCTCCCTATGTGTCCGAGGCATCAGTCCGGTGGATAGCTGCTCTGACGAGATCCCCCGCATGCGAAGAAACGATTTCGTCCCCACGCCATCAGGTTCGACCCCGGACTCTCTGATGTTGGAAGGCGCCCGATTCATTATGTGCGGCCGCGTTGCCTGCAAATGAGGTGAAGAGTTATCTTTCGCACGGCCATGGACCGTCCGGAGAGTGATGGATTGCACGGATACGGCGTTTTGCTGCCTCCAGGCGGAACAGAAGAATGCTCACACTGCGTTGAGCCTTTCCCTCAACCTGCACAGCGAAGCAGCGATTTCGCGACGGTCCGATAGTCTGCGGTTGACATTGCTGGGACTTGGATGCGGCATCAAGAACAGCTGGGCTCGTAGGGCGATCTGGCCGATCGATTCGCTAGCCAAGGCGGCCTCGCGACCGACCAAAACAATGAAGCGCAATGCCGACAAATGAAGCAGCACTGCTTCCAGAGCACCGCGTGCCTTGGAAAGGTCCGCTCAGGTCACCGGCCAGATCTTGCTCTGCTGGGCGTTGCCGACATGCCACGGGACGATGTTCCAAACAATCGTGCGCGTGCGGTCGATGCCAGCTTCCTGGTGGAGTACGAAGAAGTTCTTTGCAGTCTCGTCCGGATTGTTGCGCGAGACAGAACCAGACTTGATCGCACGCGGTCCAGGTGCCTCGAGCGGGAAGAGACACTCGGCGGCTGTGCCTCCGTCGCATGGGTCGAAATAGGGCTCTGCATAAGGTCCCTCCGGCTTATCGCGCAGCTGCCGCACGAAGGCCGTCAGCGGAGTAATGTGCGGCGCCTCCAACAGGGCATGACGGGCCGTGCGGACTTCCTCGTGATCGAGCGTTTTTGGTGCATCAGTCATAGTCGGACATTGGCCCCTAAGGTGATCCAGCCCTTGGTCAGTCCGATGCAGATCCACCTGTGAATTCGACCTGCGCCCCTTCACTCAGATAGCCCTCGCCTGTATCGATGTACCAGATGCCGCCCAGCGCTTCGATGAATGCGTAGACGTGATCCCTTCTCCGTGGCCTTTGCCGTGCGTGAGGCTGAACGTGTAGGGCCTCCCGTTGAGCGTGCCTTTGACTTGCTGCTGTCCCGTCTTGGGCAACTCCTGCCAGGGACGCTGAGTGCCTGTCGGGAGCGGCCAATTCCATGACGGTCGCCTATCGTCGATCAGTCGTGTGCGTCAACCCTGTCTCCCCACTTTGTGGAGCAATTGCCCTCGGCGGTGAGGGCCGTGGCGGCGTGGCTGCCGCTGACCAACGCGGTGGCGCTGGTGCGGCCGCTGTTCATGGACCAATGGCCAGCGAAC
>NZ_AKIW01000015.1 GCF_000282635.1 Variovorax sp. CF313
AAGGAGGAGGCCGCAGGCCGGGGGACATTCGCGGAGCAAGGTACCCCGTCGGCGTGATCGCGCCCCGAACGACGACGACGACAGCTATTCACCTCAGTCCTCGATGCCGCGCTGCGCCGGGATGCCCGCCTTGAAGGCATGCTTGACGAGCGTCATCTCGGTCACGGTATCGGCCAGCTCGATGATCTCCGGCGGGCAGCGCCGCCCCGTGAGGACCACATGCACATGCTTGGGCCGCGCTCGCAATGTTTCGAGCACGCCTTCGAGCGGTAGCCAGCCATAGATCAGCGGGTAGGTGATTTCGTCGAGCACCACGAGGAAGTGCTCGCCCGACAGGATCGCCGCCCTGGCCTTCTCCCAGCCGTCGCGCGCGAGCTGGCCCGAACGTTCGAGGTCCTGGCTCTTCCAGCTGAAGCCGTCGCCGAGGCCTTCGATCGGGATGCCGATCTGTTCGAACATGCGGTGCTCGCCGAAGCGCGCCGATGGCACCTTCATGAACTGGTAGATCTTCACGGCCTTGCCGCGGCCGTGCGCGCGCAGCGCAAGGCCGAAGGCCGCGGTGCTCTTGCCCTTGCCGTCGCCGGTGTTGACGATGACGAGGCCGCGGCGTTCGCCTTCGGGCTTCTCGTAGGGCTTCTCGCTGGGAGGGGCTTCTATTTGCATGGGTTCTCTTGTCAGTTTCGGGGCTGCTGTTTCGGGGTGTGCGCGCACCCCGAACAACGCGCAAAAAACACAGCGCACGTCATAGCGGCAACGCAATCCACTGGTCCGCCACCCGGTGCACGCGGATGCGGTGGTCGAACACCTGTTCCAGTGCGGCGTGAGTAGTGGGGTCGCCGCAGCCGCCATGATGAACCACGCGGCCGCGGTCCATCACGACGAGCTCGTCGGCGGCCAGTGCCATCGGCAGCTCGTGCAGCACGCTGACCACGGTGCGGCCCTCGGCGACAAGCGCGCGCGCAGTCTGCATCCAGTCCGCCTGGTGCGGAGGGTCGAGGTTGGCGAGCGGCTCGTCCATCAGCAGCAGTTCGGCCTCGACCGCGAGCGCGCGCGCCAGCAGCACGCGCTGGCGCTCGCCACCGGAAAGCTGGCCCAGCGGACGATCGCGCCAGTCCCAGGCCTGCGTGCTGCGCAGGGCACGCTCCACGGCCTCGCGGTCGGCGGTACTGGGCGCAGCCAGCCAGCGTTGGTGCGGCAAGCGGCCGAGCATGGCGACGTCGTAGACCATCAGATCGTCGGCGCTGCCCTCGCCCGTGCCGCTCTGGCCCAGCCACGAGAGGCGCTGGGCGCGGATGCGCGCCGGCACCTTGGCCTGCGCCTCGCCGAAGAGCCGCACCTCGCCGCGGTGTGCGAGCAGGCCCGCGAGCGCCTTGAGCAGCGTCGACTTGCCCGCGCCGTTCGGGCCGACGATGCTGGTCCAGCGGGCGGTGGACAGCTGCAGGTCGATGTCGTGCAGCACCTCGGTAGCGCCCAGCGTAGCGCTCACGCGGTGTGCTTCGAGGGCCGGTGTGTGCCGCTCGCTCATGCCACGCCACTCCGTGCGCCGCGTCGGTGCATCAGCCACAGCAGGTAGCTGCCGCCCAGCACCGCCGTGAGCACGCCCACCGGCAGTTCCTGCGGCGCGATCAGCCAGCGCGCCAGCAGGTCGGCCGCCATCAGCAGCAAGCCGCCCATCAGCGCCGACAGGACGATCAACCGCGCGTGCGTGGTCTTGACGACCGAGCGCACGAGGTGCGGCGCGGCCAGGCCGACGAAGGCGATCAACCCGGTCTGCGCCACCGCCGCACCCGTGGCCAACGCCAGCACCACGACCAGCGCCGCGCGCATCGCGCCCAGCGGCAGGCCCAGGCTGCGCGCCGTGGCCTCGCCGAGCGCGAGCCCGTCGAGCACCGGCGCCAGCGCCCAGGCCAGCAGCAGGCAGACCGCGCCGACCATGGCCATCACCGCGCAGGCGCTCCAGCCGACGAGGCCGGTGCTGCCCAGGATGAAGCCCTGGATGGCCTGGAGGATGTCGGCCGAGGCGATGGTGATGAGGTCTTTCGCGGCGCCGAGCACCACGCCGACGATCACGCCGGCCAGCAGCAGCCGCAGCGTCTGCTGCACGCCGCGCGCCAGCATCAGCGTGAGCATCACCGCCAGCACCGCACCGAGGAAGGCCGCGCCGGTCAGCCCGAGCCGCATCACCCACTGCGTGCTGGCGGCCGAGCCGCCGAACATCAGCAGCGCCAGTGCCACGCCGAGCGAAGCGCCCGAGGCACTGCCCAGCAGGTACGGATCGGCCAGCGGGTTGCGGAACAGCCCCTGCGCGACCGCACCCGCCAGCCCCAGCAGCGCGCCGGCCAGCCATGCACCGAGCGTGCGCGGCAGGCGGATCTCCCACACGATCTGCAGCGCCACCGGGTCGTGCCGCGCCGCGAACAGGCTTTCGAAACCGGTGCTGCCGATGCCCAGCCCCAGCACCATCAGCGCGGCGCCGAGTACCAGCAGGCCCGCGCCGAGCAGCAAGACGCGGCGCAGGTGGGCCGTATGCCTGAGCGCCGCGTTCACCGCTTGCCGCCCTTGTCGCTCAGGCACTGCGCCATCAGGCGCGCAGCCTCGTCCATGCGCGGGCCGGGGCGCACGAGCACGTCGGATTGCGCAGCGTCGAAGCGGCAGATGCGGCCTTCGCGCACCGCGCGGATGCCGGCCCAGCCGGGGCGCTGCTCCAGCCCTTGCGCACTGCGCACGCTGACCATGATGAGATCGGGATTCGCGCGCACCACGTACTCGGGGTTGAGCTTGGGAAACGGCCCCAGCGATGCCGGCACGATGTTCCTCTCTCCGAGCCGCTTGAGCGTCTCGCCGATGAACGACGACTCGCCCGCCGCATACGGCGCGCTGTTCACTTCGAAATACACACGCAACCCCTTCGCACTCGCGGGCACCGACTGCGCGGCGGCCGACACGCTGGCATCGATCACGCGCCAAACCTTGGGCGCTTCATGCGTGCCGAGCACCTGGTCGAGCTTGTCGAGCACGCGCTGCACATCGGCGTGGCTCTTGGGTTCGAGCACCAGCACCTTCAGGCCCAGCGCTTCGAGCCGCTGCGTGACGCGCGACGACTTGGCGAGCAGCACCGCGTCGGGCCTGAGCGCGGCGATGGCTTCCACGTTCGGGTCGATGCCGCCGCCGAGCTGGGGCAGCGCCCTCACCTGTTCGGGCCAGTTGGAGTAGCGGTCGACGCCCACCAGCCGGCCGCAGGCGCCGAGCGCGCAGACCGATTCGGTCAGCGCCGGCAGCAGCGAGACGATGCGCTGCGGTGGTTGCGGGAGGCTCACGGAAACGCCGCGCTCGTCGACCAGGTCGAGTGCGTGCGCGGCCAGGGCGAAAAAGGCGAGGCCGAATGCCGCCAGCGGACTACGGATCTTCTTCATGCAGCAGGTGCCTTCAGACTCAGCGGCAGTCCGGCCGCCATCAGCGTGACGCGGCCGCAGGCGGCGGCCACGTCCTGGTTGAGCCGGCCGAGTGCGTCGACGAAGGCGCGCGTCTCGCGGCCCAGCGGAATCACGCCCAGTCCGATCTCGTTGCCGACCAGTACCACCGGCCCGCGCGCCTCGCGCAGCGCGGCCAGCAGCATCGCCACGTGCGTTGCCGGGGTGCGTGTCACGGGCCGAGCGTCTTCGGAGGGCATCGGCATCAGCAGGTTGGTGAGCCACAGCGTGAGGCAGTCGATCACGACCAGCGTCTCGGGCGAACTCTGCGTGACGACGGCGCGCGCGAGTTCGATCGGCTCCTCGATGGTGCGCATGCCGGGCACGCGCTCGGCACGGTCGGCCTGGTGGCGCACGATGCGCTCCAGCATCTCGTCGTCGTAAGCCTGCGCGGTGGCGATCAGCACGGCGCGGTGCGTGCGAGGCTCGGCGGCGATCCAGTCGATGGCGCGCTGCTCTGCCCGACGCGACTTGCCGCTCTTCTGGCCGCCCAGGATGAATTCGTGCTCGGCGGTCTTCGGCTTACTCGGTTGCGGCATGGCTCTCCAAATCGATGGGCATGGCGCCGAAAAGGCGGGCCGTGGCTTGCGGACTGGAGGCAAACCACGCGTGGAAATAGCTCGCGCGCACCGGGCCGTGCACGTACAGCGCCTCGCCGCTGCGCGCGCCCACGGCCTGCGTTGCGCCGGGCCGGGCCGTGTGGGCGGCAGGCGCGAGCGTCGTTTCGCAGCGCGAATAGTGGAAGGTGTGGCCGCGCAAGGTGTCGCTGCCGAGCGTGAGCTGCTGGGGTCCGAGGCCGGCGAGCCGCTTCTGCATCGTCACGCGGCCGGGCAGCAGGCCCCAGAGACGGTGGACCTGTGCATCGTCCTGCGTGGCCAGTTCGTCGAACAGCGCCATCATGCCGCCGCACTCGGCCCAGACCGGCTTGCCCAATGCAGCATGCGCGGCGAGCGATTCGCGCATCGTTGCGCAGGCGGCCAGCGCTTCAGCGTGCAGCTCGGGATAGCCGCCGGGCAGCCAGACGGCGTCGCAGGCCGGCAGGGCATCGCCCGCAAGTGGCGAGAAGAAGGAGAGCCGCGCGCCCAGCGCAGTGAGCACGTCGAGGTTCGCGGGATAGATGAACGAGAAGGCCGCATCGCGCGCGATGGCGATGGTGCGCCCGGCCAGCAACGCCGGGATCGCTGCTTCAGGTTCAGTCGCTTCGAAGCGCACCTGCGGCAGCTGACTGGCCTGCATCCTGCCGAGCGGCGTGGCGGCCAGCACATCGGCCGCCGCATCGAGCCGCGCCATCGCATCGCCGAGTTCGGTGGCGGCAACGAGGCCCAGGTGCCGCTCGGGCAGCGTGAAGCCTGCGTCGCGCGGCAAGGCGCCGAGCCATTGCGAAGGCTCGCGCAATGCGTCCTTCAGCATGCCCGCATGCCTTTCGCTGGCCACCCGATTCGCCAGCACGCCAGCCCACGGCAATCCGGGCCGGAAGTTCTGCAGCCCGTAGGCCAGCGCGCCGAAGGTACCGGCCATGGCGTGCGCATCGATCACCGCGAGCACCGGCAGGCCGAAACGCTCGGCAAGGTCGGCCGCGCTGGGCGTGCCGTCGAACAGACCCATCACGCCTTCGACGATCAGCAGGTCGCATTCGGCCGCTGCGGCGCGCAGGCGCGCCCGGCAATCGGCCTCGCCGGTCATCCAGAGGTCGAGCGAATGCACCGGCGCGCCGGTGGCCAGCGCCAGCCAGTGCGGATCGAGGAAATCGGGCCCGCACTTGAAAGCGCGCACCCGGCGGCCCTGGCGCGCATGCAGCCGCGCGAGCGCCGCCGCGACGGTGGTCTTGCCCTGCCCCGAGGCCGGGGCAGCCACCAGCACGGCGGCGCACGAGGCCGCCTCGGCACCGGCGGCGCCGCTTCGTGGCGAGGGTTGGCTTAGTGAGGCGTCCACTTGAGACCGACGTACGCAGTGCGGCCGGCATTGGCGTACAGCCGCGCGTACTGGTAGTCCTTGTTGCCCACATTGTCAACGCGCGCCACGAGGTTGAGGTCACGCGTGATCTGCGTGGAGGCCGACAGGTTCAGCACGGTGTAGCCGCCGAGCTTCACGCTGTTGGCTGCATCGTCGTAGCGGCGGCTCGATGTCTGCACCTCGGCGCCCAGCGTCCAGCCGGCAATGCGCCAGTCGGCGCCCAGGGTGGCGTGGCGCTGCGCGCGGCGGGCCAGCAGGTTGTGGGTGGCGAGGTCGCGCGGGTCCTGGAAGTCGAACGAACTGCGCAGCGTGACGTCGCCCAAGCGCTGGCTGCCCGACAACGTGACGCCCTGGTAGCGGGCGCGCGCGGTGCTCGAGTAGCAGCCGAACGAGGAGGCGCAGCCCTTGGCCGTTCCATCGAACCCGATCAGGTTGCGCACGCGGCTGCTGTAGACGACGATGCCCGCCTGCGTGGCGCCTTCGGTGAACTGCAGGCCCAGCTCGGCGTTGCGGCTCGATTCCGGCTTGAGCGTGGCCAAGCCGAATTCACTGAAGCGCTGATACAGCGTGGGCACGCGGAAGGCCGTGCCCGCAGAAGCCGTGAAGCGCAGCGATGGCGTGATGGCATAGCCGTAGGCCGCGCTGCCGGTGGTCTTGCCGCCGAACTCGCTGTCCTTGTCGTGGCGCACGTGCAGCTGCAGCGAATGCGGGCCCTGCACGAAGCCGTAGCCGAGCGAAATCGCATCCTGCGAACGATCGCGCGACAGCAGCTTGGATGTAGTGGTGGGCGCGTTTTCGAGTGCGTCCTCGCGGCGTTCGAGCGTGGCCGTCACCAGGTGCGGGCCGAAGCGGAACTCGTTCTGGAACAGGTAGCCGCGCAGGTTGGTTTCGGTGCGGTAGAACGAAGGCTGCGTCTTGTAGACCGACTGCGAATCGGTCACCTGCACGCGGGTGCTGTAGACGTCGTTCCACTTGGCTGACCAGGTCAGGCCGGCGGTGCGCAGGGTATTGGTCGACTCGTCGTCGCGAAACAGGATCGGCGGCCTGGTCCTGTAGGACACGGCGGCGTCGTAGCCGGCCTTGATCTCGCTGGTGAGCAGCGTGGCATCGATGCGCTGGTCGGGCGTGATCTGGAAGCCCAGCTTCACGTTGCCCGAGGTGCTGGTGTAGCCGTCGCGGTCGGGGCTGGCGTAGCCGTCCTTGACCACGTTGCGCTTGTTGGCGGGCTGCACGTTGTAGCCCTTGCTTTCCTCATGCGCCACGCCGAACGAATAGTCGAACAGGCCCGACTTGCCGCTCACGCCGCCTTCGATCTTGCGCAGGCCGTTGCTGCCGAAGCCGATGCCCGCGTAAGGCGCCACACCCTCTTCGCCGCGCCTGGTGAAGAGCTGGATCACGCCGCCGATGGCATCCGAGCCATAGACCGCGGCGGCCGGGCCGCGCAGCACTTCGATGCGGTCGATCTGCGAGAGCGGAATGCCTTCCCAGCCGGCGCCTCCGGTCGATTGCGAGTCGATGCGCACGCCGTCGAGGTAGACCGCCGTGAAGCGCGTTTCCGCGCCGCGGATGTACAGGCTGGTGGCGTTGCCCAAGCCGCCCGAGCGCGAGATCTCGATGCCGGGCAGGCGCGAGAGAACGTCGGCCACGCCGGTCGCGCCGCTGCGCTCGATGGTTTGCCGGTCGACGATGGACACGTCGCCCACCAGGTCCGACAGCGCCTGCGGCGTGCGGTTGGCCGTGACCACCGTTTCGCCGAGCGTGGGGGCCTCCTGTGCATGGGCCAGGCCGCCGAAGGCGGTAGCCAGCGCCAGCGGCAGGCAGGCGTGGCGGAAACGGCGCGCAGGAGCGCGGCCGCGAGAAAAGCAAACGTGGGAAATCATGGAATGAGCCGAACGAACGTCAATACCCCTCGCCGGCCTCCCCGCCGGCGCCTGGGCGCCATGGCCGCCCCATGCAACGATCACGCATGCGGCAGCCGCCTTGTTGGCCGGTATCCGGGCTGGCAGAACGACCCCTGCCGCCTTCCCAGGCGCCTGTTTCAGGGCACCCAGTGGCTTCGATGGAAAGGGGTTGGCGCCTTGCGGCGCCGTCTGCTTGACCGTTGCGGGGGCAGCGCAGGCGGCTTCGGCCTTGTTCCGACCTGGTGAGGTCGGGGCATCCACTCCTGCTTCCCGTTGAACCGCGGCGCGTGAACCACGCCGCAGGCACCAACGGGCGGGATTTTAGAGCCTGCCGGCGGCCGGTTAATTCGAAAGTTGCGGTCGCCGCTAACATCGGCGGCCATGATGCGGCCCGCCTCGGTTTTCCTGGATCTTCGTTCGGCGCTGCAGCGTCTCTTCGGCATCTCGGGCTGGCAGTCGATGCTGCTGTGGTCCATCGGGGCCGGCCTGCTGGGCACGCTGGCGACCGAAGTCTTCCGCGCGGCGCTCCTTGCCTTCGAGCACCTGGTGCTCGGGCCGGGCGAAGGGCTGGTGGCGATGGCGAAGCACCTGCCGTGGTGGGCGCGCGTTGCCTGCCCCACGCTGGGCGGGCTGGTGGCCGGGCTGCTGCTCGTGCTGGCGAAACGCGTCGCGCAGCGCAGCGCCACCTCCGACTACATGGAAGCCATCGTGCTCGGCGACGGACGCATCCCGGTGGCGCAGACGCTGGCGCGCAGTGCGTCGTCGCTGGTGAGCATCGGCAGCGGCGGCTCCATCGGGCGCGAGGGCTCGATGGTGCAGCTGGCGGCGCTGGCGGCTTCGCTGTTGGGGCGGGTGTTCCGCTTTCCGGCCGAGCGGCTGCGGCTGCTGGTGGCCTGCGGCGCGGCGGCGGGCCTGACCGCGGCCTACAACGCGCCCATCGCCGGCGCCTTCTTCGTCGCCGAGATCGTGCTGGGCTCGATCGCAATGGAGAACGTGGGGCCGATCATCATCGCCTCGGTGGTCGCCAACGTGGCGATGCGGGCGCTGCCCGGCTACCAGCCGCCGTACAGGATGCCGGCGTTCCCGGAGATCCATGGCGCCGACGTCATGCTGTTCTGCGTGCTCGGCGTGCTGCTGGGCTTTGCCGCGGTCGGCTTCCTGCGTGCGCTGCAGGGCAGCCGCGCACTGTTCTCGCGATTGCTGCTGACGCTGCCGTGGCGGCTGGCTTTGGGCGGCTTGGTGATGGGCGTGGTGTCTGTGCCCGTGCCCGAGGTCTGGGGCAACGGCTACAGCGTGGTCAATGCGGTGCTGCACACGCCCTGGCCGTGGACGTTGATCGCGATGGTGCTGGCAGCCAAGGCGGTCGCCACGCTGGCCACGGCCGGTTCGGGCGCGGTGGGCGGCGTGTTCACGCCCGCGCTGTTCTTCGGCTGCATGGTGGGTGCGCTGTTCGGCCAGGGCGTACAGGCGCTGTGGCCGGCCGCAAGCTCGGCGCCGTTCGCCTATGCCATCGTCGGCATGGGTGCGTTCCTGGCGGGCGCGACGCAGGCGCCGCTGATGGCGATCCTGATGATCTTCGAGATGACGCTGAGCTACCAGGTCATGCTGCCGCTGATGGCGGCGAGCGTCATCGCATATTTCGTCGCGCGCTCGGCCAACGCCGGCTCGATGTACGAGATCACCCTGCGCCGCAACGAACAGCGCGACGCACAGATGCGCTTGCGCGGGCTGCACATGCGCGACCTGGTGCAGCCGGCCGAAACGGTGGTCAGGCCCGAGGCGGACCGCGAGGCGATGAGCAAGCTCTTCCTGCAGCACCCCGTGAAGTACCTGTACGTGGTCGATGCGGACAACCGCTATCTCGGCGTGGTGCCGCTGTCGGCTCTTGGTACGGCACCTGCCGAGACGACCGCGAGCGCCTTGCTCTCACAGGCCATCCTGCCGCTGACCGCCGACACTGGCCTGGGCGAAGCGCTTCAGCGCTTCCTGGACCACCTGGGCGAGCGGCTGCCGGTGATCGAGAGCACGGCCAACCCGGTGCTGCTGGGCGTGGCAGCGAAGAGCGCGCTGCTCGCCACCTACGTGCGGCTGAGCGAGCCATGAAAGGTTTGATCGACGGACTGCGAGGTCGCAGAATCCGGATTGCGCCGCGTGCCGCGCCAGGCCTCGGCGGGACCGCCTCCCCGTGAAACTACAATCGCCAACCATGCCCGCCTCCAGCCCCATCGACCAGATCGCCGAGCGTGTTGAACGACTGCTCGTGCGTCACGAAGAGGTGCAACGCACCAATGCGTTGCTGCAGGAGCAGGTCGATGCGCTCACGCGCGAACGCGACGGCCTGAAGTCGCGCCTCGCCGCGGCTCGCACGCGTCTCGATGCCCTGCTCGAACGGCTGCCGGCTGAACCACCTTCCGAAGATTCCCCCGCATGAAGCAGATTGAAGTACAGATCATGGGCCAGAGCTATCTGCTCGGCTGCCCCGATGGCGGCGAGGCGCAGCTGCGCGAAGCCGTCGAACGCGTGGACGCGGCCATGTGCAAGATCCGCGATGCGGGAAAAGTCAAGGCCCGCGATCGCATCGCGGTGCTGGCCTCGCTGAACCTGGCGTTCGATCTGGCGGCACAGCAGCAGGCCGCAGCCGCACCAATGGCGGCGCCCGCCGTTGCCGCCACAGCAGACAGCGGCGATGCCGACCCGAAGGCCGCGCAACTCATTCAAAGACTCGATCAGGCCCTGGCCGGCGATGGACATTTACTCTGAATGAATCCCGCAGGGAGACAGACGAAGCGTAAAATCCACTCCGTCTGCAGACTGTGTCGGGCTTAATATTTCCTTGTTCCAATGCTCTCCGGAGCCGGGCTTGGTACATCGCTCGACGGGCGTGATCATCTCGCGTCAGATGAACCCGAAGTCCTGCTGCCCTCGCCCACCTGAACCCTGGTTCAGGATGCGGGTCCGGCACATCACCTGCAGACACCTATTCCTGCCACGGCCCCCTGCATCCACTGCATGGGGCCGTTGCTTTTTCCAAACTCCCCTCGCCTGACCTTCCCGTGAACTTCGCTGCCCTGCTCGACCCCATCCTGATTGCCGAACTCGCCGCCCTGGGCCTTGGCACCGGTTTTCTCGCGGGCCTGCTGGGCATCGGCGGCGGCATGCTGATGGTGCCGTTCATCACGATCATCATGGGCCATCGCGGCGTGCCGGCCGACCTCGCGGTGAAGATGGCGATCGCGACCTCGATGGCGACGATCATCTTCACGTCGGTGTCGAGCGTGCGCGCGCATCACAAGCGCGGCGCGGTGCGCTGGGACATCGTGCGGCGGCTCGCGCCCGGCATCGTCATCGGCAGCCTGGTGGGCAGCCTCGGCGTGTTCTCGCTGCTCAAGGGCACGGCGCTCGCCATCTTCTTCGCGCTGTTCGTGGGCTTCTCGGCCACGCAGATGTTCCTCGACAAGAAGCCCGCGCCTACACGGCAGATGCCGGGTGCGGGCGGCCAGCTCGCGGCGGGCGGTGTGATCGGCTTCATCTCGGGCCTCGTGGGCGCGGGCGGCGGCTTCATCAGCGTGCCGTTCATGACGTGGTGCAACGTGTCGATCCACAACGCGGTGGCGACCAGCGCGGCGCTGGGCTTTCCGATCGCAGTGGCGAACGTGCTCGGCTATGCGGTCAGCGGCCAGTCGGTGCAGGGCTTGCCGGCGGGCTCCTTCGGCTACATCTGGCTGCCCGCGCTGGCTGTGATCGCCATTTGCAGCGTGTTCACCGCGCCGTTGGGCGCGAAGGCCGCGCACAGCCTGCCGGTGAGGAAGCTCAAGCGCGTGTTCGCGAGCATCCTGTACCTGCTGGCGGCCTACATGCTCTGGAAGGGGCTGCACGGCTGATCCGTCGGGCGAAAAAGCCCTTCGCGCCCGAGGTCCGTCCCATTGCGGCGCGAAGGACCGCGCCGTATAACGGCCTCATGAAAATCCTCATCGCCGTCGATGGCAGCGCCTACACCCGCAAGGCGCTCGACTACCTGTTGTCCAACCGGGGCATGTTCGTGGACGGGCATCAGCTGGTGGTGGTGAACGTGTGCACCGGCATCTCGGGCCACGTCTCGCGCCACCTGAGCAAGGAGATCGTCGCGGACTACTACGCGGAGGAAAGTGCCAAGGTGCTCGACCCCGTGAAGGCGCTGTTCGCCGAGAGCGGCGTGAGCAACTACACGGTGGAATCGCGCCACGGCCACGTGGCCGAGGAAATCCTCAAGTCGGCCACTGCAGCGCAAGCGGGGCTGATCGTGCTCGGCACCCACGGCCATGGCATCTTCGGCCGCGCGCTGATGGGCTCGGTCGCCACCAAGGTGATCGCCGAGACGAACACCACGGTGCTGCTGGTGCAGTAGTTTTCTTCGTCGCTACTGCGTGCGCTGCTGCCGCCATTCGCGCGGCGAGCAGCCGAAGCGCTCCTTGAACGCGCGGCTGAAATGCGCCGCGTCGTTGAATCCCCGGCTGTAGGCGATGTCGGCCACGGGGCGGCCCGCGAGGCGCGGCTCCAGCAGGTCGCGGCTGCATGCCTCCAGCCTGCGCTCCCAGATGTACTGCGAGGGCGTGAGCGGCTCGCTCTTGAACACGCGGTGGACGTGGCTCACCGACGCGCCCAGCCCGGCCGCCAGCGTGCTCACCGACAGCGATGGATCGGCTAGCTGCTCGTCGATGCGCCGCTTCACGCGCGCGAGGTGGTAAGCCGCGAGATTGCTCAGCGAAGGCGCGCTCGCCACCGGCAAGGTCTGCAGCCCGGCCACCAGGATGTTCTGCACGCCGTTGGCCACCGCGAGGGCCGATGCCGGCTGCAGCGTGTCGATGTCCTCACGCAGCGTGCGGATCATGCTCAGCAGCAGGTGCCCCGCGCCTTCGCGTCCCGAAACCGTGGTGGCCGTCAGCGCCTCGGTGTCGCGCAGCTCGCTGCGCAGGCGCTCGCCGGGCAGCTTGAGCACGATCTGCTCGAAGGACTGGTCGAACAGCAGTTGGTAGGGCCGCGTGCTGTCGTACAGCGCGAAGTCGCCGGCCGACAGCACCGCATCGCGGCCGTCCTGCCGCACCACGCCCTGGCCGCGCGCCTGGATGCTCACGAGGAAGTAGTCGTCGCTGGAATGCGAGATATGCCCCGGCGTGCGCATCACCTTCTGCGGCCCCGAGGTGACGACCGACACGTCGAGCCCGGGCAGCGTGTGCTGGCGGATGCTGCCTTCGAAATCGCCGGCCTCGCCCTCGCGCACCGGGTCGCAGCCGAGCTGCACGTAGACGTTGCAGATCATGTCGGTCCAGTAGGCGAGCCGCTGGTCGCGCGGGACGGCGTCGGTGCTGAGCAACTGGGTCATCGGGGGTTCCTCGGAAAGCCTGGACAGCAGGAGCAGGCAAGGCATGCAACGCTGGAACAAGAACGCCGCCAAACCGGGTCAAGGCGTTCCGGCGGCGCGAATCTACGCTTCAAGCAACCCGCATGCCACAGCGCAAACCCGGTGCTTGCGGCCCACGCCCCGTTACTTCCATTGCATCTGGAGAAGCTTCATGCCGACCACCGTTCATCCCAAGCTGCGCGTTGCAGCAGTACAAGCCTCGCCCGTGTTCCTCGACCTCGACGGCACCATCGACAAGACCATCGACCTCATGGCGCAGGCCGCGAAACAGGGCGTGAAGCTCGTCGCCTTTCCCGAGACCTGGGTGCCCGGCTACCCATGGTGGATCTGGCTCGACTCGCCGGCCTGGGGCATGCAGTTCGTGCAGCGCTATCACGACAACTCGCTGGTGGTCGGTTCGGCCGAGTTCGACCGCGTCAGGGAGGCCGCGCGCAAGCTCGGGATCTGGGTGTCGCTGGGCTACAGCGAGAAGGCCGCGGGCAGCCTCTACATCGCACAGGCGCTCATCGACGACCAGGGCGACACGGTGCAGACGCGGCGCAAGCTCAAGCCCACGCACGTGGAGCGCACGGTGTTCGGCGAAGGCGACGGCTCCGACCTTGCCGTGGTCGAGACACCGCTGGGCAACATCGGTTCGCTCTCGTGCTGGGAGCACCTGCAGCCTCTGAGCAAGTACGCGATGTATTCGCAGAACGAGCAGATCCACTGCGGCGCCTGGCCGAGCTTCTCGCTGTACCGAGGCGCTGCCTACGCGCTGGGGCCCGAGGTCAACAACGCCGCGAGCCAGGTCTATGCGGCCGAGGGCCAGTGCTTCGTGATCGCGCCCTGCGCCACCGTGTCGAAGGCCATGAGCGAACTGATGTGCACCGATGCCGGCAAGCAGCAGATGCTGCGCACCGGCGGCGGCTATGCGCGCATCTACGCACCCGACGGCTCGCCGCTGGGCACGCCCTTGGCGGAAGACGAGGAAGGCCTGGTCGTTGCGGACATCGACCTCGGCATGATCTCTCTCGCCAAGGCTGCCGCCGACCCCAGCGGCCACTACTCGCGGCCCGATGTCACGCAGCTGCTGCTCAATAAGACGCGCCGCGAACCGGTCGTGGTGCAGCAGGCGGCGTCGCCGGGGCCCAAGGCCGAGCCCGAAGGCGCCGTGTCCGAGCCGGTCTCAGCCTGAAGCAGCGGAGGCACGCCATGGAATCCGCCATCGACGAGCACCTGAAGTGCCCCCGCACGCGCCATCGCCGCGTGGAAAACGACTACGTGCCGCCCTACCCCGTGTGGTCGGCGCGGGCCCCGGTCGCGGTGAAGCAGGTGGTGATGGGCTACTTCGGCGTGCAGTCGCGCGGCGCTGAAATGCAGGGCCGTGCCTGCGCCGCGCTGATGAAGATCGCACGCGACTTCGCCCTGCCCGACGGCCCCGGCCATCACGACCTGACGCATTACGTCGACGCCGAAGGCTTCGACAACATGATCGCCATCGCCTATTGGAGCGATCCCGCAGCCTACGCGCGCTGGTGCGCGACGCCCGCGGTCGACGCCTGGTGGCGCTCCGACGAGCGGCTCAGGGAAGGCCTGGGCTACTTCCGCGAGATCGCCTCGCCGCGCGTCGAGCACTTCGAGACCATGTTCAACACACCCGACCGCTTCGAAGGGGTCGGTGTGGTGATGGGCGGGGTCAGCGGCGAGCTGCAGGAGCACGGCTACTGGGGTTCGATGCGCGACCGCATCCCGCTCTCGCAGACCGACGCGATGGCGCCCTCGGGCATGCGCGCGGTGATCGCGGGTACGCCGGCGCCGGGGCAGCGCGTTCGCATCGCGGGCCACGAGAACCTCGCGATGATCCGCTCCGGCCAGGAATGGACCGAGACCACCGGCCAGGAACGCACGCTCTACCTGCAGGACATGGAACCGGTGCTGCGCGAAGGCATGGACTTCCTGCGCGACCAAGGGCTGGGCATCGGCTGCTACAGCAACCGCTATATGCGCCACCTCGACGCGCAGGGAGCGACACTGCAGAAGTCATTCGGCCTGAGCTACTGGCGCGCGCTGGCCGATATGGAGCGCTGGGCCGAGTCGCACCCCACGCACGTCGCGATCTTCGGCAGCTTCATGCGCTACGTGCAGGCGCTGAACTTCCAGCTGCAGCTGCGCGTGTACCACGAGGTGTCGGTGCTCAAGGCCGACGAGCAGAGCTACGAGTACGTCAACTGCCACGCGGGCAGCGGGCTGATGAACGGGCTCGCGCCCGCTTCGTAGGCAGTCTCAGGCGGCGAACAGCCCCTTGTGCTCAGCGCGCAGCAGCGCCTTCTGCACCTTGCCCATGGTGTTGCGCGGCAGCTCCGGCACCACGAAGCAGCGCTTGGGGATCTTGAAGTTCGCGAGCTTCGACTTGAGCTCGGCCACGATGGCATCGGCATCGAGCGAAGAGCCCGCCTTGGGAATGACGATGGCCACGCCCACCTCGCCGAAGTCGGGGTGCGGCACGCCGACCACGGCGCTTTCCGCCACACCGGCCATCTCGTTGATGTAGCCCTCGATCTCCGCCGGGTACACGTTGTAGCCACCGCTGATGATCAGGTCCTTGCTGCGCCCGACGATGGTGATGTAGCCCCGGCCGTCGATCTTGCCCACGTCGCCGGTCTTGAAGAAGCCGTCGGCGGTGAACTCTTCCTTCGTCTTCTCGGGCATGCGCCAGTAGCCCGCGAACACGTTGGGGCCGCTGACTTCGATGTTGCCGATCTCGTCGGTGGCGCAGCTGCGGCCGCTGTCGTCGCGTACGCGCAGTTGCACGCCCGGCAGCGCAAAGCCGACGGTGCCGCCGCGGCGTTCGCCCTGTTCCGGCCTGTAGGGGTTGGACGTGAGCATGGCCGTCTCGCTCATGCCGTAGCGCTCGAGGATGGTGTGGCCGGTGCGCTCGCGCCATTCGTCGAAGGTCTCGATCAGGAGCGGCGCCGAGCCCGCGACGAACAGCCGCATGTTGCGCACCGCCTCGCGCGTGAGGCCCGGCTCGGCCAGCAGCCGCACGTACAGCGTGGGCACGCCCATGAACACCGTCGCCTCGGGCAGCTTCGCGACGACGCGCTTCGGCTCGAACTTCGAGAACCACAGCATCTTGCTGCCGTTGAGCAGCGCGCCGTGCAGCGCCACGAACAGGCCATGCACGTGGAAGATGGGCAGCGCGTGGATCAGCACGTCGCCTTCGGTCCAGCCCCAGTAGTCCTTCAGCACCTGGGCGTTCGACAGCAGGTTGCCGTGCGTGAGCATCGCGCCCTTGCTGCGGCCGGTGGTGCCGCTGGTGTAGAGGATGGCGGCCATGTCGCCGGCCTTGCGCTGCGCCACCGTGTGCCGGTCGCTGCACTGCGCGGCCATTTCGAGCAGCGTGCCGGTGCGGTCGTCGTCCAGCGTGAAGACGTGCTTCGTACCCGCCGCGGCGGCAATCGGCGCGACCCACGAGGCACTGCGGCTGGTGCACACCACCACGGCCGGCTCGGCGTTGCCGATGAAGTATTCGATCTCGGCGCTCTGGTAGGCGGTGTTGAGCGGCAGGAACACATAGCCCGCGCGCAGCGTGGCAAGGTACAGCAGCATCGCCTCGACCGACTTCTCGACCTGCACCGCGATGCGTGCGCCCTTCTCCAGGCCCAGCGCGTCGAGCAGGTTCGCGATCATGGCGCTTGCGCGCTCGATGTCGCGCCACGAGTAGCGCAGGCCGTTGTCGGTCTCGACGGCGATGCGGTCGAGGTCGGCGGGAAATGCCGCGCGCAGGGCGGCGAACAGGTTGGCGTTGGCGGTCTTCTTCATCGGACGGTTTCTTCTCTTCAGAAATTCGGGGGCCGCTTCGCGAGAAAGGCGGCGATGCCTTCGCGGTGCTCCGCGGAGTCGGCGTAGTCGTAGGCACTGGCAAGCAGGCCGTGGGCGGATGGGGCGCCGGCACGCAGCGCGGCAAAGGTCTTCTTGTGCAGGCGTGCGGCCTGCGGCGCGAGCGCGGCGATGCGTGCGGCATGGGATTGCACCGCGAGCGCCACTTCGTTGTCCGGCAGCACCTGCAGCAGAAAGCCCGCGTCGTACAGACGCTGCGCCCCGTGCACGCCGGCGGCCAGCAGCATGTCGCGCGCGAGCACATCGCCGATGGCGCCATGCACCAGCGCGGCTTCGCGCGGTGCCATCGGAAAACCGAGCCTGGCGATGGGCGCGCCGAACTTCGCCGACGCGCCGGCCAGGCGGATGTCGCAGCAGCTGGCGATCTCGACGCCCGCGCCCATGCAGGCGCCCTCGATCTGCGCGACAAGCGGCAGCGGGCAGTCGAGCATGGCCTGCAGCGCGGCCCACACTTCGTTCTCGTGGAACTCGCGCAGGCTCGGCTCTTCGAAGCGGAACGACGGATATTCGGAAATGTCGCCACCCGCGCAAAAGGCTGCGCCCTCGCCGCGCACGACGACGCAGCGCAGGCCATCGTCGTCACCGCCGAGGCCGTCGAACACGGCGCGCAGCTCGCGCCACATGGCGCGCGTCATGGCGTTGAGGCGCCCTGGGTTCGACAAAGCGACGACCGCGATGGCGCCTTCCCGGCGCAGCGAAATGCAGCTGTCGGTCATTCGAGCTTGGCGCCCGATGCCTTCACCACCGCGGCCCAACGCCTGATCTCGGCATTGACGAAGCTGCCGTAGGCGGTGGTGGTGAGGTTCGGGATCTCGGAGCCGTTCTGGGCCCAGATGGCTTTCAGGTCATCGGTGGCGAGCGCCTTCTTCATGTCGTCGATCGCGCGCGCCTGCGCTTCGGCTGGCGTGCCCTTGGGCGCCCACAGTCCGTACCACGTGGTGACGGTGTAGTCGGGCAGGCCCACTTCGGCCGCGCAGGGCACGTCGGGGAAGGCGGGGTTGCGCTTGCTGCCCGCGACCATCAGCGCCTTGATGCGGCCACTCTTGATGTGCTGGGCCGAGGAGCCCAGGCCGTCGAACATCAGGTCGACGTTGCCCGAGATCAGGTCGGACAGTGCCGGGCCCGCGCCGCGGTACGGAATATGGGTGATGAAGGTGCCTGTCTGGAGCTTGAACAGCTCGCCCGCCAGATGGTGCGAGGTGCCCGAGCCGGCCGAGCCGTAGTTGAACTTGCCGGGGTTGCGCTTGGCCAGCGCGATGAACTCCTGGACCGTGTTGACCTGCACGCGCTTCGGGTTGATCACCACCACCTGCGGCACGTTGGCCAGCAGCATCAGCGGCACGAAGTCTTTCTCGATGTCGTAGTCGAGCTTCGGGTAGATCGACGGCGCGATCGCATGGTGCACCGCGCCCATGAACAGCGTGTAGCCATCGGCAGGCGCCTTGGCGGCGATGCTCGCGCCCAGTGTGCCCCCTGCGCCACCGCGGTTGTCGATGACCAGCGTCTGCCCCGCGATGCGCGAGAACTGGCCCGAGAGCGGCCGCGCGAACGCATCGGTCCCGCCGCCGGCCGGGAACGGCACGATCATCGTCACCGGTTTCGTCGGCCAGCCCTGCTGGGCCCGGGCAGCACCGCAGAGAACGGCCGCACCGGCGGCAGCCGCGCGCAAGACGTCACGGCGTTGAAAGCTTGGATTCATTTGTCTCATCTCCAGTTTGTCGTTGTGGATCTTGCCGCCCGATGCGGTGTCCGGCGTACTGTTTGCCACCGGCCTGCGAACGCCATCAGCCTTTTTTGAAGTACAGGCTTTCGATGTCTCCCGATACAGCCACCTTGCCGTCCGCCAGCCAGGTGCGATGTTTGTCCAGGCGTTTGAGGTCGTAGAGATAGTTGACCATGAGCCCGTACGACTGCTTGTGCCCCTTGGGCGACGGGTCGCCGGCCCAGTTCAGGCGCTCCACGCGGGCACCGTTGCCCAGGTGGAAGCGCGCGACCGGGTCGGCCGGCGTGCCGTCGACCAGCGCGCGGCCGAGGTATTCGGCGGCGGCCTGCATCAGCCATTGGCGCAGCGGCGACTTCGCGTCGAAGGTGGCGGCAGAGTCCGCCGCGGCGAGCAGGCGCTCGGCGGTCGGCGGCAGCGAGCCGACGAGGCGGCCGAGTTCGGCTTCGCGCTTCTCGTCCAGGCGCGGCAGCAGGTCGACGACGTTCTTCGCGAGCCAGGTCCGAAAGCCCGGAATGGGCGACAACGTGGCGAAGGTCTTCAAGCGCGGCAGTTCGTCCTGGAGCGTCTCGACCACGCGCTTGATGAGCGAGTCGCCGAAGCTCACGCCGCGCAGGCCGTTCTGCGTGTTGCTGATCGAATAGAAGATGGCGGTGGTGGCCCTGGCCGGCAGCACGGGCACGGCAGCCTCGTCGAGCAGCGGCGTGATGCCGTCGCTGATGCGGTCGACCAGCGCCACCTCGACGAAGATCAGCGGCTCGTTGGGCAGGCGCGGATGGAAGAAGCCATAGCAGCGGCGGTCGCTGTCGTCGAGCCGGTTCTTCACGTCGGACCAACTCTTGATGTCGTGCACCGCCTCGTAGCGGATGAGCTTCTCGATCAGCGAGGCCGGCGAGTCCCAGTCGATGCGGCGCAGTTCGAGGAAGGCCACGTCGAACCAGGTGGAGAACAGATGCTCCAGCTCGGCATCGAGCGCAAGAAGGCGCTTGTCGGCCTTCAGGCACGGCAGCAGCTCCGCGCGCAGATCGACCAGGAAGCGCATGCCTTCAGGCTCGACCGCGAAGCGCTGCAGCAGGCGCATGCGCGGCGACACCAGCGCGCGGCGCAGGCGCAGCTCGGCCTGGCCTTCGTCGGGCGTGCCCACGGCAGCCTGGTGCTGGTTGCGGGCGGTCTCGAGCTTTTGCGCGTCGGCGGCGAAATGCTCGCTCATCAGGGCCCAGTAGTCGCGGCGCTCCTCGGGCGTGGCGGCGCGGTAGGCGTCGGCGATGGCATGCGCGCGGCGGCCGCCCTCGACCTCGCTCACGCGCGGATCGATCACGGCCTGCAGGTCGGCCAGCACGCGGCGCAGCGCGCGCGGCGACAAGGCTTCGTCAGCCTTGCGCAGCGTGGCCTGCAGGCGCTCGGCGGTGGAACGTGCGCTGGGCTTGGGCGCGCTCTTCGACGCGCCCTTGGCGGCGCCTTCCGACGCCACCGGCACCTTGGACTTTTCGCCAGAACGCAGCCGCGCCTGGAACCATTCGGTCGCACTCATCGGGGCACTCCAATGCTTGGGGGGGCGGGCATGGCGCGTTCGGCGGTCACGGCATTACCCTGGATTTCTGCTGGCGCGCGACTTCACGCAGCGCTTCGCGCTGGCGCGTCATGTGCGTGCGCATGGCGGCGTCTGCACCTTCGCTGTCGCGCGCCTTGAGCGCAGCGAACACGGCCAGGTGCTCGGACAGGCTCTGGTCGAGCCGCCCCGGCGCATGCAGCTGCTGCAGCCGCGCGAGTTTGAGGATCTTGCGCAGGTCGCCGATCACCTGCGCCAGCCACTTGTTGTCGGCGAGCTTGATGATCGCCTCGTGAATGATGTGGTTGGTGGCGTAGTAGTCATTGATGCGGCGCGCCCTGGCGTGGCGCACCAGCCGCTCGTGCAGCGCATCGAGTTCATTGAGCTCGGCGTCGCTGGCGTTGCGCGCGGCCTCGTAGGCACAGCGGCCCTCGAGCAGCGCGATGACGGGAAAGATCTCGTCGAGATCGCGTTCGGTCACCTCGTTGACGAAGCAGCCGCGCCGCGGCTCGTGCCGCAGCAGGCCCTCTGCGGTGAGCACCTTGAGTGCCTCGCGCAACGGGGTACGGGAAATTGAGAGCCGCTCGCACAGCGCCGCCTCGTCCACGAAGCTGCCGGGCGCCAGCGTGCCGTCGAAGATCTGCTCGCGCAGCGTGGCAGCGACTTCGTCGTGCAGGGAGTTGGGAACCAGGCGCATTGGAATGGCGTAATTTCCTGTAATTACGCGTAATTCTGAGCCCGCCGAACATTTGGCGCAAGAGCCGCGCACGCCCTGCGCGGCTGGGACTTACCCTGCAAGCTTCCGGCTGAACGAACTCACGCCTGCGCGGGGGCGGTCTTGTTGTTGGCGCGGCCGAACCAGAACCACAGTGCGATGCCGGCGATCACCATCGGCACGCTGAGCCATTGCCCCTGGCTCAGGTTCAGCGCGCGCAGGCCGAGGAAGTCGTCGGGCTCGCGAAAGTACTCGGCCACGAAGCGCAGCACGCCATAACCGATCAGGAACACCGCGGCCACCTGCCCCTGCTTGCGCTCCTTGCGCGCATAGAGCCACATCACCACGAAAAGCAACAGCCCCTCGAGCAGGAACTGGTAGACCTGCGAGGGATGGCGCGGCAGCATCGATCCGCTTTGCGGGAACACCATGCCCCAGGGCAGATCGGGGCTGCTGAAGCGGCCCCACAGTTCGCCGTTGATGAAGTTGCCCACGCGGCCGGCTGCAAGCCCGGTCGGCACGCAGGGCGAGACGAAGTCCATCACCTGCCAGAACGGCCGCGCACGCGAACGCGAGAACCAGACCATCGCACCGATCACGCCGAGCAGCCCGCCATGGAAGCTCATTCCGCCCTGCCACACGTAGAGGATTTCGAGCGGATGCGTCAGATAGAACTCGGGCTTGTAGAACAGGCAGTAGCCCAGCCGCCCGCCGACGATGACGCCCATCACGCCGAGAAAAAGAATGTCCTCGATGTCCTTGCGCTGCCACACCCCCGCGCCCACCAGCGAGCGGTACGGCTCGTGATGCAGCCGGCGCGTGCCGAGAAAATAGAACAGCGCAAACGCGGCCAGGTAGGTCAGGCCGTACCAGTGGATGGCCACCGGCCCGAGCTGCAGGGCGATGGGATTGATCTGCGGATACATGAGCATCCGCAGATTGTGCCCGGAGCGAATGACTCGCTCCCAGGCTTCGCGCACTTCGCGTCGCTTCGCCCTCCCCCTGCCGGGGGCAACACCTGCGGCCCGGCAAAGCCGGTTCCGCGGTGTTCTGCGAATTTGCTGGTCAGCGAGCGGACCCTGCGCCCTGCTTGGCCCCCGCCGTGCGCTCGCGCACGAACGCCACGAACCGCGCCAGCGCCGGGTGCGCAGCCTGCGCCGGCCATACGAGGCTCGTCTCGCAAGCCGGCAGCGCCACGCGGCGCCGGCCCACGCCCTTGAATTCGCCGGCCTGCCGGTAGACGACGCCAGCGCGCCGAAACTGCATCACGCTGTGCGGCACCCAGGCCACGCCGATGCCACCCGACACGAGGTTGACGATGGTCTGCATCTGGATCGCCTCCTGTGCCACCTGGGGCACTCGGCCAGCTGCGTGATAGAGGTCGAACACCGCATCGTGCAGCGACGGCACGATGCGGCGCGGAAAGATCACCAGCGGCTCGGCCAGCACCTCTGCCAGCGGCACGGGCCGTGCGCGGGCGAGCCGGTGCTGCGCCGGCAGGGCCAGCACCAGCGCCTCTTCCTCCACCGGCAGGCGGGACAGGCCGGGCGGCGCCGCGCCGGGCGAATGCAGCATCAGCCCGGCATCGATCTCGCCGCGCGCAAAGGCTTCGAGCTGCACGTCGCCGGTGGCCTCGACCAATTCGAGCGCAACCTCCGGGCACAGCACGCGGAACTCGCGCACCCAGGCCGGCAGCTGCTCGAAGCCGACCGTCGAGACGAAGGCGATGCGCACCCGCCCCACCTGCCCCGCCGCTGCCGCCCGTGCCCGCGCGGGAAGCGCCTGCGCGCGCGCCAGCAGCTCGCGCACGTCGGGCAGCAAGGCCTCGCCGGCGGGCGTGAGCGCCACGCGTCTTCGCGTGCGGTCGAACAGCACCACGCCCAGCGTCTTCTCGAGCTGGGCAATGGCCTGCGTCACCGGGGGCTGCGTCATGTGCAGCCGCAGCGCGGCGCGGCCGAAGTGCAGCTCCTCGGCCACGGCCACGAACTGCCGCCAGGCCCGCAGGTCGATCAGGGCTTCATTCATATGCGAAGCATATCAATCCGTGCTCGAAAACGGATTGGAACCAATCAATCAGAAGTCCGATACTTGGGTTCCCCCCGATCCCCCACGACAGAAGAGACACCATGGACACCAAGCCGATCCAGATCAACCGCCGCAGCGCCAACATCGTCGAAGGCAAGAGCCGCGCGCCCAACCGCTCCATGTTCTACGCCATGGGCTACGAGGAAGGCGACTTCAAGAAGCCGATGGTCGGCGTCGCCAACGGCCACAGCACCATCACGCCCTGCAACTCGGGCCTGCAGAAGCTGGCCGACGCTGCCATCGCCGGCATCGAGGAAGCCGGCGGCAACGCACAGGTGTTCGGCACGCCCACCATCTCCGACGGCATGGCCATGGGCACCGAGGGCATGAAGTACTCGCTGGTCAGCCGCGAAGTCATTTCCGACTGCATCGAAACCTGCGTCGGCGGCCAGTGGATGGACGGCGTGCTGGTGGTCGGCGGCTGCGACAAGAACATGCCCGGCGGCCTGATGGGCATGCTGCGCGCCAACGTGCCGGCCATCTACGTGTACGGCGGCACCATCCTCCCCGGTCGCTACAAGGGGCAAGACCTGAACATCGTGAGCGTGTTCGAGGCCGTGGGCCAGAACGCCGCGGGCAACATGAGCGACGAAGACCTGCACGAGATCGAGAAGCGCGCCATTCCCGGCACCGGCTCGTGCGGCGGCATGTACACGGCCAACACCATGTCCAGCGCCTTCGAGGCGCTGGGCATCTCGCTGCCCTACTCGTCGACCATGGCCAATCCGCACGATGAAAAAGCCAACTCGGCCAAGGAATCGGCCAAGGTGCTGATCGAAGCCATCAAGAAAGACCTGAAGCCGCGCGACATCGTGACCAAGAAGGCCATCGAGAACGCAGTGGCCGTGATCATGGCCACGGGCGGCTCGACCAATGCGGTGCTGCACTTCCTGGCGATCGCGCACGCGGCCGAGGTCGAATGGACCATCGACGACTTCGAGCGCATGCGCAAGAAGGTGCCGGTGCTGTGCGACCTGAAGCCATCGGGCAAATACCTCGCGGTCGACCTGCACCAGGCGGGCGGCATTCCGCAAGTGATGAAGGTGCTGCTGAACGCAGGCCTGCTGCACGGCGATTGCATCACCATCTCGGGCCAGACGATTGCCGAAGTGCTGAAGGACGTGCCCGATGTGCCGCGCGCCGACCAGGACGTGATCCGCCCGATCGACAAGCCGATGTACGACCAGGGCCACCTCGCCATCCTGAAGGGCAACCTCTCGCCCGAAGGCGCGGTCGCCAAGATCACCGGCCTGAAGAACCCCGTCATCACCGGCCCGGCGCGCGTGTTCGACGACGAGCAGTCAGCACTGCAGGCCATCCTGGCCGGCAAGATCGTGGCCGGCGACGTGATGGTGCTGCGCTACCTCGGCCCCAAGGGCGGCCCGGGCATGCCGGAAATGCTGGCACCCACGGGTGCGCTGATCGGCGCGGGCCTCGGCGAAAGCGTCGGCCTGATCACCGACGGCCGTTTCTCCGGCGGCACCTGGGGCATGGTGGTCGGCCATGTGGCGCCCGAAGCGGCCGCCGGCGGCACCATCGCCTTCGTGAACGAAGGCGACTCGATCACCATCGACGCGCACAAGCTGGTGCTCGAACTGAACGTGCCCGAAGCCGAGATCGCGAAGCGCCGCGAAGGCTGGAAGGCACCGGCACCGCGCTACACGCGCGGCGTGCAGGCGAAGTTCGCGTTCAATGCGTCCAGCGCCAGTTCGGGCGCAGTGCTCGACAAGTTCTGATCGGGGCTATTGCGTGAAACACCGAGGAACCGGCTTCGCCGGGCCTCAGGTGTTGCCCCCGGCAGGGGGAAGGCGAAGCGGACACGAAGTGCCGCGCAGCCTGGGGGCGAGCCCTACTTCCGGCGCTGCCCGTTGCCGGTCTTCATGCCCATGTTGGTCTTCTGGCGATCGATACGATCCTGCTTGCGCCGGTCTTCCCGCTCGATGACCCTGCGTTTGGTATAGCCCGACGAATCGGCCCAGGCCCACCATGCGACGGCCATTGCAAACGGGGACAGCACGATCCACCAGCTCCAGCCGGCGACCATGCCCACTTCCAAATACTTGAGGGCCAATCCAAGCAGGCCCAGCGCCAGAAACCACATCGCGAATCCCTCCGGGTTGTATTGGCACGCACCCGTACGACGTGCACGGCGCTACCTACAATCGCGTTGAGTCGAATGTAACTCAGCCCTTACGAAATACGCCCCATGAAAAGAGTCTTGTTGTCGGCAGCCCTCGGCCTCGGCCTTGTCGGACTCGCCGCACCCGCCTTCGCCGACCTCGCCCTGGCAACCTCGAAGAACTGCATGAGCTGCCACGCGGTCGAGCGCAAGGTGCTCGGCCCGGCATTCAAGGACGTGGCCGCCAAGTACAAGGACGACAAGGGTGCCGTCGACACTCTTGCCAGCAAGATCGTCAAGGGCGGCTCCGGCGTATGGGGGCCGGTGCCGATGCCGGCGAACAACCAGGTCAGCGAAGCCGACGCCCGGAAGCTCGCAGCCTGGGTGCTGTCGACGAAGTAGGTTCCGGGGGCATCACGCCTGCGGGTTGATGTCCACCGGCAGCGGCCTGCGCTCGATGCGGTCTTCGAGTTGGCCGATGTGCGCGGCCACGGTGTTGTCGGTCTGATCCGAGCGCAGGCGGATCGCGGTTTCGAGCTGCTCCAGGCGCGCCAGCATCGCCGCCTGCCGGTCGGCGTTCTGCGCCATGTGCTTGTTCTCCTGCGCCTCCAGGAAGTTGCGCAGTTCGGTGAAGCGCGAGGCCTCGGCCTTGTCCGCAAGGTCGCGCTGGACCTGCATTTCCTTGGTGTGGCGCTTGGTTTCGATCAGCACCGAGCTGTGCAGGTACAGCACGTAGACGAGGAAGAAGGCAGCCAGCACCACCGTCAGCCCCAGCATGATCAGGCCCAGCGGCGCCGAGACGGTCATGAAACCCAGCCATACGTTGGTGGGTGCGGACAGCGTGCCCCAGTTCAGCGCGGCGAGCGCTGCGATGAGCAGCACGATGACAAGAAGAAAAGCGGATCTCACGCCCATGGGGGCCTCCTTCGGAAAGATCGGACACATCGGAAACGCCCATGCGCGTCGAGGCGCACGGTGCTCCGGATGGTTTTACCTCAGCGAAGGGCCCGGTTCGGCGTGGATGGCCGCTTAAACGGCCATGTCCTACAGCACCGTTCAGTTGGTCTGTGACAACTGTTCCAGAATGGCCGGATTCTCAAGCGTCGAGGTGTCCTGCGTGATCGCCTCGCCCTTGGCGATGCTGCGCAGCAGGCGCCGCATGATCTTCCCGCTGCGCGTCTTGGGCAGGTTGTCGCCGAAGCGGATGTCCTTGGGCTTGGCGATGGGGCCGATCTCCTTGGCCACCCAGTTGCGCAGTTCGTTGGCAATCTGCCTGGCTTCCTCGCCGGTCGGGCGAGCGCGTTTCAGCACGACGAAGGCGCACACGGCCTCGCCCGTCACGTCGTCCGGACGGCCGACCACCGCGGCTTCGGCCACGAGATCGGTCTTGGACACGAGGGCCGACTCGATCTCCATCGTGCCCAGGCGGTGGCCCGACACGTTCAGCACGTCGTCGATGCGGCCCGTGATGCGGAAGTAGCCGCGGTCGGCGCTGCGCACCGCACCGTCGCCGGCCAGGTAGATGGTGCCGCCCATTTCCTCGGGGAAATAGCTCTTCTTGAAGCGCTCGGGATCGTTCCAGATGGTGCGGATCATCGAGGGCCACGGCCGCTTGATGACCAGCATGCCACCGGCGCCGTTGGGCAGGTCCTTGCCGGTCTCGTCGACGATGGCGGCCATGATGCCCGGCAGCGGCAGCGTGCACGAGCCCGGCACCAGCGGCGTGGCGCCCGGCAGCGGCGTGATCACATGGCCGCCGGTCTCGGTCTGCCAGAAGGTGTCGACGATCGGGCAGCGCTCGCCGCCGATATTGCGGTGGTACCACATCCAGGCTTCGGGATTGATGGGCTCACCGACCGAGCCGAGGATGCGCAGGCTCGTCAGGTCCCAGTTCTTCGGATGCACCTTCTCGTCGCCCTCGGCCGCCTTGATGAGCGAGCGGATCGCGGTGGGCGCCGTGTAGAACACCGACACCTTGTGCTTCTCGATCATCTGCCAGAAGCGGCCCGCATGCGGGAAGGTAGGAATGCCCTCGAACACCACCTGCGTGGCGCCGGCCGCGAGCGGGCCGTAGGCGACGTACGTGTGGCCGGTGATCCAGCCGATGTCGGCGGTGCACCAGAACACGTCTTCGGGGCGGATGTCGAAGGTCCAGTCCATCGTGAGCCTGGCCCACAGCAGGTAGCCGCCGGTGGCGTGCTGAACGCCCTTGGGCTTGCCGGTGGAGCCCGAGGTGTAGAGGATGAAGAGCGGGTGCTCGGCATTCACCGGCACCGGGGCGCATTCGGTGCCCTGCCCTTTCAGCGCCTCGGCAAAGGTCTTGTCGCGGCCTTCGACGCGCGTCCATGCGGTGGGCGTGCGCTCGTAGACGAACACGGTCTTGATCGATTCGCAGCCGCCCAGCGCGATGCCGTCGTCCACGATGGCCTTGAGCGGCAGTTCCTTGCCGCCGCGCATCTGGTAGTTGGCCGTGATGACCGCCACCGCGCCCGCATCGATGATGCGCTCCTGCAGCGCCTTGGCCGAGAAGCCGCCGAACACCACGCTGTGGGTGGCGCCGATGCGCGCGCAGGCCTGCATGGCGATCACGCCCTCGACCGTCATCGGCATGTAGATGACGACGCGGTCGCCCTTCTGGATGCCCGCGGCCTTCAGCGCGTTGGCGAACTGGCTCACGCGGGCCAGCAGCTCCTTGTAGGTGACGTTGGTGACGGTGCCGTCGTCGGCTTCGAAGACGATGGCGGTCTTGTTCTCGACCGGGGAGCCCATGTGCCTGTCGAGGCAGTTGGCGCTGGCGTTGAGCTCGCCGTCGCCGAACCATTCGTAGAACGGGGCCTTCGATTCGTCCAGCGTCTTCGTGAAGGGCTTGGTCCATTGCAGGTTGCTCTTGGCCAGGCGGGTCCAGAACCCTTCGAAGTCCTCCTCGGCCTCCTTGCACAGGGCCTCGTAGGCGGCCATGCCGGAGATGCGGGCGCCTTCGGTGGCGCGGGCGTCAGGGGGAAATACACGGTTCTCGACGAGGACGGATTCAATGTTCTTCGATGCGCTGCTCATGCTTGTTGTCTCCTGGAAGGTGCGGCCGTAATGTCGGTGGCCGCACTTACGGGTCACTGACGGGTTCGATGTTAGTTCGCAGGGTTATCACGAGTACGACACAGGGGCACACCTAGAATCCGCGGTCTTTCATCTCTCGCCCGCCAATGTCCGCTACCGATCCTTTCGACACCCGGAACCCGCCCGTACCAGCCCGTGGTTCGCCGCTGCGCCCCCTGCCCAAGCTGATTTTCGCGAGCCGCTGGCTGCAGTTGCCGCTCTACCTGGGCCTGATCGTGGCGCAGGCGGTGTACGTGGTGCACTTCCTTGTCGAGCTGCTGCACCTGGTCGAAGCCGCCTTCGGCAGCCAGGATGCTCTGCAGGCGCTGATCACCAGCATCGGCTACAAGACCACGGCGCCGGTGGGCACGCTCAACGAGACGGTGATCATGCTGGTGGTACTCGCGCTGATCGACGTGGTGATGATCTCGAACCTGCTGATCATGGTGATCGTGGGTGGCTACGAGACCTTCGTGAGCCGCATGGACCTCGAAGGCCACCGCGACCAGCCCGAATGGCTGAGCCACGTGAACGCCTCGGTGCTCAAGGTGAAGCTGGCCACCGCCATCATCGGCATCAGCTCGATCCACCTGCTGAAGACCTTCATCAACGCGGACAACTACACCGACCGCGTGCTGATCGCGCAGACCGCGATCCACATCGCCTTCCTGTTCTCGGCCATGGCCATCGCCTATACCGACAAGCTGATGAACGAAGCCGCAGCCGCCAACACGCACCACTAAGGCGTGTCCCAGGCCGGCGTTTCAGTGAAGCGCGCGGCCAGGAAATCGAGCATCGTGCGCAGCGTGGCCGGCATGTGCTTGCGCGAGGCATATACCGCGTACATGCCCACCACCTGCGGCTCGAAATCGCCGAAAAGCCGCACCAGTTCCCCTTCCTGCAGCAGTGGCGCCGCCAGATAGGTCGGCAGCATCGCGATGCCTGCCCCGGCCCGGGCCAGGCACATCAGGCTGGCTGCATCGTTGGCCGAGACATTGCCGCCCACGGCCACCGAGGCCGGCTCCCCCGTGCCCTTGCGCGTGAAATTCCAGAGGCTGCGCCCGAAGTACGAATGCGTGAGGCAATTGCGCTGCGCCAGCTCTTCCACGCGCAGCGGCTGGCCGTGCTCCTTCAGGTACGCCGGTGACGCGCACACGACCGAGCGGCAGTCGGTGAGCCGGCGCGCGATCAGGTTGGGGTCGATCTCCGCGGCCACGCGAATGGCCAGGTCGATGCGCTCGTCGACCAGGTTCACGGCCCTGTCGAGCAGCACCAGGTCGACAGCCACACCCGGGTAGAGCCGCACGTAGTCGGCCACCGCATCGGCCAGTTGCGCCTGCGCGAACGAGGTGCTGGCCGTGATGCGCAACTGCCCACGCGGCGCCTCGGCCGGATGCCGCACCGCGGCCTGCATGTCGCCGGTGAGCTCGAGCACCTGGCGGCAGCGCGGCAGCAGTTCTTCGCCAGCGGCTGTGAGGCTCAGCCGGCGCGTCGTGCGGTGCAGCAGGCGCGCACCGGTCCATTGCTCCAGCTCGGCCACGTAGCGCGTGACGACCGGCCGGGACAGGTCGAGCTTGTCGGCCGCGGCCGAAAGGCTGCCCGAATCGACCACGTTCACGAACACGCGCATTGCATTCAGTCGGTCCATTTGAACGATTTTAGGAATAAACAAGCGCGCAAATCGAGGTATTTCTTTCGAAAACAGAAACCTAAGATGCGATTCATTCCATCCGATCCTTTCGATCTTTCACAGGAGTCCCTCATGAGCCACATCGCCATCATTGGAGCCACCGGACGCGCCGGCGGCCGCCTTCTCGAAGAAGCCCTGCGCCGCGGCCACACGGTCACTGCCATCGCGCGCAAGGCCAGCGCCAAGCTGGCGGGCCGCGCCAACGTGAAGGCCGTCGACCTCGACGTGCTCGACGGCGCCGCGCTCGAGAAAGCCCTGGCCGGCCATGACGCCGTGTTCAGCGCCGCGCACTTCTCCACCGTGCCGCCTGCGGCCATCATCGAACCCGTGAAGCGCGCGGGTGTGAAGCGCCTGCTGGTGGTCGGCGGCGCCGGCAGCCTGTTCGCGGCGCCCGGCCTGAAAGTGATCGATACGCCGAACTTCCCCGACGCCTACCGCGCCGAAGCCTCGGCCGGCGGCGTGTTCCTCGAGGCGCTGCGCAACGAGAAGGAACTCGACTGGACCTTCCTGTCGCCCTCCGCCGAGTTCGTCGAAGGCGAGCGCACGGGCAAGTTCCGCCTGGGCAAGGACGACCTGCTTGTGAGCGCCGAAGGCCGCAGCTGGATCACGTTCGAGGACTACGCAATCGCGTTCATCGACGAGCTCGAAAAGCCGGCGCACCCGCGCCAACGCTACACCATCGGGTATTGAAGCTCGCCCCCAGGCTGCGCGCACTTCGTGTCGCTTCGCCAACCCCCTACCGGGGGCGGGCCGGCCGCTTCGGGCGGCCGTGCGCGGCGGCCCCCGCGAGTGACGGCCCCCACCACGGCATCAGCGGCCGGTCATGTTCTCCGGCACCACCCACTGGTCGAACTGCTCGGCCGTGAGGTGGCCCGATGCAATTGCCGCCTCGCGCAGGCTCGTGCCTTCCTTGTGCGCCTTCTTCGCGATGTACGCCGACTTGTCGTAGCCGATGTGCGTGTTCAGCGCCGTCACCAACATCAGCGAGCGCTGCACCAGCTCCGTGATGCGTTCACGATTCGGCTCGATGCCCACGGCGCAGTGGTCGTTGAAGCTCACCATGCCGTCGGCCAGCAGGCGCACGCTCTGCAGGAAGTTGTGCGCCACCATCGGGCGGAACACGTTCAGTTCGAAGTTGCCCGAGGCGCCGCCGATGTTGATGGCCACGTCGTTGCCGAACACCTGTGCGGCGAGCATCGTGACGGCTTCGCTCTGGGTCGGGTTGACCTTGCCTGGCATGATCGACGAGCCGGGTTCGTTCTCCGGGATGCTCAGTTCGCCGATGCCGCTGCGCGGGCCGCTGGCCAGCCAGCGCACGTCGTTGGCGATCTTGTTCATGCTGGCGGCCAGCGTCTTGAGCGCGCCGTGGGCGTGTACCAGCGCGTCGACGCTGGCCATGGCTTCGAACTTGTTCGGCGCGGTGACGAAAGGCAGGCCCGTGAGCTTGGCCAACTCGGCGGCCACCTTCTCGGCATAACCCTTGGGCGCATTGAGCCCGGTGCCGACGGCCGTGCCGCCCAGCGCCAGTTCGCACAGGTGCGGCAACGCGGCACGCACATGCGCCTCGCCGTGCGCCAGTTGCGCCACGTAGCCCGAGAACTCCTGGCCCAGCGTGAGGGGCGTGGCGTCCTGCAGGTGGGTGCGGCCGATCTTCACGATGTCGGCGAAATCCTTGGCCTTCTGGTCGAGCGTGCCGCGCAGCTTGGCGATGGCCGGCAGCAGCTTGTGCGTGATCGCCTCGACGGCGGCCACGTGCATTGCGGTCGGGAACACGTCGTTGCTCGACTGGCTGCGGTTAACGTCGTCGTTCGGGTGCACGAGGCGCCCTTCCCCGCGTTCGCCGCCGAGGATTTCGCTCGCCCGGTTGGCCAGCACCTCGTTGACGTTCATGTTGGTCTGCGTGCCCGAGCCGGTCTGCCAGACCACCAGCGGGAACTCGCCCGGGTGCTTGCCGGCGATGACTTCATCGGCCGCTGCCACGATGGCGTTCGTCTTCTTCTGGTCCTGCAGGCCCAGCGCGTGGTTGACCACGGCCGACGCACGCTTCACCTGGGCCAGCGCCTTGATGATCTCGCGCGGCTGCTGCTCGCCGGAGATGTCGAAGTTCTGCAGCGAGCGCTGCGTCTGCGCACCCCACAGCTTGTCGGCCGGCACGTCGATCGGTCCAAAGGTATCGCGCTCGGCACGGGTCTTGGGGGAAGTCGTCATGGTGAAAAAGCTCCGCAGTCTTGGATGGTCGCGCCGCCTGATCGGGCGCGAGGCCGAGTATCGGCCAATAAGAATAGCTCGCATCTGACGGGGCCATTGGGCCGCCGCCGACATTACGTTACGCCCGTTGGGTTGACTCGCGTCATGTCAAAAAGTTATAATCATGGGCTTCAGACGACCAACAAGTCATGTTGATCGGCCCTGCACTACTCGCGGATCTCCGAATCCCGTCGCGGTGCAAGGTTCTCCCCGCCGGGCCCTGCCCGGCAAACCGGCCGGATCGTTTCCGGCCCCACTGCCACGCCACCTTTCGGCGGGCACTGGTTTCGTCGCCACGTCGTCTTCAGTGCCTGTCGGCAGCCCCAGAGGCTCGCCGGGCCATTGCACGCGTTTTCCTCACGCGCTCTCTGTTCGGACAGTCCCATCGGCTGATGGCGTGACCGTTGCCGTCCTCCGGGGCGGTGCTGTGTCCAACCTTCACCCAAGGAGCCCCGGCATATGGCCAAAGGAATTCTCATCGACCATGTTTTCAAGGTGTTCGGCGACGCGCCCGGGCAGGCCCTGAAACTCGTGCGGCAAGGTTTCTCGAAGAAGGAAATCCTCGCCGAGACAGGCCAGTCGATCGGCGTGTTCGATGCCACCTTCGAAATCCAGGCCGGCGAGATCTTCGTGATCATGGGCCTCTCGGGATCGGGCAAGTCGACGCTGGTGCGCCTGTTGAACCGGTTGATCGAGCCGACCGCCGGGCGCATCGTGATCGATGGCGCCGACATCAACGAGCACTCCGACGCCAAGCTGCGCGCGCTGCGCCGCAAGGACATCAGCATGGTGTTCCAGTCGTTCGCGCTGATGCCGCACATGACGGTGCGCGAGAACACCGCCTTCGGCCTCGAACTGTCGGGCACGAGCAAGAAAGAGCGGCTCGCGCAGGCCGATCAGGCGCTCGCGCAAGTAGGCCTTGCAGGCTGGGGCGACAGCTATCCCGATGAGCTTTCCGGCGGCATGCAGCAGCGCGTGGGACTGGCGCGCGCGCTGGCCTCGGACCCGTCGATCCTGCTGATGGACGAGGCCTTCTCGGCGCTCGACCCGATCATCCGCACCGAAATGCAGTCGGAGCTGCTGCGACTGCAGAAGGAACAGCGCCGCACCATCGTCTTCATCTCGCACGACCTGGATGAAGCGATGCGCATCGGCGACCGCATCGCGATCATGAAGGACGGCCAGGTGATCCAGGTCGGCACGCCCGACGAGATCCTGCGCTGCCCCGCCGACGATTACGTGCGCAGCTTCGTGCGCGGCGTGGATGCGGCGGCGGTGTTCAAGGCAGCGGACATCGCGCGCAAATCGCTCACCGTCGTGTGCGAGCACCCCGAGCGCGGTGCGCGCGCGGCGCTCAAGGTGCTGGAAGACCAGGACCGCGACTTCGCCTACGTGACCAGCCCGAACAGGCGCTACCTGGGCGTGGTGTCGGCGGACACGCTGCGCAGCGCGCTCGATGGGCATTCGGGTCCGCTGGGGCTGCAGCACGCGTTCCTCGACGACCTGCCGCGCATCGACGCCGAAGCCCCCGTGGCGGGCCTGATCGGCCAGCTCGCGCAGGCACCGTGCGCGCTGCCGGTGGTGGCCAGCGACGGCCGCTTCTGCGGTGCGATCAGCAAGACGACGCTGCTCAAGTTCCTCGACCGCGACACGCCGCCGATCGAGCCCGTCTTGCCCAACGCCGCCCCCGCGCTCGCCGCCGAGCCGCACTGAATTCACGGAGGACCTTGAACGATGAACGACAACACACTTCCTTCCGACCTGGGCACGCCGGTGCTGGACACGCCCGCAGCCCCCACCTTCGTCGATCCGTGGGAAGCACTCTCGGCCGCGCCCGACACCTCTGCCACCAGCGCCTGGCTCGATGCCCCTGTCGACACGGCCCACCAGCTGGCCGGATCGGCCAATGCCGCGACTGACGGCCTCCAGCTGCACCGCCTCTGGGACGGGTCCCTGCCCGTCGAATCCTGGATCAACCAGGGCCTCGGCTGGGTGGTGGAACATTTCCGGCCCTTCTTCCAGACCGTGCGCCTGCCCATCGACAGCACGCTGAACTGGGTCCAGGGCCTGCTCACCGGCTTGCCTACGCTGGCGATGATCGCGTTGATCGGCCTCTTCGCCTGGCAGTTCGCCGGCCGCGCGCTGGCCGTCGGCACCACGGTCGCGCTGCTGCTCGTGGCGATGCTGGGCATCTGGCCCGAAGCCATGGTGACGCTGTCGCTGGTGCTGACCTCGCTCGTGTTCTGCATGTTCATCGGCCTGCCGCTGGGCGTGCTGCTGGCCAGCAGCGACCGGGCCCAGCGCCTCATGCGCCCGCTGCTCGACGCCATGCAGACCACGCCAGCATTCGTGTACCTCGTGCCGGTGGTGATGCTGTTCGGCATCGGCAACGTGCCGGGCGTGATCGTGACGATCATCTTCGCGCTGGCGCCGCTGGTGCGCCTGACCAGCCTGGGCCTGCGCCAGGTGCGGCCCGACCTCATCGAGGCCGCTCGCGCCTACGGCGCTTCGCCATGGCAGATGCTGGTGAAGGTGCAACTGCCGTTGGCCATGCCGTCGATCATGGCGGGCATCAACCAGGCGCTGATGCTGTCGCTGTCGATGGTGGTGATCGCCTCGATGATCGCCGTGGGCGGCCTGGGCCAGATGGTGCTGCGCGGCATCGGCCGGCTCGACATGGGCCTGGCGACGGTCGGCGGCCTGGGCATCGTGCTGCTGGCGATTTCGCTCGACCGGCTGACGCAGGCGATGGGCAAGTCGCGCCGCAGCGCGGGTCGCCGCTGGTGGCACACCGGGCCGGCCGGCTTCTCGCTGCGCGTGCTGCAGCGCTTGCTGGGCACGCCGTCGCGCGCTGCGAACGCGCCTGTTCCCGCCTTGTCCACGCAAGCGCAATGACCCGCCACGGAGGAATTCAACGCATGAAGAAAACCACTCTCATCGCACGCAGCTTTCTGGCCCTCGGCTTCGTCGCCTTCGGCATGGCCGCGCAAGCCGCCAACGACCTCCCCGGCAAGGGTGTGACCGTGCAGCCGCTCAAGAGCTCGCTCGCCGAAGAGGCGTTCCAGACGCTGCTGGTGATGCGCGCGCTCGAAAAGCTCGGCTACACGGTCTAGCCCATGAAAGACCTGGAGCCCGCCACCGAACACCTCGCCATCGCCAACGGCGACGCCACCTTCATGGCCAACCACTGGAGCCTGCTGCACGCCGACTTCTACAAGAACAGCGGCGGCGACGCCAAGCTGTGGCGCAGGGGCGTGTACTCCGACGGCGCGGTGCAGGGCTACCTGATCGACCGCAAGACAGCCGAGCAATACAACATCACCAACATCGCGCAGCTCAAGGACCCGGCCATTGCGAAGCTGTTCGACACAGACGGCGACGGCCGTGCCGACCTGACAGGCTGCAACCCCGGCTGGGGCTGCGAACTCGCGATCGAAAAACACCTGACGGCCTATCAGCTGCGCGACACCGTCACGCACAAGCAGGGCAGCTATGCCGCGCTGATGGCCGACACCATCGCCCGCTTCAGGCAGGACAAGCCGGTGCTGTACTACACCTGGACGCCCTACTGGGTGAGCGCCGTGCTGCGTCCGGGCGCGGACGTGGTGTGGCTGCAGGTGCCGTCCTCTTCGTCGCAGGGCGACGGCGCCGACACGCGGTTGCCCAACGGCAAGAACTACGGCTTCCAGGCCAACCAGGAGCAGATCGTCGCCAACCGGGCTTTCGTCGAGAAGAACCCCGCGGCCGGCAGGCTGTTCGAGGTGATGAAGCTGCCGATCGGCGACATCAATGCCCAGAACCTGCGCATGAGCCAGGGCGCCAATACCCAGCAAGACCTGGAGCGGCACACCGATGGTTGGATCAAGGCGCATCGGCCGCTGTTCGACGGCTGGATCGAGGAAGCCCGGGCGGCGGCGAGGTAGGCGCGCCGGCTGAGATAATCGGGGGGCGTTCCACACTCCAAAAAACACCCCCCCACCATGACGACCACGATCCAGCAGGCCGACCTGATCGAATCGATCAGCGCCGCGCTGCAGTACATCAGCTACTACCACCCCGCCGACTACATCGCCCATTTGGCCCGCGCCTACGAGCGCGAGCAGAGCCCCGCGGCCAAGGACGCCATCGCGCAGATCCTGACCAACAGCAAGATGAGCGCCACGGGCCACCGCCCGATCTGCCAGGACACCGGCATCGTCAACGTGTTCCTCAAGGTGGGCATGGACGTGCGCTGGGGCGGCTTCACCGGCAGCCTGGACGACGCCATCAACGAAGGCGTGCGCCGCGGCTACAACCACCCCGACAACACGCTGCGCGCCTCGGTCGTGGCCGATCCGCAGTTCGACCGCAAGAACACCAAGGACAACACGCCCGCGGTGATCTTCACCGAGATCGTTCCCGGCAACACCGTCGAAGTGACGGTCGCGGCCAAGGGCGGCGGCAGCGAGAACAAGAGCAAGCTGGTCATGCTGAACCCCGGCGACAGCGTGGTCGACTGGGTGCTCAAGACCGTGCCGACCATGGGCGCCGGCTGGTGCCCGCCGGGCATGCTGGGCATCGGCATCGGCGGCACGGCCGAGAAGGCCGCGCTGATGGCCAAGGAAAGCCTGATGGACGACCTCGACATGCACGAGCTGCAGGCCAAGAAGAAGTCGGGCGCCGAACTCAGCAAGGTCGAGGCGCTGCGCATCGAGCTGTACGAGAAGGTCAACGCGCTGGGCATCGGTGCGCAGGGCCTGGGCGGCCTGGCCACCGTGCTCGACGTCAAGATCCAGATGTACCCGACGCACGCGGCCAGCAAGCCAGTGGCGATGATCCCCAACTGCGCGGCCACCCGCCATGCACACTTCGTGATGGACGGCAGCGGCCCGGTGTACCTCGATCCGCCGTCGCTCGACCTGTGGCCCAACGTCAACTGGGCACCCGACGAAAAGAAGAGCAAGCGCGTCGACCTCGACAAGCTCACGCCCGCCGAAGTGGCGAGCTGGAAGCCCGGCGACACCCTGCTGCTCAACGGCAAGATGCTCACCGGCCGCGATGCCGCACACAAGCGCATCCAGGACATGCTGGCCAAGGGCGAGAAGCTGCCGGTGGACTTCACCAACCGCGTCATCTACTACGTCGGCCCGGTCGATCCGGTCGGCGATGAAGCCGTGGGCCCCGCCGGCCCCACCACCGCCACGCGCATGGACGGCTTCACCGAGATGATGCTGGCCCAGACCGGCCTGATCGCGATGATCGGCAAGGCCGAGCGCGGCCCCGTCGCCATCGAGGCGATCAAGAAGCACAAGAGCGCCTACCTCATGGCTGTGGGCGGCGCCGCCTACCTCGTGAGCAAGGCCATCAAGACCGCCAAGGTGGTGGGCTTCGCCGACCTGGGCATGGAAGCGATCTATGAATTCGACGTGGTCGACATGCCCGTGACGGTGGCGGTCGATGCCGGCGGCACCAGCGCGCACATCACCGGCCCTGCCGAGTGGCAGAAGCGCATCGCCAGCGGCGAGTTCAAGACCATCATGATGGAAGAAGCTTGAGCGCCGCTCGGCCGCCCGCAGGCGCTCGCACCGCAGTGCGCAGCACGGAGGTTTCCGAGTGACCGCTGTAGGCGTCTTCGACAGCGGGGTCGGCGGCCTCAGCGTGCTGGCCGCGCTGAGGGCCGAGCTGCCGCAGGAGAACTTCGTCTACTTTGCCGATACGGCCTATGCGCCGTACGGCGAGCGCGGGGACGCCTACGTGATCGAGCGCTCGCGCTCGGTGGTCGAGCATCTGCGGCGCGAGCATGCAGTCAAGGCGCTCGTGGTGGCTTGCAACACAGCCACCACGGCCGCCATCCACTTGCTTCGGGCCGAGCATCCCGACCTGCCCATCGTGGGGCTGGAGCCCGGCCTCAAGCCCGCGGTGTCGGCCAGCCGCACCGGACGCGTGTCAGTGATGGCCACGCGAGGCACCCTGGCCAGTGCCAAGTACGCGGCCCTGCGCGCTTCGTTCGCCGGATCGGCAGACGTACGCTCCGTGCCGTGCGACGGGCTCGTGAAGGCCATCGAAGGCTTCGACGCTGCGGGTATCGCGGCGCTGTGCGAGCGCTACATGAAAGAGGCCGGGCCTTTCGGCGACGGCCCCGATGGTGTCGACACCGTGGTGCTGGGCTGCACCCACTACCCGCTCGTGAAAGACGAATTGAGCCGGCATGCACCGGCGACGCTGCGCTTCATCGACACCGGCGTGCCGGTCGCGCAGCAGGCGCGGCGCCTGCTCGCGTCGGCAGGTCGACTCGCGGATGGCGGCGTCGGCAGCCTGCTGCTGCAAAGCAGCGGCAACGTCGCCGTGCTCGAAGCGGCGGCCGCCCGCTGGCTCGGGCTTCCCACGGCCACCGAAGCCTGACCTCGATGCGCCTGCTGCGCCACGCCGCTCTACTCTTCTGCCTCTCGGCCGCCGGGCTGAGCCACGCGGCCTGCGAAAGCGGACTGGCCGAGCGCATGCACGCCAAGCTGCATCCCCACCGGCCGCTCGACGAGCGGCTCGCGGCCTGCAAGGTCTGGCCGGCTTTTCCGGGGCGCAGCATCGTCGTGCTGCCCATGCCGCGCGAAACGACCGACCACGGCGCCAAGGTCTTCGATCTCGAGATCCTGCTGATCCAGCGCCCCGACAACGGCAACACCGAACGCGACACCGTCATCGCCCGGCTCCTCCAGCCCGAGGCGCTCGACGAGGACGCCACCACCTCGATCCAGGACATCCGCATCGACACCTCGCGCTACGTGCTGTCGCCCGAGGCCCGCGCCTTCGGCCTGCGCGTGCGCTACCGCGGCAGCAACGCGCCCGGCAGCCCGCTGGCCAGCGAAACCGTGCGGCTCTACGTGCACCATGGCAAGCAGTTGCGCGAGGTTCTGCAGGAGATCGAGCTGGACCACGACCATGGTGGATGGGACGCCACCTGCACCGGCCACTTCGACAAGCTGCGCACCATGTTGTCCGTCGGCAAGGGCAGCAGCAACGGCCTTGCCGACCTGCAGCTGTCGCGTACGCTGCTGCAAAGCCGCGCGCAGGAGCAGGAAGACCAGGGCTGCGTGGAAAAGGCATTGCCCCCGAAATTCAACACCGTCACGCTGCGCTACGACGGCGAGCGTTTCAAGGTGCCGAAGTCGCTTCGCCAGCAGGTGCCCTGAACGCCTTCAGGCCGGGCTGCGAAGAGCGGCAGCGCGGCCCCGCTCCATGCGGATTGGCAACAGGAGCAGCAACCCCGCCACGAACAGCACCGCTGTCGAGAGAATCGCGATGCGCTGGTTGCCGCCGAAGTAGGCCGCAAACACCGCCGTGATGACGACCGTGGTGTAGCCCGAATTGGCGAAGTCGTACATCGCCCAGCCGAACACCTCGCGCTTGCGTACCCCTGGGCGCAGCGCGGAGGCGGGAAACAGGGCCACGAGGCCTTGTCTATGAAGAGTGGATCAATGCAGGTGGCGCGGACGGCGGCCGCCGCCGTGGCCACCGCCGCTGCCGGGACCGCCCGTGCCGCGCGGACGCTTGCCGATCTCGAGCGAGTTCACGAGCGCGTCGAAACGGTCGCTGAAGAGGCGGTCGATCTCGGAGACCACGCCACCCAGTTCGGCGCCGTCGAAGTGGCGCTCCATGAGATTGACGACGTCTTCCACCAGCAGATCGCGCTGCACCTGCATGATTGCTGCCGGGTTCGGGCCGACGAACAGCATCAGGAAGTCGTCGCGTGATTCTTCCTCGGGGTCGCCCTCTTCCTCGTCGAAGTCGGTGTCGTAGAAGGTGACCTCGATGGCCGCACCGCGCTCGGAGAGCTCGTTCAGGGCCATGCACATCTCGTCGAGGGCCTGGCGGAAGTCTTCATCGCCGGGCACGGTCCAGCACATCTGCAGCGTGTGGTCCTTCTGCTCGAAGCGGATTCCGGGCTCTTCTTCGTAGGTGCTGGTGGCACCGTCGGCCAGCGATTTGGCACCGGCGTACTTCCAGAGGGGCTTGAGCGCCTCCTGGATCTGGTCGAAGGTCACGTCCGAACGCAGCGGCACGTCGCCGTGCACATGGATCTCAAATGGAGCGTTGTAGCGAGGCATCGAATGCTCCCTTGTAAGTGTGGTACCCGGAACGGGGGTCGAACCCGTATGCCCCGATTAAGGAAGCGGCGGATTTTAAGTCCGATGTGTCTACCAATTTCACCATCCGGGCGTCAGGTTGAACATCGACGATAACCCAAACAAAACAAGCCCCGGCAACATGGGTTGGCGGGGCTTGGTCGTCGGGGTCGAATCGAGTTGAACGAGAAGGTGGAGGCGCGACCCGGAGTCGAACCGGGCTAGACGGATTTGCAATCCGTTGCATAACCGCTTTGCTATCGCGCCACGCAGAAATACGAAATCGACCTAGCGAAAAAAAGGGAAGCTGCTGCTTCCCTTTTTCAAAACTGGAGCGGGAAAAGAGTCTCGAACTCTCGACCTCAACCTTGGCAAGGTTGCGCTCTACCAACTGAGCTATTCCCGCGTTTCGAGCCTCGAATTATATATCAGTTTTTCGAGGCTCCACAAGTTTTGCGATCAACCAGTCAGTGCTTGATCGAACCTTCCGCGGCGGGTGCCGCCGCTCGCTGCTTGGCCAGTTCGGCCACGGCAGCAGCAGATGCAGCCACCTCTTCGTCGGACAGCGGCTCGGGCATCTTCTCGAGCGCGATCTCGAGGACCTTGTCGATCCACTTCACGGGCACGATCTCGAGGCCGTTCTTCACGTTCTCTGGGATGTCCTGCAGGTCCTTGGCGTTTTCCTCCGGGATCAGCACGGTCTTGATGCCACCGCGCAGTGCCGCCAGCAGCTTTTCCTTCAGGCCGCCGATGGCGGTGACCTCGCCGCGCAGCGTGATCTCGCCGGTCATCGCGACGTCGCCGCGCACGGGGATGCCCGTGAGCGCCGACACGAAGGCCGTCGTCATCGCCGCGCCCGCGCTCGGGCCGTCCTTCGGCGTCGCGCCATCTGGCACGTGGATATGGATGTCGCGCTTCTCGAACACCTCGTCCTTGATGCCCAGGCGGCGCGAGCGGCTGCGCACCACGGTGCGTGCAGCCTCGACCGATTCCTTCATCACATCGCCCAGCGAACCGGTACGGCTGATCACACCCTTGCCGGGCATGGTCACGGCTTCGATCGTCAGCAGGTCGCCGCCGACTTCGGTCCACGCAAGGCCGACCACCTGGCCGACCTGGTTCTGCTTCTCCGCGAGGCCGAAGCTGTACTTGCGCACGCCGAGAAACTCGTTGAGGTTCTTGCCGTCGACCGTGACCTTGGGCGTGAGTTGCTTGAGCAGCAGGCCCTTCACCACCTTGCGGCAGATCTTGGACAGTTCGCGCTCGAGCGAACGCACGCCCGCTTCACGCGTGTAGTAGCGCACGATGTCGCGCACGGCCTCTTCGGTGACGAAGAGCTCGTCGTCCTTCACGCCGTTGTTCTTCATCTGCTTGGGCAGCAGGTACTTGATCGCGATGTTGGTCTTCTCGTCCTCGGTATAGCCCGAGAGGCGGATGACCTCCATGCGGTCGAGCAGCGCCGGCGGGATGTTCATCGAGTTCGAGGTGGCGACGAACATCACGTCGCTCAGGTCGAAGTCGACTTCCACATAGTGGTCGCCGAAGGTGTGGTTCTGCTCGGGGTCGAGCACCTCGAGCAGCGCGCTCGACGGGTCGCCGCGGAAGTCGGTGCCCAGCTTGTCGATTTCGTCGAGCAGGAACAGCGGATTGCGCGTGCCGATCTTGCTCAGGCCCTGCAGCACCTTGCCCGGCAGCGCGCCGATGTAGGTGCGGCGGTGGCCGCGGATCTCGGCTTCGTCGCGCATGCCGCCCAGCGCCATGCGGGTGTACTTGCGGCCGGTCGCTTTCGCGATCGACTGCCCCAGCGAGGTCTTCCCGACACCCGGTGGGCCCACGAGGCACAGGATGGGTGCCTTCACCTTGTCTACGCGCTGCTGCACCGCGAGATATTCAAGGATGCGATCCTTGACCTTCTCGAGGCCATAGTGGTCGGCATTGAGCACCGCCTCGGCATTGGCGAGGTCGTGCTTGATCTTGGTCTTCTTGCTCCAGGGCAGGCCGATCAGCACGTCGATGTAGTTGCGCACCACGGTAGCTTCGGCCGACATGGGCGACATGAGCTTGAGCTTCTTGAGTTCGCCTTCGGCCTTCTTCAGGCCTTCCTTGGACATCTTGGCGAGCTTGATCTTCTTCTCGATCTCCTCGATGTCCGCGCCCTCTTCGCCTTCGCCGAGCTCCTTCTGGATGGCCTTGACCTGCTCGTTGAGGTAGAAGTCGCGCTGGTTCTTCTCCATCTGGCGCTTCACGCGGCCACGGATCTTCTTGTCGACGTTGAGGATGTCGACCTCGCGCTCGAGCTGCCCGAACAGATTCTCCAGGCGTGCCTTGACGTCGTCGAGGTCAAGCACGGCCTGCTTGTTGTCGAGCTTGAGCGGCAGATGGGCGGCGATGGTGTCCGCGAGGCGGCCCGGATCGTCGATGCTCGAAATCGAAGTGAGGATCTCGGGCGGGATCTTCTTGTTCAGCTTGACGTACTGGTCGAACTGCTGCATCACCGCACGGCGCAGCGCCTCGACCTCGGTGCCCTTCTCGCCGCCTTCGGGCGCCACGACGGGCGTCACGTTGGCCGAGAAGTGCGTCTCGCCGTCATCGATGCGGTTCACGCGTGCGCGCTGCTGGCCTTCGACCAGCACCTTCACGGTGCCGTCGGGCAGCTTGAGCATCTGCAGGATGGTCGAGACGCAGCCGACTTCGAACATGTCCTCGACCGAGGGCTCGTCCTTGGCGGCAGCCTTCTGCGCCACCAGCATGATGCGGCGCTCCGCCTCCATGGCAAGTTCGAGTGCCTTGATGCTCTTGGGGCGTCCCACGAAGAGCGGGATCACCATGTGGGGAAACACCACGACGTCGCGCAGCGGCAGCAGCGGCAGGTCGAGGGCTTCGGAAGGCAGAGGGGTGTGGCCAGACATGCAGATCCTTCGGGTCTTTGGCTTTAGGCCTTTTTCGCCGCTTCGCGGTACACGAGCAGCGGGGGCTTGTTTTCGTCGATGGTCGATTCCTCGACCACCACCTTGTCGACATTGGTCGCGTTCGGCAATTCGAACATGGTGTCGATCAGCGACTGTTCAAGGATCGAGCGCAGGCCGCGTGCGCCGGTCTTGCGGGCCAGCGCCTTGCGTGCGATCGCCTTGAGCGCCGCCGGACGGATCTCCAGATCCACGCCTTCCATCTGCAGCAGCTTGGTGAACTGCTTCACCACGGCGTTCTTCGGCTCGGTCAGGATCTGGACCAGCGCATCCTCGCTGAGTTCCGCGAGCGATGCGACCACGGGCATCCGGCCCACCAGTTCGGGAATCAGGCCGAACTTGATCAGGTCTTCAGGCTCGACTTCGCGGAACACCTCGGTGATGCTGCGCTGGGCCTTGCTCTTGACCGCAGCGCCGAAGCCGATACCCGAGGCCTCGGTGCGGTTTTCGATGACCTTCTCCAGGCCCGCGAACGCACCGCCGCAGATGAACAGGATGTTGGTCGTGTCGATCTGCAGGAAGTCCTGGTTTGGGTGCTTGCGCCCGCCTTGCGGCGGCACGCTGGCCATCGTGCCTTCGATGAGCTTGAGCAGCGCCTGCTGCACGCCCTCGCCCGACACGTCGCGCGTGATCGAGGGGTTGTCGGACTTGCGCGAGATCTTGTCGATCTCGTCGATGTAGACGATGCCGCGCTGGGCGCGCTCGACCTCGTAGTTGCAGCTCTGCAGCAGCTTCTGGATGATGTTCTCGACGTCCTCGCCCACGTAGCCGGCTTCGGTCAGCGTGGTGGCGTCGGCCATCACGAAAGGCACGTCGAGCATGCGCGCGAGCGTCTGCGCCAGCAGCGTCTTGCCCGAGCCCGTAGGGCCGATCAGCAGGATGTTGCTCTTGCTGAGCTCCACGTCGTCGCCCTTGGCCTTTTCCTTGTGGCGCAAGCGCTTGTAGTGGTTGTAGACGGCCACCGACAGCATGCGCTTGGCCGGCTCCTGGCCGATCACGTAGTTGTCGAGGTTGGTCTTGATCTCGAGCGGCGTCGGCAGGTCGCTGCGTGCTTCACGCGCTTCTTCGCCCGCGGGGAGCTCGTCGCGGATGATCTCGTTGCAAAGGTCGATGCACTCGTCGCAGATGAAGACCGAAGGGCCCGCGATCAGCTTCTTGACCTCGTGCTGGCTCTTGCCGCAGAACGAGCAATAAAGCGTTTTTTCGCTGGAGGAGCCTTTTTTATCGGCCATGGACTTTTGCCTCGTTACAGGGTAGGGACAATGATAACTAAACAAAAACGGCGTTTCCCGTGTGGAAAACGCCGTTTTTTGCCTTTTGCGCCACAGGGCGCCGGACAGTTTTAACCGCGCTTGGCGACGACCTGGTCGACCAGACCGTATTCCTTGGCCTCGTCGGCCGTCAGGAAATAGTCGCGTTCGGTGTCGGTCTTGACTTTTTCCAGCGGCTGGCCGGTGCGTTCGGCCAGGATGCGGTTCATCTGGTCCTTGGTGCGCAGGATGTCGCGCGCATGGATCTCGATGTCGGTGGCCTGGCCGCGTGCGCCGCCAAGCACCTGGTGGATCATGATCTTCGAGTTGGGCAGCGAGAAGCGCTTGCCCTTCTCGCCGGCCGCCAGCAGGAAGGCGCCCATGCTGGCCGCGAAGCCGAGACACATGGTCGACACGTCGGGCTTGATGAACTGCATGGTGTCGTAGATCGCCATGCCGGCGCTCACGCTGCCGCCCGGGGAGTTGATGTAGAACGAGATGTCCTTGTCCGGGTTCTCGCTCTCGAGGAACAGCAGCTGCGCCACGACGAGGTTGGCCGTCTGGTCGTTGACCTCGCCCACCAGGAAAATGATGCGCTCCTTGAGGAGGCGCGAATAGATGTCATAGGACCGCTCGCCGCGGCCCGACTGCTCGATGACCATCGGGACCATGCCGAGGCCTTGGATTTCCTGTGCGCTCATGAATTTGCTCTCCGAGAAATGGAATCGTTCGCTGTTTCTGAACTGTACGCCTGAGTGAAATGGGGCTCGTGCCGCAAAGCACAAGCCCCATTGGCGTTACCGTAGCGGCGGATCAACCCTGCTGCTGCGCCATCAGCTCGTCGAACGACACCGACTTTTCGTTGACCTTGGCCTTGCCCAGGACGAAATCGGTCACGTTGTTCTCGATGACCACGGCTTCGACTTCCGCCAGGCGGTTGTTGTCGCTGAAGTACCAGCGCACCACGTCGGCCGGCTTTTCGTAGCTGGCGGCCAGCTCGTCGATGTGGGCCTTGATCTGCTCGGGCTTGGCCTGCAGGTTGTTGGCGCGCACCAGTTCGGCGACCACCAGGCCCAGGCGCACGCGGCGCTCGGCTTGCGGGCGGAACACTTCGTCGGGGATCGGAGCCTTGTCGGCGTCCTTGATGCCGCGCTGCTTCAGTTCGGCGCGGGCGCCTTCGACCATGCGGTTGACTTCCGACTGCACGCTGGCGTTCGGCAGGTCGAGCTCGGCATTGGCCACCAGGGCGTCCATCACGGCGTTCTTGTTGCGCGCCAGCAGGCGGAACTTCACTTCGCGCTCGAGGTTGCGCTTGATGTCGGCGCGCAGGCCTTCGACGGTGGCTTCGGCAATGCCGAGCGACTTGGCCAGTTGTTCGTTGACTTCGGGCAAGTGCGAGGCTTCGATCTTCTTCAGGGTGACCATGAAGTCGGCCTGCTTGCCGGCCACGTCCTTGCCGTGGTAATCGGCCGGGAACGACAGTGGGAAGGTGCGGCTGTCGCCGGCCTTCATGCCGCGCACGGCGTCTTCGAATTCCTTCAGCATCTGGCCTTCGCCGACCACGAATTGGAAGTCTTCGGCCTTGCCGCCCTGGAAGGGCTCGCCGTCGATCTTGCCTTCGAAGTCGACGGTCACGCGGTCGTCGTCCTGCGCAACGGCGTCTTGCGCGCGCTGGGCGAAGGTGCGGCGCTGCTTGCGCAGGATGTCGAGCGTCTTGTCGATGGCTTCGTCGCCCACTTCGGCCGAGAGCTTCTCGACTTCGGCGCCGGTCAGGTCGTTGATCTTGACTTCGGGGAACACCTCGAACACCGCGTCGAAGGCCAGCTCGCCTTCGGGCGACTCTTCCTTCTCGGTGATGCGGGGCTGGCCGGCCACGCGCAGCTTGGCTTCGTTGGCGGCTTGCGAGAAGGCCTCGCCGACCTTGTCGTTCATGACTTCGTAGTGCACCGAATAGCCATAGCGCTGGGCCACCACGTTCATCGGCACCTTGCCGGGACGGAAGCCGTCCATCTTGACGGTGCGCGCGAGCTTCTTGAGGCGCGAATCGACTTCGTTCTGGATGGTGCCGACCGGCAGGGTCAGCGTGATCTTGCGTTCGAGCTTCTCGAGAGTTTCAACGGTCACGGTCATGATGTCTTCCTGGTAAGGGGGCCGGTGCGCGGGGCCTGCATCTTTTTTATCAATACAGATCAAGGACTTACACGCGCTGGCGGGATTTATGCGGAGGCACGCACGTGCCGCCTGCAAAACTGGGCAACCCAGGATTCTAATCCGCCGGGAAAGCGGGTTTTCACGGGGGCCTGGCGCGGCGCGAACGATGGTCAGGCTTGACCAATATTCCAGCCGTAAAGTCAGTTCCGATTCGTCCCCTCTCCACAGGAACGCACAGGAAAAATCATGCTTCAGCGACTGTTCGCCGCCCTCGCCTTCACCCTTGTCGTGGCATTCGGCATGCCCTCGTTGGCACAGGCGAAGGCCGATTCGCCCACTCCGGCCGAGCCCACCATCCAGCAGATCTACGAGGCCGCGAACGGCGGCAGGATGGCCGAGGCCGACACCATGATCGCAAAGGTACTGAAGGACCACCCCAAAAGCGCCAAGGCCCATTTCGTCCAGGCCGAACTGCTCGCAGCGCAAGGCAAGTTCGACGGCGCGCGAAGCGCGCTGGCCCAGGCGAAGGCGCTCGCGCCCGACCTGTCTTTCGCCAAGCCCGAGGCCGTCGAGCGGCTCACGAGCAAGCTCGACAAGCCCGCCGCCGCACCGGCCCGGACCGAACCCGCGCGCATGAGCACACCAGCCCCGGCCCCGCCGCAGACCGAAGCCAAGAGCGGCTCGACGCCATGGCTGCCGATCGCGCTCGTGGGCTTGCTGGTCGCGGGTTACCTCGCCTTCCGTCGCCGGGTGGCGCCGCCTGTGGCCCAAGCTCCGTCGTACGGCCCTGCAGCGGGCGCACCAGGCGCTGGATACGGAAGCTACGCGCCGGGCGGCAACTGGACGCCCGCGGCCCCACCCACAGCCGCTCCCGGCATGGGCCTGGGCTCGGCGCTGGCCACCGGTGCGGCGGTGGGCGTAGGCGCGGTGGTGGCCCAGGAGGCCGTGCGCCACTGGATGAACAACCGGTCGGACAACACCGACCGGAACGACACTTCTCACATCGCAGACAGCGGCAACGCAGAGATGGGCCGCAGCCTCTGGCCTTCTTCCTCGCCCTCCGCCGACCAGGCGCCCGAACGCATCGTCGACAACGACTTCGGCATCACCGATACCGGTTCGTGGGATGACGGGGGCAGCAGCGACGGCGACAACAGCGACTGGTGAAGACGCGCAAAAAAGAAAAAGCCCCCGTCTCTCTCGAAACGGGGGCTTCGTCAATGCCCGATGGAACGGGCTACTCGGCAGGCTGGTGCGCGGGGCCGGACTCGAACCGGCACGTTCTTGCGAACGTCAGGACCTAAACCTGGTGCGTCTACCAATTTCGCCACCCGCGCAATGCCAATCTTTCAGGTGAATGCAAAAGCGGACGGCCTCTTCGCGCCGTGGAACCTCACGGGCCAAAGACCATCCGCTTGAAATCGGTCAGCTTTCGATTTTAGACGCTAATCGGCGCCTCTTTCGGCTCCCGCTTCACACGAAATGCCGCGGCATACATCGCGGGCAAGGCCAGCAGCGTCAGCACCGTCGCGACGATCAGGCCGCCCATGATGGCCACGGCCATCGGCCCCCAGAACACGCTGCGCGACAGCGGAATCATGGCCAGCACGGCCGCCGCGGCCGTCAGCACGATCGGCCGCAGCCGCCGCACCGCCGACTCCACGATCGCGTCCCACGCCGGCACGCCCGCCGCGCGGTCAAGCTCGATCTGGTCGATCAGGATCACCGCGTTGCGCTGGATCATGCCCATCAGCGCGATCACGCCCAGCAGCGCCACGAAGCCGAAGGGCCGGTTCAGTACCAGCAGCGCGCCGGCCACGCCGGCGATGCCCATCGGGCCGGTGACGAACACCAGCAGCGAGCGGCTGAAGCTGTGCAGCTGCAGCATCAGCAGCGTGAACACCAGGAACAGCATGATCGGCACGCCCGCCACGATCGAGGCCGAGCCCTTGCTGCTTTCTTCCACCGCGCCCGCCACCTCGATGCGGTAGCCGCCCTGCCCGGCCTCTACCCAGCCGGCCTCGAGTTGGCGCAGTTTCGGCAACAGTTGCGCCGTCACGGTCGCGCCCTGCAGCCCCTCGATCACGTCGCCCTGCACGGTGATGGCGTAGTCGCGGTTCTCGCGCCACATCACGCCCGGCTCCCAGGTGAACACCGGCTTGGCGATCTGCGTGAGCGGGATCGAGCGGCCCGAGGTGGTCGGGATGTAGGCGTTGCCGATATCCGAGATGGCCTGGCGCTCGTCGGGCGCCTGGCGCAGCACGATGTCGATCAGCAGGTCGTTCTCGCGGTACTGGCCCACTGTCGTGCCGCTGAACATGGTCTTCGAGGCCTGCGCAATGGCCTGGCTCGTCACGCCGAGCGCGCGCGCCTTGGCCTGGTCGACTTCGAGGCGGATCACCTTGACCGATTCGTTCCAGTTGTCGTTCACGCCGCGCATGTTGGCGTTCTCGCGCAACACGGCCTTCACCTCGTCGGCGTGGCCGCGCAGCTGCACCGGGTCGGTGCCGATCACGCGGAACTGCACCGGGTACGGCACCGGAGGCCCGTTGGGCAGCAGCTTGACGCGCCCGCGCACCTCCGGAAATTCCTGCGCCAGCACCTGCGGCAGCTTCAGGCGCAGCGTCTCGCGCACCTTCAGGTCCTTGGCGAGCACGATCAGCTGCGACACGTTGGTCTGCGGAAACACCTGGTCCAACGGCAGATAGAAACGCGGCACGCCCGAGCCGATCCAGGTGCTGACCGTCTTCACGCCAGCTTCCTGCATGAAACGCTTCTCGACGCGCTTGGCCACCTCTTCGTTGGCCGCGAACGAGGTGCCCTCGGGGAACCAGATGTCGACCAGGATCTCGGGCCGGCTCGAATCCGGAAAGAACTGCTGCTGCACCTTGCCCATGCCGAAGATGCCGAGCGCGAAGATCAACACCGTGGCGCCGATGGTCATCCAGCGGTGCTGCACACACCAGTTCACCGCGCGGCGAAAGGCGTTGTAGAAGGCCGTGTCGAACAGCTCGTGCGGCGGCGCCTCGGGGTCGTGCGGTTTCACCTTCAGCAAGAGCGTGCCGAGGTAGGGCACGAAGTACACAGAGACGATCCACGACAGCACCAGCGCGATCACCGTCACTGCGAAGATCGCGAAGGTGTACTCGCCCGTCACCGACTTGGCGATGCCGATCGGAAGGAAGCCCGCGGCCGTGATGAGCGTGCCCGTGAGCATCGGCTTGGCCGTCACGTCGTAGGCGAAGGTGGCGGCGCGGACCTTGTCGTAGCCCTCTTCCATCTTGCGCACCATCATCTCGACCGCAATGATCGCGTCGTCCACCAGCAGGCCGAGCGCGATGATCAGCGAGCCCAGCGATATCTTGTGCAGCCCGATGCCGAAGTAGTTCATCGCCAGGAAGGTCACGGCCAGCACCAGCGGAATGGTGATCGCCACCACCAGCCCGGGTCGCATGTCGATGTACCAGCCGAAGCGCCCGCCCTTGTGCAGGCCGAGCGAAATGATGCTCACGGCCAGCACGATGGCCACGGCCTCGATCAGCACGCCGACGAACTCGTTGACCGAGCTGGCCACCGACACCGGCTGGTCCTGCACCTGCGCCAGCTTCACGCCGGCCGGCAGGCGCTGGTCGATGGTGGCGGTGGTGGCCTTCAGCGCCTTGCCCAGCGCGATGATGTCGCCGCCCTTGGCCATCGACACGCCAAGTGCGATCACTTCCTTGCCCTGGTGGTGCACCTTGACCGCCGGCGGATCGATGTAGCCGCGATGGATGTCGGCGATGTCGCCGAGCTTGATCTGGCTGCCCGAGCTGCCGCGGATAGGCATCTCGCGCAGCTGGTCGACGCTGGTGAACTGGCCGGCCACGCGCACCTGCACCACGTCGAGCGGCGACTGGATCGAGCCCGCGCTCTCGATCGCGTTCTGCGAGCCGAGCTGCGCCAGCACTGCGTTGAAATCGAGCCCCAGCTGCGCCAGGCGCTTCTGCGAGATCTCGATGTAGACCTTCTCGTCCTGCACGCCGAACTGGTCGACCTTGGCCACGTCCTTCACGCGCAGAAGCTGCTGGCGCACGTCATCGGCCAACGTCTTGAGCTCGGCGTAGCTGAAGCCTTCGCTCTCCAGCGCGTAGATCACGCCATAGACATCGCCGAAGTCGTCATTGAAGAACGGCCCCTGCACGCCGGCGGGCAAGGTGGCGCGCATGTCGCCGATCTTCTTGCGCACCGTGTACCAGACGTTGGCCACTTCGGTGGACTTCGACGAGTCCTTGATGTTGAAGATGATCTGCGACTCGCCGGGCTTCGAGTAGCTGCGGATCTTGTCGGCGTACGGCGCTTCCTGCAGCGTGCGTTCGAGCTTGTCGGTGACCTGCTCGGCCACCTGCTGCGCGGTGGCGCCGGGCCAGTAGGTGCGCACCACCATCGCACGGAAGGTGAACGGCGGGTCCTCGTCCTGGCCGAGCTGAAAGTACGCGAAGGCACCCAGCACCATCAGCACCACCATCAGGTAGCGCGTGAGGGGCGCGTGGTCCAGCGCCCACTTGGAGAGATTGAAGCCGGCGGGCTTCTCAGCGGGGGGAGTTGCTGCGCCGCCGCTCATTTGGCGGCACCCGCTGCGATCTCCTTGTTCGTCGCAGCGACAGCCGCCACGGGCTGTGCCGAGTCCTTCGCACCGGCATTGGCGGCGGCCGCGGCCGCCTCCTTGGACTGGTAGATGGTGACCTTCTGCCCCGGCGACAGCACGTGCACGCCCGCAGCCACGACCATCATGCCGGGGGCGATGCCACTGGCGATCACCGCCTCGTTGCCGTCAGCCGTGGCGACCTGCACAGTCTGCGAACGCACCGTCATGGTCGGCTTGTCGAGCACCCACACGGCAGAGCCCTTGCCCTCCTGGCGCAGTGCGCTGGTCGGCAGCTTCATCACCGCGGTGGTGCCATGCGCGAGCGCCTGCGGACGCGCATAGACCGTGGCGCCGAGCGGCGGCGAGGCGGCCGCATCGATGGCGACCTTGACCGAGTAGGTGCGCGTGACCGCGTCGGCGCTGGCCGCTACTTCGCGCACCTCGCCCTGCAGCTCGCTGCCGCCGGACCAGCCGCGCACCGTGACGGGTGACCCCGCCTTGATCAGCGTGGCGCGGTCTTCGGGCACCGCGAACACCACGTCGCGCGCGCCGTCCTGTGCGATGCGCACGACCGGCGTGCCGGCCTGCACCACCTGGCCCGGCTCGGCCTCGATGGCCGTGATGATGCCGGCCACGTCCGCCACCAGCGTCGTGTAGTTGGCCTGGTTGCCCTGCGAGGCGAGCTGCGCCTGAGCCTGTTCGAGCTGGGCCTGCGCGGCCTTCCAGGTGGTTTCGCGGCGCTCGAGCTCGGCGCCGCTGATGAAGTTCTGCTGGCGCAATTCGGTGTAGCGCTTCAGGTCGGCGGCAGCCAGGTCGCGGTTGGTCAGCGCGGCGGCCTGCTGGGCTCGAGCGGCCTCAGCGGCGAGCTTGTAGTCCTGCGGGTCGAGCTGGGCCAGCACCTGGCCGGCCTGCACATGCTGGCCGAGTTCAGCCTGGCGCCTGGTGATCTTGCCCGCCACGCGGAAGCCCAGGCGCGATTCGACGCGCGCCCGAACCTCGGCCGAGAACTCGGGCTGGGCATCGAATTCGCTCGTGCCCACGGTCACGAACTTGACCGCGCGCACGGGATCCTCGGCGGCGGGTTTCGGCGAGCAGCCGGCCAGAAAAATGGCGGGAAGCAGCAGCCATGCGGCACTGCGGACACGGGACGAGAGGACGGCGGAGGCGGTCATGAGACACCCTGGAAAGGACGAACCGGATCATTAATGACCCACTGGTTAGTAATCTAGGGTAAACGTGAAGCACTGTCAATGACCCGCCGGTCACTAGGTTCGTTGGCCCATCTCCACGAGGCGGTTGTCGGGCAGTTCGAAATAGTCCGAAGCGCGCCCCGCGTTGCGCTGCAGCCAGCCGAACAGGGCACGCCGGATCGGGTTCATGCCAGGCAGGGTTTCCTCGCCGATCGAGGCGCGCGAAACGAAGTAGGAGGTCTTCATCGAATCGATCGCCAGCGTCTTCTGGTAGGCCAGGATGCGGATGAATTCCGGCACGTCGGGCCGCTCCATGAAACCGTGACGCGCCGTGACCATCCAGATGCCGTCCATCAGTTGCTCTGCCTCGATGCGAATGCGCGCGTCGACGCGCGGTGTGTCGCAAGGCAGCACGCGCAGCACGATCACCTGCTCGTGCAGCACCTGGTTGTGCTTGAGGTTGTGCAGCAGCGCGTGCGGCACCGCGGTGGCGTCGGGGTTCAAGAACACCGCGGTGCCGCTCACCCGGTGCGGCATGTGCAGCGCCAGCGACTCGACGAAGGCGCGCAGCGGCAGGCTCTCGGCCGCGGCCGCCTCCAGCCCCAGGCGACGGCCCTTGGCCCAGGTGGTGAACACCACCATCACCACCGCGGCCACCGCCAAGGTGAGCCAGCCGCCCTCGGCGACCTTCAGGCTGTTGGCAACCACGAAGGTCAGGTCGATCACCGCGAAGGCTGCCACGCCGACCACCACCGCCACCTTGTTCCAGCGCCACAGCCCCCAGGCCACGATGCCGGCCAGCAGCGTGGTCGTGACCATCGTGATCGACACCGCGATACCGTACGCCGCCGACAGCGCGCTCGAGCTGCGGAAGCCCACCACCAGCAGCAGCACGCCCACCATCAGCAGCCAGTTCACGGCTGGCACGTAGATCTGCCCGATGGCCGCGCCCGAAGTCTGGATCACCCGCATGCGCGGCAGGTAGCCCATGCGCATCGCGTGTGCCGTGAGCGAGAAGGCGCCAGAAATCACCGCCTGCGAGGCGATCACCGTGGCCATCGCGGCCAGCACCACCATCGGCAGCACGCCCCACGAGGGAAAGAGCCGGAAGAAGGGGTTGTCGATGGCGCCGGGGTTGGCCAGCACCAGCGCGCCCTGCCCGAAGTAGTTCAGCACCAGCCCCGGCAGCGCGATGAACAGCCATGCCAGCCGGATCGGCCGCGCACCGAAGTGCCCCATGTCCGCATACAGCGCCTCGCCGCCCGTGAAGGCCAGGAACACCGCGCCCAGCACCGCCAGCGACTGCGCCCGGTGCTCGACAAGAAAGCCCACGGCCCGCCGAGGATCGAGCGCCGCCAGAACCTGCGGCTGCTGCAGCACCTGCCACAGGCCGGCCGCTGCCAGCACCAGGAACCACAGCAGCATGATCGGCCCGAACACCTTGCCGACCACGCCCGTGCCCTTCTTCTGTACCGCGAACAGCGCGATCAGGATCATGATCGTGATCGGAATCACCGCGCGCTGCAGCACCGGCGCCTGCACCTCCAGCCCTTCCACCGCCGAGAGCACCGAGATGGCCGGCGTGATCAGGCTGTCGCCGTAGAACATGGCCGCGCCCACCAGGCCCAGCATGCCGATCACGTTCCACACCCAGGGCCTGGTCTTCGGTCCGCCCACGGCGCTGCGTGCCAGGGCCTGCAACGCCAGGATGCCGCCCTCGCCGTCGTGATCGGCGCGCAGCACGAACACCACGTACTTCAGCGTCACCACGAACATCAACCCCCAGAAGATCAGCGAGAGCAGCCCCAGCACCGAATCGGGCGAGAACGGGATGCCGTGCTCGGGGTTCATCGTTTCCTTGAAGGCATACAGCGGCGAGGTGCCGATGTCGCCGAACACGACGCCCAGGGCCGCGATCATGAGCACCGGGCCTTTCGGGTGCGCCGCCTCGCCGTACGCGGAAACCTGGGGCCCGGAAGCCGGAGCGGATGCTTTCATGAAGCGGGGAATTCAAAGTGGCGACGCTGCGAGCATAGTGCCGGAGCGTGGCGTCGTCGCTGACAATCGTGGCGTGTCCGCCACTCCCCACCTTGCCGCGCCGTCCGCGCACTACGAGAACTTTCCGGTCGCCTCGTGGCTGTGTCCGCCGCACCTGCGCCCGCCGATCGCCGCCATCTACCACTTCGCGCGCACCGCCGACGACATCGCCGACGAAGGCAATGCCTCGCCCGGCGAACGCCTGGCCGATCTGAATGCCTACCGCGAGGAACTCGCCGCCGCCGCCCGGGGCGAGGTGCTGCCCGCATCACGCTGGCCACAGGTGTTCGAGCCGCTGGCCCACAGCATCGCCCGGTACGACCTGCCCGAAGACCTGCTCGCTGACCTGCTGAGCGCCTTCATGCAGGACATCGAGAAGACCCGCGACCGCGGTACGTACGCCGACCGCGCCGAGCTGCTCGACTACTGCCGCCGCTCCGCCAACCCGATCGGCCGCCTGCTGCTGCATCTCTACGGCGTGCACGACGCGCAGGCGCTCGCGCAGAGCGACGCCATCTGCAGCGCGTTGCAGCTCATCAATTTCTGGCAGGACCCGAGCGTCGACCTGCCGCGCGACCGCTTCTACTTTCCGCTGGCCGACTGCGAGCGGCGCAGCCTGACACGCGAGAACTTCAAGGTTTTTGCACCGCTCGCGAGCGGCCCGCCTCCGCAGGAGGCCATCAACCTGATGGCCATCGTGTCGCACTGGGCGCGCGAACTCATGCACCAGGGCGCCCCCCTCGTGCACCGCCTGCCGGGCCGCGCCGGCTGGGAGCTGCGCCTCGTGGTGCAGGGCGGCCTGCGCATCCTCGACAAGATCGAGGCCCTGGGCTTCGACACCTTCTCGCAGCGCCCCACCATCGGCAAATTCGATGCGCCCGTGCTGCTCTGGAAGGCCATGCGGATGCGGAGACAATTGCGGCCCATGAAAGCAGCGCCTCCCCGATGAATCCCGAGCAATACGTACAAGACAAGGCCGCCGCCTCGGGCAGCAGTTTCTATTACGCCTTCCTGTTCCTTCCCAAGCCGCGCCGCGCCGCGATCACGGCCTTCTATGCGTTCTGCCGCGAGGTCGACGACGTGGTCGACGAGGTCTCCGACCCCGGCGTGGCCGCCACCAAGCTCGCCTGGTGGCGCACCGAGGTCGCCCAGTCGTTCGCAGGCACGCCGCGCCATCCGGTGACGCAGGCACTGATGCCGCATGCCGTGGCCTACGGCATCGAGGCACGCCAGCTCAACGAAGTGATCGACGGCTGCCAGATGGACCTGGAGCAGACCCGGTATCTCGACTTTCCCGGCCTTGCGCGCTACTGCCACCTGGTGGCCGGCGTGGTCGGCGAAGTCGCGGCGCGCATCTTTGGCCAGACCGATCCGCAGACCACCGCCTACGCCCACAAGCTCGGCCTGGCGCTGCAGCTCACCAACATCCTGCGCGACGTGGGCGAGGACGCCCTGCGCGGACGCATCTACCTGCCGGTGAACGAGTTGCAGAAGTTCGACGTGAAGGCGCACGAGATCCTCAACCGCGTGCACTCCGATCGCTTCGTCGCGCTGATGAAGTTCCAGTCCGAGCGCGCCCACGCGGCGTACGACGAAGCGCTCGCACTGCTTCCGCTGGCCGATCGCCGCGCGCAGAAGCCCGGGCTGATGATGGCCAGCATCTACCGCACCTTGCTGCGCGAGATCGAGCGCGACAACTTCCAGGTGCTGAACCAGCGCGTGAGCCTGACGCCGGTGCGCAAGTTCTGGCTGGCGTGGAAGGTCCAGGCTTTGGGACGCATCTGAGCTTGAAGAAGAAAACCGCCGTCATCGGCGCCGGCTGGGCCGGCCTCGCCTGCGCAGTGGAAGCCACACGCCTCGGGCACGCCGTCACGCTGTTCGAGGCCGCGCACATGCCGGGGGGGCGCGCACGGCGGGTCGACAACATGCACGGGCTGGCGCTCGACAACGGCCAGCACATCCTGATCGGCGCGTACACCGCCACGCTGAAGCTCATGCGAGACGTTGGCGTGGACGTCGATGGCGCGCTGCTGCGCATGCCTCTCTCGCTGCGCTTCGCCGATGGCGGCGGGCTCAAGCTGCCGCGGCTGCCTGCGCCGCTCGACCTGCTGGCCGGCATCTTCACGGCGCGCGGCTGGACATGGCGCGACAAGTCTTCGCTGCTGCGCACCGCGATCCGGTGGCGGCTTGCAGGCTTTCGCTGCGCCAGCAGTACCACGGTCGCCGACTTGTGCGCAGGCCTCACGCCGCGCGTGATGCAGGAATTGATCGAGCCGCTGTGCGTTTCCGCATTGAACACGCCCGTTGCGCAATCGAGCGGGGAAGTGTTCCTGCGCGTGCTGAACGACGCCCTGTTCAGCGGCAGCGGCGGCGCCGACCTGCTGCTGCCATGCGCCGACCTCGGCGCCCTGATGCCCGATGCCGCCATCCAATGGCTCATGAAGCACGGCGCAGCGGTGCGCATCGGCGCCCGTGTGCGTGCCATCGCGCCGGATGCCGGACCGTGGCGCGTCGACGACGAGCTCTTCGACAAAGTCGTGCTGGCTTGCGCGCCATGGGATGCTGCGCGGCTGGTCCGCGCATCCGGACTGCCGGCCGAGCGCTGGTGCGGAACCACCGAAGCCCTGCGCTTCGAGGCCATCGCCACGGTCTATGTACGCGGCGCGACGCCGCTCGCCGAACCAATGCTCGCGCTGCGCAGCGATCCGGCCAGCGCACCGGCCCAATTCGCGTTCGACCGGGGCCAGCTCAGCGGCCTGCCCGGAGTGCTTGCCATGGTCGTAAGTGCCAACGAAACGCCGCGCGAGGCGCTGGAAGAACAGGTGATCGCGCAAGCGGTTGCGCAGTTGGGCCAGACGAAGCTGCAGCTCGTGCAGACCGTGGTCGAGAAGCGCGCCACATTCGCCTGCATCCCGGGGCTGTCGCGGCCGCCGATGGACATCGCCCCCGGCCTGCGAGCCTGCGGCGACTACATCGAAGGTCCCTACCCTGCCACGCTGGAGGGCGCGGTGCTCAGCGGGCTGGCAGCGGCGAAGGCATTGAACGCATGACGACCGAACTGCGCTATCTCGATTTCGACTACAGCGAAGACACCGAAGGCCACGGCACCTTCGACGCGATGGCGTCGACCACGCCGGACAAGACACCCGAGGTGCGAGCTGAAATCGCGCAGGTGCTCGATTGGGCCGAAGCCACGTTTCCCCATGCGCGCGGCGCCCTCGATGAAGGCGCGACCTGGGACTACGACCTGCAGCAGACGCACGAGGACAACCCGCGCTTCGACACCCTCACCCTCTCGCTGAGTGGCACCGCCGATTTCTGCGCCGCGCTGCGCGAGCAGTTCGCGCTGGGCTGAAAAAGATCAGGCCGCCTTGTTGCGCAAGCGCAGCAGGCTCAGCCCCAGCAGCACGAACGCCCCGCCCGACACCTTGTTGAAAACCCGCGTGCGGCGCGGGTCCGACAGTTGCTTGCGCAGCAGGCGCGCCAGCAGCACATAGAACGCATGCGACAGCACCGAGGCCGTCGCGAAGGTGGTCGTCAGCACCGCGAACTGCATGGCGAGCGGCGCATCCTGCGTCAGGAACTGCGGAAACAGCGCCGAGAAGAAAAGAATGCCCTTCGGATTCGTGAGCGCCACCGTCAGGCCGTGCCCGAACAGCCGCCAACTGGAGCGCGGCGAACCCTCGGCCGACGTGCCCTGCAGGTCGGCGAACACGCTGCCCTGGCTGCGCCACTGCTTGATGCCCAGATAGATCAGGTAAGCGGCGCCGGCCACCTTTAGCACCATGAACGCATTGGCCGAGGTGGAGAGCACCACGCCCAGCCCGGCCATTGCCGCGGCGGAGACCATGAACAGCCCCATGGCGTTGCCGAGCGAACTGATCATCGCGCGGCGCGGACCCACGCTCATCGAATTCGAGACGGCGAGCAGCACGGCCGGACCCGGCGTGAACGCAACGAGCAGTGTCACGCCGCAGAAGAGGAGCCAGTTGGAGAAATGCATGTGGGTTTTTCCTGGCCGGAGCGCAGCCGCAAGACGTCGTGGCGCAAACTATAGTCAGGCCCATGAATCGCTGCAGACGCGGCGGCAATACCCCCTTCACAGCCGGAACAACATCCATGGTCACCTGCTACCTGCGCTACATCGTCGACCCCTACAAGCTCAAGGAGTTCGAGCACTACGGCAGGCTTTGGATTCCGCTGGTCGAGAAGTTCGGCGGCCAGCACCACGGCTACTTCCTGCCCTCCGAGGGCGCGAACGACCTGGCCCTGGCGATGTTCAGTTTCCCGAGCCTGGCCGCGTACGAAAAGTACCGCGCCGACTCGATGCAGGACCCCGAATGCCAGGCCGCGTTCAAGTACGCGCAGGACACGCGCTGCTTCCTCAGCTACGAGCGCAGCTTCTTCCGACCGGTCTTCAAATAGCGCTCAGCCGCCCAGCGCCATGCACAGCGCGTGCAGGTTCGGCACGATCAGCTGCGGCCGCGCGCCGTGCACCCAGGGCCGCTCGTCGCGCACCAGCCAGGCCGCCTGCATGCCGGCATTGAGCGCGCCCACCACGTCGAGCTCGGCGTCGTCGCCGACGTGCAGCACGTCTTTCGGCAACAGGCCGACCGAAGCCGCGGCGGCGCGGAAGATCGGCGCGTGCGGCTTGCCGCTGCCGAAGGCGCGTGCATTGAAGGCGGTGCGAAACCAGCGGCCGACGCCGGTCTTGTGGATGTCTGCATTGCCATTCGAGACCGCGACCAGCGGATAGCGCTCGCTGAGCCACTTCAGCGCGGGCAGCGCGTCGTCGTACAGCGTCACGCGCTGGCGCTCCGCGAAGAAGGCGTCGAAGGCCGGGTCGGCCAGCGCCGGGTCTTCGCCAGCCCGCGTGAGCGCGGTGCGGATCGACTCACGGCGCAATGCGCTCAGGTCATGCGCGAGGTCGGAGCGCTCCTTGGCTGTGGCTTCGCGCAGCTCGCGCAGGATGCCGGGCGTCATCAGCAGCGAAGCCGTCTTCGGCGCCTCCCGCAGCAGCCATGCATGCAGCACGGCCTCGGCGCGTTCAATGGTCGGCCAGATCGGCCACAGGGTGTCGTCGAGGTCGAGAGAGATCGCCGAGATGCGCTTGAGATCGAGGGGCGCGGCGCCCGCAGGCACCGGGGAAGCGGAAGTCATGCCCGAGAATATCGCATGCCTTCGACCCACGAGAACGCCTCCTCAAGTACCCCGCGCACCGCTGTGCTCTGGTGTAACCTGGGTTCGCCCGACGCGCCCACCGCAGCCGCCGTTCGGCCCTATCTCGCCGACTTCCTGGGCGACCCGCGCGTGGTCGAAATCCCGAGGGCGATCTGGGCACTGATCCTGCACGGCATCATCCTGCGCACACGCCCGGCGAAGTCGGCCGCCAAGTACGCGAGCATCTGGACGCCCGAGGGTTCCCCCTTGAAAGTGTTCACGCAGAAGCAGGCCACGCTGCTGGCCGGCTGGCTCGGCGAGCGCGGCCACCGCGTGACGGTGCGCGACGCGATGCGCTATGCCAACCCGTCCATCGCTTCCCGCCTCGACGCGCTGCAGGCCGAAGGCGCCACGCGCGTGCTGGTGCTGCAGGCCTACCCGCAATACTCGGCCACCACCACGGCCAGCGTGATCGACGCGGTGAACGACTGGAGCCGCAGGCAGCGCCGCCTGCCGGAGTTCCGCTTCGTCAACGACTACCACGACGACCCGGCCTACATCGAAGCGCTGGCGCAAGGCATCGAGAAGCACTGGAAGGCCGAAGGCCGCGGCGAAGTGCTGCTGATGAGCTTCCACGGCATTCCCGCGCGCAACATCGCGCTGGGCGATCCGTACCAGTCGCAGTGCCTCGAGACCGCTCACCTGCTCGCGGCGCGGCTAGGCCTCACGGCCGCCCAGCACCGCGTCACCTTCCAGTCGCGCTTCGGCCGTGCCAAGTGGCTCGAGCCCTACACCGAGCCCACGCTGCGCGAACTCGGTGCCTCCGGCATCAAACGGGTCGACGTGGTGTGCCCGGGGTTCCCAGCCGACTGCCTGGAGACGCTCGAAGAAATCGCCATGGAAGGCCGCGAGGCTTTCATGCACGCGGGCGGCCAGGCCTTCAGCTACATCCCCTGCCTCAACGACAGCCCGGCATGGATCACCGCGCTCGCGGACATCGCCGAGCGCAACCTGGCGGGCTGGCCCACGCAACGGACATCCGTCATGGCATGAAGCGCATCGTCTCGTCGCCGGAATGACCAAGCGCGCTCAACCCGCCGGCCTGCGCGCCAGCAACACCTCGATGGCGGCCTCCATCTCGGCGTACTCCCCTTCGCCGAAGTGCTGCCGCATCACCTGCCCCTTGCTGTCGACCAGATAGAACGCTGGCCAGTACTGGTTGTTGTAGGCCCTCCAGGTGGTGAAGCTGTTGTCCTGCGCCACCGGGTAGCGGATGTTGAAGCGCTCGATCGCGTCCTGCACGTTGCGCGTCGATTTTTCATACGCGAACTCGGGCGAATGCACGCCCACCACCACGAAGCCCTGGTCCTTGTACTTCTCGTACCAGCGCACCACGTGCGGCAGCGTGCGGATGCAGTTGATGCAGGAGTAAGTCCAGAAATCGACAAGCACCACCTTGCCGGCCAGCCCCTGCAACGTGAGCGGTTCCGAGTTGAGCCACTTGTCGATGCCCGCGAACTCGGGCGCCGTGCCGTAGTCTCGCAGGCCCAGCGACGCGGCCAGTGCACTGCGCGCCGGCCACCCGCCGCCTGCTGCCGTGACAAGCGCCAAGGCCCCCACGGCGAACCCCGAGAACGCCCTTCTGGACACCATGCTCTTCATGATCGCAACCTTGTTCGTGTCAGACCGACAGCGGTCAGGCGCGATTGTTTGCGGCGCACGCGCTGCGTGCGCATGTGTCACGGCAATTTGAAGTTTGTCCCGGCGCCGTGAAGGCGCCCGGTCTTCAGAACTTGCCCAGATAGTCCATCTTGCCGATCGGCATGCCCTTGTGGCGCAGCACGTCGTAGGCCGTGGTCACGTGGAAGAAGAAGTTGGGCAGCGCGAACTGCAGCAGGTAGCGCTGCGCGGTGAAATGCGCCTCGCCCTCGCGGGCCTTGATGGTCACGGGCCGCTCTTCCTGGCCGTCGATCAGCGCCCGGTCCACGCCCGCGAGGAAGTCGTGCGTCTTCGCGATGCGCGCCACCAGGTCGTCCCAGGTCTTTTCCTCATCGGGAAAGCTCGGCACGGTGATGCCCGCGATACGGGCCATACCCAGCTTCGACGCGTCGCTCGCGCGCTGGATCTGGCCGGCCAGCGTGAGCATGTCGGGCGCGAGGCGCGCCTCGACCAGCGTGGCCGGATCGATGCCGTTGGCCTTGGCATGCGCCAGGCTCTTGTCGAGAAAATGGGTGAGTTGTCCGAGTCCGCGGATGAAGACGGGCACGGACAGGTCGTACATCGAGAGCGCCATGGTGTTCGAGGCCTTGTGGTTGGAATCGGCGGCGATTGTCACGCCGCCCGAGCCTCAGGATCCGGCCGCGCGAATAAACCCTTCGATCAGCTCCAGTTGTTCCGGCACGTTGAGCGCGGGCGCGTGGCCGCAGCCCTGGATTTCGACCACCTCCAGCAACCCGGCGGCGCCCGGCCCTCGCTGCTGCATCTGCTGCGTCACCTCGGGCAGCACGAGGTCCGACTCCGCGCCGCGCAGGCACAGCACCGGCACCTCGATGGTGTCGTAGTGCGGCCAGATCAGGTAGTCGTTGTCGTGCGCGCTGAACTGGCGGACCATGGCCGGGTCGTAGTGCGGCGTGACGCGGCCGTCGGCCAGCCGGCGCGTGGAGCTTTCGGTCAGGCGCCTCCACTGCGCATCGCTGAGCCAGCCATAGGGCTTGTAGACCGTGCGGAAGAAGGCCTCCAGCTCGGCCACTGTATCGAACGACGGCGGCTCGCCCGCATAGGCGCGGATGCGCTCGATGGCCGGCTGCGCCAGCTCGGGCGCGTTGTCGTTGAGCACCAGGCTCGCGATGCGCGCCTTCATGCGAGGCTCGAACAGGCCTGACGCGCAGACCGTGCCGATGGCGCCGCCCATCGAGGTGCCGACCCAATGCACACGCCCGAGCTGCAGTTCGTCGCACAGCGCATTGGCGATGCGCGCATAGAACGAGAGTTTGTATTCCTCGTCGGGCAGCGGGCTCCACTGACTCAGGCCGCGGCCGATGGTGTCGGGACAGATCACGCGGAAGCCGCGCGAGGCGAAGTGCTGCGCCAGCTCGTCCATGTCGCGGCAGGTGCGCGCCAGGCCGTGCCATGCGATGACCACCGGCGCCTCCGGCGCGCCCCAGTCGAGCCAGTGGATTTCGCGGCCCGCGAGCTGGGCGTAGCGGGAAAGTGGCAAGTTCATTTCTGTGATTCCCTTTCAGGCGTGCCGCGGAACCGGCTTTGCCGGGCCGCTGGCACGGCCACCTGCAAGGGGGTGGGAGTAGCGACACGAAGTGCGCGAAGCCTGGGGGTGAGCTTCATTTGGCCGCCCTCGCACGCAGTTTTCCGACGATGCCGGTGGGGAAGTAATAGACGGACAGCACGAAAAGCACGCCCAGCCACAGAAGCCATCGGTCGGGCGACAGCAGCGCAGCCAGCCAGGGCAAGCCGCTCGCCGCCTCGCTGGCTATGCGCAGCAGGTCCTGCAGGTAGCTCTGCGCCACCACGAACAGCACCGCGCCAATGGCCGCGCCGTAGATCGTGCCCATGCCGCCGATCACCACGATCAGCAGCACATCGATCATGATCTCGAAGCTCAGCGAGGTGTCGGGCCCGTTGTAGCGCAGCCAGACCGCGAGCATCGCGCCGGCCAGCGTGGCGAACAGCGCCGACAGCACGGCGGCCGTGGTGCGGTACACCACCACGCGGTAGCCGATGGCCTCTGCGCGGAACTCGTTCTCGCGGATAGCCTGCAGCACGCGGCCGAAGGGCGAGTTCACGATGCGCAGCAGCGCCAGCACCAGCACCACCGCCGCCACGAACAGCAGGTAGTAGCACAGCAGCCGGCCGTCGAGCGAGACGCCGAGGAAAGGCTCTTCCGCGAACTCGAAGCTCGGCGAGATCAGTTCGGGCAGCTTGAAGGTCAGGCCGTCCTCGCCGCCGGTGAAGTCGGAAAGCTGCGAAGCCAGCGTCTGGAAGGCCGAGGCCACGGCCAGCGTGATCATCGCGAAGAAGATCGCGCGCACCCGCAGCGAGAACAGGCCTATGGCGAACGAGAGCAGCAGCGAGATCGCGAGCGAGGCGCCCAGCCCCACCAGCACCCCACCCCAGTTAGGCCCGAGCCGCGTCGCCGAGATCGCGATGCCGTACGCCCCGATGCCGAAGAACATCGTGTGCGCGAAGCTCACGATGCCGGTGTAGCCCAGCAGCAGATCGAAGCTCGCGACCAGCACCACGAACACCAGGATCTTGGCCGCGACGCTGAGCGCCTTCACGCCCGGGAAGATGAACGGCGCAAAAGCGAGCGCAATGAACAACGCGACCAGCAGCAGCGCGAGCAAGCGGCTGCGCGGCATGTCATTGGAGAGAAGTCGTTTCAGGAACATTGACGTCTTCTTTCTCAGCGATTTGCCACGGGATACACGCCCTGCGGACGCCACAGCAGCACCGCGACCATCAGGAAGATGCTCGCGAACTGCGTGAGCGTGGGCAGAAGGAAGCCGATGTAGTTGGTCATGAGCCCCACCAGCAGCGCACCGATCAGCGCCCCGCCGGTCGAACCCAGCCCGCCGATGATGATCACGATGAAGATCAGCACGTTGACCTGCGCGCCCATCTGCGGCACGAGATTCTGCTGGAACAGGCCCCACATCACACCGCCCAGTCCGGCCAGCGCACTGCCCACCACGAACACGCCGACGAAGAGCCGCCCGATGCGGTAGCCCAGCGACTCGACCATCTCGCGGTCCTGCACGCCGGCGCGGATCAGCAGGCCGATCTTGGTGCGGCCCAGCGTCCATGCGAGCAGGCCGAACACGACCACGCCCACAGCCACCGCGAGCAGCCGGTACTTGCTGATGGCCGCGTCGCCGACCAGCAGCGAGCCGCGCAGCGCGTCGGGCAAGGGCAGCGGCACCTGCCCCGGGCCCCAGATCACCTTGATGAGCTCTTCGCCGATGATCATGCCGCCCATGGTGATGAGGATCTGTTTCAGGTGCTGGCCGTACACGGGCCGCACGATGAAGCGCTCGAAGGCAAGGCCCACGGCACCGGCCACCGCCATCGCGACCAGCATCGCGGGGAACACGGCCACGAGGTTTCGCCACAGCTCGCCCGAGCCGGTCCAGTCGCCCATCAGGCCGAGCACGCTGCTGGCCACGAAGGCGCCGAGCGCAATGAACACACCGTGGCCGAAGTTCAGCACATCCATCAGGCCGAACACGAGCGTGAGGCCCGAGGCGATGATGAAGATGATCATGCCCATCGCCAAACCCGCGACCGTGAGCGTGAGCCAGGTGGAGAAGGAACCGGTGAGGGGCAGCGCGGCCAACGCGAGCACCGGCGCGAGCAGCAGCGGTTTCCAGTCGAAGTCGATCTTCGTCATGCGCGCGCTCCCTCGTGCTCCTTCCCCCTATGGGGGAAGGCTGGGATGGGGGCTGGCGGCGCTTGCAAGGCCGCGCTGCATCGAAGGCCGCGAGCCCCCACCCCAACCCTCCCCCAAAGGGGGAGGGAGAAATACATCGAATACTTCATAGAGCCAGTCCAAGCAGCGATTGCTGCAGTTGCGCGTCCTCGGAGAACGCCGCCATCGAGCCGCTGTGCACCACGCGGCCGTTGTCCATCACAGCGACGGTGTCGCCCAGTCGCTGGGCGAAGTTGATGTTCTGCTCCACCAGCAGGATGGTCACGCCGCTGCGCTTCAGCTCGTCGAAGGCATCGATCATGTTGTTGATCATCACGGGCGCAAGGCCCTTGCTGGGCTCGTCGATGATGAGCAGCTCGCGCGGCTCCACGATGGCGCGCGACACGGCCAGCATCTGCTTCTGCCCGCCCGAGAGCTTGCCCGCTGGGTGGTTCCAGAACTTCTCGACCGCGGGGAAGAGCTTGAAGATCCACTTCAGGCGCGTGTCGTCGATCTGCTGCGCGTTCTTGGCGCCGCGCGCGGCCAGCAGCATGTTTTCCTTCACCGTGAGGTCGGAGAAGATGCCCATGTTCTCGGGCACGTAGGCAATGCCCAGGCCGGCGATCTGCGGCGTGTGCTGTGCGGTGATCTCCTTGTCCCCGAAGCGCACCCTGCCCTGCGACGCGTGCCACAGGCCCATGATGGTCCGCAGCGTGGTCGTCTTGCCCGCGCCGTTGCGGCCCAGCAGCATCGTGAGCTGGCCCTTCGGCACGGCAAGATCGACGCCGTGCAGGATGTGGTACGCCCCGATGTGCGTGTGCACGCCCTCGAGGCTCAGAAGAAGATTCTCGGCGCTCATGCAGCCTCCTTCGCGATGCCCAGGTACGCCTCCTGCACCACCGGCGAGGCGATCACCTCCGCCGGTTCGCCGTCGGCCACCAGCGTGCCGTTGTGCAGCACGATGATGCGGTCCGCGAGCTCGCGCACCACGTCCATCTTGTGCTCGACCAGCAGGATGGTCTTGCTCTTGTCCTGCTTGAGCTTGCGGATCAGGTCGAGGATGACCGGCGCCTCGGCCGCGTTCATGCCGGCCGTGGGCTCATCGAACATGAAGACCTTCGGCTCCAGCGCCATCAGCAACGCCACTTCGAGCTTGCGCTGGTCGCCGTGCGGCAGGCTCGCCACGGTCGCGTGCTCGCGCGATTTCAGCGCCACGTCCCCAAGGATCTGGTCCGCGCGCTCGGTCAGCGCCTTGTGGTCGCTCCAGATGCTCCACAGGTTGAGCCCGCGCCGGTGCGCGCCCTCGCGCGTGGCCTGCACCGCGAGGCGCACGTTCTCCAGCACCGTGAGGTTCGGGAACAGGTTGGTGAGCTGGAAGGCGCGCCCCAGCCCCGCGTGCGTGCGCGCCGACGGCGACAGGCCCGACAGCGAGTGCCCGTCGAGCGAGACCGTGCCGGCGCTCGCCTTCAGCTGGCCCGAGATCAGGTTGAAGTAAGTGGTCTTGCCCGCCCCGTTGGGGCCGACGATGGCCGTCAGCGTGCCCGGCGCGAAGGCGCAGCTCACACCGTTGACGGCCACGTGCCCACCGAAGCGGATGGTCAGGTCCCGGGTCTCAAGCATCGTTGGTCATTGCGAATTGAAAAGAGAAATGAAGACGGGCCTCAACAGGTGCCGATCACGTAGTAGTTGGGGCCGGTCTGCTTCAGCGTGGTGGTGACGTAGATGTTCCACAGGCCCATCGACTGCCCCGAGCCGTAGGCATAGGTAAGGCCCCACAGTGCATAGGCTCGCCCGGCCACGGTGTGCGTATAGTTGCTCGCGGTGTAGCACGTTTCGCCGCCGCCGGAGCCCGCGGTGGTGGCGCCCGTGGCTGCGGCCGACATGGCGCCTTCGACGTTGCTCGCGTCCAGCGCGGCCACGGTCCAGCTGTACGTGGTCGATGCGGCCAGGCCGGTGTCGGTGTAGCTGGTGGCGGCGACGGGAGAGGCGTTGACCTTGCTGCCGCCGCGGTACACGTTGTAGCCGCTGGCGCCCGTGACGCCAGCCCAGCCGATCACCATGCTGCTGCTGGTCGCGCCCGAGGTGCCCACGCCGGTGGGCGCGGGCAGGCCGCTGCCGCCCGCCGAGCCGGTGACGCGGTCGATCATGGCCTTCATCGCCGCCATCTGCGGTCCGGATTTCTTGGAATAGTTGACGCTGTCGTAGCCCCACCAGTCCCAGCAGCTGTTGGTGGCGGCCGTGCTGGTCTGCGGGTAGATCAGCACGATGTTGTTGGTGTCGGCCCAGCGGTTGTAGCCGGTCTTGCGCACGTACTGGTCGCCCACGTCGGTGTAGTTCTGCTTGCAGCCGTGCAGCACCAGGTGCACGCGGCACGAGGTGGTGGTGCAGGCCTGCGGCACGTAGATCCAGCCGGTCGCGGCCATCCCGTGGCCGGAAATGAACTCCGACTGGTTGAACTCGGTGAAGGTGCCGCCCAGCGTGCCATTGTTGCGTGGGTTCAGCGGCCCGTAGAGCTGCGTGAGGATCTCGCCCGCGAGGTCGAAGCCGCAGTTGTTGATGTAGGGTGCGGCGGTGGTGCTGCAGGCGCCGCCGTAGTCGTCGGTGACCATCGCGTGGCCGGCGCCGATGTTGTTCTTGTAGACCGTGTTGGCGGTGGGCACGAAGCTCTGGTAGTAGGTCTTCAGGTCGTCCATGACCGCCTGTTTGACGGTGTTGTCCGATGTGCCCGAGAACAGGTACACCTTGGAGCCGCTGAGGTTCGACACCGGGTCGATCGCGCCGCTGGCGGCCCAGCTGTTGGTGGTGCTCACGAGCGACGACACCGGGATGCTGGTGCTGTGCGTCATGCAGCGCCCGGTGGCGTTGGTCACCGAACCTTCGGCGCAATAGAACGGCCCGCCTGCCACCACGCCGGCGCCGCGTTTGAAGGTGGCCGAATAGGCCACATGCAGCTGCACCGACATGAAGCCGCCCGCCGACAGGCCGGACACGCTCACCTCTGCCGGGTTCGCGCCGAGCGCCGGCAGCGGCACTGCCGCCGTGGCGGCATGCGCCGCCACCGCCATTGCCGCGGCCGCGGCGAATCCCTTCCAGTTCATCGATCGCATCGCTGTCTCCTTGTGTTGTGGGTATCGAACGCTTGCTTGCTGACGAATCGGCCGTGGATCAGGCTGGCTGCGCAGACGCAGGCTGGCGCTTCGCCCGGTGGCCTTCCAGGGCGAAATGGAGAACACTCAAGGAACACCGCGGAACCGGCTTGCCGGGCCGCTGGTGTTGCCCCCGGTAGGGGGTAGGCGTAGCGACACGAAGTGCGC
>NZ_AKIW01000016.1 GCF_000282635.1 Variovorax sp. CF313
CGGCTTTGCCGGGCCTCAGGTGTTGCCCCCGGCAGGGGGAAGGAGAAGCGACACGAAATGCGCGAAGCCTGGGGGCGAGTCACAGCCTTGAAAGCCAACGATGACGCTCGAAGCCATCCTCGCCTATCTGCATTTGCTCGCCATCCTGACGATGGTCGTTTTCATTTCCAGCGAAGCGGCGCTGTGCCGTGTGCAGTGGCTCAACGCGGCCGTGGTGGAGCGGCTGGCCAGGGTCGACATGGTCTACGGCATGGCCGCCATCGCGGTGCTCGCCACGGGCATCGCGCGCACCTGGTGGGGCGTGAAGGGCACGGCCTGGTACTGGACCAACCCGCTGCTGCATGTGAAGCTGGGGCTTTTCATCATCGTCGGCGTGATCTCGATCTTCCCGACGCTGACCTACTTCCGCTGGCGCAAGACGCTGCGCGCCACCGGCAAGCTGCCGGCCGAGGCCGACGTGAAGAAGACGCGCCGGCTGGTGATGATCCAGGCGCACCTGATCGCGCTGATTCCGCTGGTGGCGGTGTTCCTGGCGCGCGGCTTCGGCAAGTAGGCCTCCGGGCGGGAAAAATCGCACGGGGTTCGCCGGACTTCAGGGCCGGTCACGGACATGAAAAAGGCCCGCACGCGGCGGGCCTCGTTTCACAAGCAATGCCGTTTTCAGGCCTTGGCTGCATCCGCCGTGCACTTCTTCATGAAGCTGTTCTTGGCGGCGCCGGCCAGAGCTTTGCCGTTCTTGTCGACCGCCTTGGTTGCGCATGCGGGGGTCGCTGCAGCCTTGGCTTCCTTTTCGCACTTCTTGATGGAGCTGCTCTTGGCGGCGCCTGCCAGGGCCTTGCCGTTCTTGTCGACCGCCTTGGCTTCGCAGCTGGCGGCGGGTGCGGCCGCAGCGGCCGGGGCCGCCGCAGGCGCGGCCGCCTTGTCTTGTGCCTGTGCGGCACCGAAGGAAAGACAAGCGCCGAGTGCGAGCAGGGAAAGGAGCTTCTTCATGGTGATATGTCCTTGCAGGGTTGAGTTGTGACAGGAGCCCCGCCTTTGGGGCCGGCCCTCCTAACGGCCGAAGACAACAATCGGATGACGATCGTTAAATGGGCCCGGGTTTGCCCCCGGTAAAATTCGCGGATGCTATTGGTCAAACAGGAGCTGCTCGCGGCGCTCGCGAACACGCTCGAATCCCTCTCGCCCGGCGCCGGCTCCAAAGCCGCGTTCGAGTCGCCCAAGGTGGCTGCGCATGGCGATTTCGCCAGCACGGCCGCGATGCAGTTCGCCAAACCGCTAGGGCGCAAGCCTCGCGAGCTGGCCGAGCAACTGAGCGCTGCGCTGCTCGCCACCCCCGCTTTCGGCCAGTGGGTCGAGGCGATCGAGATCGCCGGCCCCGGCTTCCTCAACATCCGCCTGAAGACGGCGGCCAAGCAGCAGATCGTGCGCGAGGTGCTGTCCGCCGCGAATGCTTTCGGGCAGCAGCCGGCCTCCGGCGAGAAGGTGCTGGTCGAGTTCGTCTCGGCCAACCCGACCGGCCCGCTGCACGTCGGCCACGGCCGCCAGGCCGCGCTCGGCGACGCCATCTGCAACCTGCGCGCCTCGCAGGGCGAGAGCGTCTGGCGCGAGTACTACTACAACGACGCCGGCGTGCAGATCCAGACGCTGGCCAACAGCACGCAGCTGCGCGCCCGCGGCTTCAAGCCCGGCGATGCCGAGTGGCCCAGTGGCGATAAGGCCCCGGCCTACAACGGCGACTACATCGCCGATATCGCGGCCGACTTCAAGGCGAAGAAGACCGTCAAGTCGGAAGACCGCGAAGTCACCGCCAGCGGCGACATCGAGGACATCGACGCCATCCGCGAGTTCGCCGTGGCCTACCTGCGCCGCGAGCAGGACCTGGACCTGCAGGCTTTCCGCGTGCACTTCGACCAGTACTACCTGGAGTCCAGCCTGTACACCAGCGGCCGCGTCGAGGCTGCCGTGCAGAAGCTCGTAGCCGCCGGCAAGACCTACGAGCAGGACGGCGCGCTGTGGCTGAAGTCGACCGACTACGGCGACGACAAGGACCGCGTGATGAAGAAGCAGGACGGCACGTACACGTATTTCGTGCCCGACGTCGCGTACCACATCGCCAAGTGGGAGCGCGGCTTCCACAAGGTCATCAACATCCAGGGCACCGACCACCACGGCACCATCGCGCGCGTGCGCGCCGGCCTGCAGGCGGCGGGCGAAGGCATTCCCGAGGGCTACCCCGACTACGTGCTGCACACCATGGTGCGCGTAATGAAGGGCGGCGAAGAGGTCAAGATCAGCAAGCGCGCCGGCAGCTACGTCACGCTGCGCGACCTGATCGAGTGGACCAGCACCGATGCCATCCGCTTCTTCCTGCTCAGCCGCAAGCCCGACACCGAATACACCTTCGACGTCGACCTCGCGGTGACGAAAAACAACGACAACCCGGTTTATTACGTGCAGTACGCGCATGCGCGCATCTGCTCGGTGCTGGCCGGCTGGGGCGGCGACGCCGCCACGCTCAAGGACGTCGACCTGTCGCCGCTCGAAAGCCCGGCGGCCCAGGCGCTGATGCTGCTGCTGGCCAAGTACCCGGCCATGCTCACGGCCGCGTCGAAGGACTTTGCCCCGCACGACGTCACGTTCTACCTGCGCGAGCTGGCCGCCAGCTACCACAGCTACTACGACGCCGAGCGCATCCTGGTCGACGACGAAAAGGTCAAGCTGGCCCGCCTGGCGCTGGTCGCCGCGACCGCGCAGGTGCTGCACAATGGCCTCGCGATTCTCGGCGTCAGTGCGCCGAGCAAGATGTGAACTCCTCACCATGAAGAAGACAACCAGACAACGCGGCAACATCGTCATCGGCCTGATCATCGGGCTGGTGCTCGGCCTGGGCGTCGCGCTGGGCATCGCGGTCTACGTGACCAAGGTGCCGATCCCGTTCGTGACCAAGACGCAGCGCGGCGGCGCCGAGCAGGACGAGGCCGAAGCCCGCAAGAACCGCGACTGGGACCCGAACGCGCCGCTGGCCGGCAAGGCCGGTGCCGCCAAGCCCGCGCCGGCGGCCCCGGCCGCTCCGGTCAATCCCGTCACCGGCGAGCCGGCAACCACCGCCGTGGCCCCGGCTACCGCCCCGCCCACGACCGCCCCCCCCGTGCCCGTGGTGGTGGCGCCCAAGCCGCCGCGCCCTGCGCCGGTGCCGGCCGAAGCCAACTCCCTGCCGGCATCGAACGATCCGCTCGGCGACCTCGCCCGCGCGCGCTCGGGCAACGTTTCGGGCTCCGGCACGACCACTGCCTCGGCCGCGCCGAGCAGCAGCAACAACAGCAACGCCAGCAGCAGTTCAGGCGCCGATCCGTTCATGTACTTCGTGCAGGCCGGCGCCTTCCGCACCACCGACGACGCCGAGGCGCAGCGCGCCAAGCTGTCGCTGATGGGCGTCGAGGCCAAGGTCACCGAGCGCGAGCAGGCGGGCCGCACCGTCTACCGCGTGCGCGCCGGCCCCTTCAACAAGAAGGACGACGCCGATCGCCTCAAGGAGCGGCTCGACGGCGGCGGCATGGATTCGGCGCTGGTTCGCGTGCAGCGCTGACCCGGCGGCCGACACGAATAGCCCCTAAGCTTCGCGCCGCGGCATTTGCCGCCACCATTCATCGTTGCCCTGGGCGCGCCGGGTGCGGGGGAACTCCCCGCCGCGCGCCGGCTCAGTCTGCGTACCAACTGGAGAACCTTTTCAATGAAACGTCGTGACTTTTCGCTGGCCGCCACTTCGCTGGGCCTGCTTTCGCTGGCTGGCAACACCGCGCACGCCCAGGCGCGCGCGCCCAAGGCGGGCACCGAGTACCTGGCGCTCGACAAGCGCGTACCGGTCGACGCGCCAGCCGGCAAGATCGAAGTGGTCGAGTTCTTCTCGTACAACTGCCCGCACTGCAACGACTTCGAACCGGCGCTGGAAGCCTGGCTCAAGACCGTGCCGAAGGAAGTGGCGTTCCGCCGCATTCCCGTGCCCTTCGTGGGCAACGACGTCGAGGCCAAGCAGCGCCTGTACTACGCGCTCGAGGCCATGGGCAAGGTCGACGAATTCCAGCCGAAGGTCTTCAACGCGATCCACGCACAGCGCCAGAATGTGAACGGCGACGCCAACATCATTGCCTGGGCCGCGGCCAATGGCCTGGACGGCGCCAAGTTCAAGGAGGTCTTCACCTCGTTCGGCGTGGCCAGCAAGGCCAAGCGCGCCTCGCAGATGACCGACGCCTACAAGGTCGCCGGCGTGCCGGCGATGGCCGTGGCCGGCCGCTGGTATGTGGATGGGGAAACCGCCGGCAACATGACCAAAGTGCTTCAGGTCGTGAACTATCTGGTCGGCGAAGCAAGGAAGGGCTGACCCCAGGCTGCGCGCACGTCGTGTCGCTTCGCCTGCCCCTTGCAGGGGGCAACACCTGCGGCCCGGCGGAGCCGGTTCCGCGGTGTTTCTGGTAGAACCAGAAGGAAAGTCAAGCCCGCTTCGGCGGGCTTTTTCATCTGTGCGGGCGGGGCTGACGCAATCAGCCGCATACAATGCCGAGCAAGTTTCGTGCCTCTATGACATTGCACTCTCACCCCACCACTTCCTTCCTTCGTCGCATCGGCCGCCTGGCCGCCGGCGCGCTGTTGCTGGCCGGCCTCGCCTCGGGCGCCGCGGCCGAGACCGCCGACCGCGCCAAGCCGATGAACATCGAGTCCGACTCGATGCGCTACGACGACCTGAAGCAGACCAGCGTGTTCACCGGTAACGTTCTGGTAACGAAGGGCACGATCATCATCCGCGGCGCGCGGCTGGACGTGCGCCAGGACGCCGAGGGCTACCAGTACGGCGTGGTCACCGCCGCGCCCGGCAAGCGGGCCTACTACAAGCAGAAGCGCAATGCGCCCGACGAGTGGATCGAGGGCGAGTCCGACGTCATCGAGTACGACAGCCGCGCCGACAACGTCAAGTTCATCCGCAACGCCACGATGCGCCGCCTGATCGGCGCCACGCCGAACGACGAAAGCCAGGGCGCGCTGATCGTCTACGACCAGAGCAACGACACCTACACGGTCAACGGTTCCACCGTGCCGCCGAACACCGCCGTCAACGCGGCCACCCCGGGTGGCCGCGTGAAGACCATCCTGACCCCCAAGGCCGCGACCGCGCCGGGTGCGCCCGCTGCCGGCGCCCCGGCCGGCGCCAAGGCGCCGCCGCCGGCGCCCACCCCGGCGCCCGGCAAGGGCCTGCGCCCGAGCACCACGCTCGGTGACGAGGGAGAAACCCGCAAGTGATCGAATCCGTTGTATCGCAGGACGCCAACAGCACGCCGGGCAGCCGCCTGGTCGCGCGCGGCCTGAAGAAGAGCTATGGCAGCCGCACGGTCGTGAAGGACGTCTCGCTCGACGTGCAGAAGGGCGAAGTCGTCGGGCTGCTCGGGCCGAACGGCGCGGGCAAGACCACCTCGTTCTACATGATCGTGGGGCTGGTGCGCGCCGATGCGGGCGACATCACCATCGACGGCGAGCCCATCGCCCACATGCCGATCCACCGCCGCGCCCGCATGGGCCTGAGCTACCTGCCGCAGGAGGCCTCGATCTTCCGCAAGCTCACGGTCGAGGAAAACGTGCGCGCCGTGCTCGAGCTCCAGAGCGAGCCCGATGCCAACGGCAAGATGGCGCCACTGTCGAAGCAGCACATCGAAGAGCGACTGTCCGAACTGCTGGCCGACCTGCGGGTGGACCACCTGCGCGACTCGCCCGCGCTGGCGCTGTCGGGCGGCGAGCGCCGCCGCGTCGAGATCGCGCGCGCGCTGGCCACCCAGCCGCGCTTCATCCTGCTGGACGAGCCCTTCGCCGGCATCGACCCGATCGCGGTGATCGAAATCCAGCGGATCATCAGCTTCCTGAAGGAGCGCGGCATCGGCGTGCTCATCACCGACCACAACGTGCGTGAGACGCTGGGCATCTGCGATCACGCGTTCATCATCAGCGACGGGCATGTGCTGGCACAAGGCACACCCTCGGAGATCGTCGACAACGCCGAAGTACGCAGGGTGTACCTGGGCGAACACTTCCGGATGTGATCGTGCGGCGAGGGTCAAGGATCATCGTGGCCACCGTCCGCGCGGAGCTTCCTCGCGGGGGCCGCCGCGCACGGCCGCCCGAAGCGGCCGGCCCGCCCCCGGTTGGGGGGTGGCGTAGCGCGAAGCGCGCAGCCTGGGGGGGGGCCATTTCCTCATGAAGCAAGGGCTGTCCCTTCGCGTCTCGCAGCATCTGGCACTGACGCCACAGCTGCAGCAGTCCATCCGGCTGCTTCAGCTTTCCACGCTCGAACTGAGCCAGGAAGTCGAGCAGATGCTGGACGAAAACCCGTTCCTCGAACGCACCGCGGAAGAAGCGGCGCGCGAGGAATTCGGGCTCGACACGGCTGATGCGCCGGTTCCGCGCGATGAGGGCGAGAGCGACTTCGCGCCTTCGGCCGCCAGTGCGCCCGCCGAGACCACCAGCACCACCACGGCGGATACCGACGGGCCAGCTGCCGAGATCACCGAGCGTGAGCCCGACTGGGAAGGCGACGGCACCGTCGACATGGCGGCGCCCGACGACAGCGAGTGGGGCAGCGACGCGCCCGCGCGCCAGAACAACCTCGGCGACGACGAACGTGCCGACGCCACTGAACTCGCGCGCAGCCAGGAGTCGCTGCAGTCGTTCCTGCACCGACAGGCGCTGAGCCTGCGCCTGAACGAGAACGACAGCGCCGCGCTGCGCTTTCTCATCGAATCTCTCAACGACGACGGCTACCTCGAAGACTCGCTGCCCGCGCTGGCCTCGGGCCTGGCTGGCGACGACAACGACCAGTTCGACGACCTCGTGCATCACTTCCAGGTGGCGCTCGGACTGCTGCAGAGCCTGGAGCCCGCGGGCGTAGGCGCGCGCGACCTCGGCGAATGCCTGGGCATCCAGCTGCGCGCCATGGCCAGCGAGGACGAGACGGACGAAGAGGCGCTGGTCCGCAAGACCGCCATCACCGTCTGCAAGCAGCCCATGGAGCTGCTTGCGCGCCGCGATTTCAAGCGCCTGGCCACGCTCACCCGCAGCAGCGAGGAGCTGGTGCGCTCGGCGCTGCAGATCATCGCGCGGCTGGAGCCCAAGCCGGGCCGGCGCTTCGTCGACGTGGAGCGCAACATCGTCATTCCCGATGTGATCGTCACCAAGACCGGCCGCGGCACCAACGTGAAGTTCCGCGTCATGTTGAACCCCGAGGTGATGCCGCGCCTGCGCGTGCACGACATCTATGCCGGCGCGCTCAAGTCGCACAAGGGCGAGGGCAGCCAGGCGCTGTCGCAGCGGCTGCAGGAGGCGCGCTGGTTCATCAAGAACATCCAGCAGCGTTTCGACACCATCCTGCGCGTGAGCAACGCCATCGTCGAGCGGCAGAAGAGCTACTTCGTGCATGGCGAACTCGCGATGCGCCCGCTGGTGCTGCGCGAGATCGCCGACGAGCTGGGCCTGCACGAATCGACCATCTCGCGCGTGACCACCGCCAAGTACATGGCCACGCCGTTCGGCACCGTCGAGCTCAAGTACTTCTTCGGCTCGGCGCTGGGCACCGAGACGGGCGGCAATGCGTCGAGCACCGCGGTGCGCGCGCTGATCAAGCAGTTCGTGAGTTCCGAGAGCATCAAGAAGCCGCTGTCGGACAGCCAGATCTCCGAGATGCTGAAAGAGCAGGGCATCGAGTGCGCACGGCGCACCGTGGCCAAGTACCGCGAGGCGCTGCGCATCGCGCCCGCGAACCTGCGCAAAGCCCTGTAACTTGGCACACCCCCAGGCTATGCGCACTTCGTGTCGCTTCGCCAACCCCCTTGCAGGGGGCAACACCTGCGGCCCGGCGGAGCCGGTTCCGCGGTGTTCCCCGAACGGACCTGGACCGTATTGGCGCTGGGGCCTGGCGCTGTTGTTCGCGGCTTTCGCACTGCTCGCCACCGGCTGCGCCACCCTGCCCGACGAGGCCCCGCGCGCACCCACCAAGGCCATGGCCGTCTCGGCCGACACCGCCCTCGGCAAGCTCGCGCTGGCCTTGCAGCCCGACCCCGACCTGAGCGGTTTTCGCCTGATGCCCGGTGGCGACTTCGCCTTCGACACCCGCATCCAGCTGGCCCGCCGTGCCCAGCGCACGCTCGACGTGCAGTACTACCAGATCGAGAACGACGAGACCGGCCGCTACCTGCTGCGCACCCTGCGCGACGCCGCCCAGCGCGGCGTGCGCGTGCGAGTGCTGATGGACGATCTCTACACCTCGGGCGAGGACGAACTGCTGCTCGGCTTTGCCGCCACGCCCAACGTCGAACTGCGCCTGTTCAACCCGTTCCCGGCCGGGCGCGCGAGCATCCTGAAGCGCTTCACCGCCTCGCTGTTCGACTTCAGCCGCGTCAACCGGCGCATGCACAACAAGCTGTTCATCGCCGACGGCGCGATGGCGGTGGCGGGCGGGCGCAACATCGGCAACCAGTACTTCACGCGCACCGCGGGCGAGAATTTTCTCGACCTCGACACCTTCGTCACCGGTGCGCTGATCCCGCGGCTGGGCAGCCTGTTCGACCAGTACTGGAACAGCATCTACGTGCGGCCGATCCAGTCGGTGGTGCGCAGCGAGTTGTCGGCCGAAGAGCTGCAGCGCCGCTTCGACGCGGTCACCGGCCCCGACACCACTCCACCGCCGCCGAAGCCCGCGCCCAACGACCTGCTCGGCTACAGCCCGATGGTGGAAGACCTGAACGCCGGCAAGCTCGGCCTGATCTGGACCACCGCCGAGGCCTATGCCGATTCGCCCGAGCGCGTGATCGGCAAGACCGCCTCCTACGGCGGCGTGCCGCTGCTCGACGTCGACAGCGTGCGCTACAACGTGGTCGAGCAGATGCGCCGTGCACGCTCCGAAGTGACCATCGTCTCGCCCTACCTGATCCCGGGCGCCACGGGGCTGGAGGTGATGCGCGAGATCCGCAACCGCAACGTGAAGATCAGCGTCGTCACCAATTCGCTGGCCGCCACCGACGAGCCGCTGGTGCACACCGCCTACCGCCGCTACCGGCCCGACATGCTCAAGCTCGGCGCCGACCTCTACGAGCTGAGCTCCACGCGCACCCGGCGCAGCGTGCGGCTGGGCCTGTTCGGCACCTCGGTGGGCAGGCTGCATGCCAAGTCGGCCGTGATCGACCGGCGCACGCTGTTCGTCGGCTCGATGAATTTCGACCCGCGCTCGGAGTCGGCCAACACCGAGATCGGGCTGATCATCCACAGCGCCGAGATGGCGCAGCAGGCGCTGAAACTCATCGACGTGCTCAAGCAGCAGGGCGCCTACCGGCTGCGCTTTGCCGAAGGCAGCAACGAGTCGCGCATCGAATGGGTCAGCGAGGATGCCGGCAAGCTCACCGTGCTGACCGAGGAGCCCGACTCCAGTTTCTGGGGCCGGGTCATGCTCGAATTGCTGGCGCCGCTGACGCCGGAGAGCCTGCTCTAGCTGGTGCTCGTGGCGCCGGCGAGGCCGGGCAGCGGTGTCATTGCACGTTGACCGCTTCGACCTGCACCAGCAGCTTCACCTTGTTCTCGAAGCCGAAGTTCAGCCCCCAGGTGATGCCCCAGTCGCTGCGCTCCACCGTGGTCTCGAAGTCGCCGCCGCACACCTGGCGGTTGATCAGCGGGCTCAGGTAGCAGTTGAAGCGCACGGCCTTCAGCGTCACAGGCCTGGTCTGGCCCATCAGCGTGAGCGTGCCGGGCACGTCGGTCACCTTGCCGCCGCTGAAATCGATGCGGTCGGCCACGAAGCGGCCGATCGGAAACTCGGCCACGTTGAAGAAATCCTTGCTCTGCACATGGCGGTTGAGCAGGTCGACGCCGGTGTTGATGGAGCTGATGTCCATCGTGATGTCGACCTTGCCGCTGGCGCCGGTGCCGTCAATCTGCACGGAGCCGTCCTTGGTGCTGAAGCGCCCGCGGTTGGTGGTGGTGCCGTAGTGCCCCATCTCGTACATCACGAAGGTGTGAGTCGGATCGATCACGTAGTTGGCGTTCTTCGCCGGCCCGCCCGCGGGCTTGGCGGCCACGGCCGGGGCGAATTCCGTTGGCAGTTGCTGTTGCTGCGCCGTGGCGCTGCCGGTGAATGCGGCGGCCGACAGGGCCGCGGCGAGAAGGAGCTTTTTCATGGTGTTGGATGCGGGAGGAAAGAGGAAAGTGAGTGAGGGGCGGACAGCCTGGCGCTTCACAACGGCCCGAAGCCCGTGAGCGTGAACCTGAAGCGCACCTGCACGTCGTTGCCGACCGTCGAGGTGTCGGTCCATTCGCCTTCGCCCACCTTGTAGTCGAGCCGCTGGATCGTGAAGCTCCCCGTGGCAACCGCCTCCTTGCCGCCGGCCGCGGCGATGCTGACGGGCACCGTCACGTATTTGGCGATGCCCTTGATGGTGAGCTTGCCCGCCATCTCGAACTTGCCGTCGCCCAGCGCCTTGATGGCGCTCGACTGGAAGCTTGCCTGCGGGAAGTGCGCGGCGTCGAACCACGGCTGCTTGGGCAGTTCCGCATCGCTCATCGGGACGCCGAAGCCGGCGCTGGCCGTGTCGATCTGCAGCGCGACGGTGCCGCCCTCGGGCTTCTTCGGGTCGAAGGCCACCTGCGCGTCGAATTTCTTGAACGTGCCTTCCACGGGCACGCCCATTTGCTTGCTGACGAAGACGATCTGGCTCTTGTCGGCCACGAGCTTTGCCGCTGCGGGCTCGGCGCCGGCCGGCAGCGCCAGGGTGGCGAAAGCCAGCGCCGCGAGCGACGGCGCGAGACGGAAAAACAGGCGCTTGATCATCGAGCTGGTTCCTTGCGTGGCCGGGGCCACATGCGTTTGAGAAGACCGTCGCGGTCGATCCAGTGGTGCTTGAGCACCGCCGCCACGTGCAGCAGCGTGACGCCCGCCAGCACGAAGGCGCAGTTGCGGTGCAGCGGCTGCAGCACCGCCTCGGCGAAGGCGTGGTCGACCGGGACGAAGTCGGGCAGCGGCAGCACGCCGAACCACGCCACCGGCATGCCCATGGCCGAGCTGTAGGCCCACCCGGACAGCGGCACCGCGAAGAACAGCAGGTACATCAGCGTGTGGCTGATGCGGTAGCTCGCCAGCTGGAGCGCCGACATGCCCGGCGGGAGCGCCGGTGGGCGATGCCCGAGCCGCCACAGCAGCCGCAGCGCCGACAGCGCGAGGATGGTGACGCCCGCCCACTTGTGCCAGCTGTAGATCTTCAGGCGCAGCGGCGAGAACGGCAGCCCCGTCATGTAGAGCCCTACGCCGAACGAGCCCACGATCAGGGCCGCAAGCAGCCAGTGCAGCGCCATCGTGAACGGGTCGTAGCGCGGGTCGGCGGCGAGGGGGGATGAGGATGTGTCGGCGGACATCGTGAGCAGGACAGGCGGCCTGTGCGCGGAGCATATATCGGAAGCGATGACATCACCGCACGGCCCGTGCCAGCCCGCCGCCCTGCCGGCCTCAGCCCTGCGACGGCTGTTGCGCCCTCAGCAGCACCCCGCGCAGTTCGTCCGGCTGCACCGGCTTGCGCAGCGCATGCCAGCCACGCTCGGCGGCGAGCCGCTGGGTGGCTTCGTTGATGTCGGCCGAAATCAGCGCGATCGCCAGCGACGGCTTCTGCCGCTGCAGCTTGTCGGCCAGCGCGATGCCGTCGAGCGCACCCGGCAGGCGGATGTCGCACAGCGCCGCGTCGAGCGCGCGCAGGTCGGCCAGCGCCAGCGCCTCGGCGGCGCTGGCATAGACGCGCGGCTCCACGTCCCATTGCCGCAGCAGGGCACTGAGACTGTCGGCCACCACCGTGTTGTCTTCCACCACCAGCACTGCGAGCCCGGGGCGCAGCGTGTGCGTTGCATCGGCGCCGTCGTCCTGCGGCGCGGAAGCAGGGCGCGCCGCCACCATCGCGCCGTCGGGCGCGGCAGGCAGCTCGAAGCTGAACACCGACCCCCGCCCCGGCGCCGAGCGAAGCGACACCGCAATGCCGAGCTGCGCCGCCAGCCGCCGCACGATCGCCAAGCCCAGCCCGTGGCCGCGCTGCAGGTTGCGCTCGACGTTGCCGATCTGCTCGAAGTCGTCGAACACGCGCTGCTGCGCGTCGGCCGCGATGCCGATGCCGCTGTCGCGCACCTCGACGCGCCAGGCACGGCCGGTCCCGCGCCGGCGCGCCCGCACCGCCAGCAGCACGCGCCCGCGCGGCGTGAACTTGACGGCGTTGTCGACCAGGTTGGCGAGCACGCGGCGCACCGACAAGGTGTCGCTCCAGGCGATGGCGTCGTGCGGGCAGCGCACCAGCACCCGGCCGTCGCCTGCCTGCCGCGCCAGCCCCAGCAGCAGGGGCGCCAGAGCCACTGCCGCCGGACGCAGCGGATCGACCGCGGCCTCGATGCGGCCGATTTCGAGCAGCTGGTTGGTCAGCCCTTCGAGCGCTTGCTGCGCGCGCGCCAGCGAGCCCACGGTGTACTGAACCGCCTCCATGTCCGCGCCGCTGTTCAGCTGCTGGCGCAGCACTTCGGCCTGCAGGCCGATGGCCATCACCGGCTGGCGCAGGTCGTGGTTGGCGGCAGAGAAGAAGCGCAGCCGCTCGGCCTGCGCCTGCTCGGAGGCGCGCAGGCCGGCCAGCGCCTGTTCGCGCAGCGTGCGCTCGTTGAGCCGCAGGCCGATGTTCTCCTCGAGCTGGCGCGAGCGCTCGGCCACCAGCTTCCACATCATCGCGATCAGCCCGATGCCGATGACCGCCACGGCCATCATCACCGGCGCACCCAGCCAGAGGCCTGTGACGATGATCGGCGCCAGCAGCAGCGTGATCGCCAACTGGGTGGCCGGCGTATAGAACGACACCGAGAAGGCCGACGACAGCGTCATGCCCATCAGGATCAGGCCCAGCAGCAGCTGCAGGTCGGCGCGCGCAGGGTCGAACAGCAGCACGCCGGCCAGCCCGTGCGCCAGTTCCCAGATGGCCGTGCGCAGCGTGTGCGTGCGCTGTTCCTCGCGCAGGGTTTCGGGCGTGAAGGGCTCGGGCAGGCGCTGCGGGAAGAAGCCGCGCATCACCGTCACCCCGGTGACCAGTGCGATCCACACCAGCGCGCGCGGCACCGAGTATTGCCAGGCGAAGAGCGCCGCCACGCCGCAGTTCAGCAGGTATTGCACCAGCAGCACCGGGCCGATGGGCCGGATGGACAGCCGCAGCACCTCGCACTGGATCGCGAAGCGGTCGCTGCTGCCGGTGGGGGCCGGGGATGCGGGGGTGGGAGGCATCGGCAAATCGACTATATAGAGAAGGTGCGTGACGCGGCGACAATGGAGTCCCCTAGTCGGGCTTCCCGATGGCCAATTTTTTGTGAACGATCTCTCTCTTTTCCTGCCTTGCGCCGCCGGCGTCGAGGAATTCCTCGCCCAGGAGGTGCACGCCCTGACCGGCCGCGCCGGGCAAGACCTGCTCACGCTGCGCGGCGGCGTGCGGGTGCGCGCCGACTGGCGCGACGCCCTGAAGCTCAACCTGCACAGCCGGCTCGCGCAGCGCGTGCTGGTCGAGCTGGCCCACGCGCCCTACCGCAACGAGAACGACCTCTACGCCATCGCCAACGGCGTGGCCTGGGAGATCTGGTTCACGCCGAAGCAGACCTTCAAGATCGAGACCACTGCCCAGCACAGCCCGCTGCAGAGCCTGAACTTCGCCACCCTGCGCATCAAGGACGCCATTGCCGACCGCTTCCGCGCCAAGGCGAACGGCGTGCGCCCGAGCATCGAGACCCAGTGGCCCGACTGCCGCGTGTTCGCGCACCTGACCACCGACACCTGCACGCTGTACATCGACACCTCGGGCGAGCCGCTGTTCAAGCGCGGCTGGCGCCAGGACAAGGGCGACGCCCCGCTGAAGGAAACCCTGGCCGCCGCCATGCTGGCCGCCAGCGGCTGGTGGAACCCCGAGACCGGCGAAGTGTCCACGCAGCCGCTGTACGACCCCTGCTGCGGCAGCGGCACCATCGCCATCGAGGCGGCGCAGATCGCGCGCGGCATCGCGGCCGGGTCGCTGCGGCGCTTCGGGTTCGAGAAACTGTTGCCGTTCCAGGCGCATGTCTGGAACGCGATCCGGCAGGAAGCCGAGACCACCGTGCGCGAAGGCAGCGTGGCGATCTTCGGCTCCGACGTGTCGCACCGCATGGTCGACTTCGCCGAACGCAATGCCGAGCGCGCCGGTGTGGCGCAAGCGGTCGAGTTCCGCGGCGGCGATGCCTTGCAGCGCATGCCCCCGGCCGAAGGCGGCGTGATCGTGCTCAACCCGCCGTACGGCGAGCGCATCGAAGTGGGCGGCGTGGCCGGCACGGGCCGTTCCGGCGCGCGCGAATCGGCGCAGGGCGAGGGGGGCGACGGCGGCGAGTTCTTCCCGCAACTCGCCACCCACTGGAAGAAGAACTACGCCGGCTGGACCGCCTGGGTGCTGACGCCCGACCTGAAGCTGCCCAGGCAGATGCGGCTGAAGGAGTCGCGCCGCGTGCCGATGTGGAACGGGCCGATCGAGTGCCGGCTGTTCCGCTTCGATATGGTCGCGGGCTCAGCGCGGAAGTAGCGCGCCTTCGGGCCGCGGCTGCTCCCTGGCGGCTTCCTTGGGCCGGACGGCGCAGGCCGCGTTGACTGTGCGCATGACGAGATCGCGCGCGCCGGCCAGCGTCAGGGGATGGATGTCGTCCTCTTCGAAATGCCTCACCGCGACGGGCTCGCCGACGAAGTCCGGATGGCCGAAGTAGGTGGTGCTCACGTAGCGCGCGCTGCGGGTCTCGCAATCGACCTTGGCACGGGCCTGGAAAGAGCGGAACCGGATGCCCTCGCGTTCCGTGCGGTCCTCCGGCAGGCTCATGCGCAGGCTCACGAGCCGGTTCGATCCTTCCACCTCGACGCTGGTCGGCTCCACCTGCACGTAGCTGCTGGCGGCATCGCCGGGCGTGCCCGACAGGGTCAGCCACTCGGCCCGCACTCCCGTGGACGCGAGCACGACGAGACAGAGCAGCGGGAGACGTTTCATGAAGGAAGGGCGGGGGTGGGCAGGCAACGGCCCATTTTCGCCGGGCGGGCCGACAAGGGCCTGACTCCGGCCCTGCATGGTGCAACATCGGCGATATTCCCCCGCACATTCCATGACCCTGACAGAATCCGGCCCCGTCGTCATCGACACCAACATCGCGCTCGACCTGCTGGTCTTCGAAGATCCCGCCTGGGGACCGCTGACCGTGCGGCTTGCCGCAGGCGAACTGCACTGGCTGGCCTCGGCCGCCATGCGCACCGAGCTCGAACGCGTGCTGGGCTACCCGCTGATCGCCCGGCGCATGGCGCAGCGCGGGCTGGAAGCGCCGGCGGTGCTGGCCGATTTCGATGCGCGGGTGCGGATGGTGGAAGGCACTCCGCCGCGCGCGCCCTGCGTGTGCAGCGACCCCGACGACCAGGTGTTCATCGACCTGGCCGTGGCGCACGGCGCACTGCTGCTGAGCAAGGACCGGGCGGTGCTGTCGATGAAGAAGCGGCTGGCACTGCGCGGTGTGGCGGTGCAGGCGGCGTTCGCACCTTAGTTCGGGAGCGCGGGCGGCGCCAGGTGCCACTGCCCCAGCAACCGCGCCACCGCCCGCACCCGCTGCGTATCCCGTCCCCATCGCCGGCTCGCCGGCAGCTTCTGCGCCCACTTCATGCGCCGGGCTGCATTCGCGATGCGCTCGCGCACCTCTTCGTTCACGCCGGCCAGCGCCGCATGCCAGTGCTGCCCCGCGGCCTGCGGCGCAGCGGCTTCCAGCATCATGGCCGTGGAGTGCAGGTAGCTCAGCCAGTCGCGCGCCTGGCATTCGGCCAGCGTCATGACCTCGGCCGGGTCGTCCTCGAAGTCGATGTAGCCGATCACGCCGTCGGGGCACTGCACGAGGTTGCGGTCGAAGGCCTGGCTCAGGTGCTGGCCGCACATGTGCACGGCGGCAATCGCGGCAAGGCCTTCGCGCCACACGGCCAGCAGCGCGGCTGGGCCGGCGGCGGCGGCCTGGTCGAGCCGCTCCTGCAGCACGACCGTCGCGCGGCCGCTTTCGCCCAGGTCCGAGATCAGCAGGCCGTCCGGCTGCTGCGCCAGCACCACCGGCACGCGCAGGCCCGCGGCCGCGAGCTGCTTGAGCCGCCGAGCCTCGGTCGCGATGGCCGCCTCGCCGCCCGGGTTGGGCACCGGCTTGATGATGTCCAGCCCCGCCATGCGCGCGACCGCCGCCATCACGCGATAGCCCCATTTGCCGTGCCGGGGCCCGGCCTTCTTGAGCCACACGCGTTCGCTGCCGAAGCGGTGGCTCGCCACGTTCTTCTCCTGCCGCGGCAGGGTGGTGCGCAGGAACTCCGCGTAGTCGCCGGGTGCCGGCGGGTTCGGCAGGAGCGCGTCGAGGGGCGCGGGCGCCGAAGCTGCGCCCTTGCGCGATTGCAGGCGCCCATTGGCGCCTCGTCTCAAAGGATTCATGCGGCCAGTGCGAAGCCCGCCACCAGCCCGTGCGGGGCCTGCGTCACGGGTTGGAAGCTCTCTGCGCTGGCCAGCGGCCAGTAGGTTCGGAAAACATTGTGCTGCTCGTCGAGCGGGCCGAGCAGGGCGCCCGGCTGCACCTGCATCACCAGGTTGCTCAACAGGCGCACCTCGGTGTCGGAGATGCGGCGCACGATGTGGTGCGCGGTGATCTGCTGTGGATGGTCGAGGCCCGCAGCCTGCACCAGCTCCTGCAGCGCATGCAGCGTGCTGCGGTGGAAGTTGCGCACCCGGTCGGCCTTGGTCGGCACCACCAGCGCCTGCTGGCGCAACGGGTCCTGCGTGGTCACGCCCGTGGGGCAATGGCCTGTGTGGCAGCTCTGTGCCTGGATGCAGCCCAGCGCCATCATGAAGCCGCGCGCCGCGTTGCACCAGTCGGCGCCCAGCGCCATCATGCGGGCCACGTCGAAGGCGGTGATCACCTTGGCGGCGCAGCCGATCTTGATGCGGTGGCGCAGGTTCACGCCGATCAGCGTGTTGTGCACCAGCAGCAGGCCTTCCTGCAGCGGCGCGCCCACGTGGTCGCTGAATTCGACCGGTGCCGCCCCGGTGCCGCCCTCTGCGCCGTCGACCACGATGAAGTCGGGCGTGATGCCGGTGGCCTGCATCGCCTTGACGATGCCGAACCATTCCCAAGGGTGGCCCAGGCAGAACTTGAAGCCGGTCGGCTTGCCGCCCGACAGCTCGCGCAGCCGGGCGATGAAATGCATCATCTCGGTCGGCGTGGAGAACGCGCTGTGCGAAGAAGGCGAGATGCAATCCACGCCCACCGGCACGCCCCGCGCCGCCGCAATCTCGGGTGTGACCTTGGGGGCGGGCAGCACGCCGCCGTGCCCGGGCTTGGCGCCCTGGCTCAGCTTGATCTCGATCATCTTCACCTGCGGGTCGCGCGCGTTGGCGGTGAAGCGTTCCTCGTTGAAGCTGCCGTCGTCGTTGCGGCAGCCGAAGTAGCCCGAGCCGATTTCCCAGATCAGGTCGCCGCCATGCACGCGGTGGTGCTGCGAGATCGAGCCCTCGCCGGTGTCGTGCGCAAAGCCGCCCATCTGCGCGCCCTTGTTGAGCGCGAGGATCGCATTGGCCGACAGCGCGCCGAAGCTCATGGCGGAGATGTTGAACACACTGGCGCTATAGGGCTGTGTACAGAGCTGCTCCGGATTGGCGCCGACCGGCTGCGGCGTGCCGCCGATCACGATGCGGAAGTCGTGGTTCGCGAGCTTCGTGGGCTGCATCGAATGGTTGATCCACTCATAGCCCGCGATGGTCACGTTCAGCTGGGTGCCGAAGGGCCGGTTGTCCGGGTCGCCCTTGGCGCGCTGGTACACCAGCGAGCGCTGGGCGCGCGAGAACGGCGCGGCTTCGGAGTCGCTCTCGATGAAGTACTGCCGCATCTCGGGGCGGATGAATTCCAGCAGAAAGCGCAGGTGGCCGATGACCGGGTAGTTGCGCAGGATCGCGTGGCGCGCCTGCCGCAGGTCGTGCACGCCGGTACCCGTGAGCACCGCGAACACGGCCACACCGGTCCAGGCCAGCCACAGGTGCGGCGACACCAGCACGAACGCCAGGCAGGCCGCCAGACCGGCCACGCACAGGGCGAAGGCGCTGTAGCGCGCCGGAAACGGAATAATCGTGGGCATAGAAGTAGTCTCGACCGGAGCCTGCTGCATCATAGAGGGCTGCCCCGAACTTGCCATGACGACCATTCCCGACTCCATTTCGCCTTCCGAGGCCCCCGCCGCAGCCCGTACACCCCTCGGCCCCGACGATTTCGACGCTCTCGACCAGGCGCTCGACGCCATGCGCGAGCACGACGAGGAAATCCCCCAGTGGGAGTTCTGCGAAGGCTTCATGGCCGCGCTGATCTGCACCCGCCGGCCCATCATGCCCTCCGAATACTGGCCCGTGCTGCTGGGCGACAGCTTCTCCTCGGCGCAGCACATGGAGTTCGTCTGGAACTGGAAGCGCCGCTGGATCGAGATCGAGGAGGGCCTCGACGCCCCGGTCGAAACCCTCGACGACGAACGCAGCTGGCAGCCCGAGGTGCTCGACACCCGCGGCGCCATTGCCTCGCTGCCCGAGGAAGAACGCGCCGAAGTCGCCGGAGAAGCCATTCCGTCCTTCGCGCAGGTCTGGGCGCTGGGCTTCATGTACGCGGTCGAGAACTGGCCCGAAGACTGGGCCACGCCGCGCGACAAGGACGCCGCGCGCATGCTCGACGACGCGCTCGACAACATCGTCGCCCTGACCGAGGACGACACCGCCAAGCCCACGTTGTCGATGTACAGCGACGACGCCCCGCCCAGCGTGAGCCAGCAGCGGCTCGACGATTTCGGCGCCGCCATCTGGGCCGTGTACGACCTGCGCCAGCTCTGGAAGAGCCTGGGCCCGAAAGCCGAGACCATCCGCAAGGAAGCCACGCCCGGGCGCAACGATCCGTGTCCTTGCGGCAGCGGCAAGAAATACAAGAAATGCCACGGTGAATGACCTGGGGCTTTTGACGGGGCGTGTTCCTCGGGGCGCGATCGTTCAGAGCACCCGGTGCCCTGCGCACGCGCGCTGAACAAGAACTCCCGGAACACAAACAGAGCAGCCCGGGAGCCCGGGAGCGGGCCCCGTTCAGATCTTGAAGGCGCGCTGGATGTCCGGCCGCACGAGGTCGGCGTACTCGCGGTGCTTGCGGATGTAGCCCGCGATGAACTGGCACACCGGGATCACATGCAGCCCCTTCTCGCGCGCCTCGTCGAGCACGTGCCTCGCGATGCCCGAGCCCACGCCCTTGCCTTCGTGCTCCGGCAGCACCTCGGTGTGCGTGAACATGATCGCGTCGGTCAGCAGGTTGTATTCGGCGTAGGCGGCGAGCTTGCCGTCGAGCACGGCCTCGTAGCGGTGCTGCGCTTCGTTGTTGGAAAAGGCGATGGCGGTGTTGTTGCTCATGGCTGGCGTGCAAGAAAAGTGGCGAGATTGGCCGCGGCGGTGGCGCGCACCTTGTTGCGCAGCATGGGCGTCCAGCCCAGCAGCAGGCCCGGCGTGCCGAGCGCCTGGCGCGACCAGGTCCAGAACGGGAAGCTGTCGCGGTGCGTCGCGATCAGCCCCTCGGGCGTGAAGGTGAAGTGCGCGTCGATGCTGTTGTCGACGAGGCGGCCGGTGGCGCCGAAGCGGTAGTGCGCATCCCAGTGGGCGCTGCCGCTGGTGTCGTCGGCCTTCACGTCGCGCCAGCTCAGGCGCCACACGTCGGCGCCCTTGGCCTTCGTGGCCGAGGTCAGCATGCGCCACATGCCGCCCACCTCGCGCTGCCCGCGCAGCGAGAAGGCCTCGTCGTCGAACACCGCATCGCTTGCGTAGCAGGCCTTCATGGCGGCGCCGTCGAGCTTCGCGAAGGCGCTGTAGAAGCGCTCGATGGTCTGGGCGTTGGTGGCTGCTGTCATGAGTCCTCTCGGGTTTGTGAAAAATCGGGTCAGCGGCCGAGCAACTCGACCAGCGTCTGCAGTGCGTACCGCACCGTGGCCGCGCGCACCGTGGCGCGGTCGCCGTCGAAGCGGCGGCGCTCGGTGCGCACGTCGCCATCGACCGACCAGCCGAACCACACCGTGCCCACCGGCTTGTCGGGCGTGCCGCCGGTCGGCCCTGCCACACCGGTCACGGCCAGCGCCACGCGCGACGGCGGCGAATGCGCGATCGCGCCCGCGGCCATCGCGCGCGCCACCGGCTCGCTGACCGCGCCGTGCGCCGCGATCACCGCCGCGTCCACGCCCAGCAGCTCGGTCTTGGCCTCGTTCGAATAGGTGATGAAGCCGCGCTCGAACCACGCGCTGGAACCGGCCAGCTCGGTGCAGGCCGCGCCGATCAGCCCGCCCGTGCAGCTTTCGGCGGTGGCCAGCATCCAGCCTTTTTTCTGCAGCAGGCCGGCCAGCGCCACGACCAGCGCGGGCGTGTCGTGGTCCGCGAGCGTCGGCAACGTCGAAGAAGAAGAGGAAGAGTCCATCGGGTTCACCATGCGCGCCAGAGTGCAATGACCAGCAGCGTGCAGAACGCCGCTACCAGGTCGTCGAGGATGATGCCGAAGCCCGCGTGCCACCAGCGCACCTGCGCCGCGTCGCGCTGCTTGAACAGCGCATCGGCCCAGGCCACCGGGCCGGGCTTGGCGGCATCGAAATAACGGAACAGCGCGAAGGCGACGGCCTGCGCGAGGAGGCCGGCCGGCGTCACCAGCCAGAGCACGATCCAGAAGGCGATCACCTCGTCCCACACCACGGCGCCGGGGTCGGCCACGTTCATGTCGCGCGCAGTCACGGTGCAGGCCCACCAGCCGATGGGCAGCGAGGCCGCGATGATCCAGCCGATGGTGGCCGGCGTGAACCACAGCTGCATCACCGAGAACGCCGCCCAGGCCCACAGAGTGCCCACGGTGCCCGGCGCGATGCGCGGCAGGCCCGAGCCGAAGCCCAGCGCGATGAAGTGCGCGGGATGCGAGAGCAGAAAGCGCAGCGTGGCGCGGCGCATCGAGGGTTGGGGCATGGCGCCGGAGGTGGTGGTCGTGGAGGAAGAAGAAGCGGCTTGCATCGGGGCAGGAGTGTCGCGCATCCGGGCCGGCACGGTTCGGCGCAGTTTTTATTTATCAAAGCAATAGCTTGTTTAATTGACCGTGCGCGCCTAGCATCCAGGCTTCTTTCCGACTTCGTTGCTTGCCATGTCCTCCTCCTCCTCCTCCTCCGCACTGCGCTCCCCACCTCCCATCGCCGCATGGAGCGAGCTGTTCAGTGGCCGCAACGGCTGGCGCGCGCTCGCGCTGACCGGCGGCGTCGCGCTGCACGCCGTCAACGTGCACATCGTGACCACGGTGCTGCCGTCGGTGGTGCGCGAGATCGGCGGGCTCGACTGGTATGCCTGGAGCACGACGCTCTTCGTGGTCGGCTCGATCCTCGGCGCCACGCTGTCGGTGCGGCTGCTCGCGGTGCTGGGCCCGCGCGGAGCGTGCCTGGCGGCGCTGGCGGTGTTCGGCGCCGGTTCGGCAGGCTGCGCGCTCGCGCCGGCCATGCCGTGGATGCTCGCGGGGCGCGCGGTGCAGGGGTTGGGCGGCGGGTTGCTCGCGGCGCTGAGCTACGGGCTGATCCAGCTGGTGTTCGAGCAGCGGCTGTGGCCGCGCGCGGTGGCGCTGGTGTCGGGCATGTGGGGCGTCGCCACGCTGTGCGGGCCGGCCGTGGGCGGGCTGTTCGCGCAGGCCGGGCATTGGCGCTGGGCCTTCTGGTTCCTGCTGCCGGTGGCGGCGGCGCAGGCATTGCTGGTGCTCGTGCAATTGCGGCCCGAGATGGGTGTGAAGTACGCGCGGCCCGCCACGCCGCCGCGTGTGCCGATGCTGCAGATCGGCCTGCTCGCGGCTTCGGTGCTGGTGATCGCAGCCAGTGGTTTGTGGGTCGACCTGCTCCGGCAGGCCGCCGGCCTGGCACTGGGCCTGGCCATCGGCTTCGCGGCCACCCGCATCGACAGCCGCGCCGCCGTGCGCGTGCTGCCGCGCGGCGCGTATGCGATGAGCGCGCCGCTGGGCGCCATCTACGCGAGCGTGGCGCTGCTGCTGATCGGCACGGAAACCGAGATCTTCGTGCCGTACTTCCTGCAGCTGCTGCACGGCCATTCGCCGCTCATGGCGGGTTACCTCGCGGCCGCGATGGCGGGCGGCTGGAGCGCGGGTTCGCTGCTGTCCTCGGGCCGCAGTGGCACGGGAGCCGACCGCATGCTGCGCGCCGGCCCGGTGATCTGCACGCTGGGGCTGTTGGCACTCGCGTGGCTGCTGCCGTCGCAGGAATTCTTCGGTGCCGGTTTCGAGACCCTGCTGATCGCCGTCGCGCTGGCGGCCGTGGGGCTCGGCGTGGGCATCGGCTGGCCGCACCTGATCACGCGTGTGATGTCGCTGGCGCCCAAAGGTGACGAAGGCCTGGCCTCCGCTTCGATCACCACCGTGCAGCTCTACGGCATGGCCGTGGGCGCGGCCGTGGCCGGACTGGTGGCGAATGCGGCGGGGCTGGCCGTGCCGGGCGGTGTCGAAGGCGCGCAATCGGCCGCCCTCTGGCTGTTCGCGGGTTTCGCGCTTGCGCCGGCCGCCGCGGTGTGGCTCGCATACCGCGCCGTCGCGAAGCGCTCCCTATAATTTTTGCCACCACAACACACGGGAGGGCCTCTGCCCATGAGAACTTTCATTCAACGTCTCGGGGCCCTGTCGCTCCTCATGGCCTTCGGCCTTGCACTGGTCGCCTGCGGCAACAAGGAAGCCGAGCAGCGCAAGGCCTTCACGGCCTTCCTGCAGACCCGCGTGCTCGACAAGCCCGGCCTGCGCGTGCCAATGCCCACGGAAGAAGAGAAAGCCTCCTTCGGCGACTACGCGAAGCACTACGCGGTGATCACCGATTTCAACGAAGGCATGAACAAGTCGGTGAGCCAGCCCATGACGCAGATCATGGCCAAGGGCGCGTTGCGTTCCATCGCCGACCTGGCCTCGCGCCGCGACGACCTCAAGGCCGCGAAGGACGGCCTCAACGGCCTGCGCAGCGCGCTCGACCAGCAGACCGCCAAGGCCGATGCCGCGCACGCGCAGCTCAAGCAGCCCGACGACCTGAAGCCGGTCTACGACAAGGCCTTCGACAAGACCGTGACCACGCCGGCCGGCACCTTCAAGGAAGTGTTCCCCGCGCTCGACACGGTGTTCGACAGCGCGCTGGCCATTGGCGACTTCCTCGAGAAGAACAAGTCGAAGATCCAGGTTTCGGGCACCACGGTCACCGTGGCCGACCCGGCCGTGCAGGCCGAGCTCAACAAGATGCTTCAGCAGCTGAACGGGCAATCGGCTGCGATCAATGCGGCACAGCGAAAAATGCAGGCGATGGTGCAAGGCTCCTGAGCCGCGCGCGGCTCAGGCCTTCAGACGAAGTGGTCGAAGGAGCCGAAGCGCTGTGACACCGGCGCGCCGGCTGCATCGACGATGCGCAGGCCGGCATCGGCCTCGATGCGGCCGATGCGCGTGACGCAGGTGGCGCTGTCTTCTCCGGCTTGCTCTACTGCGGCGCGCGCCGACGGCGCAGCGGTGAAGACCAGTTCGTAGTCGTCGCCGCCCGAGAGCGCGCAGGTGCGCAGGATCTCGGTGCTCAGGCTGGGGACTTCGGCAGCGATCAAGGCCGTCGCCGCATCGGCATCGAGCGTGGCACCCACACCGCTCGAAGCGAGGATGTGGCCCAGGTCGCCGATCAACCCGTCGCTCACGTCCACCGCCGACGAGGCGATGCCGCGCAGCGCCAGCCCGAGCGCCACGCGCGGCGTGGGCTGCTCCATGCGCGCGCGGGCCGACTCGAAGGCTTCGGCCGGCAGCGCGACCGTGCCGCGAAAGGCTTCGAGCGCCAGCCGCGCGTCGCCCAGCGTGCCGCTCACCCAGATGTCGTCGCTCGCACGCGCGCCCGAACGCAGCAGCGCCGCGCCGGCCGGCACCTCGCCGAACACCGTGATGCAGATGTTGAGCGGCCCGCGCGTGGTGTCGCCGCCCACCAGCTCGCAGCCGTGCGCGTCGGCCAGCGAGAACAGGCCGCGCGAGAAGCCTTCGAGCCAGGGCTCGTCGACACCCGGCAGTGCCAGCGCGAGCGTGAAGGCCAGCGGCTTCGCGCCGCAGGCCGCAAGGTCGCTGAGGTTCACCGCCAGCGCCTTGTGGCCCAGCCGCGCCGGATCGACGGTCGAGAGAAAGTGCCGGCCCTCGACCAGCATGTCGCAGGACACCGCGAGCTGCATGCCCGGTGCCGGCGCGAGCAATGCGCAGTCGTCGCCCACGCCGAGCGGGGAGCGCGTGGCGGGGCGCTTGAAGTAGCGTGTGATCAGGTCGAATTCACCCATGCAGCGAGCATAAGCGGTGGCCGTGGCGCCGGCCTGCAGGCACGGCGGCGGCGTTCGGGTAGATTCGCCGTGGCGCCCGCCTTTCACTGCCGAAATCTTCTTGAAATAGAAAGTTCTCGACCATGGCTGAAACCGTTTCCGTGTCACCCGCCACCATGTCCACGACCGAGCGCGTCGGCGAGGCGATGCGCAGGGCCCTGCCCCTGCTGCCCGGCGAGGCGCGCCAGACCGTCGAGGCCATGCTGGAGCCGGCCGCGCTGGCCATCGTGGCCGCCACGCTGGTCGTGTGGGCCGGCTCGCACTTCTTCGGTGTCGGCGAAGTGGTCGACGTGATCCTGCTCGTGGTGGGGTTCGCCGCGCTCGGTACGGCGGTGTTTTCGGGCGCCAGCGAGCTTTACGACTTCGCGCAGAAGTCGGTCAACGCCGGCTCCGACGCCGATCTCGACGAGGCTGCGAAGCACTTCGCCAAGGCGGTGATGCTGCTCGGCATCTCCACGATCCAGGCCCTGCTGCTGCGCGGCGCGGTCAAGCCGGTGGTGGCCCGCGGCATGCCCAGGATCGAGCCGCTGCCCGATGTCGGCCTGCCGCCGCCGCCCGGCGGCCCCCGCCTGCAGCTGAGCCGCCCGCGCTCGATGGCGGGCGGCGCGCTCGGTGGCACCGACATGTACGGCGCCGTCACCGTCGCGCGCAACCAGAGCCTGACAGAGCAGCGCATCACGCTGTTCCATGAACTCGTGCATCGCTACTTCGCGCCGCGCACAGGTCCGCTGCGGCAATTGCGCGCGCAGCTGCGATGGAATGCCTATTCCAAGTCGGCGCTGCTGCGCTACCTCGAAGAGGCGATGGCCGAGGGCTACGGCCAGCTGCGCGTGCACGGGCTGGCGCAGGCGCTCGGGGCCTATCGCTTTCCGGTCCAGTTCGGCTATGTGACCGTCTCGCAGATGCAGGTCGAAGGCATGGCGATCGGCACCATCATCCTGGGCGGCACCAGCTTCTGGGTCAGCGTGAGCGACGGGCCGATCCCGCCGAACGCTGCGCTGCCACCGCTGCCACCGGGGTCGCGATGATCGACGAGAAAGAGGCCGTCGCTCTGGCGCGCGCCGCTGCCACTGCGGCTGGCTGGGCCTTCGTCGAGCCGGTGCAGGCGCGGCTGCGCAAGCCCTGGTTCGGCAAGGGCGCGGGGCGTTGGGAGATCAACAGCAACGCGATGGCGTTCGGTGCGCGCGCGCGCTTCGTGATCGACGCGGTTGACGGCCGCATCCTCGACAAGGGCTACATCCCGCGCTGAAGGCCGCGCGGCCGCCGCTCCAGGTGCAGCGGGCCCGCGCTCAGGCCGCCGCGCCCCTGAACCGCAGCGCCGCCTGCCGCACCACCTCCGCCAGCAGCCGCTCCTTGCCCTGCTTCTCGCGCAGCCACCGCGCATCGTTGCGGTTGGCCTCCACGCTGGTGCGCAGCTCGCCCAGCGCCTGCGTGGCGTTGAGCGCCTCGCTGTGCCATTCGAGCTGCGTCATCGTCATCAGGATGTGGTCGCGCAGCGGCATGTGCTGGCCGGTGGCCGGGTCGACGTACACCGCGTCGAGGCCGAAGCGGCAGGCCTGGAAGCGGTTGTAGGTGTAGACGAGGTAGTCGTCCTCGGTCGGCGCGAAGGGCTGCTCCTGCAGGAACCATGCGGCCAGCGACTGCACGTAGCCCGCGAGCGCGGCGGCGCGCTCGATGGTGAGCGGCGTGTCGAACACGCGGATCTCGATGGTGCCGAACTCGGGCTTGGGGCGGATGTCCCAGTAGAAGTCCTTCATGCTGCGCACGACGCCGGTGCGGGTCATGCGCTCGAAGTAGGCCTCGAACTCCTTCCAACTCGTGGTGAAAGGCGCGCGGCCCGACAGCGGGAACGCGAACACCGAGTTCAGCCGCGCCGAGTCGAACTGCGTGTCCTGCCCCTGCACGAACGGCGAAGACGCCGACAGCGCGATGAAGTGCGGGATGTAGCGCGACATGCGGTGCAGCATCAACAACGCCGCGTCGGCGTCGGGGCAGCCGATGTGCACGTGCTGGCCGAAGATGGTGAACTGCTTGCTCAGGTAGCCGTACAGCTCCGACAGTTCGCGAAAGCGCGGCTTGTCGTAGATGCGCCGCTCGTGCCACTGCTGGAAGGCATGCGTGCCGCCGCCGACCACCGCGATGTTGAGCTTGTCGGCGTTCTTGATGAGCGCCTCGCGGATCGGCGAGAGCTGCGTGATCACGTCCTGCGCCGAGTGGCAGATGTCGGTCGAGATCTCGATCATGCTCGAGGTCATCTCGGGCACCACGCTGCCGGGCAGCGGGGTCTGCGCCATCAGCCGCAGCATGTCTTCGGCGTACGGGGCAAGGTCGTAGTCGTGCGTGTTCACGAGCTGCAGTTCCAGCTCCACGCCGAGCGACAGCGCCTCCGACTTGTTGAAGGGTTCGAGCTTGACCGCGCGGCTTTCGGGGTCCGATGGCAGCGGCGCCGAACGGACGTCGTCGCTGTCCGGGTCGACAGGGGTGTTGCTGGCTGCGGCGCTCATCGCTGGGTGTCCTCCGTGATGCTGAAGGCCTGGGGCGCCCAGGGCACCGAACTCTCGCCCACCGCGTGGATGGCCACCGTGGCGAGCACCGCGCCCACCACCTCCATCAACAGGATCGAGGGCAGGGCCACCTGCGTGATCATCGTGCCCAGCAGGGGCGAGGCGGTGGCGAAGTTGGAGGCGATGAGCAGCGCGATCGACGACAGCGGCGACATCGCGCAGCCGACCCAGAAGGCCTGCTTCCAGCTCGCGCCGCTGCCCGGGTTGGCAATGGCCACGCCCGAGATCTTGGCCAGCAGGCGCACGCCGATCACGGCCACCACCACGCTGGCCACCGGCAACGTCCAGTCGGCCTGGGCCGCCACGATCGACACCAGCACGAACATCAGCATGGTGAGCAGCGAGGCGGCCGTGCCCAGCTGCCGCTGCCAGGCCCACGGCTTGGGGTTGAGCGTCTTCAGCAGCACGCCGCCGATCAGGGCCGCCAGCGGCGCCGAGCCGCCGATGTGCGCGGTGAGCGCGGCGCCCGCCGCGATGATCGCCAGCAGCAGGATCGACGTGTTCTCGCTCGATGGGCTCATCACCCGCAGCGCCGAGCGCAGCGCCAGCGCCATGACCCCGCCGACCACGAACGAGAGGCCCAGCACCACCGCCACCGGATAGAGCTTCTGCAGCATCGTCTGCGGCGCGCGTTCGATCAGCCCGGCCTGCGCGTAGCCCAGCGCCAGCGCATAGAAGGTGTTGAGCGTGGCCAGCGTCATCGCGCGCTCGGTCACGGGGCCGGCGGCGCGGGTGTCGATGATCACGCGGCTGAGCACCGCGGGCGAGGCGACGATGGCCATCAGCGCGATCGGGTTGGCCACCGGCTCTGGCAGGCCCAGCAGCGTCAGCACCCAGTACACGCCGAAGTAGGTCAGCGTGGCTTCGAGCAGGCTCTGCACCAGCACCATCGGGTTGTGGCGGAACCAGCGCAGCGGCAGCCGCCCGCCGGCCTCGAACAGCACCACGGCCACGCCGAGTTCGAGCAGGAAGAGGCTGATGCCGCGCAGCGGCCAGATCGCGCCTTCGAAGCCGGCGAAGCCCACCACCGCGCCGACCAGCGAGTAGCCGATCACCTTGGGCAGCCCCAGGTAGCGTTGCACGAGGTGGCCGGAAGCCGCCGCCACCGCCAGCAGCAGCGACCATAGAACGGTTGGCAGGCCCGCCGAGGGGCGCACCCATTCGGACCAGAAGCCCAGCAGATCGTTGAGGAAGCTAGTCAAATTCATCCAGAAGAAGGAAAAAGCCCTGCGGCGCCGAGGAAGGCGCCGATGCGGGGTTGTAACGCATGGTCGAGTCCATGGGGTGCAGGACAAAGGCGTTTTCTGTCCATCCGGCGATTTGATCGCCGGAGAACGCCGCGGCGCAAGAGGTTACCTAGTGCAGCACGCGCGATACGGGGGCGCCGCCGATGTCGGCTTCGAGCACGAACATCGGAATGGGCACGTCGAAACGCTCGCCTTCCTCGGTCACCACGAAGTAGCTGCCGTGCATCGTGCCGCTCGGCGCCTGCAGGCGGCAGCCGCTCGTGTAGCGGAAGGATTCGCCGGGCGCAAGCAGCGGCTGCTGCCCGATCACGCCCAGGCCCTTGACCTCCTGCGCATGGCCAGAGGCATCGTTGATCAGCCAGTGGCGGGCGATCAGCTGGGCGGCCACCGAGCCCGTGTTGGTGACGGTGACCGTATAGGAAAAGGTGTAGATGTTGTCCTTGGCGGACGACTGGTCGGCCAGGAAGCGCGGTTCGACCTGTACGCTGAAGGGGCTGTGCGGCATGGGCGCATGGTAACGGAGGCCGTTGGTCGGACTTGCGGCGGCTGCGAGAATCAAGGGTTATGAGCACCCCGTTCCGCATCGCGCCCTCCATCCTGTCCGCCGATTTCGCGCACCTCGGCAAAGAACTCACCGACGTGATCGCGGCCGGCGCCGACTGGATCCACTTCGACGTGATGGACAACCACTACGTGCCGAACCTGACCTTCGGCCCGATGGTCTGCCAGGCGCTCAAGCCCTACGCCAAGACCGCTGCCGGCGCACCGGTGCCCATCGACGTGCACCTGATGATCCAGCCGGTTGACGCACTGGCGGCCTCTTTCGCGCAAGCGGGCGCCGACTACATCAGCTTCCACCCCGACGCCTCGCCCCACACGCACCGCAGCATCCAGGCCATCAAGGCGGCCGGCTGCAAGGCCGGGCTGGTGTTCAACCCGGGGCTGGGGCTCGAGGCGCTCGACTGGGCCATCGACGACATCGACCTGATCCTGATCATGAGCGTGAACCCCGGCTTCGGCGGCCAGAGCTTCATCGACTCGGCGCTGCGCAAGATCGAACTCGCGCGCAAGCGCATCGAGCAGAGCGGGCGCGACATCCGCCTCGAGGTGGACGGCGGCATCAAGGCCGACAACATCGCGCGCGTGGCCTCGGCCGGCGCCGACACCTTCGTGGCCGGCAGCGCGATCTTCAACGCCAAGGACTACGGCGCCGTCATCGCCGACATGCGCAGGCAGCTGGCCGGCGTCGTCAGCGCCTGACCTTTCCGCCGCCTTCGACGCTGTCCGCCTCCAGCGCGCGGTCGGTGTCGACCAGTCCGCGCTCGACGTCTTCTTGGGCCTGGCGGCCCACCCTGGGTGGCTGGCCGTCCTGTGTCTGCTGGCTGTCGGACGACTGGTCGCGCTCGTGCGGCAGGCGCGGCGCCGATTCGCCGCCTTGCTCCACCTTGGTCTTGCCGCCGCCGGCGTCCTTCAGGGGATCGGCCGGCGTCGTCTTGCTCTTGCTGCTCTTGCTGGGGGTCATGCGTGGCTCCTTCGATGAGGAACGAGCCTGCGCCGCCGCCGCCGCCGGGGCGGTAGGAAATACGAGGCAGCCCCTGTAGGTGTCCGCTCGGCGCTATGAAATGGGTAGCGCCTTTGCGCGCATGGAAGGGCCTCCGCAATAATCCCCCGATGTCCTCCGATCCTTTTGCCGGCGTGGCCACCGACAGCTTGCGCATCCACGCCTTCGCCTCGTTGAACCCCGGTCCCCGGCTGCTCGTGATGGGTGGCGTGCACGGCGACGAAATCTCCGGCACCCTGGGCATCGAGCGCATCCTGGCCGAGTTCGATGCCGGCACGCTGCAGCTGCGGCGCGGCGAACTGACGATGGTGCCCGTCGCCAATCCATTGGCCCGTCGCCGCATGCAGCGCGAGGGCGAGCGCAACCTCAACAGGCTGTTCCGCCCGACCGAGGCACCAGCCGACTACGAAGCCCGCGTCACCAATGTGCTGGCCCCGCTGATCGCGCGCCACGAGGTGCTGCTCGACCTGCATTCCTTCCAGAGCGAGGGCGAGGCCTTCGCGATGATCGGCCCGCGCGACAACAACGGCGCGCTGGAGCCCTTTGCACGCGCATACGAGGAAGGCCAGCTCGCGCTGCACATCGGCACGCCCATCGTGGTGGAAGGCTGGCTCGACATCTACGCCGCCGGCCTCGCGCAGCGCGCGGGCGGCGTGCCGGCCGACGAGGCCGCGCTCGACTTCGGCCGCGGCACCAACGAATACATCCGCAGCCGCGGCGGCTACGGCGTCACGCTCGAGTGCGGCCAGCACCTGGACCCGCAGGCGCCCGAAGTGGCATGGCGCGCCATCCGCCGCACGCTCGCGCTGCTGGGCATGGCGGCGCTGCCCGAAGGGCTGTCGGGCGGGCCCGCGCAGCCGCCGAAACTGCTGCGCCTGGCCAGCGTGACCGACCGCCTGCACGAGGAAGACAGCTTCGTGCGCGACTGGGCCACCTTCGACGAAGTGCTGCGCGGCGAGCCCATCGGCATGCGCCACGACGGCACGCTGGTGAGCGCGCCCGACGACGGCTTCATCGTGTTTCCCAACGCGGTGGCGCTGCCGGGCGCCGAGTGGTTCTACTTCGCGCGCCCGAGCGAGCGCCAGCTCGGACCCGTGGCCGGCGCGGCCTGACGGCGCCTGGGGCCGCGCTCCTACACCGCCCGGGCAGGGGCGGCGCACATTCCCAGCCTGAAGGAGTGCGTCCATGTCCATCTCGAAAAAAGCCCCCGCGCCGCGCGTCCTGTGGAAGGGCGCCATCAGCTTCGGCCTCGTCCACATCCCGGTTGCGCTGTACTCGGCCACCACCGACCACGGCATCGACTTCGACTGGCTCGACAAGCGCACCATGGACCCGGTCGGCTACAAGCGCATCAACAAGAAGACCGGCAAGGAGATCGCGCGCGAGCAGATCGTCAAGGGCATCGAGTACGAGGACGGCGAGTACGTGGTGCTCAGCGACAAGGAGATCGCGGCCGCCTATCCCAAGACCACGCAGACCATCGAGATCGAGACCTTCGTGCCGGCCAACGGCATTCCCTTCGTGTACCTGGAGCGGCCCTACTACGTGGCGCCGATCAACCGCGGCGCGAAGGTGTACGCGTTGCTGCGCGAAACCCTTCAGCGCAGCGGGCGTGTGGGCGTGGCCCGTGTCGTGATCCAGACCAAGCAGCACCTGGCGGTGCTGGTGCCCGTGGGCCCCGGCCTCGTGCTGAACCTGCTGCGCTGGGGCGCGGACATCCGGCCGTGGACCGACCTGCCGCTGCCTTCGGAAGACGCGAAGAAGGCCGGCCTGAGCGAGCGTGAGCTCAAGATGGCCACGCAGCTGGTCGACGACATGAGCGCCGACTGGGACCCCGACGAATTCAAGGACGAGTTCAAGGACGAGATCATGCGGCTGGTGGACAAGAAGGTGAAGGCCGGCCAGACCGAGACCGTCACGCAGCCCGAGCCCGAGGAAGAGCAGCGCACCGGCGAAGGCCGCGGCGCCAAGATCCTCGACCTGACCGAGCTGCTGCAGCGCAGCCTGCGCAAGGGTGGCGGCAAGCCCACCAAGGAAGAAGAGGAGGAAGAGGACGCAGAACCGGAACCGCCGCCCAAGGCCGCCGCGAAGAAGCGCAAGCCGGCCGCGAAAGCCGCGCGCAAGACCCCCGCCCGCCACCGCCGCGCCGCCTGAGTGAGGCCGGCCGCGATGGGCTCCACCGCATCGACCGCGCGCAAGGCCCTGGCGCGTTACCACGGCAAGCGCGATTTCTCGCGCACGCCGGAGCCCGAGGCCGGCGGCCGGCCGGGCAAGGGCGTGCTGTCCTTCGTGATCCAGAAGCACCACGCGAGCCATCTGCACTACGACTTCCGGCTCGAACTCGACGGCACGCTCAAGAGCTGGGCCGTGCCGAAGGGGCCGTGCCTCGATCCGTCCGTGAAGCGCATGGCCGTGCACGTCGAGGACCACCCGATCTCGTACGCGGATTTCGAGGGAACGATCCCGCCGAAGCAGTACGGCGCGGGCACCGTGATCGTCTGGGACCGCGGCGACTGGCTGCCCGAGGGCGACGCGCGCAAGTCGCTCGCCGCCGGCAAGCTCAAGTTCGAACTGCGCGGCGAGAAGCTGCACGGTCACTGGACGCTGGTGCGCATGCACGGCAAGGGCGACGACAAGCATGAGCCCTGGCTGCTCATCAAGGAACGCGACGGCGAGGCGCGGGCGATCGGTGAGTACGACGTGGTCGAAGAACAGCCGGCGAGCGTGATCACCGGGCGTGGCGTGGACGAGGTGGACCAGCCGCCGAAGAAAGTCGCCAGCAAGGCGCCCGCAAGAAAGCTTGCAGGAAGAACCGAGAAAAGGACCGCGAAATCCCCGCTGCCGGCCACTTTCCAGCCCCAGCTCGCCACGCTCGCGGCTTCGCCGCCTTCATCTCCCGGCGACTGGCTCTACGAGCTCAAGTTCGATGGCTACCGCCTGCTGGCGCGCATCGACCGCGGCAAGGTCCGCTGTTTCACCCGCAATGGCCACGACTGGACCGCGAAGCTGCCCGCGCTCGAGAAGGCGCTGGCGAAACTGCCCACGGCCGGCGCATGGCTCGACGGCGAGATCACCGTCGAAGGAGAGAACGGTGCGCCCGACTTCCAGGCGTTGCAGAACGCCTTCGATCGCGGCAAGACCTCATCCATCGTCTACTGGCTGTTCGACGCGCCCTTCCTCGATGGCGAAGACCTGCGCGACATGCCGGTCGAGGAACGCCGTGCCCGGCTCGCGCAGCTGCTCGGCCGAAAGCCGCCCGCGTCGCTGCGCCTGAGCGAGGCCTTCGACGCTTCGCCGCGCGACCTGCTCGCGTCGTCGGCGCACATCGGCTTCGAGGGCATCGTCGGCAAGCGCAAGGGATCGCCGTACGTGTCGCGCCGCTCGCCCGACTGGATCAAGCTCAAGAACCAGCAGCGGCAGGAGTTCGTGATCGGCGGCTTCACCGCGCCGAAGGGCTCGCGCACCGGCTTCGGCGCCTTGCTGCTGGGCGTGCACGACGAGGCTACCGGCCGGCTGCGCTACTGCGGCAACGTGGGCACGGGCTTCGATGCGGGCCGCCTCGCCGATGTCAAGGCCCGCCTCGACAGGCTGGCCACCGACCCCTGCCCCTTCGAGCCTGCGCCGCGCGGCGTCAGGGCGCAATGGGTCAAGCCCACGCTCGTGGCCGAAATCTCGTTCGGCGAATGGACGCGCGAAAACCGCGTGCGCCAGGCCGTGTTCCAGGGGCTGCGCGCCGACAAGCCCGCGCGCGACATCCGGCGCGAGCGGCCGCAGCGGATCAGGGAGATCGAGGCCGCACCAAAGCCGAAGAACCAGGAAGCAAAGACACCCATGATCCCGAAGATCACCCACGCCGACCGCGTGATCGACAAGCACAGCGGCATCACCAAGGGCGCACTCGCGGCCTACTACGACAGCGTGGCGAAACTCATGCTGCCGCACCTGCGCGGCCGGCCGGTGTCGCTGGTGCGCGCGCCCGAGGGCGTGGGCGGCGAGCTGTTCTTCCAGAAGCACCTGCAGAACAGCGAGATCCCCGGCGTGCGCCTGCTCGATCCCGCACTCGATCCGGGCCACGAGCCGCTGCTGCAGATCGACACGAAGCAGGGCCTGCTCGGCGCCGCGCAGATGAACGTCATCGAGCTGCACACCTGGAACGCCACCTCGCGTGCCATCGGCAAGCCCGATCGCATGACCTTCGACCTCGACCCCGGCGAGGGCGTCGCATGGCCGCAGATCCAGGAGGCCGCGATGCTGGTGCGCACGCTGCTCGACGAACTGGGCCTGCCGTGCTTCCTCAAGACCAGCGGCGGCAAGGGGCTGCACGTGGTGGTGCCGCTGCGGCGGCAGTACGACTGGGACACCGTCAAGGGCTTTTCACAGGCCGTGGTGGCGCACCTGGCCGAGACCATTCCGTCGCGCTTCGTGGCGAAGAGCGGCCCGCGCAACCGCGTGGGCAAGGTGTTCGTGGACTACCTGCGCAACGGCTTCGGCGCAACCACCGTCAGCGCATGGTCGGCGCGTTCGCGCCCCGGGCTGGGCGTGTCGGTGCCGCTTGCGTGGGACGAATTGCCGGCCTTGACCAGTGCCGCGCAGTGGACTGTCGCCAATGCGGCCGAACGCTTCGAGACCGGCAACAAGCCCTGGGCCGCCATGGAGCGCAGCCGAAAGGGGCTTGCCGCGGCGATGAAGCTGCTGGGCTACAGCAGCAAATAGGCATCCCTGCATTCCTCCCTCCCCTTCCGGGGGAGGGTCGGGGTGGGGGCACGACGGCTTGAAAAAAAAACGCTGCGCCTCATCGAAGGCCTGCCCCCATCCCAGCCTTCCCCCGGGAGGGGAAGGAGCAAAACCCGACGCTACTGAAGCACTTCCTCGGTCGTCACTTCAAAGCGCTCCAGCGTGTTCGCACCGAACACCATCGTGATCGGCACGTCCGCCGCGTCGCGCCCGCGCGCGATCACCACGCGGCCGATGCGCGGCGTGTTGTGGCGCGCGTCGAAGGTGTGCCAGCGGTTGCCCAGGTACACCTCGAACCATGCGCTGAAGTCCATCGGAGAAGGCACCGGCGGAATGCCGATGTCGCCGAGATAGCCCGTCACGTAGCGCGCCGGAATGTTCATGCAGCGGCACAGGGTGATTGCGAGGTGCGCGAAGTCGCGGCATACGCCCGTGCCTTCGCGAAAGCCTTCCGTGGCGGTGCGCGTGGCCCGCGCGTTCCCGTAGTCGAAGCGCAGGTGCCGGTGCACGAAGTCGCAGATCGCCTGCACGCGCGACCAGCCCGGCGCCACGTTCGAGAAGTTGGCCCAGGCGAACTCCAGCAATTCGCTGTCGACCTCGCAATAGCGGCTCGGCAGCACGAAGGGCAGCGTGTCCACCGGCAGGTCGGCCGCCATGTGCCCGACGGCGCCGAAGTCCACCGGGTCGGGCCAGCCGGTGTCGTACACCACCGCGCGGTTGCGCAGGCGCACGCTCTTCACTCCCGGGGGGACGTGCACGCGCGCGCAGTGGTTGCCGAATCCGTCCAGGTAATGGTCGGTGGCCAGTGGCGGGCTGAGCGTGATGTTCTCCTCCCCTTGCAGGTCCCGGGCGCGCGAGGGATGCACCTGGAGCATGTAGATCACGGCCGTGGGGGCGGTGACGCCGAGTTCGATGTCGAAACCGATTCTGATCAGCATGGTTCTTTTCTTCTTTCTTTCTTCCCTGTGTTGGACCCATGCTATGCGACGGCGCTCCCCGATCCCACGGCCAGGGCGCGCGAAGCTTCGTAGGCGGGCAGGAGGTGCTGTCGGCCCGCTCCTACCTCGTCCGCGTGCCTTCTCCCACAGCGGTGGAAGGGCGGCCACTACGGGGTCCGGGCGCCGCGAAACATAACCTTGCATTTCGCTTGCAGCCCCGGAGTGATCCATGGAGTTCTCATCGCTTTTCGACTCGTTCATCGGCACCTGGGGCGCTGAAATCCTGTTGTGGACCGTCGCCGCCGCGGCGGGCAGCATTTGCCTGATCGCCCTGGTCAACGTGCTCGACATGTTCCTCGACAACAACGAAACGGGCTGAACGCCCACCCCATGAAAGACTCCAGCAGATCCACGATGACGCCGCAGAACAAGGCTGCCGCAGGCCGCCGCGCCAGCGCCGCCAAGGCGGGCGGCGGCAGCAACGCCAAGCAGCTGCAGCTCGAAGGCTTCACCGTCGAGCATCCGACGACCCTGACCACCAACCAGGGTCTGCAGGTACCCGACAACCACAACTCGCTGAAAGCGGGCGTGCGCGGTCCGACGCTGCTGGAAGACTTCATCCTGCGCGAGAAGATCACGCACTTCGACCACGAGCGCATCCCGGAGCGCGCCGTGCACGCGCGCGGCTCGGCGGCGCACGGCTACTTCCAGGTCTACAAGTCGATGTCGCAGTTCACCTGCGCCGACTTCCTGCAGGACCCGGACGTGAAGACGCCCGTGTTCGTGCGCTTCTCGACCGTGGCCGGCTCGCGCGGCTCGGCCGACACGGTGCGCGACGTGCGCGGCTTCGCCGTCAAGTTCTACACGCGCGAGGGCAACTACGACCTCGTGGGCAACAACATCCCGGTGTTCTTCATCCAGGACGCGATCAAGTTCCCCGACCTCATCCACGCCGTGAAGCCCGAGCCGCACCACGAGATGCCGCAGGCCGCGAGTGCGCACGACACCTTCTGGGACTTCGCCTCGCTGATGCCCGAGAGCACCCACATGCTGATGTGGGCCATGAGCGACCGCGCCATTCCGCGCAGCCTGCGCATGATGGAAGGCTTCGGCGTGCACACCTTCCGCTTCGTCAACAGCCGCGGCGAGAGCCACTTCGTGAAGTTCCACTGGAAGCCCAAGCTCGGCATTCATGGCCTCGCGTGGGACGAGGCGCAGAAGATCGCCGGCAAGGACCCGGACTTCCATCGGCGCGACCTGTGGGAAGCCATCGAGAACGGCGACTTCCCCGAGTGGGAGCTCGGCGTGCAGATGATCGCGCAGGACAAGGAGCACTCGCTGGGCTTCGACCTGCTCGACCCCACCAAGCTGATTCCAGAAGAAATGGTGCCGGTGCAGAAGATCGGCAGGCTGGTGCTCAACCGCAACCCCGACAACTTCTTCGCCGAGACCGAGCAGGTGGCCTTCCATCCGGGCCACGTGGTGCCCGGCATCGACTTCAGCAACGACCCGCTGCTGCAGGGCCGCCTCTTCTCGTACACCGACACGCAGATCTCGCGCCTGGGCGGCGCCAACTTCCACGAGCTGCCCATCAACAAGGGCGTGTGCCCGTTCCACAACTTCCAGCGCGACGGCATGCACAGGCAGACCATCGCCCGCGGCCAGGTGGCCTACGAGCCCAACACGCTGGGCAGCGGCACGGAGTTCCGCGTGGACGGCGGCAGCCACGGCTTCCAGTCGTTTCCGGAAGAGACCGAGTCGCCCAAGATGCGCCGCCGCAGCCCCTCGTTCGACGACCACTTCACGCAGGCGCGCCTGTTCTTCAACAGCCAGAGCGCGGCCGAGAAGGAGCACATCATCGCGGCCTTCCGCTTCGAGCTGTCGAAGCTCGACGTGCCGGCCATCCGCCAGCGCATGGTCGACAACCTTGCGCACGTGGACGAGAAGCTGGCACGCCGCGTGGCCGAGCCGCTGGGCATCGGCGAGCCCGATGCCAGGGCGGCGGCGGGGCGCGCGGGCTTTCGCGACCACCGCATATCGCTGCCCATCGACGAGTCGCCGGCGCTGCGCATGGTCGATACGGGCGACGGCTCCATCCGCACGCGCAGGGTCGCGGTCCTCGTGGCCGATGGTGTCGATTCGGCTTCGCTGAAGCCGATCCGCGATGCGCTCGAGCAGGCCGGTGCGCAATGCAAGACAGTGGGCCCGAAGCTGGGCACCGTCGCCAGCGCATCGAAGCGCCAGATCGACGTCGACATGACCTTCGCCAACACGCCCTCGGTGATGTTCGACGCCGTGCTCGTGCCGGCCGGCAGCGAGAGCGCCGCCGCGATGTCGGGCATCGGCGATGCGGTGCACTTCGTGCTCGAGGCCTACAAGCACTGCAAGGCGATCTGCACGGTGGGCGAGGGCGTGCGGCTGCTGTCCACGCTCGGTATCGCCGCGGACACGCCGCCCGCCGATGTGCCGGCGGGCGTGGTGGTGGCGGCCACGCCGGTCACCAACCTGGGCGACACGACGGCGGCGATGCAGGTGGCGAACGATTTCATCGCGGCCATCGCCAAGCACCGGCACTGGGACCGTGCGAATGTAGACGCGGTGCCCGCGTAGTCCATTTGCGCTAGACCGTATTGCGAATAGGCGCGGCAGGAGGCCGCTCCTAGACTTTCCCCCCGAGGCCTGAACGGCGCGCACTCTCGCGACGTCGATGGTCCGCTGACCGCGGGCTCACAGGGCTGCGCACGGGGGTCCAATGGCTTGGTTTTCGAGATGGGGATGGCAGCGCCCGGCACGTTGTCGTGCAGCTGTCGCGAGTGCTCTCGGTCTTGCAGGCATTCTTTTCCTGGGCTTCGGCCCTCCGGCATCGGCACAGCAGCAGCAACGTCCAGCAGCGCCGGCGGTGTCGTCGAATGCCGAAGCCGCAGCCAGCAAGATGGAGCAGGCCCGCCTGGACGACACCGACACCTTGCTGGCATTGACCAGCGAGGGCGCGGTGCTCTACGGGCAGGACGCGGTCAAGCTCTCGGGTTACCAATACTGCAGCCAGGCCGTCGCACTGGCGGAGGCCGGCGAGTTCCGCCAGAGCGTGCGCGCCGCGAGCAAGGCGCTGCACCTGGCCAACGCCACCAACGATCCGAACCTGATGGCCATGGCCAACCGCGACCTGGCCATCGTCTACAGCTACTCGGGCCAGCTCGAGAAGGCCGAGGAGTTCGCACGCGAAGCGCTCAAGCACCCGGCGCGCGATCCCAAGCTGGTGGTCGGCCCGGTGCAGAAAGTGATCGGCGACGTGCGCACGCGCCGCGGCGATTTCTCCGGCGCGGTGCTCAGCTACGACGAGGCATTGGCCAACAGCTCGCCGCGCTATGCACCGCTGGTGCAGGCCTCGCTGGTCAATGCGCTGATCGAATCGGGCGACCCGGCGCGGGCACGCGAAGTGCTTGGTGCCATGGCGCCGCCGAAGGACGCACCGCTCACCGCGCAGCTCGACCGCACCCGCGCGCGGCTGCTGCTGGCCGAGAACAAGCCCGCCGAGGCGCGCGACATGTACCGCGCACTCACCGCGCGGCAGGTCGGCGCCGACACCGAGTACTACCGCCTCTGGGCCTGGGACGGCGTGGCGCGCAGCGAACTCGCGCTGGGCCAGAAGCAGGCCGCGGCCGAAGCCGTGGGCCGCGCGCTCGGCGACGTCGACAAGGTGCGTGCCAAATTCCGCAGCGAGGAATTCAAGATGGGCCTGTTCTCGGACCTGCAATCGGTGTTCGAGCGCGGCGTGGCCATCTACAGCGACGCGGGCGATGCGCGCCAGGCCTTCGAGGTGAGCGAGCACAGCCGCTCGCGCGCATTGCTCGACGCGGTGCGCGGCCGGGCCAAGATCAACGAGCAGGCCGCCAACACCGTCGATCTCGCCGCGCTGCAGCGCATGCTGGCACCCGACGAGCGCGTGGTGCAGTTCCACTCGCTGCCCGACCGCCTCGTGGTGTGGGTCGTGAGTTCCGGCGACATCGCCGAGAAGACGGTGGCCGTGAAGCGCGACGACCTCAACGAGCTGGTCGAGACCTTCCGCAATTCCATCGTGCGCGGCCGCCGCGCCGCCATCACCAACGCAGACAAGCTGGGCGCCGCGCTGCTCGGGCCGCTCGGTCTCGCGCCGGGGCAGCGGCTGATCGTGGTGCCGCACGGGCCTTTGCACTACCTGCCGTTCCAGGCGCTGCGGCTGGATGGCCGTTACGTCATCGAGAAGCATCCGGTGGCCGTGGCGCCGTCGATCAGCATCGCCGTGCAGCTCGCGCAGCGCACGCCGCGCGTGAACGCGTCGCTTACCGCCTTCGGCAATCCGCGCATCGAGGACAAGTACGACCTGCCCGGCGCCGAGACCGAGGTGAAGCAGCTCGCGCAGCTGTTCCCGCGCAACACCGTGTACATGGGCGCGGCCGCCACCAAGACGCAGTTTCGCGACGTGGCCACGCGCTCGCCGCTGATGCATGTGGCGGCGCATGCCGAGGCCGACGCGGTCGATCCGCTGTACTCGCGCATCCTGTTGGCCAACGAAGGCGGCAAGCAGAATTTTCTGGAAGCGCACGAGATCCTCGGGCTGCCGATGGACGGCACCGCGCTGGTCACACTGTCGGCCTGCGAGTCGGGCCTCGGGCGCATCGCACAAGGCGACGAGGTGCTGGGCTTCACGCGCTCGTTCCTCTCGGCCGGCAGCTCCAGCCTGATCGCCTCGCTGTGGCCGGTGTCGGACGACGCGACCGCGGTGCTCATGAGCACGCTCTACGGCGAGCTGGCCAAGGGGCGCGACATCCAGAAGGCCATGCAGGCCGGACAACTCGCGGTGTTGAAGGACCCCAAGATGTCCCATCCCTTCTTCTGGGCGCCGTTCAACCTGATCGGCAACTGGCGTCTTACGGTGGGGGGATGAGATGACGTGCCTTGTTTTTGAAGAGCGCTGTTTGGGGGGCGATCACGCCGACGGTGGACATTCGCGGAGGGGAGTACCCGGTGGCCTGTGCACGCACCCCGAACAGCCAGCAACGCAACGCGCAACGGAGCACTGACATATGCGCGCCAGTCAACGCCCCACCCCGATTGCCTTCGCAGTCACAGCCTTGGTCAGTGCAACCTTGCTGGTCGCAGCCGAGCGTACGCACGCGTCCGATACCAACACTTTGCTGTCGACCCAGGACCCCTGCGGCACCTGCGATCGCCCGCTCGCGCAAGCCCCCACCGGTGCCGTCGCACCGCAGAGCCTGCCCGCGCCGCCGCGCCCCGCCGGCTCGACGTTCAGGCTCAACGACTTGCGGCTCAACGGCGTGAAAGCGCTGAGCAACGAAGAACTGCAATCCATCACCGCCCCCTACATCGGCCGCGACGTCACGCTCGGCGATCTCGAAGAACTCGCGAAGGCCATCACCGCACGCTACAAGGAGCGCGGCTACTTCCTGGCGCAGGCCGTGGTGCCGGTGCAGACCGTGCGCGACGGCATCGTCGAGATCAGTGTGATCGAAGGCCGCCTCGGCAAGGTCGACGTGGTGGTCGCGCCCGATGCGCCGACCAGCGAATCGCGCGTGCGCGGCTTCCTCGCGCCACTGCAGCCCGGCGAGGCCGTGAGCGCGCCGGCTTATGAGCGCGCCATGCTGCTGCTGTCCGACCAGCCCGGCGTCAAGGTGTCCTCGGGCCTGCAGGAAGGCTCGCAGCCCGGCACCACCGATCTTTCGGTCGAAGTGGCGGCCGCGCCGCGCTGGGCCTTCACCGCTGAAGCCGACAACCACGGCACGAAGGAGTCGGGCCGCTACCGCATCGGCGGCACGGCGCGCTGGCTCAGCCCCTTCGGCATCGGCGACAACCTCGACATGCGCCTGATGGTGTCCGACAGCAATGCGCTGCAGTTCGGCCGCATCGCCTACGAGGCGCCCATCGGCACCAGCGGGCTGCGCGCGGGGGTCGGGCTGTCGCGCGTCAACTACGAGCTGGGCGGCGAGTTCTCCGAGCTCGGCGCACAGGGCCGCGCCGACGTGTTCGACCTTTCGCTCAGCTACCCGCTCATCCGCCAACGCCAGCAAAACCTGTTCCTGCGCCTGGGCGCCGACATCAAGGACCTGACCGACGAGATCGGCGTGGCCGACGTGCGCGTGAAGAAGCGCGTGCGCGGCCTGGGCCTCGGCTGGACCTGGGAGCGGCGCGACGAGGTGCTGGGCGGCGGCTACTGGGCCAGCTCGGGCACGCTGTACCACGGCCGGCTGTCCATCGACGACCCGGCGACGCGGGAGGCCGACCAGGCCCTGGGCGGACGGCGCACCGAAGGCGGTTTCTCCAAGCTGAGCTTCCAGCTGTCCCGCCTGCAGGCCATCGTTCCCAGGCATTCGCTGTACCTGTCCGTCGGCGGCCAGTGGGCCAGCAGGAACCTCGATCCGTCGGAGAAGCTCGCGCTCGGCGGCGCACGCGCCGTGCGGGCCTATCCGTCGGGCGAGGTGCTGGTCGACCAGGGCGTGATCGGCACCGTCGAGTGGCGCTGGTCCTTCAACGAAGAGCTCACGCCCTTCCTGTTCTACGACGCCGCGCACGGCAAGCTCTCGCGCAGCCCCACGCCCTTCGACGGCAGCAACAGCCGCAGCGTGCGCGGCTACGGCGTCGGCGTGAGCTGGTCGCGGCCCGGCAACTTCTCGATCAACGCGACGCTGGCCTGGCGCGATGGCACGGCACCGGCGCAGACCGACGGCGGCGGGCGCAATCCGCGGCTGTACGTCCAGCTTCAAAAGGCGTTCTGACCATGACGCATCGCACGCCCCCCTCGTTCCGGCTGCCGCTGCGGCCGCTGGCGCTCTCGCTGATTTGCGCAGGGGCGCTCCCCGCCATTGCCCAGACGCTGCCCACCGGCTTCCAGCCCATTGCCGGCAACGTCACGATGTCGCAGCTCGCGAACGTGATGACCATCAACCAGGGCCTTGCGCGCGGCATCGTCAACTGGACCGGCTTCTCCATCGGCGCGGGCGGCGTGGTGAACATCACCCAGCCGGGTGCGTCGAGCGTGCTGCTCAACCGCGTGACGGGCAACGAGCTTTCCACCATCGCGGGCCAGCTCAACGCCAACGGGCGCATCGTGCTGGTCAACCCCAACGGCGTGCTGTTCAGCCAGGGCGCGACGGTGAACGTGGGCGGCCTCATCGCTTCCACGCTGGCCATGACGACCAGCGACGCGGACTTCCTCAACGAAAACACCAGGCGGTTCACGTTCGAGCGCGCAGACGACAACGTCGCGACGGTGATCAATGCCGGGCGCATCACCGCGACCGGCGGCGGCCCCGTGGTGCTGATGGGCGCGACGGTGGCCAACACCCGCGTGGGCGACGACGCCAACAGCGGCCGCATCGCCGCCGACGGCGGCACCGTCGCGCTGGCGTCGGGCCGCAAGGTCACGCTTGACCTCGCGGGTGACGGGCTGACCAACATCGTCATTTCGACGGACACCATGGCCACCCATGCGAGCGTCGGCAACACCGGCACGCTGCAGGCCGACGGCGGCCGCGTGGCGGTCATGGGGCGGTCGGCCACCGTGGGCGAACTGGTCGTCAACCAGCGCGGCACGGTGCGCGCGCGCACGGTGGGCACGCGCAACGGCGAGATCTTCCTGGGCGGCGGCCAGGACAACGAGGTCCAGGTGACCGGTGGCACGCTCGACGCCACGGGCACTGCGGCCGGCGAGCGCGGTGGCGACATCCGCATCACCGCCGGAAAGGTCACCCTGCAGGGGACGGGTGACGGCATCAAGACGGTGGCTGATGCCAGCGGCCAAGCGGGCGGTGGCTCGGTCATGGTGCAGGGCTACGACGTGGCGCTGTCGGCCGGCTCGGTGCTGAGTGCCGATGCCAGGAGCGCCGGCGCGGGCGGCACGGTCAGTGTGGGCACGGCCAGCGGCACGGCCTTTCCGGGCGATGCGGAAAACGCCCTGCCGTTGCGCGAATCGCACCTGCAGGCCTTCGGTGAACTCACTGCACGCGGCGCCGGCAGCGGCGCGGGCGGCAACATTGCGACCTCGGGCGATTTCGTGCGCATCGACCCCTCACGCGTGGACGCCGGCGGCGGCGCACAGGGCGGCGCCAACGGCCGCTGGACGCTGTCGACCGGCGCCGACCTGGGTGTGGACCAGACCCTGCCGGCCTACGACGGCGGCTACCCGCAGCTGTCTTCCAGCAATGTGAGCGCCAGCGCCGTGGGCGCCGCGCTGGGCCGGGGAACCGACGTCACACTGGCCAGCACACGCACCGGCGACAACGCGGGCGTGACCTTCGGCAACGGCGCGCAGGTCGTGAAGAACGAAGGCGGCACCGCCACGCTGCGAGTCGACTCGGGCGGCGGCATCGCCATGGCCAGCGGTTCGGCCATCGACGCGCGCATCGGCGCGCTCAACGTCGACTTCAACGCCGACGCCAGCGGCGTGGTGGCCAAGAACGCCACGCAGGTGAACGCCGGCGGCGGCAACCCGAGCTACGAGCTCGACTACGGCGCCTCGATCGGCCTGACCGACGCCACCATCAACGCCAACGGCGGCAACATCCGCTTCTTCGGCCAGGGCGATGCCGTCAATGGGCGCGCCGTCGGCGGCTCGGTGTCGAACAGCGACGACGCCTGGCGCGACGGCATCGCGCTGAACGGCAGCACGCTGGCCACCACCGGCAGCGGGCAGGTTTCGCTGCGCGGCCAGGGCCGCACCCGTGTCGACACGCAGGACAGCAGCACCAACTTCGTCTACCGGGCCACCGACGGCGTCACGCTGCAGGGCAGCGAGGTGCAGGCCGGCAGCGGCGGCGTCACCATCGACGGACTGGCCGCGCTCGGCGGCGGCGGCGTGCGGATCGGCGATGGCTCCGGTCTGGAGACACCGGGCAACGTGTCGGTCACGGGCCGCGGCGCGACCTGGACCGACAACACGTTGCCGGCCGGCTCGATCGGCACCACAACGGCTGTGGACATCGACAGCTCGTTCATCAACGCAGGCGGCGACGTGCGCATCGAAGGCACGGGCGCGAACCTCGAGGCGCTGAACAAGTACCTCGGCTTCGCGGCCAATGGCCGCACGGCGGGCGGCGGCAACGGCGTGGCGCTGTCGGGCGGCGTGACGGCGGGCGACGGCCGGCGCATCGACGTGGTGGGCAAGGCAGGCAGCGCGGGCTTCACCGCCGCGCTGGACGGCGGCGGCGGCATCGTTACCACGCCCACCGGCGAGTCGATCTATGGCGTGGCGGTGAGCGCCGACGCGTCGCAGCCCAACCCGCTGCGCACGGCGGGTGGCACGATCGCCATCGACGGGCTGGGCACCGACGTTGCCCTGCGCATGAACACCTTCGGCTCGGGCCTGAGCGTGCCCCAGGGCGCGATGCTGTCCGTGGCCAGCAGCGGCGGCCGGGGCGGCAGCATCTCGATCAGCGGGGGCAACGTGCTCGTCGATGGCTCGCAGAACTTCGACGGCACGCCGCTGGTCGCGCGCCTGGACGCCAGCGGCGCCACGGGCGGCGGCAGCATCGACATCGCGGCCACCAACGTCATCGCGCTCGGCACAAACACCGCCCTGGACGCCAGCGGCACCTCGGCATCGGGCAACGGCGGCAGCGTGAAGGTGGTGGCGGGCGACACGCTGCGTGCGCACGGCAGCCTGTCGGCGCGCGGCGGTGCGGGCACGGGCAACGGCGGCCTGGTGGAAACCTCCGCGCCGCACTTCGACCTGTCGGGTGTGCAGGTGGATGCCTCGACGACGGGCGGCACCGCGGGTACGTGGCTGATCGACCCGTTCGACGTCACCATCAACCATGGCGCGGCCGCGGGCACGCTGCCCACCAACCCCTTCGACCCGCTGGCCACGTCGGTGGTGCTGGACGGCGACATCAACAATGTGCTGAACGGCAACACCAGCGTGATCATCACCACCGGCACGGGCGGCCCGCCCGGCGCCGGCACCATCACGTTGGGCACCGGCGTGCTGATCGACCGCAACACCGGCGCCACGCCCGTCACCTTCCGGCTCGACGCGGCCGCGAACATCAACAGCTTCGATGCGGCGACGGTGATCCGGTCCGACCGCTCGGTGGCCGGCGTGGGCGCGCTCAACGTGGAGTTCAACGCGGGGCTGGGCGTCAACGGCGGCAGCATCTTCTTCACCGGCGCCATCAACACCAACGGCGGCAACGTCTCGATGACCGCCAACGGCCTGAACAGCGGCTCCGTCATCTCGCTGAACAACGCGACCATCGACACGCGCACCGCGCAGCTCGACGCGGGAACCGGGGGCGCGGTGTCCATCGACGGGCGCTCGACCGCGACCGGATCTTCCTTCTCGGGGCCGGTGGTGAGCATCAGCAATTCCAGCATCAACACGGCCACGGGCAACGTGTCGATCGCGGGGCGCGGGCTGGTCGACACCGGCGTGGCGATCAGCGGCACGACGGCGACCCAGGGCGTGTTCACCACCGGCGGGCGCATCGGCATCGTGGGCGTGGGCAGCGCGGGCTTCTCCAGCTTCACACCGCTGGCGGGCTATGGCGTGCTCATCAACGGGGCCACGGTGCGCAGCGTGGACGGCGACATCCAGGTCGACGGGCTGGTGCGCACCGGCGGCAACACCGCGCTGGGCAGCGGCGTGCGCATCGGTGCCGGCAGTCTCGTGACCTCGCTGGGCAACGGCAACATCACGGTGACGGGCGAATCGCAGGCCGACGGTGCCGGCGTCACCATTGCGCCCGTACCGCCGCTGAGCACCTTCGCACAGCCCGGAGGGCGCATCGACGGCAACAACAACGTGGTGCTGCGCGCCGCCAACGACGGCTCGACCGACGCGCTGGTGATCGGCGGCACGGTGCGAGCGGCCAATGTGCTGAACCTGCGTCCTGGCGGCGTGGACACGGCGGGCAACGCCGGCGACCGCACGGGCAACCCGATCACGCTGGGCGGCACCGCGGCCACCGGCTTCGCGGTGTCGGCCGACGAGTTCACGCGCCTGAGCGCGGGCACCATCGTGGCGGGCAGCAACGCGCACGCGGCGGGCATCACCGTGGTGGCGCCGCTCGCCGTGTCGTCGCCGCTGACCCTGCAGAACGGCGGTGGCGGCAACATCCAGCTCGATGGTGCGGTGAGCACGCCGCAGCTCGGCCTGGTGAGCGCGGGCGACATCCGGCAGGCGGCGGGCGCGGCCATCACCGCGGGCACGTTGCTCGCGCGTTCCAGCGGCGGCAGCGTGGTGCTCGACGACTCGGGCAACCACGTGGGCACGGTCGGCGGCGGCGCGGCGGGGCGCTTCGCCTACGTCGATGCCGATGCGCTCACGCTCGGCGCGGTGTCGGTCACCGGCTTCGATGCGGCGGGCAACCTGCCGCAGACACTGTCGGCGACCTCGATGGCGGCCGACACCGTGTTCGTGCGCACGCTGGCCGGCGACCTCACGCTCGGCGCTCCAGTGACCAGCGCCGGCGGCACCGACCTCGTGGCGGCCGCGCGCTTCCAGAACCCGGGCGGCAACGGCATCGGCGGCGCCAGCTGGCGCGTGTGGGCCGACACCTGGGTGGGCGAAACCCGCGGCGGCCTGGCGGGTTCGGCACCGCTGCCGAACTTCTATCACTGCGCCTACCTGGGCCTGTGCACCGTGACCGTGCCGGCCACGGGCAACCACTTCATCTACGCGCAGCAGCCGCTGGCCACCGTGACCATCGGCAATGCGCAGCGCGCCGGCGGCCTGCCCAACCCGCCGTTCGTCTACAGCATCTCCGGGCTGATCCTGGGCGACACCGGCGCGGGCATCTTCGGCGTGCCGGGTTCGCCGGCCACGCGCTCCAGCCCGCCGGGCTTCTATCCCATCAACGGCAGCTTCACCTCGGCCGAGGGCTACGCGGTGCGCGTGGTGCCGGGGCAGCTGCAGGTCAGCGGCTTCGTGTCGCTGCCCAGCGTGGACGTGGTGCGCGACCAGCCCACCACCTGGCTGTACGACCGCAACATCGGGCAGGCGCCGATCTGCCTGGCGACCGGGCCGCTCGACGGCGACCGCGCGCAGCAGGGCGCGGACGTGCTGGCGCGCGAATGGTCCCGCGTGCGCTCTCGGCCCAACCTGCTGAACTGCGTGGACACCGAGAAGCGCAACGGCTGCGCGGACTTCTGAACGAAGCCGCTCAGACGCCGCGTGCGCGGCGGTTGGACATCACGACGTTGTCCTTCGGGATCGCCTGGCCTTCCTGCATCGCGGCGATCCATGCCGCGGTCGTGGCCACGGCCGCGAAGTTGCTGTGGAACACCACGCTGAAGACGCGATGGATCTCCTCGGCCGTGACCTTGCCCGCGGCGTTCTCGTACGGCAGCGCGCCGCTGGCGTCGGACAGGAACTCCACGTTCAGGCCGCGGTGCATGGCCTCGTACACGGTGGAGGCATCGCAGTTCTGCGTCATGTAGCCGGCCACGCTCAGCGTGTCGATCTCGTGGCGCGCGAGCCAGTCGGCGAAGTCGGTGCCGGTGAACACGCTCGGGAAGCTCTTGGTGACGAGGTGGTCGCGCGGCCGCTTCGCGATCTCGGGGTGCAGCTGGCCGTTGTGGGTGTCGGCCTGGAACACCGGCGCGCCCTTGGGGGCATGGTGGCGCACCACGACGACGGGTGTGCCAGCGGCGCGTGCCGCGTCCATGGCCTTCGTCACGTTCGGCAGCGTGTCTTCGATGGGCGGGTACTCGATCGGCAGGCCGCCGCCTTCGAAGTATTCGTTCTGCACGTCGACCACGACGAGGGCGCGGCGCGGGGCGGTGTTGCTGCTCATGAAAGGCTCCTTCTCTTGTGTGGTTCGGATGGCCTGATTCTTCGCGGTTGCGCAGTCCGGAGAAAGTGGCCCGAAAGCCATTCATCGATAAGATCGGGCCATGCCAGCGCCAGCCACCGAAACCATCGCCGTCGTCGCCTTCGACGGCATCAGCCCCTTTCACCTGTCCGTGCCGTGCATGGTGTTCGGCGAAGACCGCACCGAGAGCGGCGCACCGCGCTTCCGCCTGCGGGTGTGCGCACCGGAGCCCGGCCCGCTGAAGACCAACGCGGGCTTCACGCTCGGGGTGCAGCACGGGCTGGAGGCCATCCGCCGCGCGCAGATCGTGGTGGTGCCTTCATGGCGCGACGACGGCAGCGCGGCGCCGCCCGCGTTGATCCGCGCGCTGCAGGCTGCGCACCGGCGCGGCGCCACCGTGGTCGGCCTGTGCCTGGGGGCCTTCGTGCTGGCCGAAGCGGGCTTGCTCGACGGCCGGCCCGCCACCACGCACTGGAAGCTGGCTGCGGCCTTCGCGAAGCAGTACCCGCAGGTGCGGCTGCAGCCCGAGGTGCTGTACGTGGACGACGGCAGCGTGCTCACCTCCGCCGGCACGGCCGCGGGCATCGACTGCTGCCTGCACCTGCTGCGCGTGCGCTACGGCGCCGAGACGGCCAATCGCGCCGCGCGGCGCATGGTGGTCGCGCCGCACCGGCAGGGCGGGCAGGCGCAGTACATCGAGCAGCCCGTGCCCGCCGCGGCCGAGCGCGATCGCCTTGCGCCACTGCTGGAGTGGCTGGGCAAGCACCTCGATACGTCGCATGAGCTGGACGACCTCGCGCGGCGCGCGCTCATGAGCCGACGCAATTTCACGCGGCGCTTTCGCGAATCCACCGGCACGACCGTGGGCCGGTGGGTGCAGAACCAGCGCCTCGCGCTGGCGCAGCGGCTGCTGGAGACCACGGACCATCCGGTCGAGCGCGTGGCGACCGGCGCCGGCTTTGGTTCGGCGGTGTCGCTGCGCAAGCATTTCACCACCGCGTTCAAGGTGTCGCCGACGGCGTATCGCCGGCAGTTCTCGCGGGCCGAGACGACGGCCTGAGCCCTCGCTGCTTGCTGCTCAGCGCTTTAGTCGGCCGCCGGCGGCAGGGCCGCGCGCGCGGCCAGCCGCAGGTAGCGCGCCTGCGTGCCTTCGGCCAGCGCGCCGCGCTGCTCCAGCAGCAGCACGCAGCGCAGCGCCAGGTCGAAGGAGCGGAAGCACCAGTGCGCCAGCATGGCCAGGTGCTTGAGCTGTGCGTCGCTCATGGCGTCGGGCCGGGTGATGTCGCGCACGTAGACCAGGTCGGCTTCGAGCAGCTGGCGCAGCGGCTGGCACGGATCACCGTTGACCACGCACGGCGCCAACGGCCAGTGCTTGAGTTCGGCCAGGCAATGCGGCAGGAAGCCCTGGCGACGCAGCTCGAGGTCGATCTCGCCGATCGATGCCTGCCCCTGGTAGATCGGCACGAACGACACCTCGGTCTGCACCGCGACGGCCTGCGCCAGCCGGACCGCGCCTGCGCGCAGCACCGCCAGCTCGCTGCCTTGCGCGTCGATCTTCAGGAAGTCGAGGTGCTCGACTTCTTCCATGTCGTCAAGCCGGCGCGTCTGAACCGCAACGCGCGCCACCACCTGGGCCATCGGCCGCAGCAGGTCGAACAACGCGAGCGCGGCCGGGTCGGGTTCGAGCAGGCTGGTCATGCCGGGAGCGGCGCACACGTGGAGCGTGTGTGTCCGGCCGTCGCCCACGGCCCACGGGAAGTAGCGCTCCAGCGTGCCCCGCCGCCGCCGCAATGCGCGCAGCGCGTCGGGCTGCGGCTCGAAGCCGGTCACGCGGCACTGGCCGGCCGCCAGCATCGCGCGGTAGGGCGGCTCGCCGTCGATCGGGTTCGCACCGACGTCGACCACCTCGGTGGGGCGATCGAGTGCAAGCAGCCTGGCCAGTGCTTCGTCGTTCATGCCGGTGGACCGCCGCGCGCCGCCAACGCCTGCCCGAAATGGCCCGTGTAGGTGCGAAGGCCCTGGTGCGACAGGTTCGAGCGCGCATCGATCCAGACCTTGCCGCCGATCGACTGCCAGCGGCGGCAGAAAGCGAAGTCCTCGGCCAGGTAGGCGCCGTTGCCGGGCTCGGCGAGCACGTCGAAAAAGCGGTAGTGAAACGCGGCGCGCGCGCGGTCGGCCGGGTCGGCGTGGCGGTCGGGCGCATAGCGCAGTTGGGGAAAGGCGGTGGCCATGCGCTCGAACACGCTGCGCGCGATCAGCATGAAGCCGGTGGGCGCGTCGAGCATCTCGGCGAAGCCGTCCGCATCGATAGCCAGCCGGGGCCCCGCGGCATTCGCCGCGAAGCGGGCATGTCGCGCCTCGAAGTCCTGCCGCGTGCTGCCGGCCGGCAACGGCGCGTCGAGCCCGGCCTCGGGCCAGCCGTCGGTCTTGTGCGGATAGATGCCGGCCACCACGTCGCGGCCCGCCAGCAGCAGCCGCAGGGCCGCCTCGGGCTCGAAGCCGATGTCGGCGTCGATCCAGAACAGGTGCGTCCAGCGCGCATCGGCCATGAACTCGGCCACCAGCCGGTTGCGTGCACGCGTGATGAGGCTGTCGCCGTCGAGAAAGCGCGTCTGCATCGCGAAGCCGTGCGTCCAGGCCAGATTGACCAGGCCGAGCAGGCTGCGCACGTAGTTGCTGCTCATGGTGCCCGCGTGGCTGGGCGTCGCGACGAAGGGACGGATGTCTTTCAGGGCGGCGAGTTCGAGCATCGGCAGGTTTCCTTGAAGGAAGTCAGTTCGCGTGCACGTGCCGCCGCGTGGTCAGCAGCGCGCGCAGCTTGGCCGGCGCAACCGGCTTGGTCAGCAGCATCACGCCGCCCTGGCGCAGCCGCTGCAGCACATCGGGCCCGGTGGCGCCCGACACCAGCACCGCGAGCGCATCGGGCTGCAGGCGCTTGGCGGCGTCGATCACGTCCACGCCGTCGCCATCGCCGGCCAGCTGCAGGTCGCACAGCACGGCGTCGTAGCGGATGTCGCCGGTACCCAGCCGCGCGATGGCCTCGGCGCCGGTGTTCACGCATTCGACCTCGCAGCCCCATTGCGCCAGCAGGGCGCGGCTGCCGTCGAGGATGGCGGGGTCGTCGTCCACCACCAGGCAGCGCAGGCCGGCCAGGGGCGCGGGGGCCTGCTGTGGCGCGTCGGGCGGCGTCACGTCGGCCAGCCGTGCCGCGGGCAGCGTGAAGGCGAAGGTGCTGCCCGCCTGCAGCGCGGAGCGCACGGTGATGCGCGTGCCCAGCAGCGCAGCGATGCGCGCGCAGATGGCCAGCCCCAGCCCGAAGCCGCGGCGCCGGTCGCGCTCGGTGTTGGCCACCTGGTAGAACTCCTCGAAGATGCGGCCCTGGTGGATCGGCGCGATGCCCACGCCGTTGTCGCGCACCTCGATGCGCACGCCGGCCGTGCTGCGCCGCGCGGCCACCAGCACCGTGCCGCCCTCGGGCGCATGGCGCAGCGCGTTGGCCACGAGGTTGCCGACGATGCGCTGCAGCATCGCCGCATCGGTGCGCACGGCCAGGCCGCGGCCGCTCCAGCGCAGACGTACGCGCGCCTGCGCGGCGATGGCGGCATGCTGCGCATCGAGCTGGTCGAACAGCGCGGACAGCGCCACGTTGGTGATCGCCGGGGTCAGCACCTGCGCATCGAGCCGCGAGATCTCGAGCAGGTCGTCGAGCAGCACGCCCATGAACTCCGTGCTCTCCTGCAGCCGCAGCACGGCCGGGCGCTGCGCGGGCGAGGCGCCGGGCAGCAGGCCGTCGATGAACAGGCCCATGGCATGCAGCGGCTGGCGCAGGTCGTGGCTCGCGGCCGCGAGGAAGCGCGCGCGCGACAGCGCAGCCTGCTCGGCTTCGGCCATGCGCTGCAGCGCGACGGCGGTGGCCTCGCGCACGCGCTCCTCGCTGAGCTGGCGGTTGCTCTGCAGGCGCTCGGCGAGGCGATCGATGTCGTGCGCGAGCACCGCGAGTTCGTGCGTGTCGCGCGTGCTGTCCTCGACCACGTCGCAGCGCGCCTCGAAGTGCCCCGACTCCAGCGCGGCGACCGTGCGCGACACGCGCCGCAATGGCCGCGTCACCGTGCGCGCCATGTGCCGCACCGAGGCCCACGCCGCCACCAGCGCGACGAGCGCGATGCCGATGCCCGCGAACAGCGAGCGGCTGCGCTCGCGCGTGTAGGCGGCGGTGTCGCGGAAGGTCTGCACCAGGCCGATGGGCGTGTCGCCCGCCGCGGTGGAGCCGGCGGGCGCGAAGGCGCTGGCGCGCGAGGCTTCGCGCAGCGTGACCGGTGCGGTGAACATGCGCAGCTGCGCCAGCGGCGGCGTCTTGGGGCCGGCCGTGACGTAGACGCCCGCGCTGTTGCTGATTTCCACGCGCGTCACCTGGCCGCCGCGCAGCGCGGCATTGGCCACGTTCTGCAGCGCCGGCAGGTCGCCGGCATAGAGGCTCAGGTCGGACATGGCCGCCACCTGCCGCGCCACGGCCTGGCCTTCGGCATCGAAGGCATCTTCGAGGGTGTGCAGTCGGTTGTGCGTGAACCAGCCGGTGAGCGCCAGCGCCACCGCCGCGCACGGCACCACGCCAAGGCGGAACAGGTCGTGCTGCAGGTTGCCGCGCACGGTCAGCGTGTGGGGAGACTGGAGCGGCGGCGGTGTTGAGGACGACACCGGCGTCCCCCGGGGTGCTACCGGACTGTGGGAAGGCGGTGCGGTGCTCATCGGGGGGGCGCGAGGCGGTCGGCCAGTTCCCGTTCCTCCGGCAGTCGCAGGCCGAGTCCGCGCGCCACGGTGGCGTTGACGCGCACGGTGGCGGGCGTTGCCGCTTCCACCAGCGGTACGCTGTTGCTGCTGCCGCCCGCACCGGCACCCACGCTCGCACCCGCCACCTTCTGGCCGAGCAGCCGCGCCTGTTGTGCGAGCTGCGACGGCGTCGAGACCGCCGCCGCCAGGCCACCCGAGCGCACCAGCCCTTCGCTGGCGCCGAACACCGGCAGGCCCGCGCCCGCCCCGGCACGAAGCACCGAGAGCGTGGCCGCCTGGTTGTCGCCGATCAGGTCGGGCAGCACCATCAGCGCGTCGCTCTGCGGCACCACGAGGCGCAGTGCGGCGGCGAGCGACCTGGCGTCGGGTGCGTATTCCACGCGCAGCTCCCAGGCCGGGTTCGCGCCCTGTGCCGCGCGCTGCAGCTCGCGCACCAGCGGCTCCGATTCGGGCGTGGCGACCACGCCCACGCGGTGCTTCTGCGGCAGCACCGCATTGATCAGCGCGAGCTGGTCGGCCATGGCCGGGTCGCGCAGCAGCACGCCCACGCGCCGGTCGCCGCGCCGCAGGGCGGGGCTGGCGGCCTTCAGGGTTTCGTACTCGAGCCGGCTCAGCATCGCCAGCACCAGCGGCTCGTGGCCCGGCCGCTCGACGGCGGCGCGCGCGGCGGCGGGGCCGACAGCCATGGTGAGCGGAGCATCGGAGGCGGTGCGCAGGCTGCGCGTGCGCACGCCGGAGTTCGCCGTGCGCTCGGCGTCCGCAGCTTCCGTCGACGCTTGCGGATCGGCGCCGCCCGGCGCGAGTCGCACCAGCTCGAACCTGCCGCCCGGCTCCTGGTCCGCGCGCAGCCGCTGCACGAATTCGGAAGACGCCGCGACGTCGTCGCCCATCAGCACCGTGAGGCTCGCCGCCGTGGCGCTGCTGCCAGCGCCCCAGGCCAAGCCCGCGGCCAGCGCGGCACCGGCCGCGCGGCGCAACCTTCCGTAGAGGGGCGAGAAGAAGGACTTCACGGCAACAAACATGGACTGCTTTCGCAGCGAGGGAGCGATGGTCCAATGTAAGGACGCCCCCCGCTTCGCGCGATAAGGCAGAGGGCTTATGTCAGCGCTGGCAGGCGCCTGCCAGTGTGACGAAACTCACACCATTGCAGCCGCTCGGCCTATGTCCGACGGACTACCTATGCACCTACCATTTGCGCGGCGGCCGCGCGCTGCGCTTGAATGGCCTGGCGCAGCACGCGCGGCGACACCGGCTTGTAGAGCACCGCGATGCCTGCACTCGCCACTTCGCGCAACCGGTCAGGCTTGGTCTCGCCGGTAACGAGCAGGCGCGCGGTACCGGCGCCGATGCCGCGCGGATGGCGCTCGAGCGCGCCGATCACGTCGAGCCCGTTGTCGCCACCCTGCAGCAGCAGGTCGCTGATCACCATGTCGGGCGGCTGCGCCCAGGTGTCGGCGAGTGCCAGCGCCTCGGCGCGGGTCTGCGCGGGCAGCACCTCGGCGCCCCAGTTGGAGAGCACCACCGTCAGGCCTTCGAGGATGGTGCGCTCGTCGTCGATCACGAGGATGCGCACGTTGGCCAGGCTCTCTTCCTCCTCGATGGCGGCAGCGGCGGGCGACACCGCCGGTGCCGGCAGCGCGGGCGGCGCCGAACGCACCAGCACCCGCACGCAGGTGCCCTTGTGCAGCTTCGAGCTCAGTTCGACGCGGGTGTTGAGCAGCTCGGCCAGCCGCTGCACCGTGGCCAGGCCCAGCCCCATGCCGCGCGCGCCGCGCGCCGCCTGGCGGCCGGTGGGCTCCACCTGGTAAAACTCCTCGAACACCCGGGCCTGGTGATGCGTGGCAATGCCCACGCCGGTGTCGACCACGTCGATGCGCACGCCACGGCCGCGCCGACGCGCGCCGATCAGCACGCCGCCCTCGATGGTGTGGCGCAGCGAGTTCGACACCAGGTTGTTCAGGATGCGCGAGAGCATCACGTAGTCGCAGCGCACCCACAGGTCGGTCTTGCGCGCCACCAGCCGCAGGCCCTGCTGCTCGGCCACTGGACGGAAGTTGCGGCTGATTTCCTCGAACAGCCGGTCGAGCGGGAAGTCGATCCACTGCGGCTGCAGCACGCCCGCGTCGAGCTGCGACAGGTTCAGCAGCTCGGAGAACAGCCGGTCCAGCGAATCGACGCACTCGCGGATGTGGCCGATGCGCTGCAGCTTCACCGGGTCGGTCTCGCCGTTGGCCAGGCCGTCGGAAAACAGCGTGAGCGCGTGCAGCGGCTGGCGCAGGTCGTGGCTGGCGGCGGCCAGCAGGCGGGTCTTGGCCTGGCTCGCCACCTCGAGCTGCTGGTTCTTGCGCGCCAGCTCGGCCGTGGCCTCGTTGATGCGGCTTTGCAGCAGCCGGTGGCTTTCGGCGAGCGCGCGCGCGGCCTGGTTGAAGCCCTGCTGTAGGTGGCGCACCTCGGACGTGCCCTCGACGGCCACGCTCGCGTCCTCGCCCGCGCCGAGGCGATCGACCGCCTCGCCGAGCGCACGGATCGGCTCGCTGATGCGGCGCGCCGCCCACCAGCCCGCCAGGGCCACGCCGACCAGGCTGATCGCCAGCACCAGCCCCACGTTGAACCAGACCGAGCGCCGTGCGCTCTGCACCGCGGCCAGGCTCATCTCGACCATCACCTGGCCGGTGTGCCGGCCGTCGTCGCCCACGATGGGCACCACCACCTGCAGGCCGTCGCCGCGGACGCGGTCGACGGTTTCGGAATTGGCCACGATCTCGCCGTCCTCCGTCCAGATCTGCACCTGCTGCACGTTGGGCTGGTAGGTGCCCGACTGGGCGGTGCGCGCCAGCGCGCGGCGGTCCATGCGTGCCAGCGGCGCCTGCGCCACCGTGGCCACCTGCAGGGCCACCGTCTGCGCATTGGCGCGCATCAGCTCGGTGAGATTGCCCAGGTGCTGCCGCGTCAGCACGGTGATTGCCGCGAGCGTGGCCAGCGTTGCCGGCACCAGCGCCAGCAGGATCAGCTGCTGGGCGAAGGTCAGGCGGGCCAGGCCGCGCAGGACGCGGAAGTTCCAGTTCATGAGGGCATTGCAAGCATGGGCGCCGAGCTTAGAGGGGCAACCCGGAACTGGGAAGGCAGGAAAAACATCACGAACTTTGCATGTATTTGATATTTAATGGCGTCCGCGCTGCCCATGTTAGACCCGCCGCTGCGCAACGGCCCTTTGTCCCAGGCCCACAAATGCAGGCTTCCTTGCGCCGATTTGCCGATTTGCCAGGCGCCCTCCGTGCGGCGGCGCTGGCATTGTTCGTGGGGCTGCCGCTGTGGGCCTCGGCCCAGGTCGGCGCGCTGGACGGGCCGGTTCGCTTCGGCATCCTGCCGCTCGGAGGCGCCTTCGAGTCGCGCAACGACTGGGACCCGCTGCTGGCCGAGCTGAGCCGCGCCATCGACCGCCCGGTGAGCGTGCTGTCGGTCAACTCGTACGAGGCGCTGGAGCAGGCCATCCAGCGCGACGAGGTCGACATGGCCTTCCTGTCGGGAAAGATGGCGCTCGACGCCGTGACCCAGCGCCGCATGAAGGTGGTGGCGCAGGTGGTGCGGCACGACGGCCTGCCCGGCTACCGGGCGCTGCTGCTGGCGCGCAAGGCGCCGCCCTTCAATTCGCTGAAGAACATGCTGGAGCAGCCGGAGCGCTGGCGGCTGGCGCGTGGAGAGAAGCAGTCGGTGTCGGGCTTCATCGTGCCGCAGCTGCAGCTCTTCCTGCCGAACCACATCGCGATGGAGACGCGCTTTCTCAGCGAGACCGTGGGCACCCACCAGACCAATGCGCTGGCCGTGGCCAACAGCGAGGCCGACGTGGCCACCAACAACTCGGCCGACTTCGAGCGCTTCAAGCTGCGCTTTCCGGCCGAGACGGAGCGCCTGCAGGTGCTGTGGGAGTCGGAGCTGATCCCGCATGCCCAGATCGTGGTGCGCCGCGAATACCCGCCCGAACTGCGCAAGCGCGTGCAGGCTTTCCTGGTCGGCTACGGCCGCGCCAAGGGGCCGCGCGGCGACGCCGAGCGCGCGGTGCTCAAGTCGCTGCACGACCTGGCTGGCTTCGTGGCCGCCGACAACAGCTCGCTGCAGCCCGCGGCCAAGCTGGCCTACCAGCTCGCCAGGCAGAACGCCATGACCGCGCAATGGGTGAACGACGCCGCGCGCCAGGCCCGCCTGCAGCGCATCGAGAGCGGCTATGCGGACCAGGTCACCGTGCTCAGGGACACGACACCGTGATGAAGCCCTTGCGTGCGTTGGTCCCGCCATGGTGGCTGCTGGCTTTTCTGGCCGCCGTGCTTGCCGGGCCCTTGATGGCCATGGCGCAGGGTGCGGGCGCCGCCGCATCGACCGAGAAGACCGACAAGGCCGCCCCCGTGCCGCCGGCCGTCAGGATGATCCGCTTCGGCGTGCTGCCGCTGGGCGGCGCTGTCGAATCGCGCGCGCTGTGGACGCCGCTCATGGCCGACATGAGCCGCAGCCTCGGCATTCCGGTGAGCGCCTATTCGGTGCCGACGTACGAGGAGCTGGACCGCGCCATCGGCCGCGACGAGATCGACATGGCCTTCCTCTCGGCCAAGATGGCGCTCGACGCCGTGATGCAGCGGCGCATGAAGGTGGTGGCGCAGATCGCGCGGCACCCCAGCGTGCCCGAGCACCGCGCCGTGCTGCTGGTGCGCAAGGACGGGCCGCTCAACACGCTCGAAGGCGTGCTCGCGCAGCCCGAGAAATGGCGGCTCGCGCGCGGCGACAGCCGTTCGGTCACCGGCTTCATCGTGCCGCAGAGCCAGCTCTTCCTGCCGCACAACATCGAGATGGAGACGCGCTTTCGCAGCGAGTTCGTCGGCACCCATCAGGCTACCGCGCTGGCGGTGGCGAACGGCGATGCCGACGTGGCCACCAACAACACCACCGACTTCGAGCGCTTTCGCCAGCAGTTCCCGGTGGAAGCCGAGCGGCTGCAGGTGGTTTGGCAATCGGAGCAGCCGCCCGGCGCGCCGATGGTGGTGCGGCGCGACTACCCGCCGGAGTTCCAGGCGCGGCTGCAGAGCTTCCTGACCGGCTATGGCAAGGCCAAGGGCGCGCGCGGCGACGCCGAGCGAGAAGTGCTGAAGACCCTGCGCGCGGCCTACGGCTATGCCGCGGCCGATGACAGCGCGCTGCTGCCGCAGGCACGGCTCGAATACCAGCTGGGCAGGCAGCGCGCCATGTCGGCCTCGTGGGTCAACGAGGCAGCACGCGAACAGCGGCTGCAGCGCATCGAGAAGACCTACGCGGAGCAGGTCGAGACCTTGCGCGCGGCCGCACGCTGACCGAACGCTGGAAGCAGCGCATCTACTCCCTTCGCCGTAGCTCCAAAACCCCGCATCTAGGCCGTTAGGCGGATTTGCCCGCCGCCGCCCGCGCCGGAAACTTCGTGTTTCTTTCAGGCACCCTTGCCGTTGACGGAGTGCGGATGAGTTGGCGAACAAAAGTGGTCTGGAGCGAGGGGATGCTGTTGCAGCCTCAGCACCTGCAGCAGAGCGAGCGTCATGCCGATCATGCGCGGCATGTGCTGCTGCGTTCGACCACCCCCTACGCCTGGGGCTTTGCCGAGCTGGAGATCGACTCCGCCGCGCTCACGCTGGGCAAGCTGGCATTGGTGCGGGCGGTCGGCGTGTTCGGCGACGGCACGGTGTTCGACATGCCGGCGGTCGATCCGCTGCCGGAGCCCATCGACATTCCTTCTTCCATGCGCGACGAGGCCGTGGTGCTCGCGCTGCCGCTGCGCCGTGCCGGTGCGCGCGAGGCCGACGCCGAGGAATATGAAGAGCTGGTGCGCCACCGCGTGCTCGAGTCCGAAGTGCCCGACTCCAACACCGCCGGCGAACGCACCGCCATGCTGCAGCTGGGCCGGCTCCACACGCGCCTGATGCGCGCCGGCGAAGCCACCGACGCCTGGACCACCATCGGCGTGGCTCGCGTGGTCGAGCGCCGTGCCGACAACCAGGTGCAGCTCGACCGCGCCATGCTGCCGCCGCTGCTCGACGTGGCCGGCCATGCCGTCATCCGCGCCTGGCTCGACGAACTGCTGGGCCTGCTGCGCCAGCGCGGCGAGGCGCTGGCGGGCCGCATGACCCAGGGCGGCACCGGCGGCGTGGCCGAGATCGCGGACTTCATGCTGCTGCAGGCCGTGAACCGCAACGAAGCCGTCTTCGCGTACCTGGCGAAGAGCGCGGTGCTGCACCCGCAGCATTTCTTCGAGCATGCGCTGGGGCTGGCCGGCGACCTCGCGAGCTTTCGCGACTCGCGCCGCGTGGCCCACTTCGGCCCCTACGTCCACGACGACCTCGCGATGAGCTTCCGCCCGGTCATGGACGACCTGCGGCGCAGCCTCTCGATGGTGCTCGAACAGTCGGCCATTCGCATCGACCTGCACGACCGCAAGCACGGCGTGCGCGTGGCGATGGTGACGGACGTGGAACTGCAGCGCAAGGCGACCTTCGTGCTCGCGGTGAACGCGAGCATGCCGAGCGAGGCGCTGCGCGCGCGCTTTCCGACGCAGGTCAAGATCGGCCCGGTCGAGCGCATACGCGATCTCGTCAACCTCGCGCTGCCGGGCGTCACGCTGACGCCGATGCCGGTGGCGCCGCGCCAGATTCCGTTCCACACCGGCGCGAACTACTTCGAGCTCGAGACGCGCAACAGCGACCTGTGGCGCCAGCTCGAGCAGTCGGGCGGCATCGCCATGCACATCGCCGGCGACTTCCCCGGCTTGGACCTCGCGTTCTGGGCGATACGTTCCTAGCCAAGCGGCCGACGGAAACGGAACACCATCATGAGCACACCTCCCGATCCCTTCGCTGCCTTCGAGTCGGAGCGCACGGTCATCAAGCCCAAGCCGCGCACGCCGGCAGGAACGCCGCCGGCCGCATCGCCTGCGCCCTTCTTCGGCGGTGCTGACCCGACGCCGGTCGCCGACGTGGGCGAACTCGGCCTGCTCAACCCGCTGGTGTCGGCCGCCGGCAAGCTGCTGGTGCTGATCGGCAAACTGCGCAACCTCGCGCAGCCGCCCAACGTGCCGGCGCTGCGCGCCTCCACCGCCGACGCCGTCAACCAGTTCGATGCCGGCGCCCGCCGCGCCGGGGTCAGCAACGAATCGGTGCTCGCCGCGCGCTACGTGCTGTGCACCGCGCTCGACGAGGCCGTCGCCAACACGCCCTGGGGCGTGCAGGCCGGCTGGAACAAGCAGAGCCTGCTGGTGCAGTTCCACAACGAGACCTGGGGCGGCGAGAAGGTGTTCCAGCTGCTGGCCAAGCTCGCGCAGGACGTGCCCACGCACCGCCAGCTGCTGGAGCTGATCTACAGCGTGCTCGCGCTCGGCTTCGAGGGCCGCTACCGCGTGGTCGACAACGGCCGCGCGCAGCTCGACTCGGTGCGCCAACGCCTCGCGGACCTGATCGCGAAAGACCGCCCGGCCGTCGAGCCCGAACTCTCGCCGCACTGGCGCGGGCAGGGCCCGGGCACGGTGCGCTTGCGCGAGTCGCTGCCGCTGTGGGTGTTCGCGGCGGGCTTCGCGCTGCTGCTGGCGCTCGCATGGTTCGGCCTGCGGCTCACGCTCAACCACCGCTCCGACACCACCTACGCCGCGGTGTCCAGCCTGCGCGCGCCCAACATCCAGATCGCGCCACCCGCGCTGCCGGCGAAGGCGCCACGCCTCGCGCGCTTTCTCGAACCCGAGGTGAAGCAGGGCCTGGTCACGGTGACCGACGAGGCCGACCGCAGCGTGGTGCGGCTGCGCGGCGACTCCTTCTTCGGCTCCGGCAGCGCCGAGCCGATGGCGCAGTCGCTGCCGGTGCTGCGCCGCATCGGACAGGCGCTGGCGGAGGTGAAGGGCGAGGTGCTGATCACCGGCCATTCCGACAACCAGCCGATCCGCTCGCTGCGCTATCCGTCGAACTGGCACCTCTCGGCCGCGCGGGCCGATGCGGTGAAGGGCGCGCTGTCGACGCTGGTCGATCCGGCGCGCATGCGCGCAGACGGCAAGGCCGACGCCGAGCCCGTGGCCGCCAACGACACGCCGGCCAACCGCGCGAAGAACCGCCGCGTCGACATCGTGCTGCTCACGGAACCCGAGCGCGTGGCCGCGAACACGGGAGCCGCGAAATGATCAAGAAAATCTTCGGCTTCCTGTTCAGCCCGCTGCTGCTGACACTGCTCGCGCTGATCGTCGTCGCGCTGCTGATCTGGTGGATCGGCCCGCTGGTGAAGATCGGCGCGCTCGCGCCGCTCGAAAGCGAAATGGTGCGCGCCATCGTCATCGGCGTGATCGTGCTGGCCGTGGTGTTGCGCGCGCTGTACCGCCGCTGGCGCGCACGCCGTGCGAGCCGGCACCTGACCGACGGCCTCATGAAGGCCCCGGCCGCCAAGGCCGATGCGCCGGTCAACGGCGAGCAGAAGATCCTCGACACGCGCTTCAGCGAAGCCGTCGCCACGCTCAAGCAGATGCGCCTGCACGCCGCCGGCAGGAAGCCGGGCTGGCGCGACTGGATGTCGATCTCTGGCGGCAGCTACCTGTACGACCTGCCGTGGTACGTGTTCATCGGCGCGCCCGGCGCGGGCAAGACCACTGCGCTGGTGAACTCGGGCCTGAGCTTTCCGCTCGCCGAGAAATTCGGCCCCGGCGCGATCCGCGGCGTGGGCGGCACGCGCAACTGCGACTGGTGGTTCACCGACGAGGCCGTGCTCATCGACACGGCCGGACGCTACACCACGCAGGACAGCCACCAGTCGGAAGACAAGAGCGCGTGGGAAGGCTTCCTGGGCCTGCTCAAGAAGGCGCGCCCGCGCCGGCCGCTGAACGGCGTGTTCCTCACCGTCAGCGTGGCCGACCTGCTGAGCCAGGGGCCGGAGGCGCGCACGCAGCTCGCGGCCTCGATCCGTGCACGCCTGCTCGAACTCGACGGCAAGCTCACCACGCGCCTGCCGGTGTACGTGCTCGTCACCAAGAGCGACCTGCTCTACGGCTTCACCGACTACTTCGACGACCTGGGCAAGGAGCAGCGTGCACAGGTCTTCGGCTTCACGCTGCCGGCCGACGAGAACCTGCAGGTCGAGGAGAAGGGGCTTTCCACGGCCTTCCACCGCGAGTTCGCGCTGCTGCACAACCGCGTGAACGACGGCCTCATCGCGCGCATGCAGCGCGAGACCGACGGCACGCGCCGCGCGGCGATCTTCGGTTTTCCGGCGCAGTTCGGCTCCATCGGCTCGCTGCTGTCCGACCTGCTCGAACAGGTGTTCGCCGGCTCGCGCTTCGCGCAGCCGCCATGGGTGCGCGGCGTGTATTTCACCAGCGGCACGCAGGAGGGCAGCCCGATCGACCGCGTGATGGGCAGCCTTGCGCGCAGCTTCGGCATCGAGCGCGCCATGCTCGCGCCGCAGAAGTCGAGCGGGCGCAGCTACTTCCTCACCTCGCTGCTGCGCGAAGTGGTGTTCCCCGAGCAGCGCCTCGCGGGCGCCGACGTGAAGCTGGAGCGCCGCCGCCACACGCTGCGCGTGATCGGCGTGACGGCGATGACGCTGGTCACCGTCGGCCTGCTCGCGGCCTGGGGCTACAGCACGCTGCAGAACATGAACTACCTGAAGTCGGTCGAGGCCCGTGTCGAGCCGGCCCGCCAGAACCTTGCGGCGCTACCCGCGCGCGTGCAGAACCTGGTCGAGGTCGCCCCCGTGCTGCAGGGCCTGCGCGACATCTGGAAGACGCCCGACAACCGCCAGGGCGACGAGCCGCTGTCGATGACGCTGGGCCTGTACCAGGGCGACAAGCTCGACGCCGCCGCGATGCTCACGCACCAGCGCGCGCTCAACGACGCCTTCCTGCCGCAGATCGCCAAGCGCATCGAGGACCAGCTGCGCACCGCGCAGAAGGACAACCTCGAGTTCACGTACGAGGCGCTCAAGAGTTATTTGATGCTCTACCAGCCCGAGCACTTCGACGCCGAGGCGCTCAAGGCCTGGATCACGCTCGACTGGTCGCGCAACCTCGACCGCGGCATTCCCGAAGACCAGCGCAGGCAGCTCGAAGACCAGCTTGACGTGCTCATCGCCCAGGGCCCGCCGCGCTCGCCGCTCAAGATGGACGAAAACCTGGTGCGCAGCGTGCGCGCCGTGCTCGCGAGCTACCCGCTGGAGCAGCGCGTGTTCAGCCGCCTGAAGCGCCAGCGCGCCACCAAGGACATTCCGGCCTTCAGCGTGGCCAACGCCACCGGCCCCTCGGGCCCACTGGTGTTCGAGCGCATCAGCGGCAAGCCGCTGTCCGATGGCGTGCCGGGCATGTTCACCTACGACGGCTATCACAAGCGCTTCCAGAACGAAGTGACCGTGCTCACCGGCCTGCTCGCCAACGAAGACCCGTGGGTGTTGGGGCAAGACCGCAACGCCGCCGACCGGCTGCGCGACGTGGCCGCGCTCGGCGCGCTGACCGACCGCGTGCGCCGCCTCTACCTGGAGGAATACGTCAAGCAGTGGGAGGCGCTGCTCGCCGACGTGCGCCTGATCCGCGTGAGCGGGCTGGAGAAGAACATCGAGACCGCGCGCATCCTCTCGGGCGTCGATTCGCCGCTCGCGAACTTCCTGCGCGCCGTGGTCAAGCAGACCACGCTGATCCCCGCGGCCGACGCCAGCAAGGACGTGGTCAGCAAGGCCACCGAGACGGTGCGCAACACCCGCAAGGGCCTGGAGGACCTGTTCGGCAGCGACCCTGGCCGCCAGGTAGCGCCGGGCAAGCGCATCGAGAGCATCGTGGACGACCGCTTCGAGTCGCTGCGCCGCCTCGTCACCGCGGGCGGCCCCAACCAGCCCGCGCCCATCGACGACGCGCTCAAGCTCTTCAACGAGGTGTACGTGTACCTCAATGCGGTCGACACGGCGGTGAAGGGCCGCACGTCGCCGCCGCCCGGCGACGTGGCCGGCAAGCTCAAGTCCGATGCGGGCCGGCTGCCCGAGCCGGTGCGCTCGATGGTCGAGAACCTGAGCCAGGCCGGCGCCGCACAGGCCCAGGTGGCCGAGCGCGGCAACCTGAGCCAGGACCTGCGCCCGGTGGCCGAGTTCTGCGCGCGCGCCATCGCCGGCCGCTACCCCTTCGTGCAGGGCAGCAAGCGCGACGTGCTGCCCGAGGACTTCGGCCAGATGTTCGGCCCCGGCGGGTTGATGGACGACTTCTTCCAGAAGCGCCTGGCCGCCATCGTCGACACCAGCACGCGCCCGTGGCGCTACAAGCCCGTGGCCGAGCGCGGCGCCATCACCACCCAGGCGATCGCCCAGTTCGAGCGCGCCGCGCGCATCAAGGAAATCTTCTTCCGCGGCGGTGGCCGGGGCCCGTCGATGCGGCTGGATTTCAAGCCGGTGGAGATGGACGCGGGCATCACCCAGTTCATCCTCGATGTCGATGGCCAGCTCGTGAAATACGCGCATGGTCCTGTCGTGCCCATGGCCGTGCAGTGGCCGGGACCGAAGGGCAGCAACCAGGTGCGCATCCAGGTGAGCCCGCCGTCGACCACCGGCAGCTCGGGCGCGGCGGTGGACGGGCCGTGGGCGCTGTTCCGCGCATTGGACGACGGGCAGCTCGAAGCGGGCGATGCGCCAGAGAAGTTCTTCATCACCTTCCAGATCGGCGCGCGCAAGACGCGCTTCGAAGTGACGACGAACAGCGTGCAGCATCCGATCCGACTGCGCGAGCTGCGTGAGTTTTCTTGTCCGGAGGGGTTGTGAGCGTTGAGTCTTCATCGCCGCTCTTTGCATCGACCGCGTTGCCGGGGTGGTTCGGCAAGCTGCCGGGCATGGGCGACTTCGCGCATCGCCGGCTGCCTGAGTCGTTCCGTGCGGTGTGGGACCAGTGGCTGCAGCGCGGCATGTCGCGGCTGCGGGATCGGCATGCGGATTGGATCGATCGGTACCTGGAAGCGCCCATCTGGTGCTTTGCGCTGGGGCGGCAGGTGGCGGGGGAGCAGGCGTGGGTCGGGGTGCTGATGCCTTCGGTGGATGGAGTGGGGCGGTACTTTCCGTTTGCGCTGGCCATCGAGCTCGATGCTTCGGCGCCTGGGTGTTTGCAGGGGGAGGCGCTGGCTGCTGCGTTGCGGTGGTGGGCTCATGCGACGCAGGCTGCGTTGGAAGGGCTTGATGGGGATCTGGATGCTTTGCGGTTTGATGCTGTGTTGCATCGGCTGTTTGTCGAAGGCGTTTCTTCTGATCTGCCTGAGGGGTCGGTTGAATCGCTGGACTTGCCTCCGGCGGGGGCTTCGCTCTGGTTGAGTGATCCTGCTGCGGAGCATGGGGTTCGGATGTTGAGTACCGGGTTGCCTCGGGATGAGCAGTTTGAAGCGTTGTTCCTCGGCTTTGCGGAGGAGGGGTGAGATGAGTGCCTCTCTTCGTTATGTTTCCCGGGGCCGGGTCTCGCCCCGGCAGGCGACTTACTTTCTTTGCTTCGCCAAAGAAAGTAAGCAAAGAAAGGCGACCCCACTGTCTGCGACCCTTCGCTTCGCTTCGGGCAACCTGCGGTGCTCGCGTTTCGCGGGGTCCGCAGAACTCGCTTCGCTCAAACAGCTGCGGCCCTTATCCGCGAAACGCTGCGCTCCTCGGCGCAGCCAGAGGGGAGGGGAATCCTCCCGGGCCTTTGCTTCGCTCGGCCCTTACGCGGCTGCAGGCGCTGCGCGCCTGCAGCCGCCCCCCGCCGAGCGCAGCGATGGCGCGTTCGGTTTCCAAATCCCTTCTGGCTGTGCCGAGGAGCGGAGCGGCTCGCGGATCAGGGCCCGCCCTTGTCTGAGCGAAGCGAGTTTGGGCGGGACCCCGCGAACCGCGAGCACCGCAGGTTGCCCGAAGCGAAGCGAAGGGTCGCAGACAGCAGGGTCGCCTTTCTTTTGCCTACG
>NZ_AKIW01000017.1 GCF_000282635.1 Variovorax sp. CF313
GGCGTTTCCACACAGCCTCGGCCGGGTCTGGAAGTAGCCAGCGGAGCTCGCAGGCATCATTGCCTGCTTGTCGTGCCGGCTGAAGGGCATTCACCGAGGACGCGTTCAAGCTCGACTCTCAACATGGTGCCACGGTCGCCCGCCAATTCCAGACCGAGCCTGACGAGACTACGAGCCAACTCTATGTGGCCGAGTCTTGCAGCCGCGCGGGACAGATGAAGAGTGGCGCGAGCCCTACTCGTTCCAGCGCCAAATTTCCGCAGCAAGTCATCCGGGCTGTCGGTTTCGAGCGCGTTTCGCAAGGTCTGCGCGTTTCCAAAGAATTTGGTCTGTGCCGACAGGATCTCGGCCTCAAGCTGGACGGAGCGCTCGTCGGTCATTTGCCACGGCCAGTCATCGCCGACCCTTCGTCTCAGCATGCACTCGTGTTCCTTCAACTTCGATAGGTCCGCATCTCCCTCGGCTGGAATAAACACGGGATGGGCTCCGAGGTTGACATAGAAGTTGTCTCCCCATCTGCTGCCCTGAAAGTTGATGACGAAGACGAAGTCCCCCTCCCGCTTCCGATAGTTCTGGCCGGAGCCTCGAAAGCCGATTGCACGAAGGCCCGGTGCCACCTTCTTCAAGACCTCTTTCATGACATCTCCAGCAAGCCAACATCAAGTTCGCGTAAGTCACAGCGGCAATGCGCTAACACTGCATCGCCGCCTCCTCAATCTCAAGGACGCGGCTCATTGAGATACTCGGACACTGCGAAGCACGATACGCACTTGGGCACCGGTCCATGTCGAACTGTCGGCAGACCAAGTCGTTGCCTCGGGTTTGAAGAGAAACTTGTCGCTGCTCGTGTAGCGAAGCCGCGGAGCAAACACCCAATGGCTGTTTCGTGCTTCCCACGCCTCGACTTGAAGCTCGAAGCGCCCGTCATCCGAACCTGACTGATGCTCATAGGCCACGAATCGCTCTCCTTGCGCGGTCGAAGTGCAGCGATTCTGACCGATTGCGAATGACTGCTTCCAAGCAGATTGTGCGGTGTCCGCGATCGACTGGTTCTGGCCGATAGTACCCATTCGCGCGAGCCCGTCGAATGTCGGCAACTCGCTGCAAAACCGCCTCTCACACGGCCGTCACGACCACCTCATCCTCGGGCTTTCAACTTGACGGACTCTCCAAAGAACACGGACATTGCCCCTGCTTCGTGATGAGCGAGGCCGGATTTAGCAGCCCGCTGACATCCTGCGACGAAAGCCGCAGTCACCGCACATGGTCCGCGGCTTTTTCGTTCGTGCCTCTTTTTTAGGCGGATCGAACGGGAGGGCTCGCGCCCTGCCGGTTTCCGCAAGGATGTCCCGGTCTGTCAACCCGTTCGATCTGCCGCTCTCGTTTGACAGCAGGTGCTGGTTGTTGCAAATCGACATCCTTGGAGGCCCATGGCCCATGCTTCAAACGCCGGCTGCTTCTGCACGCCTTATTGTCCTACCGCCCAATTCAAATCCTTCGAATTGGTATAAGCCGAGCGGCTCCCCCCTTCCAACAAAGCCAGGCCGCATTCCTCAACGACGCACGCGACGCCGTGCAAGGTGCACACACGCTGGTCCAACTGCTCGCCTGGGACGAAGACCGCCGCGATGCCGCCTTGTCCGACGCAGACCCTGCACCGCTCTTCGACACATGCCAGCGCAGCGCGCTGCAGCGGTTTCTCTCGGTGTCGCTGGGCCTGCTTCATGCTCGCATCGAAAGCCAGTGCGAGGCGCTGACGCAGGAGGGTACCCTGCGCGCCGCCTGACAGCTTGTGCCCCCTCCATGCGGCGCGCAGAATCACGGCCCCGCGTTGGAGGAATTGACCATGACGATTCCGTACTTTGTCCTGACGCCTGACCGGCGTGAAGTCCCTCTGAACGTGCTCGGCACGCAGGTGACGGTGCTGGCGTCGAATGCGACGACGCAGAGCTATGGCATCACTTTCCAACGGGGTGACGAAGGCACGGGGCCGCCGCCGCACAGCCACGACTGGGACGAAGCCTTCTACGTCCTCGGAGGCGAGGTCGAGTTTCTCTGCGACGGCCGCGCGCACATGTGCCAGCCTGGCACGCTCGTCCATGTACCGCGTGGAACGGTGCATGGCTTTCACTACGGCAAGGGCGGCGGGCAGATGCTCGAGATCACCGGGGAGGGCGCCTTGGCCGCCCAGATGTTCACCGCGATCGATCGCGAGATTCCGTTGGGGCCGCCTGATATTCCGAAGCTGCTGGAGGTGCTCGAGCGGAATGGGATTGCCGTCGCAGCCTGACCGGGAGGCGGCCGTAGCCGGGCGGTCGCTTGCCGAGGCCAGACTGTGCCGCAGTGCGCATGGCATACGAATGTTGTATGATGTGCATCATGCGAAATACCAGGCCCAATACCCGAGCTGCCGCCAAGGATGCAACGCATGAGCGCATCGTGTCCGTGGCAGCCCGCGCGATCCGTCGCAGCGGCTACGACGGGACCGGGGTCTCGGACCTCATGAAGGAGGCCGGCCTGACGCACGGGGCCTTCTATGCCCACTTCGCATCGCGTGAGACCATGCTGGCCGAAGCGGCGGGGAGGGCGTGCGCAGAGTCCGCCGCCGCCGCGGCCGACGTCGTGGCCAGCGTGCCCCCCGGCACTGCGCTCGCATCCATGCTGAGCGCCTATCTCTCTAGGGAGCATCAGGAGAACGCCGACATAGGTTGCCCCCTGGCCGCGCTGGGTTCCGAGACCTCGCGGCAGGCTCCCGAAGTGCGCCGTATAGCGACCCGGCACATCAAGGAAATGATCGACCTCGTCGCCCGCCAGCTGCCGGACTGGGGACAGCCCGGAGCCCACGAACGGGCCCTCGTGACCCTCTCCACCATGGTGGGCGCCTTGCTGCTCGCGCGTGCTGTCGACGAGCCTGCGCTGTCTGACAGCCTGCGCGAGGCCGCGCTCAAGCACCTGACCTCCGTCGGCAACTGAATCCGTTGATAGATGGATGCCGCCCTTTCGTTTGCCTTTAAATATGATGATCATCATGCCAAATGAAGTGTTTATTGACGGAGAAACAAGGAAGGCCATGAAAGCATTTGTGTTGGAGCGCTACGGGAAAAAGAGCGCGTTGCGGTCGGCGGAAATGCCGACCCTCGAACTGCGCGATGACGAAGTCCTGGTCGAGGTTCATGCCGCCGGCGTGAACCTGCTGGACGCCAAGATCAGGGACGGAGAGTTCAAGCTCGTCCTGCCCTACCGCCTGCCGCTCGTCCTGGGCCACGATGTGGCCGGCGTCGTGGTCGAGGTGGGCCGGCGTGTGCAGCATTTCAGGCCGGGCGACGAGGTGTATGCGCGGGCGGATGACTTCCGGATCGGCACCTTCGCCGAATTCGTTGCGGTCAAGGAGGCATCGCTTGCGCTCCGGCCCAAGGGCCTCACGATGGTCGAAGCCGCTTCCATCCCGCTGGTGGGCCTGACGGCATGGCAGGCGCTGGTCGAGAAGGCCGAGCTGAAGAAGGGGCAGAAGGTCTTCATTCAGGCGGGATCCGGCGGCGTGGGCACTTTCGCCATCCAGTTGGCCAAGCATCTGGGCGCAACCGTCGCCACGACGACGAGCGCAGGCAACGTCGCGCTTGTGAAGAGCCTGGGCGCAGACGTGGTCATCGACTACAGGACGCAGGACTTCGAGGATGTCCTGCGCGACTACGACGTGGTCCTGAACAGCCAGGATGGCAAGACGCTCGAGAAGTCTCTTCGCGTGCTCAAGCCCGGCGGAAGGCTCATCTCCATCTCCGGACCGCCGGACCCCGAATTCGGCAAGGAAATCTCGGCACCCGGGTTCGTGAAGCTGGTCATGCGGCTGCTGAGCTCGGGCATCAGGCGAAGGGCGAAACGCCGAGGCATTGGCTATTCGTTCCTCTTCATGAGGGCGAATGGAGGCCAACTGCGCGAGATCACCCGGCTCATCGAGGCCGGGGCCATCCGGCCCGTGATGGACCGGGTCTTTCCTTTCGAGGCGACCAACGAGGCCCTGGCCTATGTCGAGTCTGGCCGCGCGAAGGGCAAGGTCGTCATCAAAGTCAAGTGAACCCGATTCCCAACCAACTCATTTTTTGGAGTCTCCCATGAAGATCGAAAACGCTGTCGTCCTCGTCACCGGAGCCAATCGTGGCATTGGCCTGGCCTTTGCACGCGAGTTGCTCGCCCGTGGCGCCCGCAAGGTCTACGCCGGTGCGCGCGACCCTGTCACCATCACGCAAGCCGGTGTCCAGCCCCTGCGGCTCGACGTCAACAAGCCGGAAGACGTCGCAGCCGCCGCGGAGCTGGCCTCGGACGTGACGCTCGTGATCAACAACGCCGGCATTGCACAGCCTGGCGGCTTTCTCGCAGCCGACAGCGAAGACGTTGCGCGGCGCATCTTCGAGACCAACTTCTTCGCCGTGCTGCGCATGAGCAAGGCCTTTGCGCCGATCCTCAAGGCCAACGGCGGTGGCGCATTGCTCAACGTGTTGTCGGTCGCCTCGTGGGTGAACGGCGGCGAACTGGGCGCCTATTCGGCCAGCAAGTCCGCGGCCTGGTCGCTTACCAATGCACTGCGCAACGAACTGGCGGCACAGAAGACGCAGGTGCTGGGGCTGCACATGGCCTACGTCGATACCGATCTGACACGCGGGTTCGAGGTGCCGAAGTCCAGCCCGGAGGAAATCGTCAAGCGCGCGCTCGACGGACTTGAATCGGGTCTCGACGAAGTGCTGGCCGATGAACTCACCCTGCAAGTCAAGCGCGGGATGACGGCGGACAGACCCAGCTACCTGCCGCAGGCCTCCTGAGGTGTTTCGGTTGCACGCCGACTTCCTGAGCAAGGCGCTTGCGTTCCTTGCGCGATGACCGGCGGCGGACCGCCTGCCGTGCACAATCTGCCCCAGCATGCGAATCCACGAACTGAAACGCCGACTGCGCGAAGCCGGAGCCGGCCCCAGCCACGAACAACGCATCCTGCGGCTTTGGTCCCATGCGCTGCCCCGGGACAGCGGCAGGCGCCTGCCGGGGACCTTCTTCCCGTCGTCGTTGCTGGCTGCCTTGCCGTCCATCGAAGCCGAGCTTGCTGGGCTGGCGCGCATCCATGCGGTGCATCCCGGTGCCGATGGTTCAGAGCGGCTGCTCGTGGCCCTCGCGGACGGCCAGACCGTGGAGAGCGTGCTTCTGCCCCGCGATGGCCTGTGCGTCTCCTCGCAGGTCGGATGCGCCGTCGGGTGCCAGTTCTGCATGACCGGCCGCGAAGGCTTGCTGCGCCAGGTGGGAAGCGCCGAGATCATTGCCCAGGTCGCCCTCGCGCGCATGCGGCGGCCGGTGCGCAAGGTGGTGTTCATGGGCATGGGCGAACCGGCCCACAACCTCGACAACGTGATGGAGGCGATCGACCTGCTCGGCACGGTGGGCAACGTTGGCCACAAGAACCTGGTGTTCTCGACCGTGGGCGATCCACGCGCGTTCGAGAGGCTGCACCAGGAACGCGTGAAGCCTGCGCTGGCTCTTTCTTTGCACACGACCAAGGCCGATCTGCGCCGCAAGCTCCTGCCGCGCGCGCCGAACATGACGCCCGAGGAACTGGTCGCCGCGGGCGAGCGCTATGCGCGGGCCACCGGCTACCCGATCCAGTACCAGTGGACGCTGCTGGAAGGCGTCAACGACGGGCAGGATGAGATCGAAGGCATCGTCCAGCTGCTCTCCGGCAAGTACGGCGTGCTGAACATGATTCCCTTCAACGCGGTCGACGGCGTGGCGTTCAGCCGCCCGTCGTGGGAGCGTTGCGAACAGATGGCTCGCACGCTGCACGAACGGGGCATCCTGACGAAGCTGCGCAATTCAGCCGGTCAGGATGTCGACGGCGGATGCGGCCAGTTGAGGGCGCGCGCAGCCGAAGTGCAGGTGCTGTTTCGAAAGACCGAAGACCGGCGTTAGGTCGACCCGCCCGCGTCCGGGTGCTGCAGCTTCACCGAGATCCCGTAAAGAGCCAGCATGCCGAGCACATGCCCGATGGCGACGCCTGGCTCGCCTGATTCGATCCGTGCGATGGTCTGGACGTGAACGCCCAGGCGTGCGGCAGCGGCGGCCTGGCCTTCGCCGGCACTGGTGCGCGCCAGCTTGGCGGCGGCGCCCAGCTCCTTGATCGCCAGAATGGCGTCGCCCCCGATGTCTGCGGAAATTCGTTTGCCTTTGGCCATTTCCGCATTGTCACCGCAGAGAATCCCCGCATGCCCCACGCCGTTTCCCTCCTTCGCGCCGCGCGCCTGGCGCGAAGCGCCAAACCCTTTCTGGCCCGCGGGGGCTTCAAGCGCGAGCGCTGCGCCGGCTGCCGGCTGGTGCCCAGCCACTGCATGTGCGCAGTGCGCCCGTCGGTGGCAACACGCGCTGGGGTGTGCCTGCTCATGGCCGACATCGAGCCGCTCAAGCCGACCAACACGGGTTGGCTGATTGCCGACGTGGTGGCCGATACCTTCGCCTTCGGCTGGATGCGCACCGACACCGACCCCGCGCTGCTGGCCTTGCTGAACGACCCTCAGTGGCAACCGTACGTGGTGTTCCCGGGGCAGTACGCGGCGCCCGAGCGGGTGGTCGCCAGTGTCTCGTCGCCCGACCCGACCCGTGCCGGCACTGCCAAACGCCCGCTCTTCATCCTGTTCGACGGGACCTGGGCCGAGGCGCGCAAGATGTTCAGCAGGAGCCCTTACCTCGACCTGCTGCCCGTGCTGAGCCTGCAGCCGGAGCGGACCACGCAATACAAGCTGCGCCGCTCCGGCCGCGACGATCATTTCTGCACGAGCGAGGTGGCCGCGCTGTGCATGAACCTGGCAGGTGAACACGCCGCCGAGCAAACGCTGGAGGCCTATCTCGCGGTCTTCACGCACCACTACCTGAGTGCGAAGAAGCAGCAGCCCATTGCATGGGATGGGGCTGCGCATCAGCGGCTGCGCGAGCTGTCCGCTCTCCCGCTTTCATGAACCGCGCCGGCCGCTGATGGGCGCATGCAGCGCCATCAGCCCGGCCACCCAGTCGATGAACACGCGCAGCTTGGCGCTGACGTGCCGGTTCGGCGGAAACGCGATGTACAGCGGCATCGGGTCGAGCTGCCAGCCCTCGAACAGAGGTAGCAGTTCCCCGTTCGCCACGTGCGCCTTGGCCAAGTAGTCGGGTAGCCAAAGGATGCCGAGTCCGGCCAGACCAGCCGCGAGGTAGGCATTGCCGTCGTCGACCGACAGCACGTAGCGGCCCTGCACCCCGATGTGCTCGCCATCGCGGCGCATGGTGTACGGAAAAGTCTTGCCGTTGCGTGACCACAGGAAGCCCACGATGCGGTGATGCGTATCTTCCAGGTCCTGAGGGTGCGAGGGCGTGCCGGCGAGTTCCAGGTAGCTCGGCGCCGCATACACGCCGAGCTGCAGATCGCCCACGCGGCGTGCCATGAGCGACTGGTCGGTGAGTTCGCCGCCGCGCACCACGCAGTCCACGTTCTCGCCGATCAGGTCCACTATGCGATCGCTCACGCCCATGTCGAGCTGGATGTCGGGGTAGCGCGCGTGGAACGCCGGCAGCGCCGGCACCAGGATCGTGCGCGCCAGCGGGCTGGGCACGTCCACGCGCAGCCGGCCCCTGGGCGATGCCGAGGCGCCCGAGAGGCTGGTCTCGGCATCGTCCATGTCGGCCAGCAGGCGCACCACGCGCTCGTAGTAGGCCGCGCCGTCGGCAGTGACGTTGACCTTGCGCGTCGTGCGGTTGAGCAGCTTCACGCGCAGCCTCGCTTCGAGCTGCTGCACCAGCTGCGTCACGCTGGTCTTGCTCATGTGAAGCGTCTCGGCCGCCTTGGTGAAGCTGCCTGCTTCCACCACGCGGGCGAATGCCTGCATTGCATCGAAACGGTCCATGGTGCTGCTCCTGCGGATGCGCGGATTGTTTGGGTTCTGCAAACAGTGATTGTTGGCCTTGCCCGTTTATCCGGGAGGCGCGGCTCCCTAAAGTCCCTTCATCGTTATTTCTTCGGGAAGGCCATCCATCCATGACTCAGCGCGACGTCGTTTTTCCACCCGGGCGCCAGGCGCTCTACGAAAAGAATCGCTACTCGCCGGCGATCCGGTCCAACGGCTTCCTGTTCGTGTCGGGGCAGGTCGGCAGCCGCCCCGACGGCTCGCCGGAGCCCGATCTGGAGGCGCAGGTCCGGCTGGCGTTCGAGAACCTGAATGCGATCCTTGCGGCGGCGAACTGCACGTTCGACGATGTGGTCGACGTCACGGTGTTCATCGTCGATCCGGAGTCGAACTTCGAGACGGTCTGGAAGGTGGTGCCGGAGTACTGGGGCAGTGCGCCACACCCGACGCTGACGGGGATCGGGGTGACGTGGCTCTACGGATTCCAGTTCGAGATCAAGGTGATTGCGAGGCTGCCGGAGAACAATGAGGGCTGAGCCCTGCGCTCGCCACGGGCCGCCCGGCCGCCTGCATGGGAGCGATCTCAGCGGATGGGCTTATGGTGACCTGCGCGGAGCTGGTTTGCGCGCTGGCCTTTCAGGTAGCCGGTCACGAGGCGCGCACCCTCGTCGATGAGCGCTTCCATCCGATCGTCGGTCAGAACCCTGGAGTGGTGCAGCACCGCGTTGTGCGTCAACGCCTCGATCGTGGTGACACATACAAACGATGCGAGCTCCAGGTCGTCGACGCCGAGTTCGTCCCGGGCTCCTTCGAGATAGGTACTGAACAGGCTGAAATTTTCACGACTGAAGGTTTCCAGCTTCTCCAGCTTTCCCACGCGCGGGATCTGTTCGGCGAGCACCCGATGCAGCTGGGGATCGAGACGGTGCGCCTCTACCGCGACAGCGACGAACCTGCGCATCGCCTGGTCCAGCGGCTGGCTCGAGACCTCGCTCAGCTCGCTGCGCACCATCTGCATGATCTGCTGCTGGTGGCGCTCGATCACGGCGGCGACGAGTGCCTCCTTGCTGGGGAAATATTGATAGAGCGAGCCGATGCTCACCCCCGCAACCTCCGCGATGCGGTTGGTGCTGGCCTTGTCGAAACCATCCTTGACCAGAATGCGAGCAGTTGCCTCGATCAGGTTGTCCACGGTCGCGCGCGATCGCTCCTGAATGGCGGTTTTCCTGGGCCGGATGACTGGTTTTCTCGTCATTTTCAGATGCCATCAATGCGAGTATGAAAAGCGAATGATCGCTCATATTCTGAGTGGGCGCGGACAGGCAGCGCAACTTCCTGCATGTAAGACCCGTGGCGCGCAAACCCCTCAGGAGACCATGACATGGACGACACACTGCATCACCTCTTCAGATACAAGGCTTGGGCAAACGATCAGCTGTTGACCGCGCTGGCCCGGCTTGGCGACAGCTCCTCGATCACCGCTTTGGCCATCAAGGCCTTGAGCCACACCTATGTGGTCGACCGGATATTCGCCGCCCACATCAGGCGGGAAGCTCACGGGTACGCATCGGCCAACTTGAGCGAGATGCCAACGCTGGAAGATCTGTCCACCGATCTCCGGAGAAGCGATCAGGAATACATCGACTATGTGTCGACGCTCGATCTCGACCAACTGGCCGAACGAATCGACTTCGCGTTCACCGACGGCGCACAGGGGCGCATGTCCCGCGAGGAGATGCTCATGCATGTTGTCACGCACGGAGCAGGCCATCGTGGACAGGTGAGCGCGGTGATGCTGCTCAATTCGGTTCCACCGGCCAGGGATGGCTTCACGACGTACCTGCACGAGGCCCAGGCGTCGACGAGAGGGCGGGTCGCCGCTCGAGCGTAGTCGGGTTGCTACGTCCGCTCCGGGCCTGCTTGACGATGCCCCGCACGGTTTCTGGAGACAATGACCCCGCTCGAAGCCAAGCACGAAGGGATCAAGATGTCAGCTGACGACTGGTGGAAGTGCGGAATCGTCTATCAGGTCTACCCGCGTTCGTTCCAGGACAGCAACGGCGATGGCATCGGAGACCTCGACGGAATCCGTGCCCGGCTGGATCATCTGGTCTCGCTCGGCGTCGACGCCGTCTGGATCTCGCCGATCTATCCCTCGCCGATGGCCGACTTCGGCTACGACATCTCCGATTTCTGCGACATCGATCCGTGCTTCGGCACGCTCGATGGCTTCGATGCGCTGGTGCAGGAGGCCCATGCGAAGGGGCTCAAGATCATCCTGGATTTCGTGCCCAACCACACGTCGGACCGGCATCCGTGGTTCGTGCAAAGCCGCAGCGCGCGCAGTGATGCGCGGCGCAACTGGTACATCTGGCGCGACCCGGCGCCCGACGGCGGGCCGCCCAATAACTGGCTCGGCAATTTCGGCGGCCCGGCCTGGAGCTTCGATGCGGCCACCGGGCAGTACTACGCCCATTCGTTCCTGAAGGAGCAGCCCGACCTCAACTGGCGCAACCCCGAAGTACGCGCCGCGATGTACGAGGTGCTGCGTTTCTGGCTTCGGCGCGGCGTCGACGGATTCCGCGTCGACGTGCTCTCGCAGATCGTCAAGGACGCGCAGTTCCGCGACAACCCGCCGAATCCGGATTTCGTCGAAGGGCAGGACCCGTTTCTTCGCTGGACGATGCTTCACAACACGGACCTGCCGGAGGTGCAGCCGATCGTGGCCGAGATGCGCCGCGTGGTCGACGAGTTCAGCGATGCACACTCGTCGCGCGTGCTGATCGGCGAGCTCTACCTGCCGCTCGCGCGCCTGGTCGCCTACTACGGCCTCAACGCCCAGGGGGTGCTCGAAGGCGTGCAGCTGCCCTTCAACTTTCAGCTGATCGCGACCGAGTGGCAGGCGGCGCGCATCGACCGCCTGGTGCGCGACTACGAAGCCGCCTTGCCCGCCGGCGCCCAGCCGAACTGGGTGCTGGGCAATCACGACAGGTCCCGCATTGCAAACCGCGTCGGGCCACGGATGGCGCGGCTCGCCGCCATGCTGCTGCTCACGCTGCGCGGCACGCCCACGCTCTACTACGGCGACGAGATCGGCATGACGGACGTCCCCATTCCTGCCGACGAAGTGCAGGACCCGTTCGAGAAGAACAAGCCTGGCATGGGCCTGGGCCGAGACCCGGAGAGAACGCCCATGCAGTGGAGCGCCGAAGCGCACGCCGGCTTCACGACGGGAATCCCGTGGCTGCGCCTCGCATCCGACTGGCACATGCACAACGTCGAAGTGCAGTCGCGCGATCCGGGCTCCATGCTGGCGCTCTACAAGCGCCTCATCGCGTTGCGCCGCGCGCAGCCTGCGCTGCACCGGGGCAGCTACGAAGCGCTTGAAGCCGGGGACGAGATGCTCGCCTATGCGCGCGAGAGCGACGGACAGCGGCTGGTGGTGATATTGAACTTCGGCGCCACCTCGGCGCCGGTATCGCCAGCGCTGTTGCCGCGCCAGCCGATCGTGCTGGCATCGACCGATCCTGCGCGCGCCGGATCGATCGAAGGGCCCTTGGTGCTGGCGCCTTGCGAAGGTGTCCTCATCGGCGCGGTGAGCGACAAGGGCCCGACGACACGATGAGGGATCAAGGCTCGCCGGTCGGGATCTCAACGTAGCTGCGCGCATGCCAGCGCACGCGCACGGGCCATTTCGCGTCGGCAATGGTTTCCGAGTTCACGTCCTTGCCGCTGCCGTAATTGACCTGCCGGTCGGGGCGCCTGTTGAGGCCGATCACCAGCACGATGCGGCTGCCCGCCGCGAGCCTGCAAGCGGTGACCCGCTCGGTGGTGAAGGCCAGCAGCTGGCGCTCGCCGGCCCGAAGAAGCCGGCGGCGCACGCGATGGCCGGCGTAGCTCGCGCGGAAGTCGTAGGGGTCGAACAGCAGCTGGTATTCGCCGCTCGCCGTCTGCTCGTACAGCGAGATGTGGAAGTCCACGTCCTGCCGCGAGGGCGTGATGTCGAACACGCCGCGCAGGCTGCCGGCGATCTCGGTGTCCGAAGGCAGCGGGTCACTGACAAAGCTGATGCCGTTGCGCGTCGGCACTTCCTTCACGCGCAGCGCGTCGGGCCACGGCATGCCCACGTCGCGCCGATCGGCGAGATCGACCGAGAGCCGCGCGCTGCCACCGCCTTCGGACGGCGACGGCAACAGGCGGTGCGGGTCGTCGCGCCCATTGGTGTCGAGATAGAGGCGCAGCGGCGTGCGCTCCTGCGCGTCCAGCGTCGGCACATGGCGCCACTGGTCCGCGCCCATCACCTGGTAGTTGATGCGATCCAGCAGCGGGGAAGGCTTGTTCGCGCCCTTCAGGATGTGGTCGAGCCATTGGTAGCGCAGCTCGGGCAGGTCGACGCGCGCGACGGGGTCCAGCGTGTAGCCGCGCAGCGTCGGCGCCGTGCCGCGGCGGATCGAGGTCGCGTCGTAGGGGCCCAGCAGCAGCGTCGTGTCGGCCTGCGGCCGGTTGCGAAGATGCTCGTGGTGGAAGTAGAGCGCGCCGGCGTCGGCGCCGTAGTAGCCGGCGAAGCTGAGCACCGGGATGTCGATGCGCGCGAACTGCTCCGCCGACGGCAGGAACTTCTGCCAGTAGCGGTCGTGGCTCGGGTGTGTCAGCCAGGCGCGGATCAGCCTGCTGCGCCTGCCCAGCAGGACGCGGTCCACGTCCCAGTAGGGGCGATTGCCGCGATGCCAGCGCGCGTCGAGTGCCTGCCATACCGCGTCCGGGCCGGCGTCGGCGTCGATGCCGGCCTGCAGGGGCTCGGCATCCGCGTGCTCCTGCGCCCAGCGGACCATGGCGTTGCGGAAGATCTGTCCGGCCATCGGGAAGTCGATGCCCGGCGCCATCGGCGCGATGGTGGCGATGGCCTTGAGCGCCGCCGGCCTCCTGCGCGCGGCGGCCCAGGCGGCGTAGCCGGAGTAGCCGTCGCCGAGCATGGCAACGCGGCCGTCGCTCCACGCCTGCCGGGCGATCCAGTCGATGACGGCGGCGGCATCTTCGCCGTCGCGAATGAAGGGCCACACGGCGCCCTTGCCGTCGGGCGTGCGTCCGCGCACGTATGCCGTGACGCCGATGTAGCCCCTGGCGGCGCTGCGCCTGGCGTCGTCCTCGGCCGGGTCGAGCGTGAAGCGCAGCAGCGTCGACAGCGCGCCGTCCATGCGGCCGGGCCGGACCACGCTGGCATGGATGACGCCGCCCCGCACGGGAATCCTGACGTCGGCCTCCGCCACGTAGCGGCTGCCGTTTTGCGCGGCGAACAATTCGGGCAGCAGCGCACCGAAGCTGCGGCGCGACTGGTACGAGAGCCAGGTTCGCACGAGCGCCAAGGCCTCGGCCTCCGGGAGGCTGCCCTTCGCGCGCCAGAGATCGAAGGCCTGGCGCAGCGGCTCCCTGTATGTAGCCGGCGGAATCTCGAGCCGCGCCATGACGGCCTGGGCCTGCGCGTTGTCGAGCGGCGACACCAGCTCATGGAACGAGCGCGCGTAGGCTTCGGCGAAGCCGAGGCGCCCGTCCGCCTCGAGCATGCGCGCATTCGCATAGATGCCATCGAGGATCGCACGCTCGACCAGGCCGTCGAAGGGCTTGCCCTGGCGCCGGTCGCGCAGGGAGCGGCTGCTGTCGTAGGCCGCACGGTAGGCGCCGCTGACGATCTGCAGGGCGGTGACGTTGGCCAGGAAGGAATCGGTGTCCGCGTCCTGGTACACCGGCAGGATGCGCTCGGCCAAGTCCCGCATCAGGTCCGCAGCGGCGGCATCGTCCGGGTCGCGCGGCGGCCGGAAGCCGAAATCAGCCGCCCGGGACCCGGTGGGCCAGGCGGGCAGCGCAAGAGCCAGCCGCATGAGGGCGCGGCGCGCACGGCTGACGGTTGGCGGGGGGCGTCTCATGGTCGCTGCTCCTCGGGCACGGCGTGCGGCGCTTTGACCAGATGAACCACCTGCGTGAACAGCCGGTCGTGCGCCTCGCCGGCCGAGCCTATGTGAATGATGCCCGTGTGGGTGAGCTTGCCAAGCACGCCGATGATGAGTTCGAGCGTGTCGTCGTCGAATGCGCTGAAGGCCTCGTCCATCACCAGCCAGGGCGGCGCCTGCAGCACCACGCGGGCGAAGCCCAGCCGCAGCTGCTCGTCCATGCTGAGCTCGCTTTCCCAGCGGCCTTTCCTGTCAAGCAAGGGTTCCAGGCGCTGGAGGCCCACGCTTGCCAGCGCGGCCACCATGGCATCTCTGGGATAGGTCGTCGGCTCCATCGCATACGACAGCACTTCGGCCAGCGTGCCGCGGGGAATGTAGGGCGTGCCGCGCGGCATGTAGTGGATCGTCTCGCCGCCCGGCCGGCGCACCGTGCCGGAGCCCCAGGGCCACAGGCCCGCAAGCGAGCGGAACAGCAGCGTCTTCTCGGCACCCGGCGTGCCGAGGATCAGCACGCGCTGGCCGCGGTGCACGACCAGGCCCGAAACGTCCAGCCGATCGTGGCCGCTCCAGGAGCGAACCTCCAGCGCTTCGATCGCGAGCGTTCCGCCTTCGCCTTCCTCGTAGGCGATGCGACTGCCGCTCGCCCGTGCCTCCAGATCGGACGCCAGCATCCGGCGCAGGTCGGTGACACGCAGCAGCGTGGCGCGCCAGTCGGCAATGATGCTGAAGTTGTCGACGAACCAGCGCAGCGACGACTGCGCCTGCGTGAAGGCCGCGGCAGCCATCATCAGGCCGCCGAACGAAACCTTCCCCGAGAAATACAGCGGTGCGGCCACCAGCGTCGGCGCGATGATGGTGATCCAGCCGAAGCCCGCGGTGACCCAGGTCAGGTTGGTCAGCCCGAGCACCACGCGCGACGTGGCGCGCAGCACGTCGCCGAAATGCATGGCGACGCGACGCTTCTCGTCGGCCTCGCCACCGGCCAGGGAGATGCCGTCCAGATGCTCGTTGATGCGCGTCAGCGAGAAGCGCAGTTCGCCTTCGCGCGCGTAGCGCTCGGCGTTGCGCGAGATCAGGCCGTTGCCGACCCAGTAGGTGACCAGCGACCCGGCCACCGCATAGACAATCGCCGCCCACAACATGAAGCCCGGCAACACATGGTCCTGGCCGTCGAAGAAGATGCTGAAGTCCTTGGAGAGCACCCACAGCACGCTCGCGAAGCTGCCGAACAGCATCGTGGCCTGCAGCAGGCCCACGCCGAGGGTGACCGACAGATCGCACAGCTTCAGCGTGTCGTCGTGCATGCGCTGATCGGGATGGGCACCCATCGGGCCGCTGGCCTGGAGCCAGAACGCCCGGCGCGGCTGCAGCCACAGCCCCACCAGGTCATTGACCACTGCCTTGCGCAGCTTCAGCTGCAAGGTTTCGCCGAGCCACCGCTGCGCGACGTTCAAGACCAGCAGCGCGCCCGCAATCACCGCGAAGACGCCGACCTGCACGATGAATTCGCTCAGGTCGCGGCGCGAGATCGCGTCGTAGAACGGCTTGTTCCAGCTGTTGAGCTCGATCTGCCCATACGCCGTGAGCGCGACGACCACGACGATCGCGCCCATCAGCGCGACAAGCGTTTTCGCGACCGGGGATACGCGCAAGGCGCCGAGCAGCTCGCCGACCTGGCGGAAGACGCCGGTCCTTGCAGCCGGCTCGGCAGGGTCGCCTGGCCTTGCGCTCATCGTTACCGCGATGCCTGAGAGGCGGCGGCCGCGATGCGGCGCGCGAAGACACACGAAATGAACGCGGCGTGGCTCCAGGCCAATTGCTTCGCCGAGGTCTGCGCGCCGCTGTGCTGATCGAACTGCTCCGACAGATCACCGCCGGCCGGCGTGTAGGTGCGTACGGTGGCCAGGTAGGCGTCGCCGCGCTCCATCCACTGGTTCCCATGGCGTGCATCGCCGCCCAGCGCCGCGGCGCGGAAACAGAACTCGGCGGCACCGAGCGTCGAGAAGTAGTACGCGCCGCCTGAGCAGTACACGTCGCCGGCGTACCGGCCCATCGCCGTGCCACGGCCTGCGGCACGGCCGTGGTTGATCGGATAGGCAGCGTCGAACAGTGCGTCGAGCCGCGCCAGCGTGGCCTGCATGCGCAGATCGACCGGGCTGTGCGAGGCCTCGGTGCCGAGGCTGTGGATCGCCGACAGGATCACCGCGATGTCCAGCGCCTTCGGACTGGGCCGGCCATCGGCCAGCACGCGCGAACGGTAGTAGCCGTGCGTCGCGCCTTCCTCATCGACCCAGTAGCCATCGAGCAGGCGCAGCACGGCCTGCGACTCCTCCCGGCAGCGCTGCGCCTGCGCCGCGTCGCCCAGGCCCTCCAGCCATGCCGCGCCTTCGGCCAGCGCTGCTGCCGAGACGCGCAGCGTGTAGTAGTGATGGCCGCTTTCCTCCTCCCAGATGTCGAACGACGGCTCGCGCCAGTGGCGCAGCGTGAAGCCGAGGTCGAAGCGGATCAGCGGCGCGACCTCGGCCAGAAGGGCCGCGTCGAGGTGCCCGCCGGCCACCCAGCGCAGCAGCGCCAGCGCTCGCAGCGGCGGCCCGTCGTGCTGAGGGCGCGCCCAACGCAGGACATCGAGCGTGCCGTCGGGGTTCACCCGCGTCTCGGCGGCGACGGCATCGCCGTGGACGCCCGCGAGCTCATGGTCCTCGCGCAGGTACTGCAGCAATTCGGGAGCCACGCGCGTCCTGCGGTCCTGCACCGCGGCAATCGCGCGGCCGTCGAGTGCGTTCAAGGCAAGGCTGAAGCGGGTGAAGTCGCGCAGATGCTCCAGGGCTTCGATGCCGATGCGTCGCTCGACGTAGAGCAGGCGCAGCGCATCGATGACGACGGCGGAATCCCGGAACCAATGGAAGAAGTAGTCCGGGTCAGGGTCGTAGTTGCCGAGCACGGGCGAGGCGACGATGGCACCGGCGACCGGCCGTATGGTCTGGCCGAAGCCTGGGCGATGCTTGACGATCGACACCGGCGAGACGCTGGACAGCATCGCGCTCGCCGAATGGGAGAGCTGTCCGTCGAGCCAGGACTCGAACGCCGGGTCTTGATGACTCGCCACGCCGAATGTCACAGTGCCGGTGACCCGAGGTGCGGGCTGCTGAAGTCCAGGCGGCGCAGCCCGGCCTGCACCTCGGGCACGCTCATGAACAGTTTCCAGAGCAGGCCTGTGCGATGGTTCTCCATCATCACGACGATCGGGCCCTGGTCGATGGCGAGAAAAGTCTCTGCGAACCAATCGCGCCGTTCGCAGAACGCATCGACGAAGCCGTAGTCCTTCCACAAGCGCGTGCCATGCACGGTGAGGAAATGCCGCAGAACCTGCATCACCTCGGTGGGCGCATACGGCAGGCTGGCCAGTGCGGCCGTCGGCGAAATGGTGCCGTTGTCGACGTCCGGGGCGTGCGCGAGGTAGCCGTCGGGGTCGTCGCTGGCGGTCAGGCCCCAGCACGATTCGCCGTAGCCCGGGTGGCCATGAGGATTGGCGATGCAGTGTGCACGGTTGATCTGCAGGTGGCGGCAGTTGAGATCCCAGTAGTCGGCGTAGCGATCCTTCAGGCCGTGCGGATCGAGGCCGCAGAACGAGTAGTGCGTGAAGAACAGCGGGCCGCCATACGGCATGCCCAGCGGTATCTCGATGCCGTAGTACGACCGGCCGTTGAGGAAACCAGTCCCCGCCGCAAAGCCGCGGTGGTACACCCGCGGATCGATCGCATGGCGCGGCGCGGCCGCCGCCAGCAGATATGTGATGAGGCACTCGTTCCAGCCGCGCACTTCATGGTTCATCGCCCAGCCGTGGTTCGGGCTCCAGTGCCAATACAACACGTCCCGTCCGCCCTGGGTGAACCAGTTCCATTCGACCTCGTGCCACAGTGTGTCGATGTCACTGCGCAACCGGCGCGCCGCGGCCGTGTCCTCGCTGAAATACTGGCGCGCACAGAGCAGGCCCATGCAGAGGAACGAGGTCTCGACCAGATCGCCCGCGTCGTCCTTGGGGCTCATCGGGATCGTCGCGCCGCTTGCTGCGTCCATGAAGTGGGGGAAGGCACCGTGGTAGCGCCTGGCGCGGAAGAGGGCGTCGCGCATGCGCCCCAGGCGCTCCAGCGCTGCGTCCCGCGTGACCCAGCCGCGTTCCACCGCGACGATCATGGCCATGATGCCGAAGCCCGTGCCGCCGATCGCGACCCTCTCGTCGGCCAGGTCTTCGCCCGTGGCGCTGACGAGCGTGCGGCGGTCGAGTGCCAGGCCGCTGGCGGCATCCGCACCGTCCCAGAAATAGCGGAAGGTCTGCCGCTGCACGGCGTCGATCAAGGCTTCATCGGGCAGGGCAGCCAGTGCCCTCGGGTTCCTGTCATCCTTCTGCACGAACGGTTCCTTTCGTTGTCGTCCCGGGTGTCACGGTTGGTTTTCATCGAATCATCGGCGTCACGCGGCCGACGGCTCCCCCGCAGCATGCCATCATTAGGTCCCCTGGGTTCTATTCGAAATCCCTGATGATGAGTCGCATCGATTCCCTCATGGCCCGGATGACGCTGGCCGAAAAACTGGGTCAACTGACGATGACCGCCTCCAGCTACACGGTCACCGGGCCGGTGCTCGCGGGAGACTCCACGCAGTCGATCATCGATGGCACCGTCGGCAATCTGCTGAACATGGTCGGTGCCGGCCCCACGCGCGAGATGCAGCGGCTGGCCGTCGAGAAGTCCCGGCTCGGCATTCCGCTGCTGATCGGCCTGGACATCATTCATGGCCATCGCACGCTCTTTCCGATCCCGCTCGCGGAGGCCGGCACCTTCGACGACGAACTCTGGGAGCGCACGGCGCGCGAGGCCGCGCGCGAGGGCGCGGCCGAAGGGTTGGCGATGACCTTCGCGCCGATGCTCGACGTGTCGCGCGATCCCCGCTGGGGCCGCACCGCGGAAGGACCCGGCGAAGACCCCTGGCTCAACGCGCGCATCGCGCAGGCCAAGGTGCGCGGTTTCCAGGGCGCCGACCTGTCGTCGGCCGAATCGCTGGCCGCCTGCGCGAAGCATTTCGTCGCGTACGGCGGGGTCGCCGCGGGGCGCGAGTACGCCGCCGTCGACATCTCCGAGCGCACTTTGCGCGAAGTGCATCTGCCGGGCTTCGCGGCGGCCGTGCGCGCCGGCGTCGCGACGCTGATGCCCGCCTTCACCGATCTCAATGGCGTGCCGATGACGGCGCACATTCCCTTGCTGCGCGACTGGCTGCGCGGCGAGATGGGCTTCGATGGCGTCATCGTCAGCGACTACAACGCGATCGCGGAATTGATCAAGCACGGCGTTGCCGCCGATCTCGTCGATGCCGCGGTACTGGCGCTGAAGGCCGGCGTCGACATCGACATGATGGCCGACGCATACCGCAAGGGCCTGCCGGTCGCGCTCGAGCAGAGGCGCGTGACGATCGAGGAGATCGACGCCAGCGTGCGCCGCGTGTTGCGGCTCAAGGAACAGCTCGGACTGTTCGATGACCCCTACCGCCGCGGCGCGACACCGGAGCCCGCGGTGGTTGTCGCCGAGCGACGCGCGGTGGCGCGCGACGCCGCGCGCAGGGCCATCGTCATGCTGAAGAACGAGCGTGACACCTTGCCCTTGCCCTTGCCCGCGGCGGCCAAGGCACTGTGCGTCATCGGCCCGCTGGCCGACGCGAGCACCGAGATGAAAGGCCCGTGGTGGGGGGCCGGCGAACACGAGCCGGCCGTCAGCGTGCTTGCCGGCTTGCGCGCCGCGCTGCCGCAGACCGACATACGCCACGCACCGGGCGTTGCCATCGAGAGCGACGACGACAGCGGCATCGAAGCTGCTGTCGCGCTGTGCGAGGGCGCCGACGCCGTTCTGCTGTGCCTGGGCGAGCGCGCCACGATGAGCGGCGAGGCGGCCAGCCGCGCCACGCCCGCGCTTCCCGGTCGACAGCAGGCTCTGGCCGAAGCGGTGACGGCCCGTGCACGTGCGCTAGGCATCCCCGTCGTCGCGATCCTGTTTTCGGGCCGTCCGCTCGTCGTCCCCTGGCTTTCCGAACACGCCGATGCGCTGCTGGCTGCGTGGTTCCTCGGCGTCGAAGCGGGTCATGCGATCGCCGACGTGGTCACAGGCCGGGCATCGCCCGGCGGCCGCACGCCGATGAGCTGGCCGCGCGCCGTCGGACAGGTGCCGATCCACTTCGGTCAGCGTCCCACCGGCCGGCCGATGAATCCCGCCGACTACTTCACGAGCAAGTACCAGGACGTCGACAACACGCCGCTGTATGCCTTCGGTCATGGCCTGACCTACGGCCGATTCAGCTACGACGAACTCCAGGTCGAGCCGCGGCGCGTGCGCGAGCAGGACGCGCTGAAGATCAGCGTCAGGCTGCGCAACGTTGGCGCGCGCGAGGCTGAAGAGACCGTCTTCCTGTTCGTGCGCGGCAAGGTGAGCCGTGTCACCCGGCCGCTGCTGGAACTCAAGGGCTACGCGAAGCAGCGATTGATGCCCGGCGAAGCCGGCGCGGTCGAACTGGAGTTGCCGGCGTCCGAGTTGCGCTACCTCGGGCCGGACCTGCTGCCCTTGTTCGAGGCGGGCGAGGTGGAGATCCTTGTCGGGCCGAGTGCCGAGCAATCGGGGTTGCTGCGTCGGACCATTGAATTGGGTTGAAACCTTGGTGCTGAAGGAGACCGGCCGTTTGTGAGCGGGGCGTAGGTAAGGGGGCAGCCAGCCTGAAGCGGGCATCCTCGAAGGGCGGTTACGCAGCGATCGCGGTCTGTCGTGCGTCTGCAATTGACGTCCGCTTCTTGCTAATGAACTGCCCTTCAACGCGGCTGCTCCGACTACCAGCAGGGAGAAAAGCTGGCCACAAAAGCCGAGGCGATTCAGTTCGCCCTGTGCTGTTAGCCTTGCATGGTCGGCAGGGCCTCTGCCACGCCAACTCCGGCCATCGTGCCCAATTTTAGAAGTGAACTCACCATGACCAGCCCGCTGTACAACGCCTCCGTTCCCGTCATGCAGCAGATGCTGCGCGCCCTGTCCGACGTGCTCAAGAAGGCCGAAGACCAGGCGACGCAGAAAAATATCGATCCGAATGCGCTGCTGCAGGCGCGGCTGTTCCCTGACATGTTTCCGCTGGTACGTCAGGTACAGATCGCCGCAGACTTCTCCAAGGGCATTGCCTCCCGCCTGGCTGGTGCCGAGGTGCCGTCCTGGCCCGACACCGAGGTCAGCTTCGCCGACCTGCAAGCGTTGATCGCCAAAGCTTTGGCCCATATCGGCTCCTTCAAGCCTGAGCAATTTGATTCAAGCGAGAGCCGCGAGATCGTATTGCGCCCCGGCACCCCCAAGGAAAAGAAGCTGACTGCAGGCGCATATCTTCTGCACTATGGACTGCCGCAGTTTTTCTTCCACGTGACCACCACCTATGCCATCTTGCGTCACAACGGTGTTGAGATCGGCAAGCGCGACTACATGGGTGCCTACTGACCCAAGACAGACAGGCGTTCAGCCACTCTGACCACTGCCGCTCGAAGTGCAAGCGTGCACGGCAACCCCAATGTGTTGACGCGCGACATCGGCACCTCATCGCTGGCGCAGGGTTGCGCGGGGCAACGCACTGCGGTGCAGGTCGCGCGCTACGACGGCGTGCTGCCACCGATTCGCGCCTTTGAGCCGCCAATGACGGTCCTCCGAGGGGCCGTCATCACCCGATGAAGGCCCCTTGAAGGCGCTGCCCTAGAGCCTGGGCCTGCCGGCACTCGAACGCGGTGTTCAACGGCCAGCGTACGGCAGCGACGAGTGATGCACGACGATGCGCAGCTTGCCGGCACCGTCCTTCACGAAAGTCCAGGTCTTGTCGACCGTGGTGACCTTGCCGTCCGGGTCAGTGAACAGCACGTTACCCAGCGTGCTGGCCACGTCGCCGTGGATGAGCACGGCACTGTTGGCAATGTCGCATTTGGTCCAGCCCTTCAGGGCGAAGCCGGTGTCGTTGGGAAAGGCAGGGTTGCCGCCCACGAAGTACGCCAGCGCGCCGTCGCGAGCGGTGCGGAAGGTCTGCGGCGATGTCGTGAGCGTCGGCTTGAACAGCACTGCGCCCAGCTGGTAGGCGTAGGCGCTGTCGATGACCTTCTCGGCCAGCGCCCTGGCGGCCGGCTGCCCTGCGCTGGAATTCGCAGCACTGATGTCGACCAGCGCCTTGCACCAGGCCTGCTGGGCCCCCAGGACTTCCGCTTCCGTGATGCTCCGGTCGACGACTTTCTCCTTGGCGGCGGCCGGCAAGATTGCCCCGGCGATCAGGAGGCTGGCGATGGCGCTGGGAATGAATTTTTTCATTTGGGTCTCCAATTGAAGTAGTTGGATACCGGAGCGGCCGGGTGGGTCGAGCCGAGACCCAAAGTGCATCGATACGACATGCACAAGACATGATGCGCCGGCTGATTTGCTCTGAGTAAAAGATGCAAATGAAATGATTGGTTGTGCATTCGCGAGATAGTCAGGCGTGCAGGCCTGTCTCGCAACAGTCTGAAGCGGGCGCACACGAAGGACGGCCATGCAGCGACTGCCAGCCTTCGAAAGGCTCGCTCGAATAGGTACTATCGGCCAACAGCAGACGTTGAGGAGCATGCCCCCATGAGATTCCAAAAGCTTCAAGGTGCCCTCGATTCGGGGTTCCTGAAGCCAGCACTCTGCAAGTTTTCCGAGCCTCCCGCTGAGACAGAAGTCCTCGCGCTCAGCGCTCAAAGACCTTGGCCTTTGAGCGCTGCCCATGTTGACCTTCTCTCCCGCTGGGGAGGGTCAAGTCTCGACGAGATTCGAATAGCCTCCCTCGATGCAGTTCGAGCCGGCTCCGATGACCGCAGTGTTCAATTTGCAAGCGACTACAGCGGCTTTGTCTTCCGGTACGACAAGGGCGGCGCGGTGCTGCAGGAGGACACCGACGGGGGTGCGATGCGCATCGTGGCGGCGTCGATGACGGCATTCTTCGACGACGTGCTCTTAGGAGATCAATGCCTTGCGCTCTACGGGGAGGCCTGGCTATCAGCCCTTCGAGAGCATGGCCTGGCCACATAATCGGCCGGAGTCGGCCAGAACCAGACGTTCATGGTCGCCCGCCATTTCTCTCAGTGACGCAAGAACATGAGCACAGAAGCTGACCTGAACATCGCCGAGATCCCCTATGACTCCGGGGCCATCAAGTTTCGCTATGCAAGGGTGATGTCGCCGGATGGAACTCGGTGGGTGCTTCATGGTTTCTTTTTGGCGTATCACGTGAACGGTAACGTGGCCTCCGAAGGTCATTTCACTGATGGCAAGGAGGAGGGTTTGTGGCGCGACTTTCACTCAAACGGGGTGCTTGCATCGGAAGGACAGTACCGCTCGGGAAAAGAGGTTGGGGTTTGGCGCTTCTGGATGTCTGACGGGGTGGAAGACCCAGTAAGAGACTACGGCGACTAGCGGTGGCGGATTCAACCGGTCAGTCACCACAATCAAGACAAGTCGACTCTCTATGGAACGCTCAAAAATTGACACTGCTTGGCCAAACGCGCTTCGTTGGTTCCTTTCTCTCGATCTGACTCACTTCACGCCGTGGCATTTCATTCAAGATGCGGATGAGATGGCATTCGCTGCCAATGCATTTCGCCGCGAAGACGTCCAACGTGGCGAAGTTTTTGTGTTCGCGCGACGTCAAGATCGCGAGGATTTTGCGGGATTGGAGCTTGAGAACGGGCTGCCTACCGACAAGGTTGTGTACTTTCACCCTGTGTTTGGCAACGGCTCAACGGACTCCCCGAGAACGTGGAACATCGTTGTCGCGACGTATCCTGATGTGTTCGACTTTGTGGCCCAGTGCGTTGTCCCGGACATGAAGGACTGGGCGGTCGAAGAGGATGCAGGAGACTTGTAATCGCGCTGGCCGGCTACCGTCAGCTACAAGCGGACTTTGCCCCTTAGCCTTTTTCACCTTCGACCATGGCATTCAATCTGACTCACCGTTACGGCAGCATGGACCCAGGCGGCCCCAACTCGGACTTCCTGGCGCTGCTGCGCGAGCTCGAAGATCGGCCGGAAGATACCGAGCATGGTTCAGTGGCGGTCACCCATGAATCCGAATGGAGCTTGGCTGTATCGCGGGGCGGCTACATCACCTTCGAGAATCTCGAAGCCGAGGGCAGGGGCGAACGGCACATGGATGAGGTGCCCGTAAGCAAGATTGTCGAGCTGTTCCGACATCTTGCTGAGGGAAATCTTGCGGCTATCGAACAGGAGCCTTGGCTACCCGGCTACTAGCCAGCACAGACAGAAACCGGCCAACACCGGACTTTCAACTACGAGCCAGAATTTGAAGGACGACCGACCTTGTGAAGCACACCACCTACTTCCAAATTGAGCCGTCGGTCGCTGCACTGGCCAGGTTCCCTTCTGTCCTTACCGCGGAGGAGGCAGACATACTTCTGGAGCCATTGCTGACAAGCAGAAGCTGGGCCGATAGGTCTGCCTGGCGCCAAGATGCGGTTGCAATGGCTGTGAAGCTGCTCTACCTCGCGCGCGTCCGTGAGTACGAGTTCCTGTCCTCACCCGGCGACGCTCGCCGGGTTCTTGGCTCCGACGCCATCACAATTCAAGTGTTTGACCGCTGGTGGACGCTCCGCGAGATGCCGTGGGAGGAGCCGTCCGAGCACTGGGAGGGATACTTGGCTTCCGTCTCAGAACACGTGGAGGCGACAGGCAACGTCGCCATCGACGAAATGCTCCAAACTATCCTGAAGCGGCAGGCGGCCGCGCGACCGTCTTAGTGCGGCCAGAACCGGCCGTTCACCCAGCCGGCACAATGCGGCCAGCAGCAGACATTCATTGCGTCCGGCTACGATGCTTTGGCCCTGGCTGCGGATCAACTCGGTATCCTCGCGGCGCACCTTGGCGCGTGTAAGAGCATTCGTCGATCAACACCAAATCTCCCAAGAGTTTGAGCATGTCTTCAACCGTCCCGCTCCGTCGACCTATTGGCAGCTTTAGCTGGAACGCCGCCTTGCTGGGGGCCGCGGTCGGTATTGCCGGCCCGTCTTACGTCGGCACCCTTGTGGGCAACGTGATGCTGCGGGTGCTGCTTAGCAGAGGGCACTCGTTGCAAGAGGCCTACGCGTTCGTTTTTCAGTACAACCTGTCGCTACCCGTGGTCGTTCACCTTGTCGCCGAAGTTTTCTTTTCATTGGCGTGTGGCTGGGTATCGGCTGCTTACGGTCGTGGCGCACCAATCGCTCAAGGCGTTGTGGCGGGTCTTCTGACAGTCTCGTTCACCGTCATCATGCTCCTCAGTCCGGCCGACGGCGCTATGCCACTATTGTTCAGAGCCATTTCGTTGGGAGTTCCAGTGCTCGGCAGCATTGCTGGGGCCTATGCCTTTTCCCGTAAGGCTTGACTTCTGCTTAGGGCCCTTTGCACGGGCGACGTGCTTGGCTACAGTCGGCCAGAACCTGCCACTCATGGCCTCCGCACATTTTGATCGGAAGCCGACCTCGGACACCGAAAAAATCTATGTTGTATCGCCTTTACTGCTCAAGTGGGAATACCTTAGGAATCGAGGAGTACGTGTGCTACTCGGAGATCGGAGCGGACGGCACTTGGGTGCGTTACGTAGAGGTCAAGTCAGACGGGACGGCTCTCAGATATGACAGGGAGCGTGCGGCCGATCAGTATGGCGTTCTTCCGGAAGGCGAATGGGAAGAAGCGGAAACGACGAAGAGGGAGTACGGCATCGTGGCAACGATTTCCGCAGATCTTTTTCAGGCGGTATGGTCAGTGACGCGCTGTGTCAACGATGATGGCCGCCGAGTCGCGAGATCCACTTGAAAACCGCCGTCCGCCATCGGCCGAGCCTGTGTGCGCCTACAGTCGGCCAGATGCAGTCTTTCGCGAGCGTCCCCTTTCGGCCAGCCAGCCGGCTGCCCGCGCGTCCTAAGTTGCGTTCATGTCCTACTATTCCGTCACTGTGCTCACGCCCTCGCCATTCCTCGCTCCCGACCAAGCGCGGGTCGCCGATCTAATTGGTCATTGGGCACTCCAACTCGACGAACACAAGTTCTCGATGGGCGGTCAGCCCTTCGATTTCGAGTTTCCGGATCTGGAAGAGGATGAGCGCCGTGTGTCACTCATGGGCTGGTCGCCCTTGGGAGCGCTACGCCTCACCACTTACACCGGCGCCAAAGTCAGCCACATTCTCTTGGGCGCACTTGCCTGCAAGCTGGCACAGACGTATGAGGGATGGATCGCGCTTGACGGCCACCTTGAGTCAGTCACCAGCGTCCCCGCGGTACTGACCTTCGAGGGCGTCGAGGGTCGAATCCGAACCTCTTACGGAGTGGATGTCATCAGCCCGAGCGTCATGACTTACTGGCTCGGCTATGAGGATTTCCGCCTGGTCTGATTGTTGAGGAGCGGTGGCACGCGGGGCGGTTCTGCTCGGAGGTCAGCTTTGGAGCTACAGGTCTTCAGGCGTCGATGACCGCAAGGGGTCGATGGCGTTACGATCGGTACGACGGCTTCCCCGCCGCATGCGGCCAATAGAAGACAGACGAATGACGACCCAAGGTGCAATCAGCCGCATTGAGCATGCCTTCGACACTAGCTTGCCCGCTGACTACAAGGACTATCTAACTAACCGAGCGCGTCCTGGCTTGGGCGATAGCTACGAGTTCCCGTTGCCGGCCGGCACTTCCTTCGGCCGGTTCGGTATCGTGGATGGAATGCACACGGCGGAGGAAATACTCGAGAACGATGCGAATAACGCCAGTTGGGATGACGTCGCGAAAATGCTCATCGTTGGCTGGGATTTGTCCGGCGGATTCGTGTACCTCTCGCTTGCTCAGGAGCGGTCGGGCATCTTCTACCGGTGTCCCCACGTGTCGTCCGAGTACGTGTGCGTCGCCAGCACGTTCACGTCGTTCTTAGCAATGCTGCGGGAGCAGCCTGCCTAGGGAAGGTCTGATCAAGAGCACGTTTCTTGCATGAAGGACTGAACCCTGCAAAGGAGCACGAGCGATGAGTCAGATCAGTTTTTCGGATGCCGAGCAAGCAGGCAAGAGGAAGAAGACAAGGCGCGAAGTCTTCCTTGCCGAGATGGAACTGGTGGTGCCTTGGAAGGCGCTGCTCAAAGTCATCGAACCCCACTATCCAGTGGCAGGCCGAGGCCGTCGCCCCTACCCGCTGCAAGCCATGCTGCGTGTGCACCTGATGCAGAACTGGTTCGCCCTGAGCGACCCGGCGATGGAAGAAGCCTTGTACGAGATCGCCTCGCTGCGCACGTTCGCCGGACTTGGTCTGGAGGCGATCCCCGACGAGACGACCATCCTGAACTTCCGCCACTTGCTGGAAGCCAGCGATCTGGCTGAAGACATCTTCAAGCAGGTCAACGCCCATCTGGCCAGGAAGGGACTGCTCTTGAAGCGCGGCTCTATCGTGGACGCCACGATCATTGCGGCGCCCAGTTCCACCAAGAACGAGAGCGGCGAGCGAGACCCTGAGATGCACCAGACGAAGAAGGGCAACCAGTGGCACTTCGGGATGAAGGCGCACATCGGTGTGGATGCGGACTCGGGGCTGGTGCACACGGTGACGACCACCGCGGCCAACGAAGCGGACGTGGAGCAGGTGGATGATCTGCTGCACGGCAAAGAGGACACGGTGTGGGCAGACTCTGGCTATCGCGGAGCACAGAGCCGAGTCAAGCGGGATGTGCAGTGGCACATTGCGGGCAGGCCCAGCGACATGGCGAAGATGCCCGAGGGCCGAGCCAAGGCCAGAGCACGCAAGCAGGAATACCAGAAGGCCAGCATCCGGGCGAAGGTGGAGCACCCGTTTCGGGTGATCAAGCGGCAGTTCGGCCTGGCGAAGGTGAGGTTCAAGGGACTGGCCAAGAACACGGCGCATGTGATCACGCTGTTTGCGCTGTCGAACCTGTGGATGGCCAGGAAGAAACTGATTGCGATGATGGGACAGGTGCGCCCGCAGGCAGCGTGAAGGGAGCAAAGAGGCCTTCAAACACGTGGGATGCCCGGCGCGATGAGCCCGCAAGCGCGGCGGCACAACACGCACACTCGTCACCAAGCCAATTTACGACTTGATCAGACATTCCCTAGGTCGCCAGATTGACGAGGCGGCTGTACAGGGTTATGAGTCCAAGCTGGTGGCGCCGTTTCGTAGCACCACACCGGAGGTAGAACGGAAGATTGTTGGCGACTACTGCGCTCAATTTTTCCGCGAACTGGCCTCTGGTGTCTGGCGCCAGCGGACGCCCAAGCTCTACCAGTATCTTGCACAAAAATGACGTACAGCTCGCCACACTAAATCTGTGACTTCGAGCGTCGGCTTTGGAGAGAAGCGAACTTCTGGTTTTGGTCCTCGGCGCCTGCTGCGTTGCCGGCTACAGTCGGCCGAGGCTGTGTGGAAACGCC